>NZ_CM002128.1:2331179-2334492 GCF_000448565.1 Streptococcus sp. HSISM1 | reverse complement strand
ATCGCTAGGAGAACATTGTATGAAAATTCTATTCTTAGCCCAATTTGCACCTAATCATGATTTTTATATCGAACCACAGAATGATATGGAAGTTTTCTATGCTGAAACTTACCATCATAAGATTTATGAAGTATTATCCAAAACAGGCCATAAGATAATCACATCAAATAATGTTGACTATCTAATTAAAAACTATGAAGAAATTGATTTGGTATGGTCATTTTACAATAGGATTGGATTCAGAAATTCAGAGATTTTTGTACAATCATTGTGTGAATATTTAAAAATACCATATATTGGAGCAGCACCTAATGTCAGAGCTTTGGTAGAAGACAAGAATTTATCAAAAAATCTGGCTGAGCATTTGGGAATAAATACTGCAAATTGGCAAATTGGTAACATAGAGTTTCCATTGGTAGAACATCCACCATTTTCTGGCCCTTATTTCATAAAACCACGATTTGGTAGTGGTTCAGAAGGTATTGATGAATCATGCTATTGTGAAACATGGAAAGAAGTTAAAGAAAAAGAGAAAGAATTTTATCTCAAGCAAACTGAAATAATTGTTGAAGAATTTATTGATGGAAGATTGTATGGTGTTCCATTCATTAAGGGGGTCAATGGTGAAATTATTATAGGAACTCCGCATTTTTCAACTTCAGATAAAAAAGGAAACATTATCAGTACAAGTCAAAAACGAAGAACTGAAGCAGGTCTGAAAACAGAAATAAGTAAGGATGAAGAATTAAACAAGGAATTGTTTACTTTATCAATGAAATATTTCCAAAGTATGCAACCATCTGACTATGGAAGAATAGACTTTATTATAGGGACAGATAGAAAACCATACTTTTTAGAAGTAAATACTATGATGAACCTTGGTATTCATAGTGGCTCTGTGCTAAGCTTCTTAAACAGTGGTTTTGAGACTTATGAAGATATTATTCTCACTCTATTACAAATTGGTATAGAACGAGTAAAACATCCAATAAAGTAAAAAAATACCAGTTTACCCCCACAGTTGATTTGGTTGTAAACTGGTTATCTTTATTTAATAGCATAATTTTTCAGGAAACAACAGTTTTACATCATAATATCTATAAAAAAGATAACCTGGGCAAAATAATTTTTTCCAGTCCGAATCAGTATATTTTTGACCATCCTCAATTTTTTGTAAATAGTGAAAGGCTAGCTCCTCAACATAATGATCATCGTTTCTAAATGGACTTGTATCTAGAGTATCCAGATATTCAGAAATATCTACATCGTTCATATAGAAGTAGAGAAGTTGATTAATCTCAAAAAATCGCTTGGTTTGATAAACAGGAGAATTATCTACCAGAGATTTAACTTGAGAAAATAATTTATTTGCTTCTAAAGATGAAACTTTAGCTAAGTAGAGTGTTAGATTGATCCTAGAGTAAATAAAGGGAGTCTCCGAACCAGTTTCATCTTCTGATATCATATTGAAGTATAGTGTAGGATTTTGATTTGTAAAATTCATTAAATATAAGGAAAAGTTATTATATAAATATTCATATCTACTATCCTTTAGCAATAGTATTTGCTGTATTTCAGTTTCTAAATTTTGCAACTCTTCTCTAGCATTTTCTATTGTACTAAATTTCATTAAGAAGCAAATATAATTCGATAATGTTCGATTATAATTAATATCGTCTGTTCCTTTGAAAATCTCTAAAATATTCTTATAGGCTATCATCCCCTCTTCAAAAGGAAGATAAAATGCAATATTTCGTAATAAGTAAGGATAATATTTAGAACCGACAAAGTTTTTATAGAAAAATTTTCCTGTTCCATTAAGTATTTCTCGATACCCAGTGGAATTATTCCTGTTAATATAAGCAACGAATAAGTTTGACAATACTAAGCATTGCTCATCTTTGTCTACTGAAGTCTCTAATAGATGTTGTAAAAGGTCAAGGTGGTCTGACGACCGCAATCGCTCTTTGACTAAAGCTTGTAGTAGCAGATAACTTCTTTCATTACTATATTGCGGATATTTTTGAAGTAGGTGAAAAACTTCATTGAAATAGAAACGATTATACAGTAGTCGACCAATTGTTAAGAGCTCAGTTAAATTATCTAATTCACAAGAAACTAATTGTAACAAATAATCAGTATCTATTTCATCTCTCTGAAGTTTTAGGAGACCTAATAGAAAATATTTTTTCTTTGATAATTGCTTATTGGTATAACTAATTCCATATTTACAAAGTTCTACAGATAACTCTTCTGTTTCGGAGATTACATCAACAAGCGTATTTATAAGCAATGTTTCTTCAATTTTGTTTTGTGTATAGGAAAAACCGGTATTAGCTAAAATTATCCTCCCTGAATCTAAATATTCTATAAATCCATCCTGTGATAGTTTACGAATTAATTCCGAAACGTCAGAGTTCTCTTCATTTAGAGTTAATGTTTTTTGGAGATAAGTCCGATAAACTTTATCTAAGAATTTTAATGACAAGGGACACCTTAATTGTGTTAGAGAACCTAAAACGATTTGTTCAAAGATAGTCAATTCACGCTCGAAATCATATTTCTTTATGCATGACATAATAGCATGTATGCTAAAATTTGAAGCTGATATTTTAGACAAACTCTTTTCATCTAATTCGGCTTGATAGCTCTCGAAAAAATGGTATGTTTCTTGATTATCTGGGCGTAAAAATTTCTGTTTCCACGTATATGGATTAGTAATTTCAGATTTTGAAAGGAACTTAATAACTTCATTTTTGTCTTTATTTGGAACCGCGACTATTAAGTCAACTTTATGCTGTATAAGTATTTTTAGGAAATCAATATTTCTCTCATCTAATTCTTCTATGATAAGAGCAACTCTTGGATTAATCTTATTTAGGTATTCAATAAGAGCTCGTTCGAGCTTATAGTCTTCATAATGTATCGCATCTACGCTAAGTGTACTATCAATACAATCAATAATATTTACAATTGTAGAACCTATATTGGGAATAAAAGGGATGCAATCAAGTGGATATACCATTGTCTTGAGTATCGTCAAAATAACTTCTCGTTTAGGATACTTTGATATTTTTTTCTCAACTTCTTCAATAGTGATAGCATTAAAAATCTGTCTGAAAATTTGTTTTGCAATATTTTCACTACCACTAATATAAAAACTTGTTAATTCCTGGCTATTAAAAAACTCGGTTGTATATTTTAAAAAGTAACTTAGTCCGCTCTCATCATCAGACTGGAGTAAAATAATTCTCTTATCTACATTATTTAGAAGGTCTTCCGGAGTAATTTTTCGATTTACGTAGACTTCATA
>NZ_CM002128.1:2311177-2331167 GCF_000448565.1 Streptococcus sp. HSISM1 | reverse complement strand
AATAGCGAAATTATCGCCTATAATCTTTCGACTTCACCGAATTTAGAACAAGTGAAAGCTATGTTAGACCAGGCCTTTACTGAGAATCATTACACAAATACAATTCTTCATAGTGATCAAGGATGGCAGTATCAACACCAGTATTATCATCGTTTTTTAGAGGATAAAGGAATTCAACCGTCCATGTCACGTAAAGGAAACAGCCCAGACAACGGCATGATGGAATCCTTCTTTGGCATTTTGAAATCGGAAATGTTTTATGGTTACGAGAATACATTTAAGTCACTTAACCAATTGGAACAAGCTATTGTAAACTATATTGACTATTACAACAACAAACGAATTAAGGTAAAACTAAAAGGACTTAGTCCTGTGCAATACAGGACTAAATCCTTAACTTAAATTATTTGTCTAACTTTTTGGGGTCAGTACAAAATGCTCCTGATTCCTCTATAATTAATTGATGTTTTCGATCTCTTTTTTGATCTCTATTCTTTTACTTCCAATAGACCGATGTCTCCATCTTCTCTACGGTAGATCACATTTGTTGTGTTATCCTCTGCATCACGATAAATGAAGAAATCGTGTGCTAATAGATCCATTTGAAGGATCGCTTCATCTAAATCCATTGGTTCTAGATCAATTGTTTTTGAGCGAACAACTTTTTCTGTGGTTGCTGCTTCTTCTACAACTGCATCGGTAAACAATTTACCTGCACCAGATTTAACACGATTTTTCTTTTCGATTTTTGTTTTATTCTTACGAATTTGACGTTCAATTTTATCTACAACCAGATCAATTGAACCGTACATATCTTGAGAGACATCTTCTGCACGCAGTGTAATAGATCCAAGTGGAATGGTTACTTCTACTTTTGCGGTCTTTTCACGGTAAACTTTTAAGTTTACTCGAGCGTCTAGCTCTTGATCTGCCTGAAAATATTTTTCAATCTTTTCGAGTTTAGAAACGACATAGTCGCGAATGGCTTCTGTTACTTCTAGGTTTTCACCACGGATACTATATTTAATCATATTAGTACCTACTTTCTAAACATTATGTTTTTATTTATATGTATATTATAACGCTTTCATAAAGTTTTTGCAAATCTTTTTTTACCTTGCGATTGAAAATGTCTTTATTTCTTTCACACCTTTTTCAATTAGTAGGCGCTTCATTAATTCGATTGTTTTGCCCGTTGTGTAGATATCATCGAAGATTAGATATTTCTGCTTTTCTGAAATTTCTCCTTTTAATTGAAAGTGCTGAGTGGTTTTTAATCTTTCTTCTCTTGTTTTTTTGATTGGGCTAAAGTGTCTTCTTTTTGGAATAGACTGTTGTACTTTATCTCTGCAAAATCTAGTATAGTCGATACTTGATTGAATCCTCTTTCCTGCTTTTTTTCATGGCTGATTGGAGTCGGTATTATCGTATAGCTTTTATACTTTTTCAAGGCTTTTTTGATTTCACATGCAAATACCATTCCTAATAAACGATCTCCTTCAAATTTATATCGTTTGAAATAGTCCTTCATTGCTGCATTATATCTATATAATGCTTCATGTTCGACCATATTCCCCTTTTGTATCCAGTATTCGCAATCTTTACATACTTTCTCCTCCTTATCTTTATAACATCTAGGACAATGGATTTCGCCAATTTGTTCGAAGCCTTCTTTGCATTCTTTACAAATCCATTCTTCTTGTTGATTCATAATTATAAGATCTATGAAATGTTCACCAGTTTTCAACTCTTTAGTACAAAGCAGACATTCTTTCAAAATCCAGCCTCCTGATTCATTTCCTTTATTTCTTTAATCGCTTTTTTCATTCCTCGTGTTATACCATCTGATAGAAAAAGTAGTTCACCTGTTGGTCTTTCTTTACTTCGACCGACCCTTCCTGAAATTTGTACGAGGGCACTTTTAGTAAATAATTTGTGATTACTTTCTAAAACAAAGACATCTACAAATGGAAAAGTCACTCCTCTTTCTAAAATTGTTGTCGAGACTAGCATGGTTATGGCTTTGTTTCTAAACTTTTCTACCATTCGTAGGCGGTCTGTTGTCTGTGAGGATACAAAACCTACTGTTTCTTTGGGAAAGTATTTTTTTAAGTTCTCAGTGAATTGTTGTCCTAATTCTATTTCAGATACAAAGATTAACAATGGGTAGTGAGTCTGTCTTTGTTTCTTGATCAGTTGCAATAGTTCGTAAGGGATTCTTCCTTTTTCAATTTTTTCTCTAATTTTCGGCACCCATTTTATTTCAGGGACCACTAGTGGGTTCCCATGAAATCTTCTTGGAAGACTATAACGAATGATTTCTTTTTCTTGACCTTTTTATCTAACTCATCTGTAGAGGTTGCTGTTAAATATAGGGTATTTCCCTCTTTTTTTATTGCATTCTGAGTTGCTTTATATAAGATTGGATTGTCCACATAGGGAAACGCATCTACTTCATCTATAATAAGGAGATCAAAGGCCTGATAAAACTTTAGCAATTGGTGGGTTGTAGCGATTACTAAAGGCGTTCTAAAATAGGGCTCCGATTCTCCATGAAGCAAAGAGATGGGGCAGGAAAAATCATCCTTCATTCTTCCGTACAGTTCGATACAGACATCGATTCTTGGGGTAGCAATACAGACTGCTTTTCCTGCCTTGATAGCTGTTGCTACAACCTGATACATCATTTCCGTTTTCCCAGCGCCTGTCACAGCATGTACCAAGGCATGTTTTCCTGCTTTAACTGCTTGGATAAGCCCTTCAGATACCTCTTGTTGATAGGAAGTCAAGGTTCCTTTCCAGTTTAGCACCTCTTGTCCTTCAAAGTTTTGCTGTGCAATAGCATAAAGTTTTTGATCACTCCGGATCCTTCCCAATTGGATACAGGCTCTACAATACAGTACCTCCTCACTCAATTTCCACAGTTTTTGATCAATCAAACTGCCACATCGAAAGCATTGGTACCTTCCATTTTGTTTTTCTATAGCTGGAAGTTCTTGGGCAATTTCTTTCAGATCATTTGTCATTTGACTCTCCGTTAAGAGTCTTCCATAAGAATCTTCTATCTTCATACTTATTAATTCGCAAAAGTTGGAGAAAATCATTCTTTTTTGTAAAATAAGAGTATGGAATATGTTACATTTAAAGAGAACGGTACTGTTCAAGAAGAAATCAAAAAATCAAAATTCATTTGTCATGTCAAGCGAGTCTCCTCTGAAGAGGAAGCTAGAGATTTTATCAACGCCATCAAAAAGGAACACTATAAGGCTACGCATAACTGCTCTGCTTTCATCATTGGAGAACAAAGTGATATCAAACGGACCAGTGACGATGGAGAGCCTAGTGGAACAGCTGGGGTACCGATGTTAGGAGTTTTGGAGAATCATCGCATCACTAATAGTTGTGTCGTGGTTACTCGCTATTTCGGAGGTATTAAATTAGGTGCTGGCGGTCTGATTCGTGCTTATGCTGGAAGTGTGGCACAAGCAGTTCGAGAAATTGGACTGGTAGAAATCAAAGAGCAAGTGGTTCTTGGGATCACACTTTCTTATTCCCAATACCAAGAATTTGCTAATTTCTTAAAAGACCATCAATTGGCAGAACAAGATCCGATGTTCACAGATCAGGTGATGACAACCATTTTTGTGGATAAAGAAAACACAAACTCTATCACAGCGGCTTTAGTCGAATTTTACAATGGCAAAGTCATTATTGAGGACCAAGGAATTCGTGAGGTTGAAGTCCCCCTGCTTTCTGTAGAAAAATAATTAACAATACTATCGGCAACGATAGTTTTTTTTATCACACCCATAAAATTTCTATATTTTACATTCTTCTCACAAGGGACTATACTTGTTAGTATTAAGAAAACCTAGAACTGAGGTATATTATGGCTATTTATGAAAATATTACAGAATTGATTGGGAACACTCCGATTGTCAAATTGAACCGTCTTGTTCCTGAAGGAGCTGCAGATGTCTATGTCAAACTCGAAGCTTTCAACCCTGGATCATCAGTTAAAGACCGGATTGCTTTGAGCATGATTGAAAAAGCTGAAGCGGATGGCTTGATCAAACCAGGTGATACCATTGTCGAAGCAACTAGTGGGAACACAGGGATTGGCTTGTCATGGGTTGGCGCAGCTAAAGGCTACAAAGTTGTGATTGTCATGCCTGAAACCATGAGTGTGGAACGTCGTAAAATCATCCAAGCCTACGGAGCTGAACTCGTTTTGACTCCTGGAAGTGAAGGAATGAAAGGCGCTATCGCTAAAGCTGAAGCAATCGCTGCAGAAAGAAATGGCTTCCTTCCTCTTCAATTTGAAAACCCTGCTAACCCAGAGGTACATGAAAGAACAACAGGACAAGAAATCGTTGATGCCTTTGGAAAAGATGGTTTAGATGCTTTTGTCGCAGGTGTTGGTACTGGTGGTACTGTTTCTGGTATTTCTCATACTTTGAAAAAGAATAATCCTGCTGTCAAAGTCTATGCCGTTGAGGCCAATGAATCTGCAGTCCTTTCTGGCGAAAAACCTGGACCACATAAAATCCAAGGGATTTCAGCTGGTTTTATCCCAAATACTTTAGACACTAATGCATATGATGGTGTTCGTCGCGTATCTTCAGAAGAAGCTTTCGAACTTGCACGCGCTATCGGTGGAGCTGAAGGATTCTTAGTCGGTATCTCAAGCGCAGCTGCTATCTATGCTGCTATTGAAGTCGCAAAAGAATTGGGAAGCGGTAAAAAAGTTCTTGCTCTTGCACCAGATAATGGAGAACGTTACCTTTCTACTACCCTTTACGAATTTGAATAATTCTCTATATCAAAAAAACTTCGATAGGTTTCATCAACCTATCGAAGTTTTTATTTTTTCTCTTGTTTGCTAAAGAATACCTTTCCTTCTTTGACCCAGATCGGCATCTGTTGAGCTAAGGGCGCAAAACCACTCTTGTGGCGGTCATTTGAAAAACGATGGTGTCGAATACTTCGTTGTGGTGTTTCTTCTAGTGTTCTCAGAGAGAGGCTAGCTTTCTTAGAATATTCATCAACATCGATGACTTGGAGAAAGACTTTTTCTCCAATTGAAAGAATATCATGAATATTACTTACATAACCACTTCGAATCTCTGAGATATGAATCAAGCCCGTGACACCCGACTCTAGTTCGACAAAGGCACCATAAGGTTGAATGCCTGTAATGGTCCCTTCTAACTTATCTCCAATTTTCATATTAGTCCTCAATCTCGATGGTTTCAATCACGACATCTTCTACTGGCTTATCCATCATCCCGGTCTCAACAGCCGCGATCTCATCCAACACAGCAAAAGAAGCTTCATCCATCAATTGTCCAAATACGGTATGGCGTTGATCTAGGTGAGGAGTTCCCCCTTCTGTCGTATAGATTTCAGCAATTTTTTCAGGCCAGCCACCGCGGACCAATTCCTTTTTCGAATATGGAAGATGTTGATTTTGTACAATAAAGAATTGGCTGCCATTTGTGTTTGGTCCAGCATTTGCCATTGAAAGGGCTCCGCGAATATTGTACAATTCTTTTGAAAATTCGTCTTCGAAGCTCTCCCCATAGATGGATTCGCCACCCATACCTGTACCTGTTGGATCTCCCCCTTGGATCATAAAATCTTTAATAATCCGATGGAAAATGACACCATCATAATAGCCGGACTTAGCAAGAGCTACAAAGTTTGCAACTGTTTTTGGTGCTTGATCCGGGAACAATTGAATGTTCATCTCACCGTGATTGGTTTTGATCACAGCGACAGGACCGTCAACCGTAGCAAGTTCTAACTGTGGTAATGTCAATTCTTTTTCAACCATATTTAACTCCTCTAAGGCATAGAATATGCCATCTTCTTCTAAATTCTTAGTGATATAATCAGCTTTTTCTTGTAACTCTGGAGCAGATTTTCCCATTGCGATACTAATTCCAGCGTAATCAAACAGTTCTAGATCATTTAATCCATCCCCAAATACTAAAACATTCTCTGGCTTCAAGCCCAAATGATTTACAAGATGAGAAACTCCTGAAGCTTTTGAAGCTTCAAAGCGAACAACATCTGATGAATGGGGATGCCACGAAACTAGGCGCAAATTCTCTTGCAAAGAAGGGGGCAACTCTAGCTCACTATCCTGTTCATCAAAGGTCCACATTTGGAAAATAGGTTCTTTCAAATGCAGATCTGGATCTACGGGTAAGTTAGGATAAATGATGTCAATAGCATCACTGATCAAGGGTGTCCGATTAGACAGGGCAGCTTGATGACTAGCCACTAACCCATAATCAATCTCGGATTCTTTGGCCCAATCCACAAAAGAAGAAACGATTGCTTCATTGATTGGTGATTGGTAGATCACAGTTCCTTTTGTATCTTCTATATAGGCACCGTTTAAGGTTACCAGAAAATCCGGCTTTAAGTCCATGATTTCAGGAACAACCCCAAAAATCCCTCTGCCGGTTGCAATCCCTGTTCGGATTCCTTTTTCTTTCAACTGATGAAAGACTTCTTTGACAGATTCTGGGATCAATCCAGTTTCTTTTGCACGTAATGTATCATCAATATCAAAAAAGACGATTTTAACTTTTTTGGCTTTATAACGTAATTTTGCGTCCACTTGTCTCCCCCTTATGATCATGCTCTATTATAGCATGTTTCCCTTTAAAAATCTTCTTGATTCACCAGATGGTGTCGGAAGGCATAGACGACTGCTTGCGTCCGATCACTGACTTCTAATTTGGATAAGATGTTGGAGACATGGGTCTTCACTGTTTTTAAAGAAATGAAGAGTTCATCTGCTATTCGTTGATTTTCATATCCTTTCGTCAATAAAGCCAGAATATCTCGTTCTCTAGCTGTCAAATCATCATGCAATTCAGCATGGTTCTTTCGTGACTCAACTTTTTGACTAACTTCTGTCTCAATTGCAAATTCTCCCTTTGCAACCTTTCTGACAGCCTGTAAGATCTCAGTTGCTGACGAGGTCTTTAAAATATATCCTTTTGCACCGGCATCTAAGACAGGGTAAATCTTTTCGTTATCTAAATAAGACGTCAAAATGACAATTTTAGCTTCCGGCCACTCTTTTAGGATGGCTAGAGTCGCATCGATTCCATTTAGCTCTGGCATCACAATATCCATGATGATGACGTCTGGTCTTTCTTTCAGCGCCAACTCCACCCCTTCTTGCCCATTTTTCGCCTCTAAGACTTTCTCAATATCGGTTTGCATGGACAAAAAGCTTTTCAATCCCAATCGGACCATTTCATGATCATCTACTAATAATACTTTCATACAGTTTCCTTTTCATTTTTATCTTTTACAAGGAGGGGAACACGAATATCTACAGCCACTCCCTTTTGAGGACTCGTTCTTATTTTAATGGTCCCCGCCATGTCTTCTACACGTTCTTGAATATTTTTCAACCCATAACTCAATCGTTCCAATTTTTCCTGCTCAAAGCCGATTCCATCATCCACCATCCGTAAATGAAGTTGTTTTCCTTCCTGATGCAAAAAGACATCCATTTGTTGAGCTCTAGCATGTTTCAAGGTATTGCTGACAATTTCTTGGACGATTCGAAATAGATGTTCTTCCATATCTTTTGGAATGCTCACGTCATTATGATGGAAGACAACTGTTAGGTTACTCTTTTCCTTCAATTCTCTAAAAATCATCTCCATACCTTCTACCAAACTTTTTCCTTCCAATTCTGTAGGACGAAGATGTAAGAGCAAGACGCGTAAATCATTTTGGGCTGTCCCTAGAATATCTGACACACCATTTAGTTGCTGCTGGATCTGACTTTTCTCTAACTCAAGGGCCTGTGCTGCCACTCCAGATAAAATCATATTGGCTGCAAACAACTCTTGACTAACCGTGTCATGTAGATCACGCGCAATTCTCTTACGCTCGATTTCCACAATTTCTTCCTCATTTCGCATCACACGATTTTCACTTTTTTGTAAATTTTCTTCTAGTCGAAGCAATTTGCTGTCCAATAAATCTAACTGTTGATTCAATTCTTTGGGGGCAATTTCTTTTCGCTGTGAAGCAGTCAGGATCGCTTCTACCTTTTGTTGTACTGCATGAACCGTTACAAATTGCGTGATTTTAATAATTAAGATAACCAAAGCCGTCAATGCAAGCGTCAGACTAAAAATCAAAAATAGGAATGATTGAAGCAAGGAAAGATCTGAGAGAAGTTTGCCCCACTGAAAACCAACAAAATGGAAAATGGTATGACAAATGACCGCAACCACCATTAGGGAATAGAAATACAATAGGAGATAGTCTAATTTCTTCATGCGCGAAACACCTCAACATCCCCAACAATACCAACTAACACAATTTTTACAGAACGGTGCGATCTCCGATAATGTGCCGTTTCAATATCTATGGTTTCATTCCTCATTTTACGGACAGGAAGATCCAAAAACTTCAGATCTCCATACAAGGTGTTAATTTGTAAATGCAATTCCAAATCAATCGGTAAGATAATTTTTGTATTTCCAAACCCTTTCCGAATGATCACTACATTGTCCCAATTGCAAATGGCTACCTCCTCTAAATGGAGGGTGTCATTCCCAAAAACTCGGATCACATTCAGATCTCGATACCCTCGACTTTGCTTTGAAAAATGTTGTAAATCACCAATCCATCGAGTTTTTTCCTGACGAATTTTCGTATCCTCTTCAACATCAAACACAACTGCTTCATTTTCCTTATACATATAAGGGTAAGCAATCAATAAACCATAAACCACCGCAAATAAAATGGCTGCAATCACAAAAGGATTCAGCATCACGATAAAAAACAAGAGCACACTCAGCGCGATTAATAGAAAATTCGCTTTTTGTTTGCCAAAATAGTAATACAAAAGGAGCAAAAAGAGAACCATCAAGACAACAAATCTGGAAAAATCGATTGATAAAATGGTGATCGCTGCTAATGTTAACAAAACGGCTTCAACGAAAATAAAAATTTGTATTTTCCACATAGTCTACCTCATCTTTTCCTATTTTATCAAATTTTTCCTCATTTGACTTCCGTCTGTGGTTGGATAATAGCAGACAATCAAAAAGACCCAGAAATCCATCTGAGTCTTAGACTGATTTATTAATCTCCACTAGTTGCACTACTGCTTGAACTTTCTGTATCTGATCGTTCACCAGAGGATGAACTAGATGTATCAGAACTTGATGAGGCTTTCGTACTTGAAGAAGCTGTCACTTTAGGCTCATATACAGTCAAAACAATTCGTGTTCGGTTAATATCCACCGTACTCGAAACTTCTGGAGTTTGACTGACAATTTGACCGGCAGAAACAACTACCCCATCAGGGAGATGTTCTGTTTTTCTTAATTCGATATTGGCTTCTTTAATACCATAGATCTCAATCAAATTACTTCTAGCAAAATCATAAGTTGATCCAACATAGTTTGGCATTTCAATTGAAGTCGTTTCTTTCGCTACTTTCAAAACAATCTTAGTTTTTGAATTCAGAGAATATTGCTCTCCTGGAGCTGGAGTTTGTTCAAGAACTGTCCCTGCAGCATAATCGAAGGTCTCAACTTCTTCAATCGTGATCATTTTGCTTGATACTTTATAAGTATTTTTCAAATCTTCTTCTGCTTTTGCCCGTGTTTCACCCACGTAATTTGGCATTTCAAAGCTGTTTGGTCCTTTTGAAACAATCAAATCAATTCGACTTTGTTCTTTCTTTTGGGCCCCTGCATTTGGATTGGTTCGAATGACATAGCCTTCTGCAACCGAATCACTGTACTCTTCTTTCTCTTCACCGACTTGAAGGTCTTGTCCCTCAATAACCGCTCTAGCTTCGGCAATGGTTTTGCCGGAAACATCTGGAACGGTTTTATTGGCTGGGCTCATATACAACAAGAAAGTAAAGGCAGCAAGAACTAGGGCAATGGCAACAAACAAGACCTTGTAGCGCGCCCGCAAGCGTCTTCTTGGCTTTTTACTTGGTGCCATGGTCTGCTGGTCAGATAATGGTCGATTAGGATCTACCGAACTGATTTCACTGCGTACCTCAGAGATTGGAACAGGAGCCGTCTTTGGAGTTGGACTCACTTTTGGAAGAGTCTTTGTATCAGCTTTCGATTGATCTTCAAAAATCAGTTTTTTCTCATTTCTTCTCTCGTAGGACAAGCAACTTGAAAGGTCCACATACATCTCTGCCACTGATTTATAGCGATCCGTCAGTTTTTTAGCTGTCGCTTTGATCACCACATTTTCTAAAGCTTGTGGAACATTCTTATTTTCTTCACGAATAGAGGGGAGTGGCTTTTGAAAATGCTGCAAAGCAATCGTAACCGCACTATCTCCATCATAAGGAATGTGTCCTGTCAACATCTCATAGAAAATGATCCCCATCGCGTAGATGTCACTTTGCACCGTAGCTTTTGAACCGCGCGCCTGCTCAGGGGACAAATAATGAACCGACCCCAACATCGAGTTGGTCTGGGTCAAACTAGTCTCTGCAAAGGCCACTGCAATCCCAAAGTCTGAAACTTTTGCTGTTCCATCTGGTGTCAAGAGGACATTCTGTGGTTTTAAATCTCTATGGATAATGCCACGCGTATGGGCAAGTCGCATAGCTAGAAGGATCTGCCCCATCAAACGAACAGCTTCTTCATTTGATAAAGGAGCATTTTCTTTGATATAGCGTTTCAAGTCTAAACCTGCAACATATTCCATTGCAAGGTATTGTTGTCCTTCTTCTTCGCCAATGTCTGTAATCCGAACGATATTTGGATGGTCCAGCTCTGCCATCGCCTTTGCTTCACGCTGAAAACGTGCAACTGCAATGGGATCCGTCTGGTAATTCGTACGCAGTACCTTGACTGCAACTTCTTCCCCATCTAAAATCAAATCACGCGCAAGATAAACATCTGCCATCCCGCCGCGTCCAATTTGTTGGATGATTTTATATCGCCCGGCAAAAATTTTGCCGATTTGAATCATGCTGCGTCCTCCTCAGTAAAGTGGAGCAGTACAACAGTGATATTATCCAAGCCTCCAGCATTATTGGCAAAACGAATCAAGGTTTGAGCTTTTTCTTCCAGTGAAACATCACTCAAGACAATATCTCTGATTTCATCCGGACCAATCATATTAGTTAAACCGTCACTATTGATCAAAATATAATCATCTGCTTCAACCGTCACCAAACCATAATCCGGCTCCAACTCATCTTTTTGGCCAATGGACTGAGTGATGATGTTACGTTGAGGATGATGGGCTGCTTCTTCCTCTGTGATTTGACCTGCTCGCAAAAGAGCATTTACAAGAGAATGATCACTGGTCAACTGCTGATATTCGCCCTGACGAATGAGGCCAATCCGCGAATCTCCAACATGGGCATAAATCACTTGCCCTTCTACAAAAGCCAAGGCTTCCAATGTCGTTCCCATTCCTTTGTGCTCATCATCTTGCCCAGCTAAATGGATCCGACGGTTCACAGCTTCTAAATGTTCTGCAAACCATTCCCGTACTTGATTAACCGTCTCGATCTCAGAAGAAACCCAAGCCGCACCTAGGTCTGTGACTGCCATTTCACTAGCAATATTTCCGGCACGGTGTCCTCCCATACCATCAGCAAGTAAAACCATAGATTTTCCTGCCTTGTTTTTATATTGATTTGCATAGTCTTGGTTATTTGTCCGTCTTTGACCTACATCGGTTAAGATCGTAATATCCATACTGTCAGTTTCCTCCTGATATTATGAGATTCTCTTAAAACGACTGATAAAGAAGCCGTCGCTTCCATATAATTCGGGTGTAATAAGGATACAATCATTTTTAAGAATATCTTTTCTTTCGTGATCCAATGGGACTTGTTCGAAATTTGGATGGTCTTTCAAAAATTGGTCCACTACTTCAAAATTCTCTTTGCCCATAATTGTACACGTACTGTACACTATTATACCACCTTTACGCACACTTTGACAAACACTATCCAGAATGGCCAATTGAATAGCTTGTAAAGATACAAAATCTGCACTCTCTTTATTGTACTTGATATCAGGCTTTCTCCGTATCAAACCAATCCCTGAACAAGGCGCATCCACCAAAATTTTATCGAAAGCATCAGGTCCAAATGTTTCAAAGACTTTTGTCGCATCTAACTTCTTTGTCAAAATTTTGTCCGCAACATGGAGCCGATTAGAATTTTCTTGAATCAATTTGAGCTTATGGTCATAGAGATCCAAGGCTGTGACTTTCCCAGTTGTGAGATAAGAAGCCAGGTGAGTCGTCTTTCCACCTGGCGCCGCACAGGCATCTAAAACCCACTCATCTCCTTGCAAATCCAAAGCCGGTGCCACCAATTGACTGGACTCGTCTTGAATAGTAATGCGCCCTTCTTTGAACAAGGAATGCGCTGCAAAATGTCCCTGTTCTTTCACGAGAGCGGACGGAGCAAGTAGAGAGGAGGTTGCTTCGAGTAGCTGAGCCAACTCTTCTTTTTCGTCTAGATCAATCACACGAATACTGGATTTATTACGCTGATAGAGACTCTTAAAAATAGCGCAAGCACGTTCCTCACCGTATTCTTCGATCAATGCTTTGACCAACCATACAGGTAGGGAATACTCTACCGAATAACGTTTATTCTTTCGCTTGATCGTATCAATAGCTGGTAGTCCCTCGCGGAGGAGCTTTCTAAGAATAGCATTGACAAACTTCTCACTGCCTTCTTTTCGACGTTTTGCTATCCGGACAGCTTCATTGACGATGGCATGATCAGGAATGCGGTCTAAATAGACAAGTTGATACAAGCTCATCATCAAAAGATAATAGAGCCAAGGATCCAATTTCGTCCGGTCTTCAATCACGTGGGCGAGATACCACTCGAGCGTTATCTTCCGTGCTACAGTACCGTATACAACTTCCGTGACAAAGCTTCTATCTTTATCTGAAAGTTGAGAGTGTTCTAGCGCTTGATTTAGGGCAATATTAGAATAAGCCCCCTGTTCAAAAACCTCTTCTAATACTCGAACGATCTGTTCACGCGCATTCATTTGTTTAACTTCCAAAGTGATCTCCTACTTTCAATTGACGGCCAGCGCCATTCAAAAAGTCTGTGATGGACATTTTGGGTTTTCCTGCCGGCTGCACAACTTTGAGGGACAGCGCTCCTTCTCCTGCAGCGACCACCAACTCTTTTTTAGTCAAAGCAATCACTTCTCCTGGATTTCCATTTCCTTCGCATAGCTCTGCTTCATAAACTTTAAAGCGCTGACCATTTAATAACGTATGAGCGACTGGCCAAGGATTCATCCCCCGGATCTGGTTAAAGACTTGGCGATTGGTTTTGGTCCAGTCCAAAACCTCTTCTTCCGGTAAAATATTCGGTGAAAATGTGACCAAACTTGGATCTTGTGGACTTGGCTTGATCTCCCCTGCCAGGTAAGCTGGCAAAGTATCTAGGAGTAAGTCACGTCCAAGGACAGCCAATTTTTCAAACAAAGTTCCCACATTGTCCTCATCTAAAATTGGGAGAGAACGAGCTGCAATCATGTCTCCGGCATCCATTTCCTTGACCATTTCCATAATTGTAACCCCAGCTTCTTCATCACCATTGATCAGAGCATAGTGAATGGGAGCCCCACCTCTATATTTAGGCAATAAAGACGCGTGGACATTCACCGCAAATTGGAAGTTCTCCAACAATTTTGTCGGTAAAAATTGTCCAAAAGCAGCGGTCACAATTCCATCTGCATCTAATGATAAGAGAGTTTCCATTTCTGGACTACCCGATAATTTCTCCGGCTGAAGAACCGGTAGTTGATGTTCCAAAGCTACCTGCTTCACCGGGGTCATTCGAATCTCTTTTTTGCGACCTACTTTGCGGTCTGGTTGAGTCACAACTGCCAAAATTTCATAGCGCGAATCTGCTAACAATCCCTTTAAAACCGTCGCTGAAAAATCAGGCGTTCCCATAAAAATTAATTTTGTCATTTCTTTCTTCCTTACATAAAACTTTGAGGTTCATTATCAATACTGACACGTAGATCTTGGTTGCCTCTTTCTTGTGTAAATTCTAAGATTTGATTCAAGACCTGAGTCATGCCTTCTTCGAAACGATATTTCACAATGATTTGATAATGATACAAATTATGTGTGCGTGCAATTGGTTTAGGTGTTGGTCCTAAGATTTGGACCTGATCAGATAAGCCAGATCGGAGAATTTCCATGACCTGATGTGACTTCTCCATCACCATTTCCTCACTCTTATGGGATAGGGTTAACCCAACTGTGAAGTAATAAGGCGTATAGCCTAACTGCCGGCGAATCTGCATTTCATAGGCAAAAAACCTTCATAATCTTGGTCTTTGGCAAATCGAATCGCATAATGATTGGGGTTATAGCTCTGAATGATAACCTCTCCTTCTTTCTCTGCTCGTCCGGCCCTTCCTGCCACCTGAGTCAAGAGTTGAAAGGTTCTCTCTGAAGATCGATAATCCGGTAAATTTAAAGAAGTATCCGCATTCAAGACACCCACTAACGTCACATTTGGAAAATCCAAGCCCTTCGCAATCATTTGCGTCCCTAACAAAATATCCGCTTCTCCATTCCCGAAAGCATCTAATATTGCTGCGTGGCTCCCTTTTTTTCGAGTGGTATCCACATCCATGCGCAAAATTTTAGCTTCAGGAAAGATCTCTTGTAATTCATCATAAGCTTTTTGTGTTCCTGTCCCGTAATAACGAATGGAAGGACTTTGGCAATTTGGACAGTGTCGAGGAATCGCTTTACTATAGCCACAATAATGACAGTTCATGGTTTTAGTATCCATGTGGAGGGTCAGTGAGATATCACAATTGGGACAAGTATCTACAGTTCCACACTCGCGACACATGACAAAGCTGGAATAACCACGGCGGTTCAACATCAAGACAACCTGCTCTTTTTCTGCAAACGATCAGCAATAGCTTCCACTAGAACCGGAGTGAAGTTACCAGCTTCATTTTGGCCAATATAATCACGAAAATCAACGACTTTAACTTCTGGAATTTTGGCTGCCGGATTGGCCCGTTGGGTCAGACGAATTAATTCATAAACCCCTTTTGTTGCACGAGCCCGCGATTCTAAACTTGGTGTAGCAGATCCAAGAAGCAAAACTGCTTGATTGTACTGAGCTCTTAAGACCGCGACTTCCCTTGCGTGGTAGCGTGGGTTACTATCTTGTTTGTAGGAAGCCTCATGCTCCTCATCAATGATAATGGCTCCGATGTTTTTTAAAGGAGCAAAGATGGCTGAGCGCGCTCCAACGACTACCTTGGCCTCCCCACGTTCAACTTTTCGCCATTGATCATACTTCTCACCGTTTGATAAGCCCGAGTGTAAAATCGCTACTTCCTGGCCAAAACGAGAGATAAAGCGATCCGTCATCTGTGGCGTCAAGGAAATCTCAGGAACCAACATAATAGCCGTTTTCCCCTTATTTAGAACTTCCTGAATAATCTGCAGATAAACTTCTGTTTTCCCACTTCCAGTCACACCTTCTAATAAAAAAGGCTTTGATGTTTTCCCAATTTGAGAAACTACTGTTTCGACAGCTTTTGCTTGCTCTGAATTTAAATGCAGGGCCCGGGTCTGTTCTTTTCCTTCATAGTATGCAGCTGCCCGATTCACTTCTCGTTCTGTAATTTCTAAAACACCCTGATCAATAAAATAAGCCACTACTTCTCGTGAAAAATCCTGATACAATCCTGCTAAGGGTTGCTCCCCTTGCTCTAGCAACAGGCGCTCTTTTAATGCTAGCCTTTTTTTAGCTCTCGCTGATGGTTGAAGTTCTTTTAATCCTTCCTGGTTAACGCGATACCATTTTTCTGTTTTAATTTGTTTCTTATCCTTGGCCTTGTATTCAAGTACCAAATCTCCTTTTCTGACCAACCGCATCACTTGGGCTTGATCAGCCGCATCTAGAGAAGAAAAAGAAACTTCATTTTTTTCACCAAAAAGTTTCACTTTGAGAGTGGGCTCTAAAGAAGGTTGAGGATACAAAATCTTATCATAACTCGAATTGAGGAGAGAAGGAAGCATGGTTTTTAAAATCGTGATCTTATAAGAAAAAACACTTTTTCGTAATTGATCTGCCAACCAGAACTGCTCTTGATTTAAGACCGGAGTGTAATCCAAGACCTCCACAATCGCTTTTAATTCCTCGCTTGTGTCTGCCTCTTCTAAAACATCTACTACAATCCCTTGAATGAGGCGATTCCCTTTACCAAAGGGGACATGAACTCGCATACCTGCCTCCACCATATCCTCAAATTCTAATGGAATCTGATAAGAATAGGGTTTATCTGTCTGCATCAATGGGACATCTACGATGACTTTTGCTATCACTTTTTCACCTCCAGCCTCTATCATATGAGCTTTACTTTATCACGGAACCCTTTAAATAGCAAAAAATAAGATTGAGAAGCCCCAACCTTAAATTTTTTCACCATCTTCTTTTTCTTTGGCAATTTGTTCCTTAATTTTGCGCTCTTCTTCTTCTTTGCGAATCCGCTCTGCTTCAATCCGACGACGAAGTGCTTCACGTTTTGCTTCTGGATCCGGGTGAACAACTACGTTTCCAGACTCGATTTCTTCAAGCGCTTGTAATGTTGATTTAACTGATTGGAATTCTTGAGTTGGTACTGCACCACTTTCCAATTCGTGGGCCCGTTTTGCCTCAAGAATGACCAATGAATATTTTGATGGTACTTTGTCAAGCAATGTATCAATAGAAGGTTTTAACATCATATTCCTATACCTAATTTCTAATTATTTATCTCTTCACAATAGTTTGTGTTTTTGGTAACATATCCAGATAATGGCCAATGACACGGTCTACACGGAAATGCTCTGCTTCGATCACACGTTTGACACGTTCAGCAGCAAGAGGAACTTCATCGTTCACAATGGCGTAGTCATATTCACGCATCATGGCGATTTCTTCTTTTGCTTTTTCAATTCGTTGCGCAATAACTTCTGCACTATCTGTCCCGCGACCCACTAATCGATCTTGCAATTCATCCAAATCAGGCGGAGTTAAGAAAATAAAAACTGCATCTGGAACTTTCTTCTTTACTTGAAGTGCACCCTGAACTTCAATTTCAAGGAATACATCGATTCCCTTGTCCAAGGTTTCATTCACATAGGTTAAAGGAGTCCCATAGTAATTTCCAACGTACTCAGCATACTCCAACATTTGCCCTTGACGGATCAAATCTTCAAATTCTTCACGTGTACGGAAAAAATAGTCGACACCATCCACTTCACCTGGACGTTGTGCACGCGTCGTCATCGATACAGAATACTGAAACTGATTGTCCGAGTTTTCAAAAATTTCTCGTCTGACCGTTCCTTTTCCAACCCCCGAAGGGCCAGAAAATACGATTAATAAGCCACGATCCGCCATGATTTCTCCTTCAATGTCTTTCTATCTAGTGTAACAAAAATCGGCCTAATTTTCAACTGATTTTTTCATTCAAAAAGCTTGAGATGCTAGACCTCAAGCTTTTTGTTTATTTTGCGTAATCGACTGCACGCAATTCTCGAATAACGGTAACCTTAATGTTTCCAGGATATTCAAGATTGGACTCGATCTTCTCACGAATATCATGAGCTAAGATCGTCACTTTATCATCCTTGATTGCCTCAGGGCTAACCATAATACGGATTTCACGTCCTGCTTGAAGGGCGAAACTTGTCTTAACTCCTTCAAAGCTGTTTGCAATTTCTTCAAGATCTTGCAAACGTTTGATGTAACTTTCAAGTGACTCACTTCGTGCTCCAGGTCGAGCCGCACTCAAGGCATCCGCTGCAGCGACAATGACTGCAATAACACTTTCAGGTTCCACATCTCCATGGTGACTGGCAATCGTATTGACCACCACTGGGTGTTCTTTATACTTACGTGCCAATTCTGTCCCAATCTCAACGTGACTTCCTTCCACTTCACGGTCAATCGCTTTACCGATATCATGCAAGAACCCTGCACGTCGTGCCAAAGCAGCATTTTCACCCAACTCACTGGCAATAATACCAGAAAGTTTGGCAACTTCAATGGAGTGACGCAAAACGTTTTGACCATAAGATGTACGGAATTGCAACCGTCCCATGATTTTCATCAAATCTGGATGGAGGTTTGGCGCCCCGATTTCATAAGCAGCGGCCTCACCGTATTCACGAATACGATTGTCAATTTCCTGACGGTTCTTCTCAACCAGCTCTTCGATGCGGGCTGGATGGATGCGACCATCTTTGAGAAGACTCTCCATTGTCATACGGGCAATTTCACGACGAATCGGATCAAACCCTGACAAGGTCACCACCTCTGGCGTATCATCGATAATCACATCAACCCCCGTCAAGCTCTCAAAGGTACGAATATTGCGTCCTTCACGCCCAATAATCCGGCCCTTCATGCTATCATCAGGCAAATGAACGGTTGAGTTTGTTTGCTCTGCAACAAAATCACCAGCCATTCGCTGCATGGCTTGCACGAGAATGTCTTTTGCAATTTTATCAGAACGTTCTTTCACTTCCAGTTCTGCTTCACGAATTCGTGATGCAATTTCTTTTGAAAGTTGATCTTCCGTCTGATTCAAAATAATGTCACGCGCTTCTCCTTGACTTAGAGCAGCGACACGTTCCAGTTCTTCTACTTTCTTGTGTTCAAGCTCTTCCAGCTGTTGTTCACGCGTATCAATGTGTTTAGTTCTATCTGTAAGACTTTGCTCTTTGTGTTCAAGAGACTGTTCTTTGCTTGTTAAAATGTCGTCTTTGCGATCAAGATTGCTAGCACGTTCTGCCAAACGGCTTTCTAATTGCTTCAATTCTTGTCGTTCTGACTTAAACTCAGCATCGACCTCTTCACGATATTTTCTGGCTTCTTCCTTTGCCTCCAAAAGTGCTTCTTTTTTAAGTGAACTTGACTCATGCTTCGCCTCTTTTAAAATCAAATCGGCTTCACGTTCTGCCTGCCCACGTAAATTCGTTGCTTCTTGTTCAGCATTTAAAAGGGTGAGTTCCGCAGCTTCTTTTGAAGCTTTCATTTTAAGAGCAGTTCCCACATATCCAATGACTAAACCAATGACCGCGGCAAAAACACCTGTTGTAATTACAAAATTCATGCTTTTACCCCAAATCTATTTAATTAGTTGAATTAAAAATTCTTTTACATTTTACCATAAATTACTAAAATTAACAATCTAAAAAAACAGGAAAAACCTTTTATATTTTTGCTTAGCCCTTATTCTTTTATCTACGTTTCTTTCATGGAACACCTGCGAGAAATTCATCTATTTCCACTTTGTTGAATCTGCTTTTTATGCTATAATCAAGAAAAACAAAGAAGGATTTGAGTATGACAAAAGAAGTAATTGTTGAAAGTTTTGAATTGGACCACACAGCCGTGAAGGCTCCTTATGTACGCTTGATTGGTGAGGAAACTGGACCAAAAGGAGATATCATCTCTAACTTTGATATTCGCCTGGTGCAGCCGAATGAAAATGCGATTCCAACGGCAGGGCTCCACACAATCGAGCATCTTCTTGCGATGCTCATTCGCAAACGCATCGATGGTATGATTGACTGTTCCCCATTTGGATGTCGCACCGGTTTTCATATGATCATGTGGGGACAGCATTCAAGTACGGAAATTGCTAAAGTGATTAAAGAATCTTTAGAAGAAATTGCATCTGTCAGCACTTGGGAGGATGTCCCAGGCACAACCATTGAGTCTTGTGGAAATTACAAGGATCACAGTCTCTTCTCAGCCAAAGAATGGTGTCGCCTGATTCTAGATCAAGGAATTTCGGACGATCCATTTGAACGTCATGTTGTTTAAGACTCAAAAAAGGATGAACCTGTGGTTCATCCTTTTTTCTTGTCATTTTTCCCAGAAATCGTATACTTGCTCAGGCATTAATAATCCAGAGCATCTGAATGACCT
>NZ_CM002128.1:2294943-2310241 GCF_000448565.1 Streptococcus sp. HSISM1 | reverse complement strand
ACTTGGGAGGATGTCCCAGGCACAACCATTGAGTCTTGTGGAAATTACAAGGATCACAGTCTCTTCTCAGCCAAAGAATGGTGTCGCCTGATTCTAGATCAAGGAATTTCGGACGATCCATTTGAACGTCATGTTGTTTAAGACTCAAAAAAGGATGAACCTGTGGTTCATCCTTTTTTCTTGTCATTTTTCCCAGAAATCGTATACTTGCTCAGGCATTAATAATCCAGAGCATCTGAATGACCTTTTCCGTTCCCTACGAAATAACCAGTCTTGGCATTGATACTAAAGAGATAGGTTCCATCTGGTTTAAAAAGGTTGTAATAGCCATTACCGTTAATGATATTAACACGCTCTAAAATGTATTGATTGCCAGTGATATGTCCACGTTTACGAGCAATGTTCAATACTTTTTCAAGGATACCATCCCCAAACACCCAGGCCGGGTTATTGACATCATTGATAGCCGCTTGGTTATACGGCACACGGCTCAGATTCCGCTGAAGTGGGACACCATCACTTGGAAGACCGTAACCTGAATAGCCTGGACTTGCAGTTCCTGCACCACTTGTAGCAGCATTGACAGCTGGGGCTGTAGGCGTTGCTGCTTGAGCTGGGGCCGGAGTTGCATTAGAAGTATCTGTACCACTTGTTCCTGTCACTGGGGCCGGTGTCGCAACCTGTTGTGAACGTCCTTGCGCTACCGCCTCATTTAATAAGCTATCTAATTTTTCATTGCCTGTATTTGTTTCTGCAAAGGTCGCATCACTTTTTGCTTTGGCAGTTGCATCAAGAACTCCATCTTTGATCACAGGAGAACTGAATTGAGAATTCACTTTTTGAATGGCAGAAACTTGCTTCACAAGATCTTCATATTTTGTTTTAGCCGCATTATAATCACTGCTTCCTTCTAATTTGTCCAGCAGTTTCTTCAGATTTTCCAAGTCTCCGAATTTATCATTTTTTAGCCCACTTTTCGATTCGTCTACAAAAAAGGCATCGTAAGCTTTGGTAAACTCTTCCAATTTTTGAGCTTGTGTTTCACTGCTACTTGATTTAGAAGTAGAAGATGACTTGCTAGATGAAGAAGATACAACTGTTGTACCACCAGATTTTCCACGACTGTGCATCCAGTTATAGGTCACGAAAATGGCCGACCCGACAATCGCAAGACCTAATGCAGAGTATAGAACCGCTTTGATTCGTTTACCAGCATTGCTTGGAGTTTCCTCAGGAAGGTCCTCTGCTTCTACAATTGGTTCGGTTGGTGTTGGTCCAAATTTAATCTTAGCTGGTAATTCTGTTGAGATGGCATCCATTTCAGGCCTTTGTTCCAAGACCGTTTCCGTTACTTCCGGTACTTCCACTACTCCAGCAACTTCAGCAACTGTTTCTGTAGCTGCCAACTCTTCAGCTTTAGCCAATTCCTCTTTGGCCAAAATCTTTGTATCGTATTTTTCTGCTTCAATTTCTGCTCGGTGTTGTTTGATGTATTTGTCTAAGACATTATCGCCCTCTGTTACACCTGCTTCAATTTCTTCTGCCTTTCGATTGGCCTGCCCAATCGTCATCTCTTTAGCGTCTTCAAAATCTAAAATTGATTCTGTTTTTTGCTCTAATGGCTTTTTATCCTTCTCTGTCATAAAAATCCTTTCTATGCCTTTATCTGCCTTTTTACACGTTCCCCAAAATATTGGTAGAGATCAACTTTAAGGGTTCCGTTATAAAGTTTTCGTTTTTTATCTGCTTTACTACCGAATTTAGATTCAAAACCTTCATCACTGGTTAAGATAAATTTACTCCAGGTTTTGAGAGGTGCAAATACGTGCCCCATTTCAGTATACAATCTCGTCACGCCTTCATCATTAGATAAGCGTTCTCCATATGGAGGGTTAGAAATAATCACCCCATTGATCTTATCTGAGTGGAGATCTTGGACTCGCATTTGTTTAAAAGTAATGTCATTGCTAACGCCCGCTTTCTGAGCATTTTCTTTAGCAATCTCAACCATCCGTGCATCGATATCGGTTCCCATAATATCCAATTCGATCTCACGATTGATTTTCCTGCTCGCTTCTTGACGAACTTCATGAATCAAGCGATCATCCATCCAGTTCCATTCTTCAAAAGAAAAGGTCCGACGCAATCCAGGTGCCATCTTTCTAGCAATCATCGCCGCCTCAATACAAAACGTACCAGAACCACATGTGGGGTCAATCAAGGGCTTATCTGGATACCAGTTTGACAGCAGAAGGATTGCTGCCGCCATATTTTCCTTAATAGGGGCTCCCCCTTTTTCGGTCCGATAGCCACGTTTGAAGAGGCTACTACCAGTCGTGTCAATCAAGACGGTGGCTTGGTCTTTAAGGATCGATACTTCAATCTTGAACTCTGCCCCATTTTCCATCAAGGGAACCCCTTCTGGTCGGGCATAGTGTTTTTGTAACTTTTTAACAACTGCTTTTTTCGAAATGGCCTGAACGCTAGGTTCATTATGCAGTTTTGATTTGACACATTTAGCCTTAGAAATAGGAAAACGTGCTCCTAAAGGCAAATAATTTTCCCAATCCAAAGCAAAGACACCTTGAAAGAGTTCTTCAAATGTTTTGGCTGGAAAAGTCCCAACCACAATTTTCACTCGATCAGCCGCGCGCAACCAGAGATTTGTCTCGATGATTGCTCGACGGTCTCCTTGAAATCGAACCCGTCCATTTTCAACCTGGCAATCGTAGCCAAGATCGCGTAGTTCTCGACCAACAACGGCCTCTAGACCAGCAGCAGCCGTTGCAATCAATTCAAATTGTTTTTCATCTTATTCCTATCACTTTAAAAAAGGAGGTTGAGATCTCTCTCCACCTCATCAACCTATATGCAATTTTCTATAAGCCATGTTTTGTTCCAGAAATGACTAGGTACCATTTCCTTCGATAATCATCTGTCTACTGTTTCCAGTCAGAATGCTATGTTCGTTTCCACGCATTCCATGCCCCGACCAAAGTTTGGGTTGCTAGCTTGAGGGGTTTACCGCGTTCCACTTTTTAGGTTTCCCTAAAAACTACGTCACTGTGGCACTTTCAGAGCTACTAGAGCTTATCCTTAGACTTAGCTCCTTCACTCGCCGTAACTTGAATACCAAGTCCCTAGGCTTATGGATTCACCTAGCACAAACACTACAGGCATCACAGCCTGTGCTAGCATGGACTTTCCTCATGAGAGCATTCTCCCACGCGATTATCCAAAAATTGCACGATCTATGGGATTAATAATCGCGATCTACGATCTGTTTCCCAAAAACTTCTTTTTCCAAACGATTGAGTCGTTTAAGAATATCAAAGTTCGTCGCTGTTGTCACTTGCGGGAATTCTTGCGTAGCTGTACTAGCAATTGGGGATGTTTGTGGTGTTTCCTGTGCTTTTTGGGCAAGTTCTTCACGAAGGCGTGCGTTATCTTCACGCAATTCCTTCACCAAAGCAGTATAGGTTTCATAGTCTTTTATAACATCATCCAAAAATTCATTTACTTCATCTTTACTATAACCACGAACTTCTCGTTTGAAATCTTGATCAAAAATATCTTTCGCAGTAAAAATAATACTTGCCATTACTCTCTCCAATCTAGTTCATCATCTCAATTATATAAAAAATTGGTAAGAAAAATCAAGGTATAACACTTAGTTTTCGTAAAAATTTTCAGCAAGTTCATTTAAGTCATCAAAACTTAATTGTTTGACATAAAATAGTTCTTTTTCTTGCATCATTTTGTAAAGATACTTTAAATTGGTTTCATTTTCTGGATCGTAAAAAAGGTAAGCTCCATCCGCATTATCTATCAAAAACTGATTGTATTCTTTTAATTGACCCGGATTGCTATAGTGGGGATAGGCATATTTCACGAAATCCACCTGTTTGAAACGTGCCAACATTTCCTGATTGGCTTCATTCCAATTTTCGCCAACATTCTCAAATAGAAAGATCGTCGCCATTTGAAAATCGTAATCTTCTTTTAACTCAAAAGCAACTTCTAGTACCCAAGCCTCAAATCCCAAATTACCAGAAAAGACCAGCCATTTCACTCCTTCTTCAAATAGACGACGAAGATCTCTTTCAATAGCTTTTTTAATGATGGGCAATCGAGGGTCTTTATTGGAAAAGACTCCCACATCAAAACTCTTATAACCTGCAACAAGTATGGTATTCATTTTTTCCTCATTATTCTAATTTATGATATAATAGAGTGATGTAATTGTACCAATAAGGAGAACTATGGTCAACTATCCACATAAAGTAGCCAAAAAAACCTTGGTCTCTACACAAAAGAAACATCCGATCGACTTTGCGAATCGTGGGATGACATTTGAAAAAATGATCAACGAAAGCAATCAATACTATCTTTCTCGTGGTCTGGCAGTCATCCACAAAAAACCAACCCCGATTCAAATCGTGAAAGTGGATTATCCACGTCGCAGTCGGGCAAAGATTGTTGAAGCCTATTTCAGGCAAGCCTCAACGACGGACTACTCTGGAGTATACAAGGGACGCTATATCGATTTTGAAGCTAAGGAAACACAGCAAAAACAGTCCATGCCGATGAAAAATTTTCATCAACATCAGATCGATCATATGGAAGCGGTTGTCCAGCAAGGTGGTATCTGTTTCGTTCTCTTGCATTTTGCAAAGTTAAGTGAAACCTACTTACTTCCTGCTCCTGCATTAATTCACTATTACAACATCGATCATGGTAGTAAATCCATGCCCCTCTCCTATATTCAGGAGCACGGCTTTCTAGTAGATAAGAATCGACTTCCGAGCGTTCCTTATCTTGATATTATCGAACAGAAACTTCTAGGCGGTATTTAAATGAATAAACAAACAGTCATTCAATGGTTGAAATATGTTGCGATTGCAGCCATTTCATTTTTCTTACTTTTATTTGTCCTTGGTGGACTGATATTTAGTTACTATGCTATGAAAGCACCAACCTTGTCTGAAAAAGATTTGGTTGCAACAACATCTAGTAAGATCTATGACAACCAAAATAACTTGATCGCGGATTTGGGGGCTGAGAAACGAATCAATGTCACAGCCAATGAAATCCCTACTGATTTGGTCAATGCTATCGTTGCGATTGAAGACCACCGTTTCTTCAATCACCGTGGGGTCGACATCATTCGGATCGGCGGTTCCTTCCTTCACAACTTACGAGGAGGAAGTCAAGGTGGGTCAACCTTGACGCAACAATTGATCAAGTTAACCTATTTCTCCACTTCAGCCTCTGACCGTACCCTCTCTCGTAAGATCCAAGAAGCTTGGTTAGCAACCCAACTAGAAAAGAAAGCAACCAAACAAGAAATCTTGACCTATTACGTCAATAAAGTATTTATGGCGAATGGGAACTACGGAATGCAGACAGCTGCGAAAAGTTATTACGGAAAAGATCTAAAAGATCTTTCGCTCCCTCAATTGGCACTCCTTGCGGGGATGCCCCAAGCACCAAACCAATACGATCCATACTCCCATCCTGAAGCAGCGCAACAGCGCCGAAACTTAGTATTAAAAGAAATGCTCGATATGAAGACCATTTCTAACAAACAATACGAAGCAGCGGTCAATACACCTGTTACAGATGGTCTGCAAAGTCTCAGTTCTTCAAGCAGTTACCCAGCCTATATGGATAATTACCTAAAAGAAGTGATCGAGCAAGTCGAAGAAGAAACGGGCTACAATTTGTTGACAACCGGAATGGATGTCTATACAAACGTGGATACAGAAGCTCAAAAGAAACTATGGGATATCTACAATACAGATGAATATGTCAATTACCCGGATGATGAAATGCAAGTAGCTTCTACCGTTATTGATGTCAATACTGGTAAAGTCATTGCTCAGCTGGGTTCTCGTCACCAATCCAGCAATGTTTCCTTTGGTACAAACCAAGCGGTTGAAACGAACCGTGACTGGGGTTCAACAATGAAACCAATCACAGATTACGCACCAGCTCTTGAACATGAGGAATATACCTCTACAGCAGCTACTACAACAGATGCGCCATACAACTTCCCTCATTCATCAACGCCTGTCTACAACTGGGACCGTTCATACTATGGTAGCATGTCCATTACCTACGCAATTCAACAATCTCGTAACGTGCCTGCGGTGAAGGCCCTGGAAAAAGTTGGTCTTAAACAAGCTAAGAAATTCCTCAATGGATTAGGGATCGATTACCCAGAAATGGTTTACGCCAACGCTATCTCGAGTAACACTAGCGATTCTAGCAACAAATACGGAGCCAGCAGTGAGAAAATGGCAGCTGCCTATGCTGCTTTTGCCAATGGCGGTACCTATTACAAACCATCCTATGTTAGTCGGGTTGTCTTTAGTGATGGCACAACCAAGGAATTTGAGTCCGAAGGAACTCGTGCAATGAAAGCAACAACTGCCTACATGATGACAGATATGATGAAGACAGTTCTCTTGTCTGGTACCGGTACAAATGCTGCCATTTCGGGAATCTACCAAGCTGGTAAGACAGGTACATCAAACTATGCTGATAACGAAATCGGTAAATTGACAAAAAATGCTTATTCAAATATTGTAACACCGGATGAATTGTTTGTAGGCTACACTCCTGAATATGCCATGGCAGTATGGACAGGTTATTCCAATCGCTTTACACCAGTATTGGATAATGGAATACAGGTCGCAACGGATGTCTACCGTCAAATGATGCTCTATCTTGCTAATAATAATAACTCTGGTCATACGGATTGGACGCAACCAAGTGGACTGTATCGAAGTGGTTCTTATCTCTACTTAAACAATGGTAAGAACAACTACAATAACTACTACTATGAGCCAAGTTATTCCACTGATCAGTATTCGTATGAAGAACCATCGTCTAGCTCTTCGAACGAAGAAAATCAATCTAAACCATCTGAGCCTTCTTCGCAAGACTCTAACAATCATAACGAATAATAGAATGGAGAAGTCGGGCTTTTGCCCGGCTTTTTTTAAAACAATGGTTAAAAAACCAGAACGAATAAAATCTGATTTATTTAGTTAGACTTCCCAGCTTTTTATTTTTGAGTATATAAAAAAAAGAGCCTTTCGGCTCTTATTAGAATGTAGACAAACTATTTTAAAGCAAAATAAGTTAAGTGATTCTGCAAAAAACAAAATTGAGTTCCAATATTTAAATCGATTTAAGAAAATACTGAAACTTTCCGCTGTGAGAAAAGTGCTTGAAACGTTATTGTTTCAGGCACTCGGAATTATTGAGACCTTAGACTCAATAATTAGTCATGGAACTTTAAAGAAGTTCGCTGACGTCCGTACTCACCTAAGGAAAGTTTTTAAGATATTTTGTCTTCAATCTGAAAAGAGCCTTTCGGCTCTTTTCTATATCATTATTTTGCTAAAGCTCCCATTGGATCCCACGGTGCTAGGACAATTGGTTCTGCTTCATAGGCTGCTAATTCGTCTGCTGTTAGGAATTCTTTACGAACCACGATTTGATAGGTATATTCATCCATCCAAGCATCAGAAGCCACAAAGTAACCATCTGTACCGACCTTGTCTCCCCATGAATTTTCAACCTTCCATTTACGAGGCTGACCTGCTTCGTCTAAATCAACCCCTGTCAAGACCATAGCGTGTGTCATGAGACTTTCTGCATAGTCCAAGCGACCCGCCTTGTCTTGTGTCAAATGAATGTCCATGCCTGCTTCAAAATCGTAGACATCTGTTGCCAGGATTCCGGCTTTACGGTTGCTGACTTGGCCTACATCTGAACCAAACCAGACAGTTTCTCCTGCTTTCATTTGAGCAATAGCTAATTCTTTCAATCGATCCATTGGAACATTTAGGTAGCGGACTGGACGGCTACCAACCACATTGCCCAGCATATCTACGGTGTAAGATTTTCCATATGGCTTATCTGTAGTTGGGGCATTGATAATGGAGACGTAATCGTCTAATTGAAGGTCTACATATTTTTTGTAGAAGCTTTGTGGAGTTAAGCCACTTTCGGTATGGAATTGGTTGTCCTTATCACGGTATGAAAAGTCAAATTCACGCGGAGGCAATCCTAAAGACATAGCCAAGAAGTTAAAGATTTCTTGCAACAACGCTTGTTTCTTGCTCGCAACTGCCTCACTATCTGCGCCTGAGTGAATCAAGTCACGCAAGATTTGCGCATCTTGACGCAAGAGTTTATTGAGGTAGGTGTTCAATTCCCGGCTATTACTTGAAGAAATCGATTCCGGATAAACTGATTTTGGAACCACTCCGTATTTCTCAAAGAGGGATACCACCATATCCCATTGACCACCATCTTGTTGTGGGGTTTGTAGGAGAAAAGCCACCTTACGGCTGGTCAATTCTTGATCTGCTGTAGCAATCACTTGCTCCAAAAACCAGTTTGATTTTTCATACTTATCCCAAAAGAAAGTATGTGCTTGAGACAATTCAAAATCCTCCAATTGGAAGCTTGAAATCATCTTGTGACGGAAGGTATTTAAAGCCGCAAACATCCAACAACGTCCAGATGCTTTTTGGTTTGTCACCTTATCCTTGGTCAAATCAAGTGAAAAAACTGGTGTATTTTCTACTGCACTCTTGCGCGTTTCAAGCGATGCATGGATCCCATTGTGGGTAACAGCATTTTCAAGAGCCGCATATTTCACATTTGCTTCATAATTAGCATAGAGCTGGTCTGTAAATTCTTTCGTTAATTCTGACATAGCAATCTCCTTTTTTCATTATTTACTATTATAATCCTTTGAGCAGAATCTTCAAGTAAAAATCACCCTATAGAGAGGGATTCTGTTTAGAATAGATGATTTTATCCCCGCAATATCCTTTGCGTTGAATGGCTTTAGGGATGGTTTCTACATACTGCATTCCGGCCTTTTCCATGACTTTCCCTGAAGCAGGATTTAAACTAACATAAGTGGCTTTGATTTCTTTAAATCCGACTTCGTTCAATAAGAAATCTAACACAGCTGTGAGCGCTTCTGTCATGAATCCCTTCCCCCAGAATTTCTTGCCAAGGATATAACCCAGCTCGCAAGATTGACTTTCCTGGTCTTGAGAAACCACACTAATATCTCCAATTACCTGATCCGGTGACGTTTTGAAACAGATCGCCCATTTATAAGTATCTGGTTTTTGATACTGTTCGACCCATCTTTTGATCGATTCTCTAGTTCTCTCAGAAGTTGCATGGGCATCCCAAACATATTTCAGATTTTCAGGATCAGAAGCCCAATTTTCAAACATCGCTGGTGCATCTTCCAAAACGAAAGGCCTCAAGTATAACTGTTCTGTCTTCATGACAAGACTACCAAGATGATTCATATGTTATCTCCCTTCATTTTTTCATGCAACTTGAATTCTGCAAGTTTTTTACTTTAATCTAGAAGAAAAGGACGGATGAAACCGCCCTTCTTTTTAATGCTTTTCACAATATTATATAGTCAGACTACGAAATCGAACTCCACGAGTTACCGTTTCCTACCTCGTTCTCCTATGTTAAGACCTGGGCTAAAAAGGTCTACTGGACCTTTTTACTCCCAGAAATGATCAAATACTGTGATTGGCAAGTGGCGTTTGTGTTGGCCTTTGTACCACCATTTTTCAATAGTTGCTTGAGCTTCTGGGCTCACTTGTTTGCCTTCTAGATAATCATCGATTTCATTATAGGTGACACCCAGCGCTACTTCATCAGCAACACCTGGTTTTTCTTCTTCCAAATCTGCAGTTGGGATTTTCTCATAGAGAGCAGGATCAGCTCCCAAGGTTTTAAGCAATTGTTTTCCTTGGCGCTTGTTCAAACGGAAAAGGGGTAAAATATCTGCACCACCATCTCCAAATTTTGTGAAGAAACCTGTAATGTTTTCCGCTGCATGGTCCGTCCCAATAACGGCTCCACTCCGCGCACCTGCTAAAGCATACTGAGCAATCATGCGGCTACGTGCCTTGATATTGCCCTTGTTGAAGTCGGAGATATCCGTTCCTGTTGCTTCGACAGCACGTTCCATTGCATCAACCGATTCCTTGATGTTAACGACTAGGCTGACATCTGGCTGGATGAAGGCCAAGGCTTTTTGTGCATCTGCTTCATCTGCCTGTACCCCATAAGGAAGACGAACGGCAATAAATTGATAGGAGGCATCTCCTGTTTCTGCGCGCATTTCTTCCATGGCCAATTGAGCTAATCGTCCAGCAAGAGTTGAATCTTGTCCTCCTGAGATCCCTAATACAAATGTTTTCAAGAAGGGATGCTTCTTTAGATATCTTTTTAAGAAATCAACCGAGCGGCGAATCTCTTCCTGAGGATCAATGCTAGGCTTGACACCCAATTGTTGGATAATCTCTTCTTGCAAACTCATTTTGCTTCTCCTTCTCCATTGGCCTTGTTACGCATTTCCTCGATCAGATCCATCTTATCCTGCCAAATATCTTTGGCCAAGTCAACTGGGTAATGCTGTGGATTGAGGACACGCTTGTATTCATCCCATAATTGATCGTAATTTTTACGAGCATATTCTTGAATTTCTGATAATGTTGGCAATTGATAAACCAATTGACCCTCTTTAAAAATATCCACTAAAAGAGGAATGGCCTCAAAGTTTCGAACTGTTTTATTAATGTAGGTATAAGTTGGATGGAACATTTTAAGTTCTGTCAGTTGTGAAACATCTACTCCATCATAAGTGATGTAGTCTCCTTCTGACTTACCTTTTTCACGGCTCGTAATCCGCCAGACTTGCTTTTTACCTGGAGTAGAAACTTTCTCTGCATTATTGGAAAGCTTGATGGTATTGATCATCTCTCCTGCTTCGTTTTCAACAGAGACAATTTTGTATACCGCTCCAAGCGCTGGTTGATCGTAAGCTGTAATTAACTTGGTTCCTACACCCCAAACATCAATTTTTGCTTTTTGCATTTTTAAGTTGAGGATGGTATTTTCGTCCAAGTCATTTGAAGCGTAGATTTTAGCATTTGTAAAACCAGCCTCATCTAATTGCTGGCGAACCTTTTTAGAAATATAGGCAATATCTCCTGAGTCAATCCGGACGCCTAGGAAATTGATTTTATCTCCCATTTCACGCGCTACCTGAATAGCAGCAGGGACCCCAATACGAAGCGTATCATAGGTATCGACGAGGAAGACACAATCTTTATGGGTTTCCGCATAAGCCCTAAAGGCCTGGTAGTCATTTCCATAAACCTGTACAAGAGAATGGGCATGGGTTCCTAAAACTGGGATTCCAAAGAGTTTTCCTGCACGAACATTACTAGTTCCATTGGCACCTCCGATGACTGCTGCACGAGTTCCCCAAATGGCCGCATCCATTTCTTGCGCACGACGTGTTCCAAATTCCATCAAAGGCTCATCTTCAATGACTGAACGAATACGAGCAGCTTTTGTGGCTATCAAGGTCTGAAAGTTGACGATATTCAAAAGGGCTGTTTCCACCAATTGACACTGAGCTAAAGGGCCCTCTACCTGAACAATTGGTTCATTCGCAAAGACTAAGTCTCCTTCTTGAGCCGAGCGTACTGTCAGCTCCAGCTTGAGATCACGGAGATATTCCAAGAAGGCCCCATGATAACCAAGTGACTCTAAATAGGCAATATCGCTCTCAGAAAAACTCAAGTTTTCCAAGTATTTCACAATTCTCTCTAAGCCAGCAAATACTGCGTAGCCGTTTTTAAAAGGCTGTTGACGAAAATAGACTTCAAATACGGCATGTTTATTGTGGATACCTTGATCAAAATAGACTTGCATCATGTTGATTTGGTATAAATCAGTATGCAATGTTAAACTGTCATCTGGATACATATGTATACCTCTTTTTAATAGATTTGTTCTATGAATTCCTACCATAAAATTAGTACCATTATAGCACATTTCAGCCCTGTTGAATACTGAAAGGAAAGCATGAAAAAAATCTGAGACAAAAACCTCAGATTTTTTTAGGATTAAAAATTTTCTGTGATATATTTATAAACTTCTTGGCCAGCAATCGCACCGTCTCCGACTGCTGTCGTCACTTGACGCAAATCTTTTTGACGAACATCGCCAACCGCAAAAATACCTGGGACTGTGGTTCTCATATGATCATCCGTGACCACCCAGCCATTTTCATCTAAAATACCAAGTTCTGTCGCAAAATCACTGACAGGATCTAAACCGACATAGATAAAGACACCACCGAAGGCTTGCTCTCTAACCTCTCCTGTCTTCACATCTTTTAAAAGGACAGACGCTACTTTTTGTTCACCCTTAATTTCTTCAACAACCGTATTCCAAGCAAAATGAATTTTATCATTGGCAAAGGCACGATCTTGAAGAACCTTTTGAGCACGCAATTGATCACGACGATGGGCAATGGTCACTGTTTTTGCAAACTGAGTCAAAAAGACAGCTTCTTCTACCGCAGAATCGCCACCACCAACGACCAAGAGATCCTCGTCTCTAAAGAAAGCTCCATCACAAACAGCACAGTAGGAAACCCCTCTACTATTCAGCTCTTCTTCACCAGGGACATTCAATGAACGGTGGTTAGACCCTGTGGCAATCACCACGGTTTTAGCTTCAAATTCTCCATCATCTGTGACAATCTTTTTGGTTGCTCCGTGGTCTTCGATGCGCTCTACCTGACCAAACAAATGTTCCACACCAAGATTTTCCAAAGGCTCGAACATTTTTTCAGCCAAGTCTGGGCCACTAATATTCGCATAGCCAGGATAGTTTTCAATGTCAGACGTATTGTTCATTTGACCGCCTGGAATCCCTCTCTCAATTAATGCGACTTTTAAATTGCTTCGTGCTGCATAAAGGGCAGCAGTCATCCCTGCGGGACCTGCTCCAATAATCACTGTATCAAACATACTCAACCTCTTTCTGTTTTGTTGTAACCATTATAATTCTAACACGGTCTTTTTGCAATTATCGTGCTTGAAAGATAAACAAAATCCCTATGACCGCAAAGGTTAAAATAGGAATCGTCATGATATCAATTAAGAGGATATCATACAAATGGGCTTGTCGTTGCTTGGCTGTTTTATCTTTCTTCTTAAGGGCACGGTAGCCAATCCAAATACAAGAAGCGATCCCAACTAAAATCGTTGTCGTCACTAAACTTTGTAAATATAAGGACAATAATTTATTTAACATCACGACTCCAAATATTTTTACATTTTCAGAAAACAAACCCAGCTAGCATCGCCAGCTGAGTCTTACCTCTTCTCTATTATATCAAACATAGGTCCGTTTGTAACTAGCAAAGAATTCTTTTGTCCGTTCTTCTTTTGGATGTTGCATGATTTCCTCTGGTGTTCCAGATTCAATAATCCGTCCTTTATCCAAAAATAGGACCTTATCTGCTACTTGCGCTACAAAAGACATATCATGGCTGACCAGTACCATGGTTTGTCCCGATTTTGCCGCATTGGCAATGGATTTTTCAACTTCTCCAACCAATTCTGGATCCAAGGCTGAAGTCGGTTCATCCAGCAAAAGAACCTCTGGTTTCATGGCCAAGGCACGAGCCAAAGCAACCCGTTGTTTTTGTCCACCTGAGAGGTGACGAGGATAGTGATTTTCACGATCCGATAAGCCGACTTTTGCCAGTTCTTCTCGAGCAATTTTCGTTGCTTCTTGATCGGATAAGCCCTTCACAACAATGAGCCCTTCTTTCACATTTTCAAGGGCTGTTTTTCTACCAAATAAATTAAACTGTTGGAACACCATGGCCAATTTTCTTCTTAAGGTTAAGATTTGATCTTGGGTAATGTGCTCAAAATCAACTTCGAAATCATCAATCTTAATTCTACCACTGTCTGGAGCTTCCAAATAGTTTAAACTGCGTAAGAAGGTTGATTTACCAGCTCCCGAAGACCCGATTAAGGCCACGACTTCCCCTTTTTGAATTTCCAAACTTAGATTATTTAAAACCTTTTGACCTGAAAATGTCTTTGATAATTCTGAAATATAAATCATTAGATCCGGACCTCCTGATCTGGTAAATCAATTGCTACGGGAGTCTCAATATCCAGTCGACGTTCAATGTGACGGCCTAGTATTTCAATGAGAATGTTCACAATCCAGTAAACAATCGATACCGTGATAAAGCGTTCAAAGTACTTCAAATCGCTCCCCCCAACAATCCGTGCTTGGGCAAAAATTTCAACCACACTGGCACTAAAGGCTAGCGAGGTCCCCTTGGTCAAGCCAATGAGAGAATTGATTAAGGTTGGAGTTGCAACGACTGCTGCATTGGGAATAATAATCCGTCGATAAACTTGACGGTTGGTCATCCCAAGACTACGTGCTGCCTCAATTTCACCAGGGTCCACTGATAAAATAGCTGCCCGGATGGTCTCACTCGCATAAGCCGCCTCATTAAAGGCAAGAGCCACAATTGCGAACAGCTCAGCTGGAATAGCATTAATGTTAAAAGCTGTTCCATAAGACTGATTGATCGCTTTTAAAATAAGAGGAATCCCATAATAAGTCAACATCAGCTGAACCAACAAAGGAGTCCCACGTAAAAAACTGACAAAAACAGCTTGAATCGGGTAAAGAATTCGTACACGATTAATTTTGACCAGAGCAAAAATCATAGCAAAAACAATCCCAAAAAATGCGCCTCCTAGGGCTAATAAAATCGTCACAGGCAATTTTCCTATGACTGCCGGAAATGCATCCAATACGGCTCTCAAACTAAACAGCTTGCTATCTGGAACGTGTTTTAAAAAGTCAGCATACCAGTTGGCAGTTAAAAGATTAGTTGTAAACATTTTTGTTACTTCCTTTCTCGAACATAAACATTCTATCACATTCACTATCGGAATTCCAAAAATTGCTACAGAAATAGAAAAATGATAGACTACTCAAATTTAGTCTATCATAATTTTAGACAAGTTCCTAATAGTTTTTCTTTATGGAGTTCATAAAGAAAATCTATGTTTTCTTCTGAACATGTGAAAGAAGGGGTTAGAAAGTTTGGCGTTTGGCCTTTCGTTCCGCCCGACCACGCGCACGGTTTTCAGCTCTTTTAGCTTTTCTCCGCTTTTCATCAACTGCCCATTTGATTTTTTTCTTGTAGCCTGGTTTGATTTTTTTCTTTTTCTTCTTCACCAGACCAATCATTTCGATGTCGAGTTTCTCTTGCTTTTTCTCACGATTGGCCCGTCTGTCCCGATCATAAGTATCTTCAATAACCCCATTTTTCAACACTTTCGGTACGAAACGAATTCCCATTTTTTCTAGTTCACGGTATATCTGAATC
>NZ_CM002128.1:2282187-2293910 GCF_000448565.1 Streptococcus sp. HSISM1 | reverse complement strand
AATCATTTCGATGTCGAGTTTCTCTTGCTTTTTCTCACGATTGGCCCGTCTGTCCCGATCATAAGTATCTTCAATAACCCCATTTTTCAACACTTTCGGTACGAAACGAATTCCCATTTTTTCTAGTTCACGGATATCTGAATCATCACTTGGTTGATAAAGAGTAATAGCGACACCTGGTAGACCATTGCGTCCTGTCCGGCCAACACGGTGAACAAAGAAGGAAAGATCTTGTGGAATAGCATCGTTGATGACATGACTCACCCCTTCGATATCAATTCCACGAGCCGCCAAATCGGTGGCCACAATATACTCAAAATCAAGATTTTTAACCTGATTCATGATCCGTTTCCGTTCACGTGGTGGGATATCTCCGTGAATCTTCGCCACTTTTAATCCCTGAGCCACTAAATAGGCATGGAGATCGTCTGCTCTCGTTTTGGTATTGACGAAAATCATGGCCAAATAAGGTTGCAAGGTCTTGGTCAATTGGTAAATTTGCTCATTTTTATCCCGACCCTTGGTCGAAACCAGCCAATTATCGATGGTATCTGAAATCACCGTCTTAGTTTTAATTTGCTCCATGACTGGGTTTGAGAGATATTTTTTCAAGAAAGGCTGCAATTTTTGCGGAATGGTGGCTGAAAAAACTAAAAATTGCAGTTGTTGCGGAAGCCTTGAAGCAATCTTATCCACAGTAGACAAGAATCCCATGTCCAGTGTCATATCTGCCTCATCTACCACAAAAGTATGGGCCTTATGAATAGCCAGATCACCCGATGCAACCAGATCATAGATCCGGCCTGGAGTTCCAATCACGATATGTGGTTGTTTGACCTGCAATTTTTCAATCTGACGGCTTTTATCCGTTCCTCCAACATAATTTACAATCCGAATCTCTTTGTCAGAATGACTAGCGATTTGACGAGCAGCTTGGTAAATTTGCGTCGCCAACTCCCGACTAGGAGCCGTGATGACCGCTTCTACTTGTTGGCTGTCTTCATTTAAAGTTTGAAAAATCGGCAAGAGGAACGTATGGGTTTTCCCAGAACCTGTCTTTGACTCTCCTACCAAATCATTTCCAGCTAGGACAATCGGAATTAGTTTTTCCTGTACTTCGGTTGCTTCTCTAAAATTGATTTCTTTCAGTGCCTCTTGAATATAGGGCTTAAAATTAAACTCTGTAAATTTCATTTTCTCAGTTCCTTTCATGATCTCTATTATTATATCAGAAAAGCTGTCTTCTTGCCTCTCTTATGAGTCATTTTTCCTAACCAGCGAAGTCTCTCTGAGTCAGTAAAAAAACGATGGGCAAGCCCACCGTCGTTTTATAGGTAGAGAAGAACTAGAGTCACGACACTTGTCACCAAGGCAATGCTCCACATAAAGGCATCCACTTTCCATTCTGACCAGTTTCGGCCAATGCCAGAAAGGCCACCCAATTCTAAATGATGGTGGAAAGGAGTCATTCGGAAAATCCGACGTCCTTCCCCGTACCGTTTCTTGGTCCATTTGAAATAGGTCACTTGTAGCATTACTGAACCCGTTTCAATGACATAGACCAGACCAATTAAGAGCAACGTCCACTCGACATGCAAAGCCATTGACAAAGCTGCAAGCATCCCTCCAAGAGCTAGACTACCGACATCTCCCATAAAGATTTTAGCCGGCTTGTGGTTGAAGACAAAGAATCCTAGCAAGGCCCCAATCATACTCAAGGTGACAAAGAGAATGTCCCATTTCCCTTGCATATAGGCAATAAAGGAATAGGCACTCAGGCTAATGGCAACGGAGATGCTGGCTAATCCATCAATCCCATCTGTCAAATTGACCGCATTTGAAAAACCAACCAACCAAAACAAAGCAAAGAGAATGTAGAAATGACCCAAGTAAAGATCGTAACCAAAGACATTCAAAAGGCTTCCTGCACCGTGGCGTTCAGAAAAAATATAGAAGATGATTCCACCAACAAGTTGAAGGGCCAATTTTTGTTTTGGGTTAAGACCTTCATTAATCTTACGAAAAACTTTTAAAAAGTCATCCAAAAATCCAACAATTCCATAAAGAATCAAGATAAATAGAATCAGTTGAACAGGGCGCGTGAAATTTCCAGTCAATACGGTAACGACAAAACTAACTAGAACGGCTGTAATGAGAAATACAACTCCACCCATTGTCGGAGTGCCAGCTTTCGCTTTGTGTTGTTTCACATCTTCGTGCATTTGTTGCCCAGAAATATGAGCACGATGGTAAAATCGAATAAAGGCTGGAATAGCAGCCACTGTTAATAGAAACGATACAAGGATCGTAGCAATATACATCTTAGTCTCCTAATGTTAACGTAATCTTTTTAGTTTTATTGAGTGAGGTGTTCATTTTGACACTTTGTTTAGTTACTTTCTTTCCACTACCTTTATAGGTAATCTCAATTCCAGTCCATTCTCCAAAGATGTCTGCATTTTTCTTAGTCCAACCATACATATCTGGAACCGCATCAAAGTCTTCTGTCAATAACAATACTTGCTGATTGGCTTTGACTTTAGAGCCTATATCCACAGACATTTTGCGGATATTTTTCCCGGTTCCTAGGACAATTGGTTGCACCAAATTGCGACGCAATTCCTCTGAATAAGCACCTGGGCTCAAATTTTGTTTCAGATTCAACTCCTTAGAGAGAGTTTCTACTGAAGGGATTTTGTAGGTCGTTTCTTTGGTCACACCATCCAACGTTGGTGCCTCTGATGTCAAATGCAATTCGTCTTTTAAAGCAACTGCATCTTCCAAAATAGGATTGACCAGCTCTTCCCAGCTGGTCGCTGAGAATTTCACTTCTGGTTGTTGGACCGTCACATACATGATGAATTCAGGATCTTCTGCAGGTGTCATGGCTACAACCGAGTTGATATAATCATTTTCTCCTTGTAAGTATCCTTGATCTGTCGCCATTTGGGCAGTCCCTGATTTCACCGCAACGTTTTGACCTGGTACCTGAATGATGGGTCCATCGCTGTACAAGGTTCCATACTCTGGATCTGTTCCGACGGTGATCATATAGTTCCGTGTCTGTTGCGCAGCTGATCCTGAAACTGGTTTTCCAACAACTTCTTTTTTTGATTTGCGGGCTGTGTCTGATTTTTTATCGTAAATAGCACTAATAAATTTCGGCTCCAACATTTGCCCATCATTAGCGATGGCGCTAAAGGCCCGTAACATTTGGGTTTGACTGACGGAAATCCCTTGACCAAAGGCAGATTGTGCCTGACTGACATAGTTATCCCCTGGAAGACCCCCGTAAGCTTCATTTCCCATTCCAAAACGGGTCGGAAGACCGAATTTAAAGCGGGTTAGGTAGTCCATCCAGACAGCATTTCCCATCTTTTGCTCTAAGCGAGTCATCCCCACGTTACTTGAGTAAGCAAAGCCCTGTGCGATATTCATATAGCGACCTTCAGCCAGCCCCATATTGACATCCCAGTCACGGATCGTCGCATCTTTTACTTGTAGTTCGTTACTGTAGTATACTTCATTATAGGCTGGGAAAGTTCCATGATCAATCGCCGAAGCTAATAACATGACCTTCATCGTTGAACCCGGTTCATATTGATCTTGATAAAGGATGGTATTCCAGGTTTTCAAGTTTTTCAGATCCAACCCTTGTTTGGTATCCGCATTATAGGATGGACGTTGCGTTGTCGCCAGGATTTCTCCAGTTTTTGCACTCACAAGAGTCGCACTAACATACTTTCCTTTACTTTTTCTTGGAAAACATCCATTCGCGTCTCAAGGTAGGTTTGTAATTCTGCTGAAATGGTCGTATAGACATCTTTTCCATCTTCTGTTTTGACAGAAACCTTATCTGAACCAGGAACGATATTCCCGTTTCGGTCTTTGTCATAGGTGATAACCCCATTTTGACCAGCGAGAATACGATCGAGGGATTTCTCCATCCCTGATTGCCCCTTCAGGGTTTTATTCCCCTCTTTATCTTCTTGAAGAGAGGCCTGACCTATAAATTGAGAGGCAAAAACCCCATTTTTATAGCTCCGATTTGGACTAGTTGTAAAGGCAACCCCTTCAATTTTCGCCGCTTCCATGGCCTCACGGATAGCTGTCATATTACTATAAGTAATGCCGTTTCCGTTCGATCCAAAAGAAACTTGTTTCAATTTCTTTTGCGACAACTGTTGAATGACGTAATCCTCATCCATCCCTAAGTACTGCTTAAAGATTTCTGCTACTTTTTTAAATTGGCTCTCTTCTACATAGAGGATTTTTCCGGTTGCTGATTTGTACTTTTTATCAATAACAGCATAAACGTTATAGGTCGTAGCATCTTCAGCAATTACTGCTCCATTTCGGTCATAGATCGTTCCACGTTTTGCAGGAACAATAACCGTCTCCTCATGGACTTTTTTTGCTTGATCCGATAAGGTCACACCGAATTTTTTGTCAGTCCCAATAATCATTGCAAAATTAATCAGAAAGAGAAAAAAGAGGAAAATCGCCAGTACACTGAGATTTTTCCCAACTTGTTTTCGATTCTGATCCGGCAAGCGACGTTTCTTTATCGAATACCCGATCAAAAATTTTTTGAATTTATTCATCACTACTTGCACTCACTGTTTTTCGATTTTCTTTTTGCAGCTTCATTCCTTGGGAGCTAGCCAACTGTGATAAGCGGTCATAACGTGTTAATTCATTGACCTCTTGACGAACATCTGCCAATTCCGTCTTTTTGGCTTCTAGTTCCGTATTCAAATCAGTCAATTCACTTTGAACTTGTAAAATCCGTGTCTGCATAAAGACGATACTAATGGCTAAAATAACAGCTGTTAGGACAATCGACCCATAAAAAGCCTTTTCTACTCTAGAGAAACGGCGAAAGCGGTCTTGTAGTACCTGTGTTCTTGTTCTCTCATTTCTTGCTGCCATATCAATTCCTCTTACTTGTGTATTTTTCGAGCAACCCGTAATTTTGCTGAATGAGATCGATTATTTTCCTCAAGCTCTTCTTCACTTGGCAAAATAGGTTTCCGGTTGACCAACTCCATCTTTGGTTTCAAATCATCTGGAATAAAGGGAAGCCCCTTTGGAACCTCAACTGTCGAAGCTTCTTTAAACAATTGTTTGGTCAATCGATCCTCTAACGAATGAAAGGTAATCACAGAAATACGACCATCGAGGGCCAACAAATCCATGGCTTGCTGAATTGATTCATCTGCAGCTCCCAGTTCATCATTGACTTCGATACGAATGGCTTGGAAAATCTGTTTAGCAGGATGGCCCTTTTTCTTGAGCTCCTTAGCTGGTTTAGCAGATTTAATAACCTCTGCTAATTCAGTCGTCGTTTCAATCGGTTTAATTGCTCGTGCTTGCTCAATTTTCCGCGCAATTTGCTTGGAAAATTTGTCCTCTCCATATTTGAAAAAATACGGACTAGATCATGGTAATCGTAGCTATTAACGACTTCATAGGCTGTCAAGGAAGCTTCTTGATTCATCCGCATGTCTAACGGCGCATCTTTCTTGTAAGAAAATCCGCGTTCCCGTTCATCTAACTGAGGACTAGAGACACCTAGGTCATAACAGATTCCATCAATTTCAGTCACACCCAATTCGTTTAGACGTTCCTTCAAATGACGAAAGTTATCCTTAATGAAGGTCACCATGCCTTTCTCAATGAATGGAGCTAAACGAATCTTAGCATTCTCAATTGCATGCTGATCTTGGTCAAAGGCATAAAGATGGCCCGATTCATTTAATTTTGTTAACAAATATTCGCTGTGGCCTGCCCCACCCAATGTGGCGTCTACATAGATCCCATCTGGCTTAACATCCAGCATATCGATCGTTTCATGAAGCAAAACCGTTACATGATGAAATTCTTTACTCATATCTTTACTATTTTACCACAAATGGGACCAAGATGCACTCCTGAAAGAAAATTCACTAACTAACCCTATCGGACCTTTTCAGATCCTACAAAATACTTAGAAAGGCTTGATTTCATTTGTTTCCTCTAGAATTTATGATACAATATTCTTATGAAAATAAGAAAACAGATTCTCATCCCACTTTTATTGGTCGATGCTATCGCTCTCTACTTTTTTCTAACCACTATTGAGGCTGGGATTTTTTGGCTTGCTGCCCTGATCCTAGTCGGCTCACTTTGGTGGCTCAAAAAAGCCATTCAAGGACAAAAAACAGAGATGGAAGAAAAATAATTTCTTCCATCTCTGTTTTTCTTTTAATCACTCCAAGAAATTTCTTAAAAAAAGCAAACTAGCTCTGAAATAATAAAGAGGCTGGGACAAAAGTCCTAGCCTCTCAATTATTTTTGGATTGTCGAGCAAGACGCAGTGGTTGAGTGGGCTCTACTACGCTGATTTCATCAGCTTTTACAGCCCTACTCAACTGTGCGGAGGTGGGACGACGAAATCGAATTCTAACGAATTACCGATTTCTGTCCCACTCTCTTGCGGTTTATTTACTATGTTTCCAATTGCTGTAAATCCCAAAAAGAATGATCCAGATGGTTGCTCCAATCGCTCCAATGTATGTTGATTCTTGCAAGAAGAGACAAACGAATACAAAGAGGAAGAAAACAATGGTCAATGGATTCAACACTTTATAGGCTGGCATGACAAAACCATCTGGCATAAATTCTTTCGATTTACGGTACTTAAGATGGGCAAGCATGGTCAAAATGTAAATAGCAATGTAGACACCAGAAGAAGAGGCCGTAATCAAGGCAAAGGCATCTGAGACACCTGGCAAGACATTGATAAAGGCAGAAACAGCAACCACAATCGCAGAAAAAATAATCGCGCGACTTGGAATCCCCATACGAGATAAGCTATTCAGTTTCAAACGATTCATCACTTTGCTGTTTGGTGTTTCTTTTGCAATCTGGTACAAGTGACGCCCTGTTGAATAGAGGGTGGAATTCAAGGAAGATGCAGCAGCTGTCAGTACAACAAAATTAATCAATCCTGCTGCCCACTTGATTCCAACCATCTGAAAGACCGTTACAAATGGTGATTTATTGACGGGAAGCTGTTGCCAAGGGAAAATAGCCATAATCGCCAACAAAGCCCCTACATAAAAGATTACAATTCGGATTGGAATTTCTTTAATGGCTTTTGGCAATACTTGGCGGGGATTAGCTGTTTCAGAAGTAGTAATTCCAACAAACTCGATCGCTTGATAAGCAAAGAAGACCATTTGGAAGGCCATGACGAACTTGACCCAACCATTTGGAAACATTTGAAAACCACTGGTAATATTGGTTAAGCTAGCGTGTCCAGCTGGTGTTTCAAAATTCGTCGTCACCATAAAGATCCCTGTTGCGATCAGGGCTAAAATAGTGACAATCTTGATCATTCCAAACCAGAATTCAACCTCTCCAAAAACCTTCACAGCGATCAAGTTTACACAACTTAAAAGCGCTAAAAAGATAATTTGAATCTGCCAGGCTGGCCAATTTGGAAACCAAAGCTGGACATAGTTGGAAACAGCGGTGATCTCTGCCATTCCCAAAAATACCAAGGAGACCCAATAGGACCATCCTGAAAAATAACCCCAACCTTTTCCTAGATACTTGGTGATAAAGTTGATAAAGGTGTGTTGATCAGGGTCCATATAGAGCATTTCTCCGATCGCCCGCATCATCAAGTACATGAAGGCGCCAGTCAGCATATAGACTAAAATAATAGAGGGACCTGTCAAAGAAAGGGAACGACCGGCTCCAAGAAAGAGTCCTGTCCCGATGGTTCCTGCAATAGCGATCAGCTGAACATGCCGATTTTGCAGACCACGAACCATCCCATTTTCGGTTTCTTGACTAGGATGATGTTTTTTTGACATATGATTACTCCAATTCTTTTTCTGTACATTTTCAGAAAAGTATACTTCAAATTTTCACACAATCTACTATACCATGTTTTTAAAAATTGGTCAATCTGGTCCAGAATATTCTGAATTTTAAAGATACAAAAGAGTGCTGGAGTCTATTCCAGCACTCTTTTGATTATGAATTAGGATCATCGAGACTACGGCCATGCAAACCTTTTTCCCGTTGCACTTGGCGTAGTTTCTCAGGTGTTACATCGTTACCTTCTTCATCCACAATTTTGATACCTTCAATGTGGTGACGAACGGAGCGACGATAACCTTCAATGTATTCTTCACGAAGTTTTGCTTGTTCCACTGTTTCTTCTGGAGTCAAACCTTCTGTTTTTTCTTTTTAGCCAGCTCATTGATCCGAGCAATTTTTTCAGGTGTCATAATAAAACCTACTTTCTACCTGTCATCAGGTCATTATTTTGTGTTCAATTGATTAAAGGCTGCGACAGCATTAGCTTTCGCTACAAGGCCTGCAAGAAGGGCCAGACGGTTGTTTTTAACAGCCTCATCTTCTGCCATCACCATGGTATTGTCAAAGAAAGCATCAATGACCGGGCTAAGAGCAAAGAGTTGAGCCAGTTTGTCGCTAGCTGAACCTGTCAATTCAAGACTTTCTGCTGCTTGAGCCAAGGCTTTTTCTTGATCATTTTCAAAGAGACTCGCATCGACTGCTACTGAAGCATCTGCTTTTTCTGCCAAGTTGAAGGCACGTGAGAGTGATTCAACAGCTGCCTTGTAACCATCCATCTTCGCAGCTTCTGAAAGAGCTTCAGCTGCTTCCAGCATATCAGCCACGACAAAGTTTGAACCAGCAAGAACAGCTTCTTTGATATCTTTTGGTGTGCGTCCCATCATCTTGTCCACACGCGCCTTGATGAAGTTGAGCACTTCTGCTTGATTGTCATAAGAAAGACTATCAAACGACAGACCGTAAAGGCTGTCAATCAACTCATCCATAGGGATATGCCAACCAAAGGCATCCAAGATACGAACAATCCCTTGTGTTGCACGACGAAGTGCATAAGGGTCATTGGAACCTGATGGAATCAAGCCTACTGAGAAGAAGGAAAGAAGGGTATCCAATTTATCTGCAAGGGCAAGAATGGCACCAACCTTAGTCTCTGGAAGGGCTCCGTCTGCTGAATCAGGAAGGTAGTGCTCACGGATAGCTCTCGCAACCGCAGGATCTTCACCAGCGAGAAGGGCGTATTTTTCACCCATGATTCCTTGCAATTCATCAAACTCACCGACCATACCCGTCAAGAGGTCAAATTTGTAGATTTCAGCTGCACGAGCGACGGCTGCCGTTTCTTCTGCAGTCAAACCAGCTTGCTCAGCTAGTGACGCTGCAATAACACCCGCACGCGCCATGTGTTCTGAAAGAGAACCAATTTTTTCATGGAAGGTCACGTTCGCCAATTTAGCAACGAGGTCTTCAATCTTAAGTTTTTGGTCTTCACGCCAGAAGAATTCACCATCTTCGAGACGTGCCACCAAGACTTTTTCATTTCCTCGGATAACATTTTCCAAGTGCTCAGCGTTCCCATTACGGACGGAGATGAAGTTTGGTTTCAGCTTACCATCAAGGTCGCGTACAACAAAGTACCGTTGGTGTGTTTCCATTGAGGTCACCAAGACTTCTTCTGGAACGTCCAAATATTTAGTGTCAAAACTTCCCATAAAGGCAGTTGGGTATTCGACCAAGTTCAAGACTTCATTCAAAAGTCCTTCTTCGATTTGGACTTGAACACCTTGTTCTGCTTCGATGGCTTTGATTTGCTCACGAATCATGTTTTCACGTTCTTTGCTATCCGCAATCACGTAAACGGTACGAAGGTCTTCTTCATAAGAATCCGCATTGGTAATTTCCACTTCATGTCCAAGAAAACGGTGTCCACGGCTCACACGACCTGAGTGGATATCCAAGAAGTCAAGGTCGAGCGCTTCGTCGCCCAAAAGAACGATCAAGGTGTGAACTGGGCGAATGTATTCAAAGGTGTTGTTAGCCCAGTGCATGCTAACAGGGAAGGTCAATGAAGCAAGCACCTCTGGAACGCCGGCCAAGACTTCTTTAGCTGGTTTTCCAGCTTCGTGCTTCGTCACGTAAACGTATTCTTCACCCTTAACTTCACGGAATTCGATATCATCAACCGTCAAGCCTTTTCCACGGACGAATCCTTGAGCCGCTTTTGAGAAGTTTCCATCTGCATCCAAGGCGATTTTCTTAGAAGGTCCTTTAAAATCTTCGGTCAAATCCGATTGTTGATCCGCCAAACCAATCACACGTACAGCCAAACGGCGTGGCGTTGAGAAGGTTTGAATGCTTTCGTATGAAAGACGGTTGTCATCCAAGAAGGCTGCCATTTTCTCACTGAGTTGTTTTTCACTTGGTGTGACAACGTAGGCTGGCAACTCTTCAAGTCCAAGTTCTACTAATAAGTTTTTTGTCATGTTTTTTCTCCGAAAAATATCTTTTTTTCCAGTTTGCCTTATGTGATTGGCACGCAAGCAACCGACTGCGTCGTTTCATTGCTAAAATCGGAGCCTAAGGTCTCCAATTTTGCCTGGTATCGTTAGTTTCTCTAACGATACCTCTATCACTGCGGCAACTGGTTCTGTAGGATCCCTCTATAACCCAATCCTATTTAATATACTCTCTTTATTCTTCCTCTTCTGCTAGGAGTTTGGCGCGTGTGGCTTCGTCAAGAAGTGGGTAACCGAGTTTCTTGCGTTCTGCGACGAAGGTTTTGGCTACGACACGGGCCAAGTTACGGATGCGGGCAATATAGCCGGCACGTTCTGTAACGGATACTGCTCCACGAGCATCAAGCAAATTGAAGGTATGTGAACATTTCAAAACGTAGTCATAGGCTGGGTGAACAAGGCCCAATTCCAAAGCACGTCCTGTTTCTTTTTCAAATTTTTCGAAATTTTCAAGAAGCATATCTTGGTCAGAAACTTCAAAGCTGTATTTTGAGTGTTCATATTCTGGTTGAAGGAAGATTTCTCCGTATTTAACGCCTGGAGCCCACTCAATATCATAAACTGAGTCTACTTCTTGGATGTAAGAAGCCAAACGTTCCAATCCGTAAGTGACCTCAGAAGTTACTGGGCCAGTTGCCAATCCACCAACTTGTTGGAAGTAGGTGAACTGAGTGATTTCCATACCATCCAACCAAACTTCCCAACCAAGACCAGCTGAACCAGTCGATGGGTTTTCCCAGTTATCTTCAACGAAACGGATATCGTGCTCCAAAGGATTAATCCCCAATTTTTCCAATGACTCAAGGTAGAGTTCTTGGATGTTTGATGGTGATGGTTTCATCACCACTTGGAATTGGTGGTGTTGGTAAAGACGGTTTGGGTTTTCCCCGTAACGACCATCCGCTGGACGACGTGATGGTTCTACATAAGCCGCATTCCATGGCTCAGGACCAATGGCACGGAGGAAGGTATAAGGACTCATGGTTCCCGCACCTTTTTCATTATCATAAGCCTGCATGAGCATACAACCCTGGTCATTCCAGTATTGTTGCAAAGTAAGGATGATTTCCTGGAAAGTCAATTTTTTAGACATTATTTACTCCTTTTTCTATAATTTCTTGCGACACGAGTCTGTCTCGTTGATCATACGAGGCAAGACGAGTTAGTACTGCGTCTAGCTCAGGCACCTTAATGCTGAGCGTTGGGCAGTCCGACTGTAAGGAGGTATCTGCCACTAACGCAGTGAAAGGTTAGTTTTTTGACATTGAATACTCCTTATTCATAAAGTTTCTTGTGACTTAGGATACAAAAAGAACCGTGTCTCTGCTCCTAAGT
>NZ_CM002128.1:2276045-2281296 GCF_000448565.1 Streptococcus sp. HSISM1 | reverse complement strand
GTATTGTTGCAAAGTAAGGATGATTTCCTGGAAAGTCAATTTTTTAGACATTATTTACTCCTTTTTCTATAATTTCTTGCGACACGAGTCTGTCTCGTTGATCATACGAGGCAAGACGAGTTAGTACTGCGTCTAGCTCAGGCACCTTAATGCTGAGCGTTGGGCAGTCCGACTGTAAGGAGGTATCTGCCACTAACGCAGTGAAAGGTTAGTTTTTTTGACATTGAATACTCCTTATTCATAAAGTTTCTTGTGACTTAGGATACAAAAAGAACCGTGTCTCTGCTCCTAAGTCTATGACCTAGGGGCGTTAGAAACGCGGTTCCACCCTAATTTATTACTTCATTTTATTTTACTTTACTCAGCTTTTTACTGAGAGAAAGCGCCACTTGCTTACCTTGCTCTACTTGGCTCTCACTATCCCAAGCTCGCTAGAAAAACGCCGTAAGCCCTTCTTTCTTGACTAGTATTATAGCAGATTTTTAGTGACTTGTAAATTAAAATCCGCATGAAACAATCGTTTCATACGGATTTTAGGCTAACAAACAATGTTGTTTTTCTTATGGACGTCTTGCAGCTTTTGGTTTTTTACCATGAAGTTTTTTCTTGGCATTCTTCAAGGCTGTCAAAGCATCTTTCACATCTTGTTGGCTTGCTCCTGGATTTGAAAGGATGGTTTGTGCATCCTTGAAGGCTACTAGGTAAGCTTCTTTTTCTTCATTTCCAGCATAGATGAATTTCGCATTCTTTTCTTGGAACTTCAATTCTTCCTTGATGTATTTTTCAAGACTTGAAAAATCAGTTGCTTTCCCGTTTAATTTTCCTTCTGCACGGCTAAGCTCAGCAAGTGCTTGATTGATTTGTTCTTGTTTCACAGTTGGATCAACTGCAAGCAAGGCTACTGTTTGGAAAGCACGATCGTAGTCGCGACGTACTTTTTCTTTGGCATTGGCATAACGACCAGTTTTTGTCGTAGCATCGTAAGCCTGCATAGCTTCTTTCAAGGCCGCAACGTTTGAATCTTTCCCATCCAAAGCTTGGCTGGCAGCTTCAAGACTAGCTAGAGCTTGGTTGACTTGCTCTTGACTAACCTTGTTGGTCAAGGCTGCTTGGGCCGCTTGCAAGGCTTGATCATAGGCTTCCTTCTTATCCGCACTGGCATTGAAGTATTGCGCTGTCTTTGTAACATCTGCTTGGTTGTTCAAAGCAGCCAAGAGATCCACTTTTGAGATCACTCCAATACGGTAATTGTTGTTGCGCCCTGCGACAACTGAAATCACTGGTGCTTCCTCAGCTAGTTCATAGCCTGTAGGAAGAGTTGCAACCAAGGTATATTGACCAGTTGCTACAGATTTACCAAAGCCATTTTTACCATATTTTTCAGCAGGCAAGACAAAGTTTTCACCATCTGCCCCTTTTAATACAATCGTAGCCGCTTTTGAAACCGGTTGATCAAAGTTGATGCTAACTGGTGCATATTCTAAAGTATTGGCAAGAAAAGCGATCGTTTGGAAACTATTATCCTCTGTCAAATCAAATTCTTGCGTCAAGCTGCTGACAAATTTCACTTCTGTACGATCATACGTAAAGATTTCTGCAGTATAATGACCAAAGTTCAAGAAGTTAATATCTTTTGTCTTATCAACTGATACGTATTGACCATTGCTATCTTTGATTCGGTAAACATACATAGTATCCAAATCTTTGTTCGTTTTAGCGTCACGAACTGCAATTTGAACCCGACCACTATTTTGATCCCGAACTAAATCAGCTAGTGAAACATAATCTACGTTACCCGCAAAGTCTTCTACATAGTAGTAGATATTCTTCTTATCGATGTTTTCAGGAAGATCGAAGCTACCATCTGCATTGGCCTTGATCACATGGTAATTTTCAAGCGCACGTGTACCATTCTTATCTTCACTGGTTTGGACCATTGTCCCCTGATCATCGAATGGAGTCACGTAGACGAGTTTTTCAGTTAAGATACCACCATCGCCAACATCTTTGGCTTTACGTGCTATAAACTGTTGAGCCCCATCCTTGAAACGGATATATCCAGATGTGATCACTGGTTTTTGAGTATCGACTTGAACCTTGAAGGTTGTTGATTGCTCCTCAGCTCCAGGAACCATTGGGGTGTAACGAATGACATAATCATATACACCATCTGCTACTGCTTTCCCATTTGCATCGGTACCGTTCCAAGCAGTATTATCTAGTGTGTAACTGCGTGGGTTCTTTTCATTGCCATCAAAGAAGTTCTTACGATGATCAGATGGAGTTCCTTCCCACAGCGGATTTTTATGTTCCGTATCGCTTGCTGCGTAGACAGTTGCATGAAGGTTTTCAATGTTTCGAAGAGCAACCGTCTTGTATTCAACGAGGTCTTTATTTCCATCTTCATTTGGTGAAATGGCAATGCGAACATTTCCATTCTCATCTAGTTGAAGAGCATGAGTTCCTTCCGCATTTTCTTCAATACCAAGAACGGTAATCCGACGACCATCACGTTTCCCTTGTGTAAGGAGAAGGTCATTTTGAAGGGTGACGAGCGCAGAAACATTCGCACTCGATGAGATATTCAAATCTTTTGGAACATGATAGTAGAAGCCATCTTTTCCTTCACGAACTAAATCATAGATTGGTTTTCAACCGCTGGAAGGTTTTGGAATTCTCCCTTGAATCCCATAAATGGCAAGCTAACCACATCCCCATCATCTGCTGGATCGACAAAACGAACAAATCCTTCAAGGAAATAGCCATTTGGCATTTCTTTGCTTAATTCTTCTGTGAATTTACTTGTGTCGACTTTCACTGTAACTGTTTCAGAACTATGTGCTTTCACGGTTACTTCAGGCCAAGCAGTTTCTGTTAATTTACGTGGACGAAGGGTAAATTTACCATCCTTCACTTCATCTGTGTCAGTATTCACCAACATTTTCAAGGTACGATCGGTATCTGAAATATTGTGAACCGTCACATTAAATGTAAAGCTATCTCCAACGTTACCAAGAGTAACGCTTGGATAGTTGTTTTCACCAGTCACATACAAGTCTGTTGAAACGGCTGCAGCTGTGTCTACAACCCCTGCTCCTTGTTGACGTGGAGAAGTATAAACACCGGTTTCTTTATTAACATGTGGTTTAGCCGTAGACATAATCAAGGCTTTGACAGTTGCAGAAACTTGTTCTGGAGTCAATTCTGGGTGGTTCTTCACAAGGTATTCTTTGACCAAAGCTGCCACACCTGCTACATGAGGAGAGGCCATACTAGTACCACTCATATCCCCGTAGGTATTGTCATTCAAAGAAGAGAAGATATTCCCACCAGGTGCTGTGACATCTGGTTTCAACTGACCATCTGTTGTCACACCCCAGCTTGAGAAATCAGACAATTGGTCTGCTTCTGGAGATGGACGGTTAGCCATGGTATTGTTAAAGACAACTTTGTAAGATCCAGCTTTAAGAGCTTCCCCATAGCGTTTTGAAATGAAGACAGATGGAATTTTCTTAGCATCTCCATCAATTGCCATTCCAAGATTAGATCCTTCTACATTATTGTAAACCATGGCCCCTACTGCACCATGATGGAGGGCATTGGCAATCTTTTCTGAGAATGGAATTTCCCCGCGTTGGATAAGCGCCAATTTACCGGTAAGATCTAGATCTTTGAAATCATCTTCTTTCCCAAGACCAACTGATACATACTCATATTCTTTACCTTTTTCAAAGTCTGTATCTGTTGCAGATTTACTGTAGTCAAACTTCCCGTTATCTACTTCTGCATTACCTTCTAGACCTTTGACTTCGAAAACCTCTGTGGTAATGATTTTATTATTGATTGAAGCAACAGAAATAGAGTCCTCTACTGTTGATGGGTTTCCGACCAAGCCGTAATCTGGATTTTCTGCAGCTGGTCTTGAATAGCCATTCCCAAAAGTATTGCTATTTCCTGCAGAGATTAGGACAGATACACCTTTAGCACGCGCCCGTTTGATGGCGTCAATGATATCTGAACCTGCATTGACCGTAGAACCAGTAGAAGATCCAAGACTCATATTGATGGTATCTGCACCAAGAGCTACAGCATCATCAATTGCTTTTACATAAAGAGCAGAACCCGTTGTTTTTTGACGATCTGAAAAGACACGCATAAACATAACTTGCGCTTCTGGTGCTACACCATAGATCTTTTCTCCGTTTCCTGCTTCTTTATCAGGATTCCCTGTTGCAATCCCTGTAACGTGCATCCCATGAGAATCTCTTTCGGCCTCTTTGATATTGTCGGTCCCATCAAAGTAGTCATAAGCGTAGACAACCTTGTCGTTGTACCATTTACCATAATCGATTCCTGCCGCTTTCTTAGCAGCTTCGATTTCTTCTTGGTTTTTAAACTTAGCTTTTGAAGGATCGGTAATCCGAAGAACCTCGTGGTTCACATCCAAGCCAGAGTCGATGACGGCGACAACCATCCCTTCCCCTTTATAGCCTTGCTTCCAGGTTTGGGGAACAGTAATAATTTCGTCACTTTCGATGCTTTGAGGTTTTTCAGCTGCCTCATGGCGATTCGTTGTTTCAGAACTTGTCGCAGTAGCCACTTCTGCTGCTTTTTCTACAGGTTTTTCCGCTACTTCCGGTTTTGTTTCTGGAACAGTAGCTGCCTCTTTCGGAGCTTCTGTTTTTTCAACAAGAGCTGCTTCTGTTGCATTCGTTGTCTTTTCAGCAACTGTTGCTTCTTTTGCAACTTCTACTTTCTCACTAGCAACTGCTGTACTTGCTTCTGTTGCTTGTGAATGCTCTTCTTCAGCAGGTGCCTGTTGAGTAGTGGCTACAAGCTGTGTTCCAGCACTCGTTTGGCTGGTCGCTTGTTCTTCTGCACTCGCTTGTGCAGATCCAAATACCAAAACAGCCCCTAATAAAACTGAGGCTACACCAAATTTGTATTTTCTTAATGAAAAACGTTCTTGTCTATTCATAGAAACTCCCCTTTTATTTTAATAGTAACTATTATAACGCAAAATTATCTGAAAATTCATTCAAAAAACAAAATGTAACACAAATGTAACATTTACGAATATTACTAACTATTAATTTATTTTCGTTCGGAAAAATGTAAATTAGTATGGGAAAGTATTATAGAACATCTGTTTTTATTGGATTTTTAAAATTATTTAATCATTGAAAAGGATCTTAAAAACCGAGAACGAAACTGTCCTCGGTTTTCATTAATAAATAGAAATTCTCTCTTA
>NZ_CM002128.1:2267133-2275078 GCF_000448565.1 Streptococcus sp. HSISM1 | reverse complement strand
AATGTAACACAAATGTAACATTTACGAATATTACTAACTATTAATTTATTTTCGTTCGGAAAAATGTAAATTAGTATGGGAAAGTATTATAGAACATCTGTTTTTATTGGATTTTTAAAATTATTTAATCATTGAAAGGATCTTAAAAACCGAGAACGAAACTGTCCTCGGTTTTCATTAATAAATAGAAATTCTCTCTTAAAAATCTTTGTTGTCCGGATCTGGTGCACCTGCTTCAACCGGAAGATGGCGAAGGAGTTCCATATCATCTGCCGTCAATTCAAAATCAAAGCAATTTAAATTACTCGCAATCCGCTCAGGCGTAACCGATTTGGGCAATGGAAGGAAACCTTCTTGTAAACTCCAAGCCAGGGCTAGTTGGGCGACGGTCTTTCCATATTTAGTAGCCATTTCTTTTACTTGTTCATTTTGGAACAATTCTCCTTGGCCAAAAGGTCCCCAAGCCTCTAGTAAAATGCCATGCTTGCGACTCGCTGCGATGGCTTCGCTTTGGTAAACCCCAGGTGCTAGACGAATTTGGTTCACAGCCGGAATGACCCGAGCTGTTTCAAGGAGGGCTTCCAAATGATGAGGCAGAAAATTGCTAATACCAATAGCTCGAACCTTGCCAGCAGCTAGCATATCTTCCATTGCCCGCCAAACCTCAGCATTGCGTTGTTTCCAAGCATCATTTTCTCGAAGAGGTTTTGGATTTGGCCAATGAATCAAATAAAGATCTACATAGTCCAAGCCTAGTTTTTCAAGAGACTCTTCCAAAGCAGCTTGAGCGTCTTCATAAGTGTGGTGAGTATTCCAAAGTTTGGTGGTAATAAACAGGTCTTCACGCGCAAGACCACTGTCTTTAATGGCCCGACCCACACTCTCTTCATTTTGATAAATCGCAGCTGTATCGATATGGCGATAACCTGCTTTTAAAGCAGCTAAGACAGCTTGATAGGCTTCTTCTCCATCCGCTGCTTTCCAGGTTCCAAATCCCAATACAGGAATCTCCACCCCATTATTCAAACGATAATTGTTCATTTTTTCTTTCCTTTCTTCGATTTCGGTTTCTTAGGCCCTCGAAGCTTGAGCTCTGGCTTAAAAATATTCTTCTTGGTTGGCTCCATCTTCTTGCTATAAAAACTATAGAGTAAAAATGCCCCACCAACGATCACAATAAAGATATTTTTTCTTACAATCCCATAGAGCAAGAAAAAAATTCCCATCAATAAAAAACGTATATCAATTGCCTTCATAAGCTACCTCACATTTCAATTCCCATTATAGCATGAAAAGACAGCATTCACAAAATTGCACTACCATCGGTAAACAAAAACCTCTCTAGGTATGACCTAGAGAGGAAGTATTCTATCTTCGTTTCTTGAATCTAGTTAGTTGCCTGGTAACGTTTGACCCCATCGAGATAGGTCGCAACCAGATCCAAATTTTGATCAAGCACGATGAAGTCCGCATCATACCCTTCTCGAATTTGACCACAAACATCATCAATATGGACTGATTTTGCCGGATTGAGGCTGGCCATCATCACTGCTTCGTGAGGGTTAGCAATTCCCCACTCTACAACATTTTTTAATCCATCTTTCAATTTCAAGATTGAGCCAGCTAGATTACCAGTTGATTTCAAGCGAGCAGTCCCTTCAGCAACCACGACTGGGAATTCCCCAAGCATATAATCCCCGTCTTCTAATCCCCCAGCTGTCATACAGTCAGTAATCAAGGCAACATTTTCTTTCTTTTTTGTTTCATCAGGATATCACATGCTAGCGGATCAACGTGATGGCCATCACAGATCAACTCTGCTGTGGTATGAGGCAACTCATACATGGCACCAACCATACCGAGTTCACGGTGCGTCAAACCACGCATACCATTGTAGGCATGCACCCAGACACTCGCACCTGCATCAACCGCTTTTTTAGCTTCTTCAAAAGTAGCATTGGAGTGTCCCAAAGCGACTGTCACCCCTTCTCCTGTAATAGTCCGAACAAATTCTTCCACCCCTTCACGCTCGGGAGCAAGGGCAATCTTATTCAACAGACCATTGGCAGCTTTTTGCCAAGCACGGAATTCTTCCATACTTGGATCCTTCATATAAGACGGGTTTTGAGCTCCCTTGTATTTTTCTGTGAAATAAGGTCCTTCAAAATAAATCCCGCGAATCTTGGCTCCTGTTGCTTCTTTGTATCGTGCACCGATATTTTCAGTTACTGCCAAAAGCTGTTCGTAAGAGGAAGTCAAGGTCGTAGGCAAAAAACTCGTAACCCCTGTACTCAAGAGACCTTCACTCATGGTATGGAGAGTGCCTTCGATATTGTTATCCATCACATCTACCCCACCAAATCCGTGAATATGGGTATCTACGAGGCCAGGCGCAATACTGTAACCAGAATAATCCAGCACATCCGCACCTTCAGGTAAGCTTTCCACATGTTTTCCAAACTTGCCATCAACGAGCTCCAAATAGCCTCCGCGGCGAACCCCATGTGGGTAATAAAATTGATCTGCTTTAATATATGTAGACATAAAATCGTCCTTTCCATTGTAGGAACTGTGTTCCATTTATATTCATACATATTATAACGCTTTCACTTCCATTTGTAAATGGTCTAGACCTATTTTTGAATAGAATCCAACAAAAAACAGAGTAAGCTTCCTACTTACTCTGTTTGACGTTCATTAAATTTGCTCGATTTGTACTTTTTCAGCGAGATTCATGGCATGGTCAGCAACACGTGTATAGTGAGAAATGATATCAATAAAGTTCACTCCGGCTTGAGGTGTACATTCACCGTGGTTCAAACGACGAATATGGGTTTTCCGAAGTCTTTTCTCTAACTTTTCAATTGCCTCGTGACGTGCTACCAATTGGTTTGCTAGACTCACATCATTGTTCTCAACAGCTTTCAAAGCATCCTCTACAAATTGATGGGTTTGGTTGTAAATATCTTCCAATTCAGCCAAGGCCGCTTCTGAAAAGACCACTTTCTTACGAATTAAATAATCGGTTAGATTGATCAAGGCTTCCGCGTGATCTCCAATCCGCTCCAAATCCCGTGAAGAATCCAAGATATTGGTGAGAACTTCACTTTCTCTCGGACTCAAGGCTTCACTTGACAAACGAATCAGGTAGCGAGTCAAATCATCATCAATGGTATTGATGGCTTCTTCTGTCTTATGACCCTTTTCAGCTGTTTTCTCATTTTGATGAACAATATAATCATAAGAAAGATTAAAAGCTTTGTCTGCATATCCACCTAAATGAAGCAACTCTTTTTTCGCATTTCCTAGAGCAATCGAAGGCGCTTGAGTGATCAAGTTTTCATCCAAGTAGAGCGGTTCATATTTGACAACCTCATCCTCACCAGGAATCAGTTTGGTTACAAAGTATGCCAAAGCTCCAATGAATGGGAATTGAATGATAGTGTTGGTCACGTTGAAAGCTCCGTGAGAAAAAGCAATGGTCATTTCTGGTGACAAGTGCAAGAGCCCTTGGAAGTATTCAATCATGGCTGTAAAAGGTGTTAACAAGATCAAACAAAGGATTGTACCGATCAAGTTAAAGAGTACGTGGGTTGCTGCAACACGCTTAGCAGAAACATTGGCTCCCATCGCTGCAATAATAACTGTCAAGGTTGTTCCGATGTTATCCCCAAAAAGGATAGGAAGCGAGCCACGAAGATCTAAGAAACCACCTGAATACAAACCTTGTAGGATCCCAATGGTAGCTGACGAAGCTTGAATCAAAACGGTGATGATGGCTCCTGCTAAAACACCCAAAATTGGATTTTTTCCAAGGGTGATCATGTACTGACTAAATTCTGGCAATTCTTTCAAAGGACTCATTCCCGCACTAATCAGGTTTAAAGCGTAGAAAATTCCTCCAACCCCAAAGAGAATCCGACCAATATTATTGGCCATTCGATTCTTGGTAAAGAAAAGTAAGACCGTTCCAAGAAACATAATTGGAAGGGCATAAGTCCCCAGTTTAAACCCAATAATGAACGAGGTGACCGTGGTCCCAATATTAGCCCCCATGATGATCCCAATGGCTTGACGCAGGGTCAAGAGACCCGCACTGACCAGACCAACGGTAATCACCGTTACCCCAGTACTAGACTGAATAAGGGCTGTCACAACAATCCCTACTAAGACTCCAAGAAAGGGATTGCTGGTATATTTATCAATATAGTAGCGAAGACGGTCCCCTGCAGCTTGTTGCAGTCCTTCTCCCATAGTTTTAATACTATAGAGAAAGAGACCTAACCCTCCCAAAAAGTTAAACAAAATTTCCTGCCAGTTAATGGACATGATCATTCCTCCAAATATGAGATCAGAAATAAAACTCCTCTCCTATTGTAAAGGATAATTTCCAATCACACAAGAGATTTCTGTAAATTTCTATTATTTTTTGAAACCGTTTTTTTCTTTTTGTTTTATTTTCCTCATTTTAAGAGCCAAAAAAGAGAGAGTGGGACAGAAATCGGTAATTCGTTAGAATTCGATTTCGTCGTCCCACCTCCGCACAGTTGAGTAGGGCTGTAAAAGCTGATGAAATCAGCGTAGTAGAGCCCACTCAACCACTGCGTGTTGCTCGACAATCCAAAAACAATTAAGAGGCTAGGACTTTTGTCCCAACCTCTCTAGTCTTTGTTCAAATTGCGCAACATCTCATCGATCTTATTTCCGTATTCGATGGATTCGTCTTTCACAAAAGTAAGATCTGGAATCTTGTACAATTTCAGATTCCGACCTAATTCACGCTTGATGGTTCCTGTTGCTTTTTCAAGGCCTGTCTGAGCCTTTTGATTGTCTGAAGCCAAATCACTCATAATTGAATAATACACTTTGGCCATAGACAAATCACCTAGCATTTGAACATCCGTAATGGTGACACCTTGAACACGCGGGTCACGGACTTTCTTTTGTAAAATCTCGTTGACTTCCCGCTTGATTTCCATCCCTACTCGGTCTGTCCGAAAATGACTTGCCATAGGAACTCCTTTCTGCTCTGTGTTTAAAAACTAGGAAATCAGAGGAGAGCCCTCTTTTTTCCTAGTCAGCATCTTATTTTTTAATTTCTTCCATGATGTAGGCTTCGATGGTATCATCTGTCTTGATATCATTGTAACCTTCAATCATCAATCCACCTTCACGACCATTTGTGATCTCTTTGACATCATCTTTGAAGTGTTTCAAGCTTGCAAGAGCTCCGTCATAGATCACGACACCGTCACGAATGACACGGACTTTGGAATCACGAGTAACCTTACCACTGAGGACCATAAATCCACCGATGGTACCCACTTTAGAGACCTTAAAGGTTTCACGAATAACTGCTTCCCCGATTACTTTCTCTTCAAACTCAGGATCCAACATACCCTTCATGGCATCTTCCATTTCTTCAATCACTTTGTAGATAATTGAGTGAAGACGGATTTCTACCTCATCAGCTTCAGCTTGTTGACGTGCTTGTGGCGTAGGGCGGACGTTAAATCCGATGATGAAGGCATTTGAAGCTTCTGCAAGGGTCACGTCTGATTCGTTGATAGCACCAACTGCTGAGTGAACGATGGTCACTTTCACACCTTCCACTTCAATCTTTTGAAGGGAAGCAGCAAGGGCTTCAACCGAACCTTGTACATCGGCTTTAATGATGACATTAACAGATTTCACTTCCCCAGCCTTCAAGGTATCAAAGAGATTTTCAAGGCTGACGCGGTTGGTTGCTTGACGTTGTTTCATCAGAGCACGTTTGGCACGTTCTTCACCAGCTGCACGCGCTGATTTTTCATCTTCATAAACCGCGAAGTGGTCACCCGCCATTGGCGCTTCGTTCAAACCAGTTATAGAAACCGGAGTAGATGGTCCTGCCACCTTCACACGACGTCCAAGGTCATTGGTCATGGCACGGACACGTCCAAAGGTATTTCCGACAACGATTGGGTCTTGGACATTCAAGGTACCTTGTTGAACAAGGAGGGTTGCCACCGCACCTTTTCCTTTATCCAACCGCGCTTCGATAACAGTACCGATGGCACGAACAGTTGGATCTGCTTTGAGTTCTTGGATTTCAGCCACAAGAAGGACCGTTTCCAAGAGTTCATCGATATTTTGGTTGAACTTAGCTGAAATTTCTACAAACTCAGAATCGCCACCCCAAGCTGTTGACATCACTCCATGCTCTGCCAATTCACCGATCACACGTTCTGGGTTGGCACCTGGTTTATCGATCTTGTTGATGGCCACAATGATTGGAACATTGGCAGCTTTTGAGTGGTTGATGGCTTCGATAGTCTGAGGCATTACCCCGTCATCTGCCGCTACGACCAAGATGGTAATATCCGTAACAGAGGCACCACGCGCCCGCATAGAAGTAAAAGCCGCGTGTCCTGGTGTATCCAAGAAGGTAATCTTCTTGCCATTTTCCACGATTTGATAAGCCCCGATGTGCTGAGTGATTCCTCCCGCTTCACCTGTTGCTACACGTGAATTACGAAGGGTATCCAAAAGGGTCGTTTTACCGTGGTCAACGTGTCCCATGATGGTGACAACTGGTGGACGCTCTACCAACTCATCTGGATTCAAATAACCATCTTCAACGAAGAAGCGTTCGATATCGGCATTGTCCACTTCAACCTTTTTCTTGGCTTCAATTCCATAATCCACCATCAAGAGTTCAATCGTATCTCCATCCAGCGATTGGTTTTGAGTCGCCATGACTCCCATCATAAAGAGTTTCTTGACGATTTCAGCCGGTTCACGCTTGATGCGTTTTGCGATTTCTGCAACCGTCATTCCATCCGTATACTCAAATTCACTTGGTAATTCATGGAATTTACGCTCTGTTACTGGTTTTGGAGCATCATTACGGTTATTCTTTCCTTTTTATTTTTCTTATTGTTATTCCAGTTACTATTTCTCTGATTTCTCACTTGATTTTGACTATTTCGATTCCTTTGTTGTTTTCTTGGACCATCTTCTTCACGATCAAAATCATCGCGTTTCTTATCTGGTCGCGCTTGTTTCTTCCGACGTGTATCGACTTGAGCTGGAGCAGCAGCAACAGCTGGTTTTGTATGGTTCTCAAGAGCTGGCTCCTGTACAGGTGCTTTCACTTCTGGTGCTTCTACCCGTTTCCGGCGCTGTTGACGTTCTTGTTCTGCTTTTGCAGCTTGTTGTTTGTAGCGATCTTCACTTCCACGTGCGTACTCAGCATTTTGTTCAGCTTTCAGTGCTGCTGCACGCGCTTTGAAATCAACTTTTGGTGCCACTTGGGGTTGTGCACTACGTCTTTGATCTGGTCGGTTATTGCGACGCTCAGAACCTTGATTTCGTTGTTCATTTCGCTCTTGTGGTCGTTGATTTCGGTTGTCACCATGACGCTGATTGTCCTTGCGATCACGTTTTGGACGATTGTCTTGTTGTTTCCTACGTTCAGCCTGCTCTTTTGCACGCGCTTCTCGTTCCGCTTTAAAGTTACGACTCTTTGGTTTAGCAGCTGGCGTTACTGATTTTGTCTCAGTTGCTCCTTCTTTTTTGACGGGCGCTGCTTCTTTTTTCTCTGCGACAGCCGTTGTCTTGGCAGCCACTTCTGCTACTTTCTTTTCGACTGTTTCTTTTTTCGCTGAAAAGCTCTTGATCAACTTTTCAGCAACATCAGTATCGACACTAGATGCATGACTCTTGACGTCAAAACCTAATTCTTTCGCTCGAGTGACGACTTCCTTACTTTCCTTGCCCAATTCTTTGGCAATTTCGTATAATCTTTTCTTAGACAATTGCTGTCCTCCTCTTCTATTCCATAAGAGACCTCATTTTCTTTGAAAATCCAGCATCTACAACAGCGACGACCTTACGGGCACGTCCAATTGCAGTGCTTAATTCTAGTGTTGAAAACACGGTAGATACTTGAACCTCATAATAG
>NZ_CM002128.1:2259272-2266055 GCF_000448565.1 Streptococcus sp. HSISM1 | reverse complement strand
CTTTGAAAATCCAGCATCTACAACAGCGACGACCTTACGGGCACGTCCAATTGCAGTGCTTAATTCTAGTGTTGAAAACACGGTAGATACTTGAACCTCATAATAGTGACCCTTATCTGTCACCTTTTTTGTCAGGTTACTAGCTGCATCATTTGCCAGAAAACTAATTTCGCTTTTTCTTCCTGGATGGCTTTGATCACGAGTTCTTCTCCAGAAATGAGTTTTCCTGCTCTTTGCGCCAAGCCCAACAAATTACTTATCTTTTGCTTATTCAAGGCCTAACTCTCTTCTCTTCACCTTATGATCTACATAAGCGATCAATTCATCATAGAAAGCTTCTTCCACTTCCATATTAAAGCTACGATTGAAAACTTTCTTTTTCTTAGCAAGTGCCGCTTCTTCATTGTCTAGCTTGATGTAAGCACCTCGACCATTGGCTTTGCCAGTTGGATCGATAAAGACTTGTCCTTCTTTATTTTTGACAATCCGGAGCAAATCGCGCTTATCAATAATTTCATTTGAAACGACAGATTTTCTTAAAGGGATTTTTCTTGTTTTTACCATTTTCCCTCCCTCTCTTAATCGACTTGCTCTTCGCCACTTTCTACTTGGTCTTCAAAAGTTTCTTGAGCTGCTTCCATTTCTTCAAACTCACTGGCAGATTTGATATCGATGCGGTAACCAGTCAAATGAGCTGCCAAACGAACGTTTTGACCACGACGACCAATAGCAAGAGATAATTTGTTGTCTGGAACCACAACGAGAGCATGTTTGCTATCTTCATCATCAAAAATAACTTGGTCCACTTCTGCAGGAGCGATCGCATTGTAGATGAATTCAGCTGGATCTGGAACCCATTCGATGACATCGATGTTTTCTTCTGTCGGAACCATACGGTCTAATTTTTGATCGTATCGAGCTGGGTGGAACTTGCTGGTAATCTTTTTAATATTCGATCCACCACGACCAACGATAGTCCCAATCGCATCTACGTTTGGATTATGGCTACGAACCGCAACTTTTGTACGATCTCCAGCTTCACGCGCTACACTCATAATCTCAACAGTTCCATCATAAACTTCAGGAATTTCTTGTTCCATCAAACGTTTGATCATTTCAGGATGGCTTCGGCTAACAAAGACATTAACACCACGTGGATTATCTTCTACCTTGTAGACAAAGACTTCAATCCGGTCATGAGATTGGAACACTTCTCCTGGAATTTGATCTTGCTTAGACAATTGAGCTTCGATCGAACCAAGATTGACATAGATAAAACGATTGTCAAAGCGCTCCACTGTTCCACTCATGATTTCATTTTCATGTTCTTTATAAGTGTTATAGGTGATGGTGCGCGTTTGCTTACGCATTTTTTCCATGATGGTTTGTTTGGCAGATTGAGCTGCTACACGACCAAATTCAGCTGGTGCTTCTTCAAACTTGATCTTATCCCCCAACTCATAAGCAGAGCTAATGGCCAAGGCATCCTTCAAGCTGATTTCTAAACGGCTATCAAAGACTTCATCCACCACTTCACGAACCGTATAAACACGGAAATCTCCAGTTTTTTCATTGAATTCAATCGCTGCACTTTCTGATTGTCCATAACGACGGCGATAAGCTGAACGCAATGATTCTGTGACGGCTTCGATGATATCTTCTTTTTTGATCCCTTTGTCTTCTTCCAAAATGCGGAAGGCTTCTAGCATTTCTTTACTCATGTTTTTCTTGCCTCTACTATAAAGGCATCCTTTCTTTCATTCTGTTACAATTTTACAGCCAACCTTGCTTTGGACACAAGGTTATAAGGAATTTCTACAGTTTTCTTTCGTGTTTTATCCATATACTCAATGGTCAAAACATCCTCTTCAAAACCTACCAAGTTCCCCTCAAAGACCTTTTGCTTTTCAACAGCCTTATACAAGCTGATATTGACATACTTGCCAACAGCTCCCTCGAGTGCTTCCTTGGTTTTCAAAGGTCTCTCCAAGCCAGGACTGGTAACTTCTAAAAAGTACTGTTCTGGAAATGGGTCTGGTTTGATTTGATCCAATAGCGGGCTAATGATTTCTGTCAAATCCGCTGTATCATTCAGTGTGATCCCTTCTGGTTTGTCTACGAAAATGCTTAAGACATAGTCACCACCCATTTTGCCATATTCAACATCGACCAATTCAAATGGTTCCTTTATAGCTGGCTGAATCACTTCTGTTACTAAGTCAACAATCGTTGCGATGGTTGCCACCTCCTCATAGATAAGAGGCGAAGATATTTCCCCGCCTCTCCTTTTCTATTCATTTAAGGTATTATAACACGATTCCCCAATGATTGCAAGGAATATGCTAAAACTGTGCTTCTACACGGTAAATGACCTGTCCTTTACTTGAGAACCTTTTCTCATATTCCGTCATGACATTGCCCTCAAAATCACTAGCATGAAGGTCTAGCCAGACACCCTTCAACGTCATCCCATATTGCGAGAAGCTCACCAAACTGTATTCAAACAGACCTCGATTATCTGTTTTAAAGTGAATCTCCCCATGTTCTGGAAGAATTTGCTTGAAGGTATCCAAGAAGGTCTTGTATGTTAAACGACGCTTCTCATGACGTTTCTTAGGCCAAGGATCTGAAAAATTCAGATAGAGTTGATCAATTTCCCCATCTTCAAAATAGTTGGTCAAGCTATCTCCGTCTACCCAAAGCAATTTAATGTTAGGAACATCAGCTTCTAAGACCTTATCTAAAGCATAACTCAAGACCGATTTTTGAATATCAATTCCGATGTAGTTGATCTCTGGATTGGCCTTGGCCATCCCAGTAATAAAGGCCCCTTTTCCGCTACCCACTTCGATATGAATAGGATGGTCATTCCCAAAAATTTCATGCCACTTTCCCTTGGCATCTTCTGGATTTAGGACCACATATTGCGGATTCGCTTCTAATAATTCAGTCGCTCCCTTGCGATTTCTAACTCTCATATTTCCTTTCCATATTTCAACCGGAAATTGCGCAGAGCATAGATCTCGCGATTGACATTTTCTAAATCATTATTTTCATAGTATTTAGCAATTTGGCACAAGAAAGAGTATTGACCAAACCAATAGAGTTTATCAAATACTTTTTGATTGTACTTGTAGCCATAATAGCCTAACCAATCGCGCCAATTAGAATCTGGGATATAGTGACTCAAGATATGCGCCACATCCAACATCCGGTCTGTCAAACGAACAGAGTCCCAATCGACTAGATAAATCAAGCCACTCTCTGTCTCAATCCAGTTACTATGACGGACATCCCCATGAACGATCGTCGCATAATCCTCCCGAAAGGCAGGCACTGTCTTACGTAAATTCTTTACGACTGATTGGATATAGTGGTTCTGACGTAGGGCAATTGGCAACCGATTGCTCCAAGAATTGAGCAGTTCTAATGGAGATTCCACAGGATAGCCAAGTTTTTTCAATTGGGTCATCAAAGGTCTAGAACGGTGCAATCTCGTTAAAATATTGACGACTTGTTTTTTCGACATCCCATTAGGCGTGAGAATTTCCCCATTCAACCATTCTTGGGCACTCATCACATTTCCATCTGGCAAACGTCGACTCCATAACAATTGAGGAGCAATCTGTTCTTTTGCTAGACCCGCAAGGATTGGGGTCGTATTCATTTTTACAAAAACGCGCCCACCATCTGGGTAGGTCCCCATGTAGGCCTTCCCACTCTTCCCAGGAATTGGGGTGAGGCTTAGCTCTTTTTCATTCGAGTCCATCTTTTCCTCCGTAAAAAGTTTCCAATCTATTTTACTAATTTTAACGACTTTCGTCAACCAAGCGCGCCATCTTAAATGGAAGATAGAGTAGGATTAAAGCAACTGTATAAGCCAACAAGCCTAACAACAGGACTTTATCTGAAATAAAGACCAGGCCAATTCCCCCTTCTATCACCGTTATCATCCCCATGACCAGCTGAATCGTTTTGTTCAAACCTGCCTTTTTACTGCCCTGTTTCATCGGGAAAAGAAGGGTCAAGGGTTGGTAATCAAAAGCACTGTAAAGCCCCAGTAATTGAAAAATAACCAAGTAATTGAGCAAGGCTACAAGGGCAATCACTACGAGAGGTTGAGGAATAAAGATAATAGCGAGAATGGAAAGAGCCAAGAGTCGGAGAGTCATAGAGAAAAGATCTCCATTCCGTAGGAAGGAGCGCATATATAAGTGAAGCCACGTATTGCCATGTGTTTTGGGAAGAAGCCCTAAGAAACCATCCAAGTAAGCTCTTCTTTTGACACTGTTAGTAATACCTTTCACCGTTGTAAACAAGGCAAAGAAGCGAAGAATCAATTGTTTCCTTGCATTCTCACGAGCAATAGCCAAGGTCCAATTCAAATTTCCATCCTGGTAGAAGCGCGCTTCCTTCCAGCTAAAAACAGCCCCTTTTGCCACCCCTAAGACAAGGATATAGGTTACAATAGCAAGTTTATCCAGCCCCGTTGCCAGAAGTAGAGGCACAAATAATAGAAGGACAACACTTTGAATCAAAAACCAAAACACAAAAGACTTCTTGGCCTGCCCTTTGATATAACGTTTCACTTCCTCTTCCTTTACCAAAAGGAATAAAGCATCGGGCTTCTCTAAGTAGGTCGCAATAGAGCCTATTGGAACCCAGAGGAGCAAACCAATCATGAGACTCCAGCGGATCAGACTTGTATCTTTGGGTAGATCTTGTAAGAATTGGCTGTATTGAACCGCCAGAAATCCTATGAAAATCAGCATAAAGAGGACGAAATGATCATTGAGAACATAGCGGCTATATTTTACACATTGAGTTCGAAACGTTTGTTGCCGTTTTTTCATCAACTCTTTCATGCTGTTTCCTCTTCTGTCAAGGTCATGTAGATATCATTTAGACTTGCTTTCTCATCCCCAAAAGTTGAACGCAGCTCGTCCAAGGTCCCTTTTGCTCGGATCTGACCCTTATGGAGGATCACAAAACCATCACACATCTTTTCAGCCGAATCCAGAACGTGGGTACTCATCAAAATCGATTTTCCTTTTGCTTTCTCATCGGCCAATAACTGAATCAAATCTGCAATCGCAACAGGATCCAATCCCAAAAAGGGTTCATCGACAATATAAAGACTTGGATCCACTGCATAGGCGCAAATAATCATGACCTTTTGCTTCATCCCTTTTGAAAACTGGGTCGGGAACCAATCTAATTTTTCAGCCAAACGAAATCGTTCCAACAAAGGCTGGACGCGCACCATGACCTGATCCATGTCTAAATCATAGGCCATAGCAACGGTCTCGATATGCTCTCTCAAGGTTAATTCTTCATATAGGCTAGGAGTTTCTGGAATATAGCCGATTTTTTTACGATAGTCAGTTGGAGCTTCTGGAAGACTCAAGCCGTCAATCCGTACTTCCCCAGCATAAGGATGCAGGAGACCAATAATTTCATTAATCGTGGTTGACTTCCCAGCTCCATTTAGTCCAATCAAACCAATCAGTTGGCCATCCGGAACTGAAAAACTCACCTCTTTCAGGACAGGGATGTTGACATAGCCCCCTGTCAACTTGTTGATTTCTAACATATTTTCTCCGATTTCTGGTATAATGTTCTTATATTATAACAAAATTTAGTCTAAATGAGGTGTATTTATGGTTGACGATTGTATTTTTTGTAAGATTATAGCTGGCGACATTCCTTCCTCCAAAGTCTATGAGGACGAGGAAGTCCTCGCATTTTTGGACATCTCTCAGGTTACACCAGGTCATACGTTAGTAGTTCCAAAAAAACACGCTCGCAACCTTTTAGAGATGGACGAAACCGCCACAGCTCAACTATTTGCACGTGTTTCTAAAGTTGCTAAAAAAGTAGAAGCTGCTACCCAAGCTAAGGGAATGAATATCATCAGCAACATGGAAGAAGTTTCTGGACAAACCGTTTTTCACACACATGTCCACATTATCCCTCGCTATTCCGATCAAGATGAGCTTGCCATTTCATTTACTGAACACGAGCCTAATTTTGAACAACTAGCAGTTCTCGCAGAAACTATCAAAAACAGTTAAAAAGGAGGCCATATGAAACTCAAAAATCTCTTTTGGTTTGCAACAGGAGCTAGCATTAGCTACCAGCTAGTAAAAAACCGCAAAGAAATTAAAACAGAGGTGACTGAATCCAGCCAATTGGTCAAGGGAATTCAAGATAACCTAGCAAAAATCCAACGTAATCTGGATATTATCCAAGACCAAAAGACCAATCTTCAAGAATTGGTAACGGATTTCCAATACAAGACCAAACTATTTCGTCAACAAGCAACAGCCTCTCTAAAAGAAATTCAAGACATCTGGCAACCAAGTAAAAACGATTGAGAAAACTCAATCGTTTTTTTCTTATTCTGAAGGTACCGTAGGTGTCACACTGCTCGACTCTGTAGCTGCAGGAGCAACTGGTGTCACTGGTGCAACAGAACTTTGAGGTGTCACCACTCCCGTATCCTGGGTCGATGGTACAACTGGTAGTTGGTTAAACTCTTGGTAAACAGGTGCTTCCTCAGATGAGGCCGCTGGCGTATCATTTTGAGAAGAAGCACTCTTCAACTCTTCATCTCCATCTAATAGGTAAGCATTGGTTTTCAATGTTTTAATTTCTTTCATCCCCAAAGCTTTGCGGATGATATTTTGAATTTTCAAGAGATGTTTTGAAGTGACAATCTGATAACTTCCGCCATCTGCTAAGGTGGCATCTTCTCCTTTCAGCTGGTACTGATGAATCGTT
>NZ_CM002128.1:2255589-2258358 GCF_000448565.1 Streptococcus sp. HSISM1 | reverse complement strand
ATGGTACAACTGGTAGTTGGTTAAACTCTTGGTAAACAGGTGCTTCCTCAGATGAGGCCGCTGGCGTATCATTTTGAGAAGAAGCACTCTTCAACTCTTCATCTCCATCTAATAGGTAAGCATTGGTTTTCAATGTTTTAATTTCTTTCATCCCCAAAGCTTTGCGGATGATATTTTGAATTTTCAAGAGATGTTTTGAAGTGACAATCTGATAACTTCCGCCATCTGCTAAGGTGGCATCTTCTCCTTTCAGCTGGTACTGATGAATCGTTGAAAGGGCATCTTTATATCCTAACAATTGAAGAAGACTGTTGCTATCAAGTGAAATGTTGGTTTGCATATTGTCACTAACAGACTCAATGATTCCTTTGTAGTGACTCAAACTATTGAGGCTTAAAACTTTCTCAACAATCTTTTTGATCACTTCACGTTGGCGTTTTTGACGTCCGTAGTCTCCTTCTGGGTCTTGGTAGCGCATGCGTGAATAAACGAGAGCTTGGTCCCCATTAATCTCCTGACGTCCTGGTGCGATCTTAGCCGTATATTCTGGCTCATTTTCCTCGATCGAGATATCGAAGTCAAATGGATTGTTGACCGTGATGCCACCAACCTTATCCACTAATTGAACCAGCCCCTTCATATTGATCATGACATAGCGGTCAATATGGATATTCAAAAGATCTTGAATGGTCTTAATGGCTAACTTGGCACCACCTTGAGCATAAGCCGAATTCAATTTTGCTTGGACCGTTTCGCCATCTGAAGTAATATTGGTTAGGATATCTCTTTCCAAGCTCGTCATGGTTGTTTCTTTTGTTTGAGGATTGACAGTCACCAAAATCATGGTATCACTATTCCCGGCCCAAGGATCTTCCCGAGAACCGCTACCTGTATCAACCCCCATCAAAAGGATAGTCATCGGCTTGTTTTCTGCAATGACATTGGTCTCATTCCCAAAGCCCTTATAAGTCTTACTGAGAGTCCCAGTCGTTTGATTGAGGATGGTAAGGCCGTAGGCCCCGATCCCAATCACTGTTACCGTCAATAAGCTCAAAAACATCAAAATAATTTTTTTAACCATATAGAATCTCTCTCTAATCTATCAGTTTCCCCATAAGGTAAACATCTAAGAATTCTCCTTCAGCTGAACAAGCTCCACGAGCTTGACAACCTTCGATCTCAAAACCTAACTTTTTATACAGGTGAACTGCTCGTTCATTGCGCACTTGGACATTCAAGACTAGTTTCCTAAGAACACCGGTCGAGTGCGCCCACTCAATTCCTTCTTCCAACAAGATCTGTCCAAGTCCTTGATCCCAATAAGCTTTTTGAACCACAATAAAGACATCACCAATATGCTGAATGGACCGTTGAGAAACTGCAGTGATATTTAACAAAGCTGCCAGTTCCTGATCTAGAAATAGCAAGAGGCAAATCCGATTTTCCGCCATCTCTTGCACCATCAGAAATTGCTCCATGTCTGCTGGAGACATGCCAATTCCAGCTTCATCTAGCGACATGTAATCTGACTCTTTCCCAACTTGATTTAAGAAATCAACGACAAGAGCCGCGTCTGCACTGTCAGCTTGCCGAATTTCTACTGTCACTTCCTTTTCCTTAGTCATCCGTTTTTCCACCTGCTCAAAGGATGTCAGTAAAGCTTCTGCACGCGCTCCATGAGCTTCAAAAGATAACTCTCGCCCATCTTCTAATTTTCGGATAAAAATTTTTAGATAAGCATCCGAAAGACTCGGCTCAATCAGCTCTCCCCATTCAATAATGGTAGCACCATCTCCAAATAGAAAATCATCTAAATCAATAGAATCTGGATCATTCCCAATCCGGTAAACATCCAAATGGTATAAAGGTAAGCGACCTTCGTATTCACGAACAATGGTATAGGTCGGGCTTTTAATCATCTGATCAATCCCTAACCCCTTTGCAATTCCTTTGGTAAAGGTCGTTTTTCCTGCTCCTAGATCACCTGATAAAATGATCACGTCTTGCTTTTCTAAGAGTTTTCCTAGCTGTTTTCCTAGAGCGATCAGCTCCGTTTCATTGTGACTAATCATTTCTCTATTATACCAAACTTTTTAAAAATCTGCTCTTTCTTTTAGCAATTGTTCCACTCCGGTTTGTTTTTTAGATAGATAGACAAACTATTTTAAAGTAATATAAGTTAAGTGATTCTGCAAAAAAATAAATTTGAGTTCCAATTTTTAAATCGATTTAAGAAAATACTGAAACTTTCCGCTGTGAGAAAAGTGCCTGAAACAATAACGTTTCAGGCACTCGGAATTATTGAGACCTTAGGCTCAATAATTAGTCATGGAACTTCAAAGAAGTTCGCTGACGTCCGTACTCACCTAAGGAATATTTTTAGTATAACTTTGTCTTCAATCTGAAAGGAATGGGAGTCACCCCATTCCTTTTTAAATATTTCCCTGATACTTAATTCAAGGCCATGCTAACGTAGTTTAAAATAAAGAGAACATCTAGGATCCAAATCATGCTGTGCACTTCTTTGGCTTCTCCTTTAACCACTTTCACCAAGCTATAGGTGATAAATCCAGCAGCGATCCCTTGAGTAATCGAGTAGCTGAAGCCCATAAAGATAGAGGTGAAGAAGGCAGGAACTGCTTCTGACATATCTTCCCAATGGATATTTTCAAGCCACTCAACATCATGATCCCCAACAACAATCAAAATTGGGAGCTGTAGCAGCGGTCGGTACAATCGCCAACAAAGGACTAAAGAGACTTGAAATAG
>NZ_CM002128.1:2233117-2254668 GCF_000448565.1 Streptococcus sp. HSISM1 | reverse complement strand
ACGTAGTTTAAAATAAAGAGAACATCTAGGATCCAAATCATGCTGTGCACTTCTTTGGCTTCTCCTTTAACCACTTTCACCAAGCTATAGGTGATAAATCCAGCAGCGATCCCTTGAGTAATCGAGTAGCTGAAGCCCATAAAGATAGAGGTGAAGAAGGCAGGAACTGCTTCTGACATATCTTCCCAATGGATATTTTTCAAGCCACTCAACATCATGATCCCAACAACAATCAAAATTGGAGCTGTAGCAGCGGTCGGTACAATCGCCAACAAAGGACTAAAGAGACTTGAAATAGCAAAACAGATCGCTACAACCAAGGCTGTCAGACCAGTGCGTCCACCAGCTCCAATACCAGCTGCAGATTCAACATACGTCGTTACGTTTGAAGTTCCTGCAATAGCTCCGACTGAAGTCGCTACAAGGTCTGAATAGAGGGCCTTATCTAATTTCGCTGATTGATGGTTTTCCCCATTTGTCGCAACAATCCCAACTTTTTCACCCGTACCGATCAAAGTTCCGATTGTATCAAAAATATCAGTCAAGGAGAAGGCTAAGATGGCCATTAAGGTCTCAGGCAAACGAGACGTATTGGAAATCAAAGATCCCAATCCTTTCGATCCCAAAGCTTGACCAAAGATCGTGCCTAAATCATTAAAGGCAGCTCCTAGATGATTACTTGCAAAGTCAATTTTAGTGATATCAACCACATGGATGAGAATTCCAAGCACAGTCGTTGCTAAGATAGAAAGGATAATCCCTCCCTTAATCCCTTTGACAACAAAGAAAATAGTAATCGCAAGACCAACAAGAGCCAAGAGGACAGCTGGATTGTTAAAATCAACCAATCCTGGAACAGCAGATGCATTGGCTGAAATCGTTGCATTTGCCTTATCTGCTCCTTCCCCTACCACTGTATAAGTATGAGGGTCAATCGTGAATTTCAAAAATCCTGCATTCTTAATCCCAACATAGGCCAAGAAAATCCCGATCCCCGCTGAAATAGCAGAGCGAAGAGCAGTCGGAATCGATTCGATGATCATCTTCCGAACTTTTGTCAATGTGATAATCAATGAAATCACACCACAAATGAAGACCATTCCCAAAGCTTCCTGCCATGAGTATCCCATACCAAATACAACTGTAAAGGTAAAGAAGGCATTCAAGCCCATCCCAGGTGCTTGTGCATAAGGTAAATTGGCATAAAAAGCCATCATCAAGGTCCCGACAACGGATCCAATAATCGTTGCAAGGAAGACTCCTTGAGCTGGCATACCTGTTTGTGACAACATTTGAGGGTTTACGAAGAGGATATAACTCATCGCAAAAAAGGTTGTCAAACCAGCAAGAACCTCTGTTCGAACAGTGGTTCCATGTTCTGAAAGTTTAAAAACTTATCCATTTCAGAATAAACTCCTTTTTCATCATTCTCGCTCCCAATCAATTTGCGAACGTTATTTCTATTTTACCAAAAGATCTTTCGCCTTTCAAGAAATCCTACTTCTCTTCTCGATTTTTGAGCGCTTTTCCGATTTTTCTGATATAATGGTCTCATTCTTCTCGAAAGGAACTGAAATATGCATAAAAAGATGATCGCTCTAGATCTAGACGGCACTCTCTTAAATTCCGAAAGCAAATTGAGCGACTTTACCATTGATACGATAAAAAAAATTAGTGCTCTTGGCCATAAAGTCATTATTACAACAGGCCGCCCCTACCGTATGGCACATACCTATTACAAACAACTAGAGCTAGATACTCCGATGATCAATTTTAACGGCTCCCTTACGCACCTACCTGAGAAAAAATGGGCGGATGAACAATGCTTGACTTTAGATAAAAAATACCTGCTAGATATGGTCGTCAACCGGGATACCATCCAAGCGGACTTTATAGCAGGCGAATACCGCAATAAATTCTTTATTACCGATCCAAATGAGCACGTTGCAGACCCTAAATTATTCGGTATTGAATCTTTCCAACCAGAAAATCAATTCAACCCCGAACGGGTAACGAGCGACCCAAACTGTATCCTCTTTCAAACGAAAGCGGAAGACAAATATGCTCTGGCAGATGAAATGAATCGGCATTATAACTACAATCTGTCTATCAATACTTGGGGTGGTCCCTTAAATATTCTGGAATGCAATCCAAAAAATGTGACCAAAGCTTCTGCTCTGACCTACCTTCTAGATAAACTCAATATGGATCAGAAGGATTTGATTGCCTTTGGAGACGAGCACAACGATACCGACATGCTAGCTCTCGCTGGTCATGGATACGCCATGAAAAACGCGAGCTCTGTCCTACTTCCTTACGCGGATTCCGTCACAGATTTTACCAATAATGAGGACGGTGTCGCGCGCCAACTAATTCAATTATTCTTATAATAGGAACAGACATGAGCTATCCCTCATGTCTTTTTCTATCCTAAATACTTAATCGGTTAATCAATACCCTCCTATTTTTACATTTTTTTCATTGCCTTGCCATCTAGTTTGTGATATTATTAACATAGTTATTAAAGAAGCGCTTTCAAAAATGCTAAATCGCTTCTCGTTCACTTAAGGAGGAACAAAATGAAAGCTGTTGTTGTTAATCCAGAAGGTACTGGTGTTGAAATCGTTGCAAACAAAGACATGCGTCCACTTGAAACAGGGGAAGCTCTTGTTCAAATCGAATACTGTGGTGTCTGCCACACTGACTTGCACGTTGCTCACGGAGACTTTGGTAAAGTTCCAGGACGTGTTCTTGGACACGAAGGAATCGGTATTGTTAAAGAAGTTGCTCCAGATGTCAAGAGCCTAAAAGTTGGGGATCGTGTCAGTGTCGCATGGTTCTTCGAAGGATGTGGAACTTGTGAATACTGTACAACTGGTCGTGAAACTCTTTGCCGTACTGTAAAAAATGCTGGTTACTCTGTTGATGGAGGGATGGCTGAACAATGTATCGTTACTGCAGATTACGCAGTGAAAGTACCTGAAGGATTAGATCCAGCCCAAGCATCTTCTATTACGTGTGCAGGTGTTACCACTTATAAAGCCATCAAAGAAGCCAAAGCTGAACCAGGACAATGGATTGTTATCTATGGAGCTGGTGGACTAGGAAACTTGGCTGTTCAATATGCTAAGAAAGTCTTCAACGCACATGTCATCGCTGTCGATATCAACAATGATAAACTAGAATTGGCGAAAGAAGTTGGTGCAGACTTTGTCATCAACGGTCGCGAAGTTGAAGATGTCCCAGGATTGATTAAAGAAAAACAAATGGTGGAGCTCACTCTGCTGTCGTAACAGCTGTTTCTAAAGTAGCTTTCAACCAAGCAGTAGATTCTGTTCGTGCAGGCGGCCGCGTGGTCGCAGTTGGTCTTCCTTCTGAAATGATGGACCTCAGCATTGTGAAAACTGTATTAGATGGTATCCAAGTCATTGGTTCTCTTGTGGGAACTCGTAAAGACTTGGAAGAAGCTTTCCAATTTGGTGCAGAAGGCCTGGTAGTCCCTGTCGTTCAAAAACGTCCAGTAGAAGATGCTGTCAAAGTCTTTGATGAAATGGAAGCTGGAACCATTCAAGGACGTATGGTACTTGACTTTACAAACTAAACAACTGAACCTACAGGACTAGCCCAACTGGGCTAGTCTTTTTGAGTGCTCTCAATCACTCTATTTTACAATTTATTATATATTTATTTTTGTTTTCGAAAATATCGTTTGATTGTCGGAGTCTTTTCATTGAGAACAAAATCCTATAAAACATATCTATTATTGATTTTTTTAAGCATCAACAAGTAATAAACAAAATTCATTCAAGAGCATTCTTTTTCTATCCAACGATAATTTAATATAATAAATCAATGTTTTTACATCGAGATTTTGATAGAAAAATTGACTTAAGTGTGGAAACGATTTATAATAAAGTAGCTTAAAGTTTTCTTAAACTGAAAGTCAAACAAATTTTATAAGGAGGAATGTCAATAATGAGTATTGGTATCATTATTGCTAGCCACGGTGAATTTGCAGCTGGAATCCACCAATCCGGCTCGATGATCTTTGGGGATCAAGAGAAAGTTCAAGTGGTTACGTTCATGCCAAGTGAAGGCCCGGATGATCTCTATGCTAAATTTAATGCAGCTGTTGCCGCATTTGATGCAGAAGATGAAGTCTTGGTTTTGGCTGACCTTTGGAGTGGTTCTCCATTTAACCAAGCAAGTCGCGTCATGGGAGAAAATCCAGATCGTAAATTTGCGATCATCACAGGATTGAACCTTCCGATGTTGATTCAAGCTTATACAGAACGTTTGATGGATGCAAATGCCGGCGTTGATCAAGTCGCTGCAAACATCATCAAGGAAGCAAAAGACGGTGTCAAAGCCCTTCCAGAAGAATTGAATCCTGTTGAAGAAGCTAGTACAGCCGCTGCTGCTCCTGTAGCCCAAGCTGCTATTCCAGAAGGAACAGTTATCGGAGATGGAAAACTCAAGATTAACCTTGCCCGCTTAGATACACGTCTTCTTCATGGACAAGTCGCAACTGCTTGGACACCTGATTCAAAAGCCGATCGGATCATTGTTGCTTCAGATTCTGTTGCCAAAGATGAACTCCGTAAGGAATTGATCAAACAAGCGGCACCAAATGGTGTGAAAGCAAACGTTGTCCCAATTCAAAAATTGATCGACGTTGCAAAAGATCCACGTTTTGGAAATACCCATGCTTTGATCTTATTTGAAACACCTCAAGATGCTCTTCGCGCCATTGAAGGTGGTGTTCCGATTAAAACCTTGAACGTTGGTTCAATGGCCCACTCAACTGGTAAAACCATGGTGAACAATGTGTTGTCAATGGATAAAGATGACGTGGCTACATTTGAAAAAATGCGTGATCTTGGAGTTGAATTTGACGTCCGTAAAGTACCAAATGACTCTAAGAAAGATTTGTTTGACTTAATTAACAAAGCTAACGTTCAATAATCGATTACTTACGAAAGGATTTTAAACATGTCTATTATTTCTATGGTATTAGTGGTCGTTGTTGCCTTCTTAGCAGGTCTTGAAGGTATCCTTGACCAATTCCAATTCCACCAACCCCTTGTTGCTTGTACCTTAATCGGTTTGGTAACAGGTAATTTGACTGCTGGCATTATGCTTGGTGGTTCACTTCAATTTATTGCACTTGGCTGGGCAAACATTGGTGCCGCAGTTGCACCCGATGCTGCCCTTGCATCTGTCGCTGCTGCCATCATCATGGTACTTGGGGGAGACTTCAGTACAAAAGGAATCGCTGTCGCTCAAAGTGTCGCTATTCCACTTGCAGTTGCTGGTCTTTTCTTGACCATGATCGTCCGTACCCTTTCCGTTGGTTTGGTTCACACTGCCGACGCTGCTGCTAGAAAAGGGGATATCAAAGGTGTAGAACGCGCTCACTTTGTGGCCCTTCTTCTTCAAGGTCTTCGTATCGCCATTCCTGCAGCCCTCTTGTTGATGATTCCTGCTGAAACTGTCAAAACTGCTCTTGAACAAATGCCAAAATGGCTCTCTGATGGAATGCAAATCGGTGGTGGTATGGTTGTAGCCGTTGGTTATGCCATGGTTATCAACATGATGGCGAGCCGTGAAGTATGGCCATTCTTTGCCATCGGTTTTGCTCTTGCAGCTGTTAGCCAATTGACCTTGATCGCCCTTGGAGCAATTGGTGTTGCCCTTGCCTTGATCTACCTTACTCTTTCTAAGAAAGGTGGCAATGGAGGTGGCGGTGCCGCTACTTCTAACGATCCAATTGGCGACATTCTCGAAGACTATTAAGAAAGGTGTGACACTATCATGACTGAAAAATTACAATTATCTAAATCAGATCGTCAAAAGGTTTGGTGGCGTTCAACCTTCTTGCAAGGTTCTTGGAACTATGAACGGATGCAAAACTTGGGTTGGGCATACTCATTGATCCCAGCTATCAAAAAACTTTATACGAAGAAAGAAGACCAAGCGGCTGCTCTTGAGCGTCACATGGAATTCTTTAACACTCACCCATACGTTGCCGCTCCTATCATCGGGGTAACGCTTGCTCTTGAAGAAGAAAGAGCAAACGGTGCCGCTATTGACGATGCTGCCATCCAAGGGGTTAAAATTGGTATGATGGGTCCTTTGGCGGGTATCGGAGATCCAGTCTTCTGGTTTACAGTACGTCCTATCCTTGGTGCCCTTGGTGCATCACTTGCTGCGTCTGGTAACATCCTTGGCCCACTCATCTTCTTTATCGCATGGAATGCGATTCGTATGGCCTTCTTGTGGTACACGCAAGAACTTGGTTACAAAGCAGGTTCTGAAATTACCAAAGATATGTCTGGTGGGATCTTGCAAGACATCACTAAAGGGGCTTCTATCCTTGGGATGTTCATGCTCGCTGTCTTGGTAGAACGTTGGGTATCTATTAAATTCGTCTTCAATGTTTCTTCTGTCAAATTAGACGACAAAGCTTATATCCATTGGGATAAACTTCCTGAAGGTTTCAAAGGAATTCAAGAAGCCTTCGCTCAAGTTGGTTCAGGCCTATCTCAAACACCTGAAAAAGTTACAACTTTCCAACAAAACTTGGATTCATTGATTCCTGGTTTGATGGGATTGCTTCTTACTTTTGCTTGTATGTGGTTGTTGAAGAAAAAAGTATTCTCCAATCACTATCATCATCGCTCTCTTTGTAATCGGTGTATTAGCACACGTTGCTGGCTTGATGTAAGCAAAGATCAACTAAAAAGAAGGTTTCGGCCTTCTTTTTATTATGATATAATGGAGTGAATAGCAATACAGGAGGATCTCATGGCTCAATCATTGAATAAAACCGTTGAATTCCATACTACAGGGGTTTCTTACCTTGGAGTGGGGGGAAAGGTTGGAAAAATCCTAGTCGGGAATGCCGCTTTTGAATTTTATGCGGATGCTAATGTTGAAGACTACATCCAAATTCCCTGGCAAGAAATCGAACAAATCGGAGCCAATGTATCCGGACGTAAAATTAGCCGCCATTTTGAAATCTATACCAGAGAATCAAAATTTCTCTTTGCTTCAAAAGACTCTGGAAAAATTTTAAAGATTGCTCGGGAACATCTAGGAAATGATAAAATTGTCAAACTTCCTACGTTGATCCAAATCATCACGGCTAAAATTAAAAATCTATTTGCAAAATAGGATCTTTTCTTGTATAATAGACGCAAACGGATAAGTAAGTTAAGAGGTTCTTTCAGAAAGTCTGCGGTTGCTGCGAGCAGATAGAAATCTTAATTGAAATTCTACCGTTTCTTTAAAATACAATATCGAATCAAGTGCACACCTGTGAAGTTGGATGGAACCGTGGCTCTGCCACTCCAACACTCTGATAGGTGTGTTTTTTGTTAAAGGAGAAGCTATGTTAGATATTAAACGGATTCGTACAGACTTTGATGCGGTTGCTAAAAAATTGGCAACACGTGGCGTAGATGCAGCTATTTTGAATGAAATGAAAGAAATCGATGCCAAACGTCGAGATATCTTAGTCAAAGTAGAAAATCTCAAAGCAGAGCGCAACACCGTATCTGCTGAAATCGCACAAGCTAAGCGCAACAAGGAAAATGCAAATGATAAGATTACTGCCATGCAAACCCTCTCTGCAGAAGTCAAAGCATTGGATACAGAATTGGCTGAAATCGATGCCAAATTAACTGAATTCACTACTACCCTTCCAAACATCCCTGCTGATAGTGTCCCTGTTGGAGCAGATGAGGATGACAACGTTGAGGTTCGCCGTTGGGGAACACCGCGCGAATTTGGCTTTGAACCAAAAGCTCACTGGGATTTAGGAGAAGACCTTGATATCCTTGACTGGGAACGCGGGGCTAAAGTCACTGGTGCTCGTTTCCTCTTCTACAAAGGACTTGGAGCTCGCTTAGAACGCGCTATCTACAACTTTATGTTGGACGAACATGGCAAGGAAGGCTACACTGAAGTCATCCCTCCTTACATGGTCAACCATGATTCTATGTTTGGTACTGGTCAGTATCCAAAATTCAAGGAAGACACTTTTGAACTTAGCGATACCAATTATGTCCTCATTCCAACAGCCGAAGTTCCTTTGACGAACTACTACCGCGATGAAATTCTTGATGGGAAAGACCTTCCAATCTACTTCACCGCTATGAGTCCATCTTTCCGTTCAGAAGCTGGTTCAGCTGGTCGTGATACTCGTGGCTTGATCCGTTTGCACCAATTCCATAAGGTTGAAATGGTGAAGTTTGCTAAACCAGAAGAATCATATGATGAATTGGAAAAAATGGTTGTCAATGCTGAAAATATCCTTCAAAAACTGAATCTTCCATACCGTGTAGTAGCTCTCTCAACAGGAGACATGGGCTTCTCAGCTGCTAAGACTTACGACTTAGAAGTATGGATCCCAGCACAAAATACCTACCGTGAAATCTCAAGCTGTTCCAATACAGAAGATTTCCAAGCTCGTCGTGCGCAAATCCGCTACCGTGACGAAGCAGATGGTAAAGTCAAACTTCTTCACACTTTGAACGGTTCAGGGTTAGCTGTTGGACGTACCGTCGCTGCTATTCTTGAAAACTATCAAAACGAAGATGGTTCTGTAACCATTCCTGAAGTTCTTCGTCCATATATGGGTGGCGCTGAAGTCATCGCACCAAAATAAAGTTTAAAAAAACTGAGACTTGCAAATTGCAAGCTCAGTTTTTTAATATTTACGAAAACGTTGGTAGCGTTGCTCCAGAAGCTCTTCGAGAGGTAAGGCTTGTAAAACCTTTAACTCTTCCTGTAATTCCTTCTTCACTTGAGCCAGTAGTTCTCCATTTGAAAATCCATGCTCGGGAATCACCTTATCGACAATTTCCATATTTAACAATTCGTGAGAAGTAATCTTCATCAACTCTGCTGCTTCCATGGCACGACTTCCATCTTTCCAAAGAATAGAGGCAAAACCTTCTGGACTCAAGACCGCATAGATGGAGTTCTCAAGCATCCAGACCTTATCTGCTACAGCAAGAGCCAAGGCACCACCAGAACCACCTTCTCCGATGATAATCGCGATAATCGGCACTTTTAAATCACTCATTTCCATAAGGTTACGGGCAATGGCTTCACCTTGTCCTCGTTCTTCAGCACCAACACCAGGATAAGCACCCGCTGTATTGATAAAGGTCACAACTGGACGGCCAAATTTCTCTGCTTGCTTCATGAGGCGCAAAGCTTTTCGATAGCCTTCTGGATGTGGTTGTCCAAAATTACGTTTTAGATTATCCTGAAGATTTTTTCCTTTTTGGATTCCAACGACTGTAACCGTTTGATCGCCTAAGCGTCCAATCCCACCAATCACCGCACCATCATCACGGAAGTTTCGATCTCCATGTAATTCGATAAAATCATCAAAAATTCCTTGAGCAAAATCAAGCGCAGTCAATCTTCCTTGATCACGTGCCTCTTTAATAATCTGTGTTATTTTACTCATGTTTACCTCCATGAAGGGCCAATAATTGTCCAACTGTTGCTCGGATTTGGCTTCTCTCCACAATCAAGTCTACAAATCCATGTTCTTGTAGAAATTCTGCTTTTTGGAAATCATCTGGCAATTTCTCACGCACAGTTGATTCGATCACGCGTCGACCAGCAAACCCGACCAAGGCTTGACTCTCTGCCATGATAATATCACCTTCCATAGCAAATGAGGCTGTCACCCCACCAGTTGTCGGATCTGTCAATACTGTCAAATAGAATAATTTTTCTTTAGAATGATGTTGAACAGCCGCAGAAATCTTTGCCATTTGCATCAAACTCACGATTCCTTCTTGCATCCGAGCACCACCGGAAGCGGTAAAGAGAACAACTGGCAATTTTTCTTTTGTCGCAAATTCAAATAAACGAGTAATTTTTTCACCTACTACAGAACCCATTGAAGCCATGATAAAGTTGGAATCCATGATCCCAAGCGCAACTTTTTGCCCTTTAATCAAGGCAGTGCCAGTTAGGACAGCTTCATCCAGTCCTGTCATTTCCCGAACTGCTGCTAGTTTCTTCTTATAATTTGGGAAATTCAAAGGATCTGTTGTTTCGATTCCTGTAAACATTTCTTCAAAGCTAGCTGGATCCACTGTCAGCGCCAAGCGTTCTTTAGCAGAAATACGGAAGGTATAGCCACAATTCGGGCATACTCGTTCACTACCTAAATCCTTTTGGTAAATGGTATGTTTACAACCTGGGCATTGTGAAAATAGTTCATCAGGAACTTCAGGTTTTGGCTGAGGCTCCTTCCAGGCTGACCTATTCGGATTGATCCGAATATATTTATCTTTTTTAGAAAATAATGCCATTACTTACTCCTTATAATATGCTACAGTATCTGCAGCATTACTATAAAAGCCTGAAACTGTGAAGATGATGTTCATACTTCCCTCACAACTCCAGGCTTTTTCATCATTCCTTATTATAATTTGGAAGGAATTGTTCCATCAAAAATGCAGTGTCGTAATCACCAGCGATCACATGCGAATCTGAGATCAAATCCAACTGGAAACTACTATTGGTGGTGACACCATCGATTTCCAACTCATAAAGAGCACGCTGCATTTTCATCAGTGCATCAAAGCGATTTTCCCCATGGACAATGATCTTGGCAATCATACTATCATAGTATGGCGGAATCGTATAACCAGGATACACAGCAGAATCCACACGCAAGCCAACCCCACCACTTGGAAGATAGAGATTAGTGATCTTACCTGGGCTTGGTGCAAAGTTGAAGGAAGGATTTTCCGCATTGATCCGGCATTCAATCGCATGGCCTTTAATGACAATATCCTCTTGAGTAACGGATAATTCTTGGCCAGCTGCGATTTTAATCTGTTCCTTAACGATATCAACTCCTGTTACAAATTCTGTGACAGGATGCTCCACTTGCACACGGGTATTCATTTCCATAAAGTAGAACTCACCCTTGCCTTCATCATACAAGAATTCAATCGTTCCAGCATTCTCATACCCAACTGATTCAGCAGCCCGAACAGCAGCAGAACCAATTTGATTACGAAGAGTTTTTCCGATAGCAATTGAAGGGGATTCTTCTAGAACTTTTTGATTGTTCCGTTGAAGAGAACAATCGCGTTCACCTAAGTGAATGACATGTCCATGCTGATCCGCTAAAATCTGTACTTCAATGTGGCGTGCCGGATAAATCACCCGCTCCATATACATGGCACCATTCCCAAAAGCAGCTTGAGCTTCTGAGGAAGCAGATTCAAAAGCAGCAACCAAATCTTCTGGTTTTTCAACCTTCCGAATTCCCTTGCCACCGCCTCCTGCAGATGCTTTCAACATCACAGGGTAACCAATACGCTCTGCAATCTCGAGGGCTTCTTCAGCAGTATACACTTCACCATCTGATCCAGGAATAACAGGCACTCCTGCTTTGATCATCTGTTTACGAGCATTAATCTTATCCCCCATCAAATCCATGACTTTAGCAGAAGGACCAATAAATTTAATGCCCACTTCCTCACACATGGTTGCAAATTTTGAGTTTTCACTTAAAAATCCAAAACCAGGGTGGATAGCTTCTGCACCTGTTAAGACAGCTGCAGACAAGACAGCACTCATATTCAAATAAGATTCTGTTGATTTAGCAGGGCCAATACAGACTGCTTCATCCGCTAGTAAGGTATGCAAGGCTTCTTTATCAGCAGTAGAATACACCGCAACCGTCTCGATGCCAAGTTCACGAGCCGCACGAATAATGCGCACTGCAATCTCACCACGATTGGCGATTAAGATCTTACGAAACATAGATAGGCCTTTCTTAATTTCCAATTGCAAAAGTAAGTGTTCCTGAAGCTGCAAGCTTACCGTCTACCTCTGCTTTCGCTTCAACAACAGCAATGGTTCCACGACGTTTGACAAAAGTAGCTGTCATCACCAATTGATCTCCAGGAACGACTTGTTTTTTAAACTTCACCTTGTCCATCCCTGCATAAAAGACTAATTTCCCTTTATTTTCAGGTTTTGACAACTCTAGTACACCTGCTGTTTGTGCCAAAGCTTCCATGATAAGAACACCTGGCATAACAGGATACTGTGGAAAATGTCCATTAAAAAATGGTTCATTAATTGTCACGTTTTTAATGGCAACAATCGTATCTTCGCTTGTTTCTAAAACGCGATCCACCAAAAGCATTGGGTAACGATGCGGCAAAGCCTCACGAATAGCATTAATATCAATTGTCATTTGATTCGAACCAATCCTTTTCCAAATTCAACCATTTCTTCATTCGTTACCAAAATTTCAGTGACTACCCCATCTTTAGGTGCTGGGACTTCATTCATCACTTTCATGGCTTCGATAATTAAGAGTGTTTGACCCTTAGTGACCTTGTCTCCTACAGATACGAAGGCTGGTTTATCCGGAGCTGGTGACAAGTAAGCCACACCAACCAATGGACTTTCAACGACATCACCTTCAGCCTCTTGAGCTGGAGCAGCAACTGTTTCAGCTGCTACAGCTGGAGTTGCTGGTGCTTCAACAACAGGGGCTACTGCAGGAGTTTGAGGGGCCGCTACCACTTCAACCGCAGGGGCTACCGGTGTAGCCGTAACTGAACTAGTTTGGTTTTTACTCAAATTCAATTCTTCGCCGTTATTTTTATATGAGAATTCACGCAAAGTTGACGCGTCAAATTGAGCCAACAAATCTTTGATTTCAGAAATATTCATGAATTAACCCTCCCAACGTTTAAAGGCCAGAACAGCATTGTGCCCTCCAAAACCAAAGGTGTTTGAGATAGCGTACTGAATATCCGCTTCTTGGCCTTCACCATAAACAACATTGGCTTCGATGTAGTCAGACAATTCTTTGGTACCAGCCGTTTTTGGTACAAAGCTATGACGAATAGCTTCGATGGTAGCAATCGCCTCAACTGCACCAGCAGCACCAAGCAAGTGACCAGTAAATGATTTCGTAGATGATACAGGAACTTCTTTACCAAGTACAGAAACGATAGCTCCACTTTCACCTTTTTCATTGGCAGGTGTAGATGTACCATGTGCATTGACATAATCGACATCTTCAGGCTTAATACCAGCTTCATTGATCGCCAATTTAATCGCTTTAGCAGCACCTGAACCATCTGGTGTCGGTGTTGTCATATGGTAGGCATCACAGTTCGAACCGTAACCAACAATTTCAGCTAAAATATTAGCACCACGTTTTTGGGCATGTTCCAAGCTTTCGATGACAAGAACCCCTGCACCTTCACCCATCACAAAACCATTACGGTCTTTGTCAAATGGGATAGATGAACGTTCTGGATCTTCCGTTGTTGAAAGGGCCGTAAGGGCATTAAAACCACCGATACCAATCTTGGTAATTGAAGCTTCAGCACCACCTGCCAAAACAACATCATGCATACCAAATTTAATTTCACGGAAAGCTTCACCAATGGCATCATTAGCAGAAGCACAAGCTGTTGTTACGGATTTACATACCCCTTGAGCCCCAATCTTAAGTGCGATGTTTCCAGCACCCATGTTTGAAAGAGCTTTTGGAATAAACATTGGTTGGATTCTCTTCATCCCACGTTCATGCATCCGGATAATTTGATCTTCCAATTCTTGCAAACCACCTATACCAGATGATACAATCACGCCTACTCGATCACGGTCTTCTTCTTCCATATTCAAGCCTGAATTTTCAATAGCTTCCATCGCAGCATAGATTGCATACAATGAGTAAGTATCCATACGATTTTGATCTTTTTTCACAAAATATTTATCGAATGGGAAATCTTGAATTTCACCAGCATTAAAGACTGGAATTTCAGAAGCATCAAATTTCGTAATGGGCTTGATTCCAATTTTTCCTTCATGAAGGCTATTCCAGAACTCCTCTGGTGTATTTCCGATTGGTGAGGTTACACCGTAACCTGTAACAACAACACGATTTGTAGACATATATATTCTCCTTTTGTCGGATGGATATTTAAGTAAGTGATTTTCGATCAGTAAGCATTCATTATTGCATAGTCATGCCGCCATCAATGGCAATTGTTTGACCAGTTAAATATTCTTGACCTGCCAAGAAAGCCGCAACTTCTGCCACTTCTTCAGCTTGACCAATTCGTTTCATTGGCACTTGAGCTAGCATGGCATCTTTCATTTTCTCTGGAATAGCGTCTGTCATATCTGATTCAATAAAACCAGGTGCAATGGCATTCACACGAACCCCACGAGCCGCAACTTCACGCGCAACGGATTTTGTAAAACCAATCAATCCAGCTTTTGAAGCTGCATAGTTCGCTTGACCAATATTCCCCATAAGACCCACTACAGAGGACATGTTGATAATGGCACCTTGACGGGCTTTAGACATAGGTTTTAAGACAGCTTGAGTCATATTAAAGGCACCGGTCAGGTTGATTTTCAAGACCCGTTCAAAATCTTCTTCAGTCATTTTCAACATCAACTTGTCGTTTGTGATGCCAGCGTTATTGACCAAAACATCAACACTTCCAAGCTTTTCAATTGCTTCAGCTACCATACGTTGCGCATCTTCGCCATTAGAAATATCCCCAGAAATACCAACAACAGTCACACCATAATCAGCAAACTGTGCAAGCAAATCCTCAGAAATTTCAGAACGTCCATTTAGGACAACATTGGCACCGAGACTCGCAAATTTATGAGCCACAGCCAATCCAATTCCACGTGTTGAACCGGTTACAAAAACATTTTTATTCTTAAGTTCCATCTTTACCTCGTTTTAAGCATTCAGAAGTGCATCTAGACTAGCCTGATCTTCAACGTTATGAGTTGGAAGAGTTTTATCAATTTTCTTCAAGAATCCCGACAAGACTTTTCCAGGTCCGATCTCGATGACCTCATCTACACCAAATTCTTGAATCGTAGCAATTGAATCATAGAAACGAACCGGTTCTTTTACTTGACGGGCCAAAAGTGCTTTCACATCTTCTGACTTCATGATCGTAGCTTCTGTATTCCCAACTAAAGGAAGATCAAAATCATTAAATGATACTGTTTCTAGTTCAGCCGCCAATTTTTGACTAGCAGATTCCAGTAAGGCTGTGTGGAATGGACCTGAGACATTCAAAGGGATCAAGCGTTTGGCACCTGCTTCCTTCAAAAGTTCCACAGCATAGTCCACAGCCGCAACCTCACCACCAATAACAATCTGTGCGGGTGTATTGTAGTTAGCTGGTGTCACTACACCCTTTTCAGATGCTTGTTGACAAATCTCTTCAATCAAACTTGGATCTGTATTCATAACAGCAACCATTTTCCCACTTCCAGCGGGAGCTGCTGTTTCCATAAATTCACCACGTTTCGCAACCAATGCTACTGCATCTTCAAACGAAAGAGCTCCGGCCGCAACCAGGGCAGAATATTCCCCCAAAGAAAGGCCGGCAACAATGTCAGGAGTGATACCATTTTCTGCTAAGAGACGATAAATGGCTACTGACGTTGTCAAAATAGCTGGTTGAGTATAGCGGGTCTGATTCAGTTTTTCTTCGTTAGAATCAATCAATTCACGCAAGTCATAACCTAGAATACGACTAGCCGTATCAAAAGTCTCTTTAATAACGGGATAAGCCGCATACAAATCGCTCGCCATGCCCAATTTCTGAGCCCCTTGACCAGCAAATAAGAACGCACGTTTTGTCACTATCCTAATCCTTTCGACGTTTTTAGACGTTTACATCTGCCCAACGAGCAGCCTCTTTTTTAATCACCTTGGCTGCACCATAATAGATATCTTCTAGAATTTCAGCACAAGTTTCTTCCTTGCTTACAAGTCCAGCAATTTGACCCGCCATTACAGAACCATTGTCAACATCTCCATCAACAACGGCATTGCGAAGGGCTCCTGCTCCTAATTCTTCAATTTCTTCTTGAGTCTTCTTACCTGCCAAGAAATCTTTTTCAGCTTGGTTATAGGCAGAAGCCAATTTATTCTTGATCGCACGAACAGGGTGTCCAACAACTGATGCTGAAACTACCGTATCAATATCTTTCGCTTTCAAGATTTTATTCTTAAAGTTTTGGTGAGCATTAGATTCTTTTGCAACCACGAAACGAGTTCCCACCTGAACAGCTTCGGCACCTAACATAAAGACAGCTGCAGCACCGGCACCATCAGCGACTCCTCCAGCACCAATTACTGGAATAGAAACAGCTTCAACCACTTGACGAACCAAGGTCATGGTCGTCAATTTACCAATGTGACCTCCAGCTTCCATTCCTTCTGCAATCACTGCATCAGCGCCCAATTTTTCCATCCGTTTTGCAAGTGCAACAGATGGAACAACAGGAATGACAGTGATCCCTGCTTCATGGAAACGATCCATGTATTTCCCTGGATTTCCAGCACCAGTTGTAACAACCTTTACACCTTCTTCAATCACCAGGTCAACAATGTCATCCGCAAATGGGGACAAAAGCATGATATTTACACCAAAAGGTTTATCTGTAATAGACTTCACCTTATCGATGTTAGCCTTTACAACTTCTTTTGGAGCGTTCCCACCACCAATGATTCCAAGACCTCCAGCATTTGATACTGCTCCAGCCAAATCACCATCAGCGACCCATGCCATCCCACCTTGGAAGATTGGATATTTAATATTCAATAGTTCAGTAATTCGTGTTTGCATTATACCTACCTCTTTTTCGCTTAAGTAATAGTTTGAGTTCAAAAATTGTTTCTTTGAGCCTCAAACTATTACCTAAACAAGAGAGAATATCTTTCGATACTCTCATCTATCATTATTTTGTTTTTTCTTCTACGTAAGCGACAAGATCACCAACTGTAGACAATCCTTCTTCAGTTTCGATTTGGATATCAAAAGCATCTTCGATTTCAGAAATCACTTGGAACAAATCCAATGAATCAGCTTCTAAATCTTCGAATGTAGATTCAAGAGTTACTTCTGATGGTTCTTTACCAAGTTCTTCAACGATAATTTCTTGTACTTTTTCAAATACTGCCATGACAGGCCTCCTTAAAAAATAATATATAAATTTTTAAAATGTGTTTCCACATGTTTAACTAGATTGTAACAAGAAGTGTGCCCCATGTCAAACCTCCACCGAAACCTGTAAGAAGAATTTTTTGACTTCCATCCATCTTGATTCGATAATTCTCGACACACTCCGATAATAGAATGGGGATACTAGCAGCACTAGTGTTCCCATATTCCATCATATTTGCTGGGATCTTCTCTCTAGAGACACCCAGTTTTTTTGACATCTTATCTAACATTCGGTCATTCGCCTGATGTAAAAGAAAATAGTCAATCTCTTCTGCTTCCATAGAGGCGTCTGCTATAATCTTTTGAATGCTTTTCGTGACATCACGAATAGCAAAATCAAAAACTGCCCGCCCATCCATCGTCAGATATCTTCGATCGGTAACTTCCTCTGAATAAGGAGAAGACAGACCCAAATAGCAAGATTCAAGACTAGAACCACGGCTACCATCCGTAAAAAGATTCTCAGCTAAAAACGATTTTTGATCGCTCGCTTCAAGCAAGACACCGCCAGCTCCATCTCCAAAAAGGACTGAAGTAGAGCGATCTGACCAGTCTAATACTTTTGAAAGCGTCTCACTACCGATCACAATCCCTCGCTGGTACATCCCTGAAGAAATGTATTTTTCAGCAGTGGCTAATGCAAATACAAATCCGCTACATGCTGCAGTCAGGTCAAAGGCAAAAGCTCGAGAAGCTCCAATATTAGCTTGTACCCGGGCTGCAGTTGATGGCATTAAGCTATCTGGTGTAATCGTAGCAACAACGATGAAATCAATTTCCTCAGCATCTAAGTTTGCTTTTGCTAATAATCTTTGTGCAACAACTGTTGCTAGATCACTTGTCGTCTCATCTTTTGAAATGTGACGCCGAAGGATACCTGTCCGACTACTGATCCATTCATCACTTGTATCCATGATCTCAGCCAAATCATCATTTGATACGACTTGGTCAGGTGCATAATGAGCAACTTGACTAATTTTAGCAAAGACCATTATTTAATTTCCTCCAAGAAACGATACAGATTTTGCAATCCTTTTTGCATCACTTTCTTCTCTTCGGGACTCATATCTCCAATAATCTGGTTGACCATCCGTTTATGGAATTGCTGATGAAGACGATAAAGTAGACGACCGTTCTTCGTTAAACTCAAGTGTACAACCCGGCGATCAACTTCCGATCTTCTTCTTTCGATATACCCTTTGCGCTCAAGATTATTCAAACTTGTCGTGACAGTCCCCAAAGTCACCATCAACTCCCGTGAAATATCACTCGGGGTTGCATTCGGTGTCGAACCAATCACATCGATCGTATGCATTTCTTTAATAGAAACATCTTTGAATCGACTTGCTCTTAGGCTCGACTCCTCGATAACCAAAACATTATTAAAGATGGATGTTAAATAGTCGTTAACTAATTGGTAATTCAAAACTCCACCTCCTAATTTTACTTTGATAGTCAAATTTTATCAAAAATGAAAATAATTTGCAAGCATTTTTTCACAAAACATAGAAAAAATACAAATTTATTTTCCTTTAAATTGTGGCCGACGTTTCTCAGAGTAGGCAATAACCCCCTCCTTGAAATCTTCTGTAAATGCTAGTTTCTTTTGCAAATCCAATTCAAGACCCGCATATTGGTCCCATTCTTTCAAGAACGCTTCCCAAACCATTTCTTTCATGGCAGCATAAGAATTTGAAGATCCTCTTCTTAATTTTTTAAGCAATTGCTCAACCGTTTTATCGAGTTTTTCAGATTCACAAACACGATAAGCTAGACCATAATCGAATGCCTTTTCAGCAGTCAAGGCTTCACCCGTCATTACTAAATGAGTAGCCCGAGACATGCCAATGGCTTTTCCTAACAAGAATAACCCACCCGCATCCGGTGCTAAACCAACCCCAACAAAGGCTTGGATAAATTTAGTACGATCACTAATAATACAAAAATCAACAGCTACTGCAATGTTAGCAGCTGCTCCTGCGACCGCTCCATCTGCTACCATAATAACCGGTTTTGGTAATTGCTTAATTTTCTTTGAAATTGTATTAACTAATTCGGCAATTAAAACAAGAGACTCGATATCATCCGCATCGACTGCGCGTTTCATTTCGCTCAAATCTCCACCAACTGAAAAGATTTTCCCTTTTGCTGATAGAATAATGAATTTAACTTCCTCATTTTTTTCTGCATCTTCCAAAGCAGCTAAAATTTCCTGACACATTGGAATGTTAAAACCATTGGATACTTCAGGACGATTTAAAGAGATTGTCGCGAGGTCGTTTTCGACAGAATACAAAATTGTTTCAAACATAACAGACTCCTTTTGTTTAACTATAAAATATTTTGATATTAAAACTTTTTAAGTATAACATATCATACCACAAAAAAGTAAAATAGTAAAATATATCTATAAGATGTAACGAAATTGTAAAATTTGAATAATTACAATTTCTCTCCTCTACAGAATCAATTATTTTATGCCCTATCTGTAAATACATTGTATCAATAACTGAACTTTGGTATAATGTATTAATGAAACTATTAAGGAGAAAATATGAAAGTAACTAAATTCGGTGGAAGTTCTCTAGCATCAGCTTCTCAATTAAAAAAAGTACTTAATATCATTAAAGATGATCCAGAAAGAAGATTTGTAGTTGTATCAGCTCCAGGCAAACGCAACGCTGAAGATACAAAAGTAACAGATGCACTGATCCGCTATTATAAAGAATTTACTTCAGATAAGGATGTCACACAAACACAACAGTGGATTATTGAACGTTATCGTGCCATTACAGAAGAATTGGGTCTCAAAGATTCCATTATTCAAGAAATTGCTGAAGATATCTATGATTTAACAAATTTACCTAAAAAAGGGAATCCATTCACATACGATGCATTCCTAGCAGCAGGCGAAAATAACAATGCTAAACTCATTGCTGCTTATTTCAATCAAAATGGATTAGAAGCAAGATACATCCATCCAAAAGAGGCAGGAATTACAGTCACTGCAGAACCTTCCAACGCTCGTATATTACCATCTAGTTACGATAAAATTGAAGAACTAAAAGACTCAAGTGAAGTGATTGTCATTCCAGGTTTCTTTGGTGTTACTCAAGATGGTGACATTTGTACATTTTCTCGTGGTGGATCTGACATTACAGGATCGATCATTGCAGCAGGTGTAAAAGCAGACTTATACGAAAACTTTACAGACGTAAATGGTATCTTTGCAGCACATCCAGGTATTATTAAACACCCACATTCTATTCCTGAATTAACCTACAAAGAAATGCGTGAATTGGCCTACGCTGGTTTTTCAGTATTGCATGATGAAGCACTCGTTCCAGCATACAGAGGTAAAATTCCATTAGTCATTAAAAATACTAATAATCCAGACCACCCTGGAACCCGCATTGTTTTGGAACATTCAAATGATCATGTGACTGTTGTAGGGATTGCAGGTGATTCAGGATTCGTTAGTATTAACACTACAAAATACCTTATGAACCGCGAAGTCGGTTTTGGTCGAAAAGTCCTTCAAATTTTAGAAGATCTCAATATCAGTTGGGAACATATGCCAACAGGAATCGATGACTTGTCCATCATTTTGCGTTCACGTGAACTGACTCCAATCAAAGAACAAGAAATTTTAAAACAATTAACGCAAAAGCTCGAAGTTGACACAGCCGAAATTGAACATGATCTTTCCATCATTATGATTGTTGGTGAGAAAATGAAGAGTCAGGTAGGGGTTACTGCCACTGCAGCCAAAGCACTATCAGAAAATGAAGTGAATATTCAAATGATCTCTCAAGGTTCTAGTGAAGTTTCCATTATGTTCGTTGTAAGTAAAGATCAAGAAGAAAAAGCAATTAAAGCCTTATATCAAGCATTTTTCCCAAATAACTAAATAGAGAAAAGCTCCGTTAACTAAACGGAGCTTTAATTAACATTAAAATGAAAAGTAAAAAAGAGATCAATTACTTGATCTCTTTTTTTCTATACTCCGCCAGTAGGACTCGAACCTACGACATCATGATTAACAGTCATGCGCTACTACCAACTGAGCTATGGCGGAATCAAGCTAAGCGACTACCTTATCTCACAGGGGGCAACCCCCAACTACTTCCGGCGTTCTAGGGCTTAACTGCTGTGTTCGGCATGGGTACAGGTGTATCTCCTAGGCTATCGTCACTTAACTCTGAATGATTAAACATTCAAAATTGAACATCTATATTCTAACAAGTTAACCTTACGTTGTCAATATCTTCTGACTCTTTGGATAAGTCCTCGAGCTATTAGTATTAGTCCGCTCCATTGCTCACACAACTTCCACTCCTAACCTATCTACCTGATCTTCTCTCAGGGCTCTTACTGATATAAAATCATGGGAAATCTCATCTTGAGGTGGGTTTCACACTTAGATGCTTTCAGCGTTTATCCCTTCCCTACATAGCTACCCAGCGATGCCTCTGGCGAGACAAC
>NZ_CM002128.1:2207390-2233105 GCF_000448565.1 Streptococcus sp. HSISM1 | reverse complement strand
CTCATCCGCTCGGTGCAAGCACCAAGCTTCAGCGTTCTACTTGCATGTATTAGGCACGCCGCCAGCGTTCATCCTGAGCCAGGATCAAACTCTCATTAAAATAATTGTTTGTCTTAAACTCATTCTGTCACTGACAGATTTATTGTTTTTTTATTGTTCAGTTACTATAACCTTAGTTATAGCGCCCTGCACATTGGTTCGTCTTGTTCAGTTTTCAAAGGTCTTTGTCGCTCTCGCGCGACAACTATATTAGTATATCATGACCTACCCTTACTGTCAATACTTTTTCTCAAAAAAATTTATTTTTTTGAAAGTTTTTTTGAAATAAAAAAATAGAGAGGGAATCCTCTCTATTTATATTCTTGTCTGTATTTGTTTTCTTCAGCTTTGTTAGCCCATACATAATGACCTGGTTTAATTTCAACCATTTGTGGTTTATCTTCAGAGTAATCATGTTGTTCTGGATCATAGATTTTTAGAACTTTTTTACGTTCTAGAATTGGATCTGGAATTGGGACTGCTGAAAGTAGGGATTGCGTGTATGGATGGATTGGGTGGTTAAATAGCTCTTCAGTTTCTGCCACTTCTACAATAACCCCTTTATAGATAACTGCAATACGGTCAGAAATGAAGCGTACAACTGACAAGTCATGGGCGATAAAGAGGTAGGTCAAGCCTAATTCTCTTTGGAATTTTTTCAAAAGGTTCAAAACTTGCGCACGTACTGAAACGTCAAGGGCTGAGATTGGTTCATCCGCAATGACAAATTCTGGTTCCATGACAAGTGCACGGGCAATACCTATCCGTTGACGTTGACCACCTGAGAATTCGTGAGGGTAACGTGTCAAATGTTCTGCAAGAAGCCCAACTTCATGCATAATATTTTTTACTTTTTCCTGACGTTCTTCTTCACTGTTGAACAAATGGTGGTTGATCAAACCTTCGGAGATAATATAATCAACTGTAGCACGTTCATTCAAACTTGCTGCTGGGTCTTGGAAGATCATTTGAATTTTACGGATCAACTCTGATTTTTCACTGTGAGAGTTTCTTCCGTTGATCTTGCGACCGTCATAAATAATTTCTCCAGCGCTTGTATCATTCAAACCAATGATAGCACGTCCAATTGTTGTCTTCCCACTTCCTGATTCACCAACAAGAGAGAATGTTTCTCCCTTATTAATGAAGAAGTTAGCGTTTTTCACAGCAACGAATTTTTTACTTCCTTCACCGAAGGAAATTTCTAAATCTTTAATTTCAACTAATTTTTCAGTCATTTCCTTCCTCCTATTCTGTAATGTGAGTGAAGCCCATTTTTGAGCCAATCTTTTCGTGAAGGTTATCGATTACTTCTGGTTTATGAACTGTTGGTGCATCTGGATGGAGCAACCAGGTCTTAGCCCAGTGAGTATCTGTAACTTTAAAGGCAGGTGCTTCTTCTTCAAAATCAATTTGCATCGCATAGTCTGAACGAAGAGCAAACGCATCTCCTTTGATTGGAGCATACAATGATGGTGGAGTCCCTGGAATAGAATAAAGATCACCATCTGAGGTTGACAATTGAGGCAAGCTTGAAAGCAAACTCCATGTGTATGGATGTTTTGGATCATAGAAAATTTCTTCTACTTTACCAAACTCAACGATTTCTCCAGCATACATAACGGCTACTTTATCAGCAATACTTGCAACTACACCTAAGTCGTGGGTGATAAAGATAACTGTAAATTGGTATTCTTTTTGAAGGGATTTCAACAAATCTATGATTTGCGCTTGAATCGTTACGTCAAGGGCTGTTGTAGGTTCGTCACAGATCAAGATATCTGGACGGCAGGCCAAGGCAATCGCAATAACGATCCGTTGGCGCATCCCACCAGAATATTGGAAGGGATACTCATCGAAACGACGTTCAGCATCCGGAATTCCAACTTTCTCCATATAGTCCAAAGCCATTTCTCTAGCTTCTTTAGCTGTTTTCCCTTGGTGTTTGATAATGACTTCAGTAATTTGTGAACCAATTGTATTGATTGGGTCCAAACTTGTCATTGGGTCTTGGAAAATTGTAGCGATTTTAGAACCACGAATATTTTCCCAATCTTTATTGGATGCCAAATCCGTCAATTCTTGGCCACGGTACTTAATCGAACCTTGAGCAATACGGCCGTTATCTTCTAACATTCCTGTGAATGTTTTTGTCAAAACTGATTTCCCTGAACCTGACTCACCAACCAAGGCAAGAACTTCACCTTCTACTAGCTCAAGCGATACGCCACGAATAGCTGTCAATACGCGATCGCGAACGTCAAATTCCACTACGATATCTTGAGCAGATAAAATAATATTGTTATTTGATGTCATATCTACTCCTCCTATCTATGTGTACGTGGGTCGCTGGCATCGGCCAAGTTTTGTCCGACGATAAAGAATGACAAGGATACTAAAATCAAAACAGTAAGCGGAATCCAGAATAGGTAGGCATTTGTAGTTACGTTTTGAGAATAGTCAGAAATCAAACGTCCCAAACTTGGAACGGTGATTGGAAGACCAAGCCCGAAGAATGAGAGGAAGGCTTCGTAAGAAATAAAGCTTGGAAGTAATTGTGATGTTTGTGTCACGATTACAGATACCAACTGAGGCAAAATGTTTTTCGTAACAATTTTCAAAGTTGGTGTTCCTAATGTTCGACTGGCAAGGTTGTACTCCAAATCACGGTAACGCATGATTTGGACACGAATGGTATAGGCAATTCCGATCCATCCGGTTAAGGACATGGCAAGAATCAAGTTCCAGAAACCAGATCCCATTGAGTAAGTCAAGACGATAACGATCAACATAAATGGAATGTTAGAAATAACGTTATAAACTTCCATCATGATACGGTCGATAGATTTTGAGATCCCCCAAATTCCACCAACGATAACTCCGACTACCACGTTAATAACCGTTGCGATGAAGGAAATGATAATTGAATTCCGAGCACCAAACCAAACTCCATCAAAGAGGGATTTACCGTTATTATCTGTACCAAATAGTGCTTTCCCACTTGGTGGATTCAAACGTGCTGAAAAGTCATTTACCTTACTTACGTCGTTGTAATCAAATTTTGAAAACATAGGATAGACAAAACTCATCAAGAGAATCCCAATCAAAATAGCAAGCATAATGATAGTGGTTCTTTTTTTCAAGAATTGTCTGAATACAGATTTCCAGTATGAATACGCTGGAGCATCGATTACTTCAGAGGCAAAGTCATCGCGTTTTACAAACTGAAATTTATTTTTATCGATTGTAGCCATTATTTGCCTCCTTTCGTATTCGTTAATTTAATCCGTGGGTCAAGTACTGTCATCAAGATATCACCTAACATGGCAGCAAAGATACCAAGCGATGTGAAAATGAAGACAAGTCCGATGACCATGGTGTTGTTTGATGCTTTAATAGAGTCAATCAACATTTTACCCATACCTGGGAAAGCGAAGACTGTTTCAGTAAGTGTCGCACCTGAGATAACTCCAATGATAGAACCTGGAATACCAGATACCAATGGAACCATCGCATTTTTGAAGATGTGTTTTCTTGAGATCTCACGTTCTGACAATCCTTTTGAACGAGCAAAACGGACGAAATCTTGCGAATGGATATCGATCATGTAACGACGAATCCAAACTGCGATAAATGGCGCACTCAACAAACCAAGAATCAGAGACGGCAATACATATGAACGCCAGTCCTGTGCTCCAAGTACTGGGAATGAGTCTGGAAGTCCAACAAATGAACCTGCTAGACGCACAATGTAAACAAGGGCAATAGTTGGAAGAGACATCATAAATGTCAAGGTTGCTGTTGAGATGCTATCAAACCATGAGTTCTTGAACAGAGCCATGTAAGACCCTAATGGGATCGCAATCAAGTAGGCAATCGCAATACCAATCAAACCAATGATTGAAGAAGATGCAATCATGGATGGATTCTCATAGTTGCTCAACGTTGCTGTATAGGCATCCCCTTTACCAAATCGACTGATATCTTGTGAGTCTGCCTTACTTGGTGATTTGTAGGTACGTGAGTAGATATCGATGGAAGATGTCTTTTTACCTGTTGGGAAGTTCACTTCACTCTTCTTAGTGGTTCCTTGTCCTTGGGTAATAACTTGAAGAACAGGGGTATTTGAATAAGTTGGATATGAATTTCCAAGGTTTAAGGTCACAAAGTTTTGGTGTACATATGGGAATTGACCATTAAAGTACAAGAGGTATTTGTGTTTCGTACCAGAACCTACTACTGACCAACCAATAGATGGATCATTTTCAATTCGGATATAGCGTTTGAGGTTTGGATTTGAGGCATCTTTCACCCAACCTGGATGATCAAATTGAATCAAATTCGCATAGAAACTGATGACACGTTCAAAAACCGGAATTTCACGCACCGCATAGAAAGACTTACTTTCTGGGAAACGTTTCAACTGCCAACCATGACCTAATTTGTTAATGTATTCTTTATAGATCTTTTCATTAGCAGTCGTCGCATCAACTGTTACAGAAGAATCTTCTTTACTTGCTTTTTGTTGCAAGCTCTTTGAATCCATGTATTCCAAATAACCCATGCGATCGTAGACAGTATTTTCGTAGTTGATCTTCGAATCTTTTGTCTTCGCTACTTTATTGTAGTTGGGGTCATTTTTAAAGATGAGATTTCTCGGTGTTAGCGTATAGATAATCATGTAGGTTAATGTCGTGACGAGAAAGATCGACACTAACGAACGCAAAATACGCATAAAAACATATTTTTTCATATTTCATTCCTTTAATGTCCAAAAGAACTTTCTCCCCTAGAAGAGAAAGTTCTAATGAAAAGCAATAATTAATTATTTAACGTGTTTTTCAAGATCTTGTTGAGCTTTTTTGTTTGACTCAGCTTTTTCTTTTTGCCATTTTTCACGTGCTTGTTCGTATTGTTTCTTAGTAACAGGTTCATCTTGAACTTCTACATATTTGAAGTAAGCAGATCCTTTGTTACCTGTTTGAGCTGATGGGCCAGAGAATGGAACCACTTTAGAAACAACTGTTGCTGCGCCTGTGCTTGACATTGTTGGGATTACCAAGGCACTATCACTCAACCAAGCTTGAGCAGTAGCATATTTTTCGTAACGTTTAGCTACATCAAGTGATTCGCTATTAGCATCTGCAAGAAGTTTCGCATACTCATCCAAGCCAACTGCTTTGGCTGAAGCATTATCTACACCACCTGCAAAACCAAGGTAAACTTTTGTTTGGTCTTCTGATGATGGTTGGAGAGTATCAAGGTAAGTTGATGGATCATCGTAGTCTGGGTTCCATCCGACCAATCCTTGAAGATCCCAATCTGCATCTGCAGCTGATGGAACATTCAATGTGATGTTCAACACTTCGTCTTGGTCCATCATTTGAAGGTCAAGAACGACATTGTCTTTACCAAGAGTATCTTCCACTGTTTGTTTCAATGATTGCATCCGTGAAACAAAGTTTGTAGAGTTTTGTGCTACTGGTACGTCAATATGAATTGGGAATTGAACGCCATCTTTTTGAAGTTCAGCTTTTGCTTTTTCAAGTTGTGCTTTTGCTTTGTCTTTGTTGTAAAGACCGTCTTGACCATCTGCAAGGTTGACACCTTTCCATTGGTCTCCATAAGTAGTCAACTTATCTGCAACCACATCTCCAAAGTCTTTCCCATTAACTTGTACAAAAGCAGGAGCTGTATAGGTATTACGGATAGCTGGTTTAGCAAATGCTTTACTATTTACTTGCGCTGAATAGTTTTCACGATTCAAGGCAAAGGTGATAGCTTGACGGAAATCTTTGTTTAAGATTGCTTTCTTAGTAGAAGATTTTTCAGCATCTGATTTCTTAGCTGTGTGTTTGTAAGATTGACGATCAATGTTGAAACCAAGGACTGCTACACCTGAACCAGCCGGTGTGTTGTAAATGTTGTCTTTGTATTTTTTAGATACAGTTGCAAAGTTTGAACTTGCCGGGAAAAGACGAGCAGCTGTATAAGCACCATCAGAGAAACCACGCGCCAATGAATCTTGGTCTGATCCATCGTAATAAGTGAGTTTCACTTCTTTAAGGTGAACATTTTTCTTATCCCAGTAGTTGTCATTCTTTTCAAATACAACAGATGATTTTGAAGTGATTGATTTAAGAAGGAAAGGTCCGTTTGCAAGGATTGATTTCACATCGTTTGGTTGACCAAAATCATCTCCCTTACTCTTCAAGAACTCTGTGCTAATTGGGAACAAGATTCCGTTTGTTGTTTTAGAGTTCCAGAAGGTTTCAGGTTTATTCAATGTATATTGAAGTGTGTAATCGTCAACAGCTTTGACACCAACTTGGCTAAAGTCTGTAGTTTTTCCTTGTACATAATCATCCAAGCCTTTGACAGAACCTTGAACAAGTGAAAGGGTTTCAGATTTTTTATCAGCAGCGTGTTTCAAACCAGTTACGAAGTCTTTGGCAGTCACTTCACCATGTTCTTCACCATCTGCATCGTACCATTTAACACCCTTACGAATTTTGTAGGTATAAGTCAAACCATCTTTTGAAACAGACCAATCTTCCGCAAGTGATGGTACGAGATTACCATACTTGTCATTTGCCATCAAACCATCTACGACGTTTGTAGTGATATCATGTGTAGCAGCTTTAGAAGACACAGTGTAGTCCAAAGTTTGAGGATCATCTGTGTAGACATAACCATAGTTTTTGTCTTCGCCTGAGCTTGCTTTGCTAGTATTTGAACCAGAACATGCAGCCAACAATCCAGCTGCAAGGAGTGTTACTCCGGCAACTGCGAATACTTTACCTTTTTTCATAGGAATTCTCCAATAGTTTTTTAGATTTGTTTAAGATTATATCACAAGTAGAAAAAAAAGTAAACTAAATTTTCTGAATATTTGCTTCAACCCCATCCAAAAACCTTGTTATGATTGACTTTTTAGCCTAATTGATGATTTTACGATTTTCCATTGATAATTTGTATGATACAATAGAGAGGACTAAGCAACGAGGAAACAACTGTGAAAAAATTCTTTCTTTCTTTTTTAACCTTCATGCTGCTGTTATGCAGTTTACCTTATCAAGTCGTTCTAGCAGATGATCTGGATCTTCCTGCTCAAAGCGCTATTGCTGTTGAAGCTGATACAGGTAAAATCTTATATGAAAAGGATTCAGAGAAAAAGCGAGATGTGGGGGGACTATCTACACTCTTGACCACTTATCTGATTTTCGAAGCCATTCATGAAAAAAACTTTCTCTAAAAGATCCTATCAAATTGTCTGAGAAAGCTCTGGCCTTAAATGATATCGAAGGTGCTGGTACTCTTCCTATGGAAGCGAACCAATATACGGTTGAACAGTTATTGACTGCTCTTTTAGTTGGAAATTCTAGCACTGCTGCCTTGGCCTTAGCTGAGAAAGTGGGGGGCTCTGAGAAAAGCTTCGTTGAAAAAATGAAGAAAAAACTTGCTGAATGGGGCATTCAATCTCCTCATTTAATCAATGCTACCGGATTAAATACTCAAACCATCAGCGGAGATCCTGACGGGAAAGAAGACGAAAATCAATTGAGTGCTTATGACATTGCTGTTATTGCCAAGCACTTACTTCAGGATTTTCCTGAAGTGACCAAATATACTTCAAAACCCACTGCTCTTTTTTCAAACACGCAGATTGAAAACCCCAACCTGATGCTAGAAGGCATGCCGAATTACCGTTCGGGAGTCGACGGTCTTCGGGTCAGCAACTCTACCAAAGGTGGCATCACCTTTGCTGCATCGACGACGCAAAATGGCATCCATATGATCACAGTTGTCCTAGGAGTGGAGGCAGTTGACGGTGATCCATATGCACGCTTTGTGGCTACTTCTTCTCTGATGAACTACGTGGTACGAACCTTTGTTTCTTCCATTGTCGTTAAAGAAGGAGATCCCTACGGAAAAAGTAAGGCAACTGTCATGGATGGGAAGTCCGATACTGTTTTAGCTGTTGCAAAAAAAGACTTCTATATCGTTGAAAAACAAGGCAGTCAAGCGGAACCAAAAATTCAATTCAAGAGTAACCAAGAATCATTCCGAGCACCTGTCAAATCAGACACAAGTCTTGGAAAATTACACTACACTGATCCAGATAAAATCGGACGTGGCTACTTAGAAGATCAAGAACCAACAGTCGATATGGTAGCAGGAAGAACCATTGAGAAAAGCTTTTTCTTAAAGGTTTGGTGGAATGAATTTGTTCGTTATGTCAACGAAAAATTATAAGCAAAAAAATCACAATGGAGTCAAATCCATTGTGATTTTATTTTGCTATTAAAACGAATTATCCTACAGATCCTTCCATTTCGTAGCTAATGAGTCGGTTTAACTCAACGGCGTATTCCATTGGAAGTTCTTTTGTAAAGGGCTCTACAAATCCCATGACAATCATTTCTGTCGCTTCTGATTCAGACAAACCACGACTCATCAAATAATACAGTTGCTCTTCTGAGATTTTTGAAACCTTAGCTTCGTGCTCCAAAGCAACTTGTGAGTTGTGGATTTCATTAAATGGAATGGTATCTGATGCAGATAAATCATCCATAATAATGGTGTCACACTCAATGTGAGAAACTGATTTCTTGGAATTTTTGTTAAAGGTTACTTGTCCACGGTAGTCTACCTTTCCGCCACCTTTCGCGATGGATTTGGATACGATAGACGAGCTAGTGTGAGGTGCATTGTGGATCATCTTAGCACCTGTATCTTGGTGTTGACCTGCATTCGCGAAGGCAATGGACAACATGGTCCCACGCGCTCCTTCTCCATCCAGATAAACAGATGGGTACTTCATGGTTGTCTTGGCTCCTAAGTTCCCGTCGATCCACTCAACTGTGGCATCTTTTTGAGCTTTGGCCCGCTTGGTGACCAAGTTGTAGACATTGTCAGACCAGTTTTGGATGGTCGTGTAACGCATATAAGCTCCATCCAAGGCAAAGATCTCAACAATTGCAGCATGCAAGCTATTGCTTGAATAGGTCGGTGCTGTACAGCCTTCTACGTAGTGAACGCTTGCTCCCTCATCCACGATAATCAAGGTACGCTCAAACTGACCTGTATTTTCATTGTTGATACGGAAGTAAGTTTGAAGGGGAACATCTACTTTTACGCCTTTTGGTACATAAATGAAGGTTCCACCAGACCAGACTGCTGAGTTGAGGGCAGCCAATTTGTTATCCGTTGGTGGTACTAACTTCGCAAAATACTGTTTGAAAAGGTCTGGGTATTCTTTTAGGGCAGAATCCGTATCGGTAAAGATAATCCCCAACTTTTCAAACTCTTCTTTCATATTGTGGTAAACCACTTCTGATTCATACTGAGCAGAAGCCCCCGCTAAGTAAGCACGTTCCGCTTCAGGAATCCCGATACGCTCAAAGGTTTCCTTGATTTTCTCTGGAACTTCGTCCCATGAACGGGCAGGTTTATCCGAAGGTTTTTGATAATAGATCAAATCATCAAAGTCAATTTCTGATAGATCGGCTCCCCAGGTTTGCATGGGCATCTTTTTGAAGGTTTCAAAAGATTTCAAACGGAATTCGAGCATCCATTCTGGTTCATTTTTTGCTGCAGACAATTCACGAATAACCGCTTCATTCAATCCCTTCCCGGTAGAGAGAATGGGTTGAACGTCATCGTGAAATCCAAATTTATATTCACCGAGATCAATTGGTTTCGGTTCGACTCTTTCTTCAGCCATAATTTCCTTTCTTTCTCTGTTTCTTCTTTTAATTATTTGCTACGTTCGATCGCTTTTTTGAGAGCATTCCAGGAGAGGGTCGCACATTTAATCCGCTGTGGGAATTTTGAGACTCCAGATAAGAAGGCTGCATCTCCCAACTCCTCTTGCCGAGGATCTGATTGGCCTTGGACCATTTCTGAAAAGACCTGTGCCAATTCTTCAACTTCCTCTTTTGTTTTTCCCATTACAGCATCCGTCATCATACTAGCTGAAGCGGTTGAGATCGTACAGCCTGAATTCACAAAGGCAATATCTTCCACCCTGTCATTCTCATCAAATTTCACACTTAACTGGATCACATCTCCACAAGTTGGATTGTTGAGTTGGATCTGATCAACATCTTCAATCTGTCCTTGGTGGTGGGGGTGTTTTGAATGGTCAGCTACGACCGCCATGTACAGCGAATCTAATTTAGAAAGTGCCATTGAAAAACTCCTTTGCTTTGATCAATGCCTCAATTAATTTATCACAGTCCGCTTTGGTGTTGTAGATATAAAAACTTGCTCTCGTTGTCGCTGGGACTTGTAGGTATTGAAGGAGCGGTTGTGCACAGTGGTGACCTGCACGAACGGCAATCCCTTCATAATCTAGTGCTGTTGCTAAGTCATGCGGATGGAGATCTCCTAGATTGAAGGAAATGACGCCAGAACGTTGGGCTAAGTCTTGGGAACCATAGATGGTCAAGCCTTCGATCGCCTGTAATTTTGGAAACACATAAGCAATCAATTCTTGCTCATGCGCTTCTACCTGGTCCATACCCAGCTCTTCTAAGTAATCGATTGCTGCACCAAGACCGATTGCACCAGCCATATTGGGTGTTCCAGCTTCAAATTTCCAAGGTAATTCCTTCCAAGAGGCAGATTGTTCGTAAACAAAGTCAATCATCTCGCCCCCAAACTCGATCGGAGATATTTGCTCTAAGATATCTTCCTTCCCATAGAGGACACCAATCCCTGTTGGTGCAGCCATCTTATGGCCAGAAAAAGCAAAGAAATCCGCATCTAAGTCTTGTACATCAATGGCCATATGAGGGGTTGATTGAGCCCCATCTACGACCATGATCGCTCCAACTTCATGAGCTAATCGAGCAATTTCCTTGATCGGATTGACCACCCCTAAGACATTGGAAGCATGGGTGATGGAGACAAATTTTGTCTTCTCACTAAGCTTACTCTTTAAGTCCTGCATATCCAGTAAGCCATCTTTTAGATAGACATAGACCAGTTTTGCTCCTGTCTTCTTGCAGGCTTGCTGCCAAGGAATGATATTGGAGTGATGTTCCATGATGGAAATCAGGACCTCATCCCCTTCCTTTAGGACTTCTTCTGCGTAGCGGGCTACCCAGTTGAGTCCGGTCGTTGTCCCTCTTGTAAAGAGCACTTCCTTGGTTGATGAAGCATTGATAAATTTTCTGACTTTCTCACGCGCTGCCTCATAGGCTGCTGTCGCTCGTTCAGCCAAAGTATGGACTCCACGATGAACATTGGCGTTATCTTGCAAATAATAGTGATTAACTGCTTCAAGAACACGTTTAGGTTTTTGCGTCGTCGCTGCATTATCTAGATAAACCAAAGGCTCATCGTGAACTAGTTGATCGAGAATGGGAAAATCTTGAGCAATCGTATTTTTATCTAGCATTGTTTCTCCTTAGCGTTGAGATAACTTTTCTTCAATGGTGGCAATCATTTCATCACGTACTTCTTTAACTGGGATTTCAACAATAACAGATCCCAAGAAACCACGCACCACTAATCGTTCCGCTGTGTGTTGATCCAGACCACGACTCATGAGGTAATACATGTCTTCTGGGTCCACTTGACCGATCGATGCAGCATGGCCTGCTGTGACGTCATTTTCATCAATCAAGAGGATTGGGTTCGCATCTGAACGTGCTTGATCCGATAACATCAAGACACGGCTTTCTTGCTGAGCATCTGCTCCTTTAGCCCCCTTGATAATATGACCAATTCCGTTGAAGGTCAAGGTTCCTTTTTCAAGAATAACCCCGTGTTGCAAGATATTTCCGATCGAGTTGCAACCAAAGTTGGTCACGCGGGTGTCAATTCCTTGAACCTGACGACCGCTTGATAAAGCAACGACTTTCAAATCTGCATGACTTCCGTTTCCAACCAAGTCACTGTCAAAGTCTGCAACCACGTTACCTTCGTTCATAACACCGATAGCCCAATCAATGCTGGCATCCTGACCTAGTTTCCCACGTCGACTGATGTAGGCTGTGACATTTTCACCCAGACGGTCAATCGCCGCAAATTTCACTTGGGCACCTGAGCGGGCGATCACCTCAACCGTCACATTCGCAGTTGCTGTTGCTGAGCCTTCACCTTTTGATTCTAGGCGTTCCAAATAGCTAAACTTGCTGTTTTTGCCTGCAATAATCAAAATGTGTTTATTAAAAGGTACATCACTATCACTATCCTGGTAGAAAATGCCTTCGATTGGTTCTGAAATTTCGACGTTATCTGGAATATAGAGGACAGCCCCACTATTAAAATAAGCTGTGTGGTATGCTGCTAGTTTATCATCATCGTATTTAACCGAAGACATAAAGTAGTCTTCTACCACCTGCGGAATTTCTTCTAGGGCAGAATGGAAATCTGTAAAAAGGACTCCTTGGTCTGCCAAGGCTTGTGGCACCTGTTCAAAAACAGTCTGAGTTCCAACTTGGACCAATTTTAAGTTTGAATCGAGGGCTGTAAAATCGGGAACATTGGCAGAAGCCTCACTTTCTGTGATCGTCCCATCCCCAAGGTTCCAGCGGTGAAATTTGACGCGTTCAATGGCTGGCAATTCCAACTGATCGATCTTGTCAAAAGCTTTTTTCGTATATCTTGCAGCCAGCTTGGCTCAGCATGCAGTTCCGAAAAGAGGGTAATATTTTCAATACTCATTTTTTCTCCTAATAAAGATACTATCTGTTTGATTTTATGACAACATTAGATCACTTGTCATCAGGTTATAGTTCTTCTTTATAGTCGTAACCGAGTTCTTCTGCGAGTTGGGCATAGCCTTCACGTTCCAAGCGTGCAGCCAATTCTGGTCCACCTGAAAGCACAACACGACCTTCCATCATCACATGAACGACGTCAGGAGTAATATAGTTCAACAAACGTTGGTAGTGGGTGATGATCATCGCTCCAAAACCTTCACCCCGCATCGCATTAACCCCTTTAGATACGACCTTAAGAGCATCAATATCCAAACCAGAATCAATTTCATCCAAAAGAGCAAATGTTGGCTCCAACATCAATAATTGAAGGATTTCATTCCGTTTTTTCTCACCACCAGAGAATCCTTCATTGAGGTAGCGTTCTGCCATTTCTTCTTTCATGTTGAGCAGTTCCATCTTTTCATCCAATTTTTTGATGAAATCACGAATAGAGATCTTCTCGTCCTCTTCTTTACCAGCATTCATGGCTGCACGTAAAAATTCTGCATTGGTAATTCCTGGGATTTCTGAAGGGTATTGCATGGCAAGGAACAAGCCCATCCGTGCACGTTCGTCCACTTCCAATTCTAAGATGTTGACACCATCAAACAGAATCTCCCCTTTGGTTACTTCATAATTTGGGTTTCCCATAATGGCAGCTGACAGAGTAGATTTCCCTGTTCCGTTTGGTCCCATGATGGCTGCGATCTCACCAGTTTTTAGGGTCAGGTTTACACCTTTTAAAATTTCTTTGCCTTCAATTTCAACGTGAAGGTCTTTAATTTCTAATGTCGACATTGCATTCCCTTTCTTTTTACTTTGAAGTCTGGAAGATTTCTCAAAGCAAATATTCCTTCATCACAAAGTATTTTTTTACCTTTCAAGTATATCAAAAAAAAGCCTAAATGGCTTTTCTTTTGATTAGAACTATTCTTATTTAGTTTTTCTTTTCGTTTTTGACAAACTTCCTCCCGATAGGAAGAATTCCCTATATAGCGCAGAACATTTAACAAAGGACTATGATGTGGCCCCAGAACCCCAATCAATTCTGCTAACAACTCTACTCCAAACAAGAGCCCGATCACAAGTAGGACACCCCCAATGCGACTCGAGATGTTGAGCAAGAGAGAAATCAAGGAGAAAATCATCGAAATTCCATAGATCACCAATACAGTTCCCCGATGTGTCAAGCCCAGAGAAAGAAGTCGGTGGTGCAAGTGATTGCGATCCGGTTTATAAAATTTTTGACCAGAAAGAGTCCGACGGATAATCGCTAAAAAGGTATCTGTAATCGGTACTCCGAGGATAATCATTGGGGTGACTACCGCAACTGCCGTTGCATTTTTCAAACCTTGCAAGGACAAGACAGAAATCATGAATCCGATAAACAAGGCACCGGTGTCTCCCAGATAGAGAATGGCTGGATGGTAGTTAAAGGGAAAGAAACCTGCGATGGACGCAACCAAGACAAAGATCGTCATGGTCAGAAAGAGATTGGGTACTGGTAGAAAGAAATAGGACACAATCCCCATTGTTACTAGGGAAATAATAGAGACCCCACTCACCAAGCCATCTAATCCATCAATCAGATTGACCGCATTGGTAATGGCAACAATCCAAATCACTGTCAAAAGATACGATAGCCATGGTTCAAAATGAAGTAAGGGCCCACCGAATGGAATCTTAAAATCATTTAGACGAAAATCTGTCAAAAACCAGACCAGACTCGCTGCCAGCAGGATACCGATCATCTTTTTCTTGGCAGACAATTCTTTTACATCATCGATCAAGCCTGTGAGAGCGATAATCCATCCTGCGCCCACGACCGGCAAGGTATAGGATAGGTAACTTTTGATTGGTGCGGTAGTGGATGTCAGCATAGGAATAAACACAAGAGTCGCAATTGAAAAAGCAATCACAATAGACAGTCCACCCGCGCTTGGCATGGGCTTGGTATTGATCCGACGCGCATTCGGATAATCTACGGCATCAATCTTAAAGGAGAATAGGCGAACCAAGGGCGTCAATACCAAGGCAATCATAAAAGTTCCAATCAGCACCAGAACAAATTGCAAGGAAAAGGACATCATAAGCTAGCAACTTTCTTCAAATTCTCAATCGCACCAGACACCATTAGTAAGTGACCATGTTCCTGCAGAACGGCCCGTGTCACTTCTGAATCATCCGCATACTCCCGAATGATGGCAAGTAACCAGGTTGGATATTGATTTGGTTGATCCTCTGTATCGATCAAGACAGTTAAATAATAATCAGATCCCATTTTGTATAATTCAGAGGTATCCACTGGAAAGCTGACCGTTTTTGAAAAGGCAACTGCTTGCTGGATATTTGAAAAACGCAAAATGTAATAAATATACTGACTTACTGGCGCTTCAGGTGTCGGATCTTGTTCTTGATTGTCCCGCAACTCTTCTTGTTCCAAATGGTGAATAGCTTCTGCATCCCCTTTTGTCTTATCAGAGATTGTTTTTTCCAGGGTTTTGATAAATTCATCTGGCGTCATGCGCGACAACTCTTCCATATCAGGAAGATCTGATAAATCCTCAAAATCCAATTGTTGGTCAATTTTTGATTTGGTAACAAAAACATCCAGTTTATCTGGTTTTGGTGTCACACGAAAACTCAGCATCCCGCTATCCAGGAAGCTTTCTGGCATTTCGAGTTCATCCAAAATGGCGTAGAAAAACTCTTCTGTTTTTCTTGTGGGACAAGGAAATCAGCAATTTCCATCCCACGTTCTTCTAAGTCTTCTAGTTGGATCGTGATCTTAATAGTTGAATCACTAATTTGCTTCATCTTCATAGCATAACCTCATACTTCTAGTCTTACTATTATACTAAAAAATTGGATAGAATTCAAAAAAAGGATGCATCGAAAAGAGGTCGGGACAAAAGTCTCCAACCTCGAAAAATAATTTGATCAAGTTCAACCGTTCTCTTAGAAAATAACACGGAAGAGTCCATACAATAGCAAGATGGAACCAAGAACAATCCGGTATTTCCCAAAGACGGTGAAATCATGATTTTTCACATAATCTGTCAAGAAGCGGATAGCGTACATGCTGACCACAAAGGCCACTCCCATCGCTACCAGTAGAATAAAGAGTTGCCCCAGCGCTAGTGAATGCCCACCAAGAGCGAATTTTCCAACCTTTAAGAGGCTAGCCCCAAACATGGCTGGGATCCCCAAATAAAAGGTAAATTCTGTCACCACTGGACGGCTAACACCATTGATCAAGCCACCTACAATCGTAGCACCTGAACGGCTTGTTCCTGGAAATAGCGATAAAACTTGGAAGAGTCCAATATAAAGAGCTGTTCGATAAGGTAACTTATGCAATTCCGTTACTGCTGGCTCAACTTGTTCCCGTCTTTCCAGATAGATAAAGGCAATCCCGTAGGTGATCAACATAATCGCAACGGAAATCGAATTGTGGAAATGCGCCTCAAACCAATCATCTAATTTAAAAACAAAGACAAGTGGGAGGGTTGCAACCGCAACTTTTGCCCATAATTGCCAGGTCCGACGTACTTCTAGTGGAGATTTACCAGGTTTGAAGGGATACAATTTATCGAAATAAATCACCACAACCGCTAGGATCGCACCCAATTGGATCACGACATTGAACATCTCCATAAAGGCTGGATCTTGATTTTTAAACTGCACAAAATCCTGTAACAGAATCAAGTGACCTGTACTTGAGATCGGTAACCATTCTGTAATCCCCTCGACAATCCCAAAAAGAACCGCCTTGATTAATTCGATCAGAAACATCTTTTTCTCCTAAACTTACATTTGCTCTATTATATCATAAATCTATGGACTGGACCAGGCCTTCTAAACTAGAAGGGAAAGAGCGACCAAGACCATTCTTAGTGCTACTTAGAAGGCACCAAAGCCTCCTCCGCCTCCTCCGCCAGAGAAACCTCCTCCACTACCAGAAGAAACCGTGAAATGACTAGCTGTCGATGCTGTCGATCCATAAGTAGACATGGCATGACTTGAGTGGGTCACATCATGATAGAACGGGGTGTAAACGAAGGCGTTTAAGGCTTGATTTTCTAAATGAATATTCCGAAGTTTCATGACCTTTGTGACCTGATCGGCTGCACCATACAAGGCCGCATAAACCAATAAGCGGTTCCATAGGACCAGAGACTGCAACTCTGCATCGTTGAGGTGAGCAATCTCTTTCAACATCCGACCAAAACTATCCCAGTAATAGCGTTGCTCAGCACCCGCAAGATTAACAACCCCATCTCGTAGGCAGGCCTTAAAGACACCATTGAAGCGCACTGGCATAAACCAAAGTATGAGGATCCCTATCAAACAAGGAACAGAGAACCAACCCATCCCAAAGATGGCAAAGATTTCTGCTCCAAGGGCGATAAACCAAGCAGCCCAACCAAAGAAGAGACTTCGTCTAGCTTGTGCTTCTTCATTTGCCTCTAAAGGGCGATAGTAGCTTGGCAAATGGAGATCTTCCACCTTGCGATGAACATCTAGGGCTACTTGGTTGACAGCCGTATCAAAACGAGCCTGAGCCTTACTTCCTAGTGAACGAATCGCATCTTGATCTGCTTTTTTGGCATGTTTGTATACATCATCACTAAATTCATAATTCTCAAAGAGACGGTTAACAGGACAGGAAACTTGATCCCCAAAAGCCATATTCATAAAGGAGCGTTCAAAATCATCCACATGTCCATGAGACTTCCTGGTCAAAACGACTTCATTTCCTTGTTGCTCGTAGACAATCACTCCACGATCCATCAAATCTAGCAATGTAGCTTGAAGCATTTTTTCAAATGTAAACACCGGCGGAGTTGCCTTCTCTTTATTGGTCGGGGAGGCCTCGTCTAATTCAGCTGAATAAACAACCGAGCTCATAATCAGAGGTGCAATGTCCTGTGGAATCTCATAAAGACGAGTATTGGTCGGATAGGTCACACCAGGCCAAATCATTTTTTTAAACCGGTTGCGGCCCAAGAGAGCAAGAAGCCAGAGTACAAAAATCAAGGCTGGCAAGATCCAGTTCCAAAACATGCGTGTCCAGTATTTTTCCTGTTCAATTTTAGCTTGGTTCTTGTGAAATTCATCCAATTTGGTTAATCCTGTATTTCGACCAGAATCATACAAGGTAGTTAGGTCTGACTTCAACCAGTAACCATACAACTCCACAGCCTTTCCTTTGCCTAGGTTATAGAAAGTGGCAGAATAGATTCCATCTTCTTTCTTTACAGTCACATCCGGTCCCATAAAGGCTGTATGGATATACAGTTCCGATTGGGCATTAGCTGGTGCAAACTTAGGGATGACACGAAACTGAACTTCATCCACTTTCTGATCGCCATCAGTAATCGGTTTCCAGTTCAACTCCAAGATATCCTTGTGTGAATAGAGGAGATTTTTTAATTTCCATGTAACTTTAATTTTGACAGTATCTGTCGCTACACCACTGTTATAAATTTTCACTCGGTAGCCATCACCTAGATTCGTAATCTCAGGTTCTCTTTGAAGCTCACGACCTTCCACCTCAACCTTTGGCGGTATCTCAATCGCAAAGCCTTGTGGCATGTTCCCTGCCGTTCCTAGACTGACATACTGCCCTCTATAAGAATCTTTGAAATAATAAACCAGTTCTTCCTCATAGGTGGCGTCGTCCCAGGTGTCCAAGGTCAAGGTTCCACCATAGTAAAGTACATCATAAGATGGGCTAGATGCATGGACGTTCTGACTAACAAAAAGGCAGGCCAGAAAGGCGAAAAAAACATACAAATACTTTTTCATTTGATCACGCTCCTTTGTATTATTATAGCATTTTTTAAATAAAAAGAGGAGCATGCTTGAAATGCAACCTATTTTACCGTACAATAGGAAGAGTTAAAATAAGGAAGAGGAGAAAAAATGAAAAAAACATTATTCGCGCTCTTAACAGGGCTTTTCATTTGCCTGGGGATCACACAGGTTGCTCATGCAGATGACTATTTACGAATCGGAATGGAAGCGGCCTACGCTCCTTTCAACTGGACCCAAGAAGATGATGCAAATGGAGCTGTTAAAATTGACGGTACCAATCAATATGCCAATGGGTACGATGTCCAAATCGCCAAAAAAGTTGCTGAGGAGTTAGGTAAAAAACCTCTGATCGTAAAAACATCTTGGAACGGTTTAATTCCAGCCCTCACTTCTGGTAAAATCGATATGATTATCGCTGGGATGAGTCCCACTGCTGAACGTAAAAAAGAGGTCGCCTTCTCTAATAGCTACTATACCAGCGAGCCGGTCATGCTGGTCCGCAGAGACGGAAACTATGCGAATGCTACTAGTCTAGATGACTTTAAAGATGCAAAGGTTACCTCTCAACAAGGGGTCTACCTCTACTCGCTCATTTCTCAACTCAAAGGGGCAAAACAAGAAACCGCCATGGGAGACTTTGCTCAAATGCGTCAAGCGCTTGAATCCGGCGTCATCGATGCTTATGTTTCCGAACGACCAGAAGCCCTAACCGCTGAGTCCGCTAATTCAAAATTTAAGATGATCCAATTCAAAAAAGGATTTGAAGTTGGAGAAGAAGATGCGACCATCGCTATCGGGATGAAGGAGGGTGATACTAGACTTGACCAAGTCAATGCCGCACTAGCTAAGATTTCGTCTGAAGACCAAGTCAAACTCATGGATGATATGATTAAGAAGCAACCAGCTTCCAGTGATGCTAGTGATGATAAGCAGACATTCTTTAGCCAAATGATGAAGATTTTAAAGGATAATGGCCCACAGTTCTTACGGGGAACTGGAATGACCCTCTTAATCTCTATGACTGGAACTATCGCTGGGTTGATTATCGGTTTGTTAATCGGTGTCTTCCGAACAGCTCCGAAGGCTAAAAATAAATTCCTTGCTGGATGTCAAACTGCCTTTGGTTGGTTCCTCAATGTCTACATTGAAATCTTCCGTGGAACTCCGATGATCGTTCAATCCATGGTCATTTTCTATGGTTCCGCCCAAGCCTTCAACATTTCCTTGGATCGTACCTGGGCCGCCATCTTTATTGTATCAATCAATACCGGAGCTTATATGAGTGAGATTGTTCGTGGTGGGATCTTAGCAGTGGATCCAGGTCAGTTTGAAGCAGCGACTGCTCTAGGAATGACCCATGGACAAACCATGCGCAAGGTCGTCCTTCCACAGGTTGTTCGCAATATCTTGCCAGCAACAGGGAATGAATTTGTTATTAACATCAAGGATACATCTGTTTTAAATGTTATCTCTGTAGTTGAACTGTACTTTACAGGAAATACGGTCGCAACTCAAAACTACCAATACTTCCCAACCTTTACGATCATCGCTGTGATTTACTTCGTTCTCACCTTTACCATCACACGAATTCTTCGCTACATCGAACGTCGCTTAGATTCTGATACTTATACTACAGGTGCCAATCAAATGCAAGTCAATGAGGTGAAATAATGGCAGAAAAAATTCTTGAAATCCAACATTTAAAAAAATCTTATGGTCAAAATGAGGTTTTGAAAGATATTTCCCTTACGGTTGAAAAAGGAGAGGTGATCTCCATCATCGGGAGCTCTGGTAGCGGAAAATCAACCTTCCTTCGCTCCATCAATCTTCTAGAAACTCCTACAGCTGGAGAGATTCTCTATCGTGGACAAAATGTTCTTGATCCTGAGTATGATCTTACCCACTACCGCGAGAAATTGGGGATGGTTTTCCAAAGCTTTAATCTCTTTGAAAATTTAAATATCTTAGAAAATACGATCGTTGCACAAACAACTGTCCTCAAGCGTGATCGTGAAACCGCAGAAAAAGTTGCCAAAGAAAACCTTGAAAAAGTCGGTATGGGATCTCAATATTGGGCTGCCCGTCCGAAACAACTTTCAGGAGGCCAAAAACAACGGGTTGCTATCGCGCGTGCCCTTTCCATGGATCCTGATGCCATCCTCTTTGATGAACCAACTTCCGCCCTGGACCCTGAAATGGTTGGGGAAGTTTTGAAGATCATGCAGGATCTCGCTAAAGAAGGACTCACCATGATTGTCGTCACCCACGAAATGGAATTTGCCCGCGATGTCTCTAGCCGGGTCATCTTCATGGACAAGGGTGTCATCGCTGAGCAAGGAGATCCAAAAGAAATCTTTAGCAATCCAAAAGAAGAACGGACCAAGGAATTCCTTCAACGCTTCTTACATTAATCTCTTGAAACAGTTTGCTTACCAGTATGGAAGCAAGCTGTTTTTTGTATCGTTTCTGCTTTTGAGGCATAGAAAAAAACCAGAGAGCAAACTCTCTGGTTTTCAATTGGAACAACAAATTAATTTTCGAATTTTTGATGATTTTTTCATAAAAATCAATCAATCCAAGTGCAGTTTCAAACGAGATGTTCTTTACTTTTGCACGTCCTTGAGCCAAGGCAATGATAGACATTTCACGGGCATTTGTTTCTTTACTGATACGATACCCAGTAATTTTCTTATCACGTACCCATCCAACAACTGATTCTACTTTTTCAAAGTTCGATTTAGCCATGATCTTTCTCCTATATTATTATTTCCAATACTAATATAAATTTTTTTGCACATTTTGTCAACTAAAATCGCTGAAAATACGAACCTTTTTTAAAAAATGATAAAAAGTTTACTTTGCTTTCAAGGCGGATAATATTTGTGTACGAATGTTTTCGACACCATCTGGGTTTGCTGGTAGGAAAATCGTATTATTCCCTTCTTTTTCTGCAAAATTATTTAAGGTATCTAAGTACTGGTTGGTTAAGAGAATAGACATGATTTGTTCTTCGGTCAAGTCTACATTCGCACCTTTTAACTCTTTAATAGAGTCTGCCAATCCATCGACAATGGCCTTCCGTTGCTCGGCAATACCAACCCCGTGCAAACGGTCTTTTTCCGCCTCTGCTTCGGCAGCAGTAACGATCTTAATCTTGTCTGCTTCTGCCAATTCCTGAGCTGCCACGCGTTTTCTTTGCGCTGCATTGATCTCGTTCATGGATTGTTTCACTTCGGCATCTGGCTCAACTTTGGTGATCAAGGTTTTAACAATAATATATCCATAAGTTGACATTTCTTCTGCCACTTGTTTTTGAACTTCAAGAGCGATTTCATCTTTTTTCTCAAATAATTCATCCAAGGTCAACTTAGGCACAGAAGAACGAAGAGCATCTTCAATGTATGATTTAATCTGTGATTCTGGACGCATGAGTTTGTAGTAGGCATCCTTTACGTTGCTTTCGTTCACTCGGTATTGCGTCGCCACATTCATGGTAACGAACACGTTATCCTGAGTTTTTGTTTCAACCACGATCTCACTCTGCAAGACGCGCAATTGAACTCGTGCGGCAATTTTATCGATGCCAAAAGGCGCTCTCATATGAATGCCACTATCGCTAATTTTTTGATAACGTCCGAAACGCTCGATGATGGCAACTGATTGTTGCTTGACCACATATAGTGAGCTAATCACAATGAATCCTGCAACCATTAGCAAGAATAAAATAAAGATAAAAAATCCAGACATAAAAAGTTCCTCCTTTTAATTTACGCATATCATATCACAAGTCTTCATAAAAAAGCAATATATTCCATAAAAATATATTGCTTAAATAGTCGATTATTTCTGCATGATACTCAGACCAGCATATTATAGAGTGTTTCATTTCCGTTCAAGTTAATGAAAGACGGATCAAAACGCTCGATACGGTTGACCAAGCCTGCATAGTCATGTTTATTGGCCAAAGTAACCCCAATCAAGACAGGGCCAGTTCCCTTACTAGCACGCTTGATGTATTCAAAACGTGTGATATCATCATTTGGTCCTAAGATATCATTTACAAATTCGCGAAGAGCTCCCGGACGTTGTGGGAAGTTGACGATAAAGTAGTGTTTTACTCCATCGTAGATCAAAGCCCGTTCTTCCATTTCAGGCATACGGTTGATGTCATTGTTCCCACCTGAGATAATACAACAAATGGTTTTCCCCTTGATGTATTCGCGCAAGATTTCAAGGGATGCCACACTGGCCGCTCCTGCTGGTTCAGCTACGATCCCTTGTTTAGAATAAAGATCAATCAAGGTCTCTGAAATCAAGCCTTCATCGACCCCAACCAGGGTTTCCACATGTTGACGGGTCACTTCATAAGTCAATTGTCCCACCTTTTGCACAGCAATCCCGTCTGCAAACTTATCGATTTCTGGTAATTTGACGGGACCACCTGCTTCAAAAGCAGCCTTCATGGAGCGCGCTCCTTCAGCCTCTACCCCAATGACCTCAATCCGAGGCTCTGTTTCTTTGATGTAGGTAGAAACACCTGAAATGAGGCCTCCTCCACCAACAGGAACAAGGACAGCATCAAAGGTAATCGATTCTTTTCGAGCTTCCTCAAGAATTTCATAGGCCACTGTTCCTTGGCCAGCCTGTACGTGTGGATCATCAAACGGGTCAATAAAGGTCCGTTTTTCTGCGAGAGTAAATTCTTGGGCCGCCTTAGCTGATGCATCAAAGGTATCCCCCACCAACTTAATCGTTACATAGTCCCCACCAAAGAAGCGGACTTGGCCGATCTTTTGTTGCGGTGTTGTAATCGGCATGAAGATGGTTGCTGGAATCTTCATTTCATTACAAGTATAAGCAACTCCTTGCGCATGGTTTCCCGCAGAAGCACACACCACCCCACGCTCACGCTCTTCTTTAGAGAGTTGAGAAATTGCAAAATACGCTCCACGAATCTTGAACGAACGAACACGTTGGGCGTTTTCTTTTTTCAAATAAATCTTTGCCCCATATTTTTCAGATAAATAGTGGTCGTATTCAAGGGGCGTATTGACAACGACTCCACTTAATATTTTATGGGCCTTAGCCACATCTTTTGCTGTTATCATTTCATACCTCTGTTGCTGTGTATTGATCAAAAAAGCAAGCTAGGGTGTCCCAACTTGCTTAGTCTTCTACAGACAATTAGTTGTAGATTTTGAAGGCGTCATCGTCGTTTTGACCAACGAATGGCATTGCTTTACGCAATTCAGCACCAACTTTTTCAATTTCAAGTTCTTCAGCTTGTTTGCGGAAGGCTTTCAAACGTGGGAAACCAGCATCGTGGTCTTCAACGAATTCACGTGCAAATTTACCTGATTGGATATCAGCAAGGGCAGCTTTCATGTTTTCTTTTACTTCTGGACCGATAACACGAGGACCAGTTACGAAATCACCAAATTCTGCAGTATTTGAACATGATTGACGCATTTTCTTGAAGCCACCTTCGTAGATCAAGTCAACGATCAATTTCATTTCGTGAAGGACTTCGAAGTAAGCCAATTCAGGTGCATAACCAGCTTCTGTCAAAACTTCAAATCCAGCTTCGATCAAGCTTGTCAAACCACCCATAAGAACGGCTTGTTCACCAAACAAATCTTCTTCTGTTTCTTCTTTGAAGGTTGTTGAAAGAAGACCAACACGTGCTGAACCAACACCTTTTGCCCAGTCCATTGCAATGTCTTTCGCATTACCAGTAGCATCTTGGTAGACAGCGTAAAGTGCTGGTACACCAAATCCTTCAGTGTAAGTACGACGTACCAAGTGACCTGGTCCTTTTGGTGCAACCATGAAGACATCTACGTCTTCAGGAGCTTTGATGTAACCAAAGTGGATATTGAAACCATGGGCAAAACCAAGAGCTTTACCAGCGCTCAAGTTTGGAGCGATTTCATCTTTGTAGATATCTTTTTGGATTTCGTCTGGTGCCAAGATCATGATGATATCAGCCAATTTAGTTGCTTCTGCAACTGGGTAAGCTTCAAATCCATCTTCTTTTGCTTTATCGAATGATTTACCAGGACGCACACCGATGATGACATCATGACCTGAATCACGCAAGTTTTGTGCGTGTGCATGACCTTGTGAACCATAACCGATAACGGCGATTTTTTTACCATCAAGTGCTGGTACTTTAACGTCTTTTTCGTATTCCATTTGAACTGCCATAAGTAAAATCTCTTTTCTATTATATTATTTGCCTTTTTAAGGCGGGGTTAACAATGTTAAGGTGAGAATTAATCTCGAGTAAATCCGGTTGCACCGGTGCGGGCGATGTTTTTAATCCCATAAGGTCGAATAACACGAATGAGGGCTTCGCTCTTTTCTGCATTTCCCGTCATTTGAACGGTGATAGAGCTTGGGGCTACATCGACCACGGTCGCACGGAAAGGTTGAATAATGGCCAAGATTTCTGCTCGCTTCTCAGCAGGTGCAGAAACTTTCACCAGGATCACTTCGCGCTCCAAGTGTGGTTTATCAGTGATATCCCGGACACGGATCACATCCACTTGGCGGTTGAGCTGTTTGATGATTTGCTCTACTTCATCATGCGAAGCAACATCAATGATAATGGTAATCCGCGATACATTAGGGTTTTCTGTTGCGCCAACAGAGATGCTTTCGATATTGACTTGACGTCTCGACAAGACTCCAGTAAAGCGGTTCAGAACACCTGAGCGGTTTTGAAGTTTGGCTGTTAACATTCTACGCATTAAACTTCACCCCCAACATCTCATGATTACTCTTACCAGCTGGTACCATCGGCAAGACATGCTCTTTCCGAGAAATGTCTACTTCGATGAACATTGGTACATCTTCTGTGATGACTTCCAAATCCTTCTCAAGAGTTTCAGGATTATCAAATTTATAATTCTTGATCCCGTAAGCTTGCGCCATCAATTGGAAATCTGGAAGGCTATCAAAGACTGACTCTGACGTCCGACCATCATAGAAGGCTTCTTGCCATTGACGGACCATTCCAAGCGAGTGGTTGTTGAGCATAACGACCTTGATCGGAACCTTATAAATATTTAAGATTGCCAATTCTTGATTGGTCATTTGGAAACCACCATCTCCGACAAAGAGAACAACTTCTTATCT
>NZ_CM002128.1:2168441-2206435 GCF_000448565.1 Streptococcus sp. HSISM1 | reverse complement strand
TATCAAATTTATAATTCTTGATCCCGTAAGCTTGCGCCATCAATTGGAAATCTGGAAGGCTATCAAAGACTGACTCTGACGTCCGACCATCATAGAAGGCTTCTTGCCATTGACGGACCATTCCAAGCGAGTGGTTGTTGAGCATAACGACCTTGATCGGAACCTTATAAATATTTAAGATTGCCAATTCTTGATTGGTCATTTGGAAACCACCATCTCCGACAAAGAGAACAACTTCTTTATCTGGATTGGCAATTTTCGCTCCGATAGCTGCAGGAACACCGAATCCCATCGTTCCTAGACCACCAGATGTCACCAATTGGCGCTCATTTTGGTAAGGATAGTATTGAGCTGCCCACATTTGGTGTTGTCCAACGTCTGTGACGACAATAGCGTCCCCCTTGGTCAACTCTCCGATGCGTTCGATCACAGCTTGTGGTTGCACAACCCGTTCTTTCTTGTCGTATGAACGAACCCGGTTCTTATCTTGGGTCACCTTTTCGATCCATTTTTCTGTGTTGTTATGAACCGTTGGCTCTGCTAGCAATTGTTGCAAGGCTTTCTTTGCATCGCCAACAACAGGAATGTCGACAGCAATGACCTTACCAATCTCTGCAGGATCAATGTCGATATGGGCAACCTTAGCATTTTTAGCGAAAGTCTTTGGATTCCCTGTCAAACGGTCATCAAATCGACAACCAACACTGATCATGAAATCCGTCTCTGTCATGGCGATATTAGCCGCGAAGGATCCGTGCATCCCTCCCATCCCTAGGAAAAGAGGATGACTGGTCGCAATCGTTCCTTGACCTAACAGACTGGTCACTACTGGAATCTGATAGCGCTCTGCTAGAGCAATCAACTCTTTTGCAGCTCCAGCGTAACTCACCCCACCACCAGCAAGAAGAACTGGTTTTTTAGCCTTACTCAATTGCTTCAAAATCTTTTTGATCTGCAATTCATTGGGTTCAATGGTAGGCTGGTAGCTTGGAAGCTTCACACTTGGTTCATAGATGAAATCTGTCTCCAAAGCAGACACATCCTTTGGAAGGTCAATCACCACCGGACCAGGACGGCCGGTCGTCGCAATATGGACAGCTTCGGTGATAATTCGCGGAATATCTGCCGTCTCACGTACTTGATAGTTGTACTTGGTGATGGGCATGGTAATTCCCACGATATCCGCTTCTTGAAAGGCGTCTTTCCCGATCCCAGCACGATTGACTTGACCAGTGAAGACTAATAAGGGAACGCTATCGCTCATGGCATCTGCAATCCCTGTAATGGCATTTGTAGCCCCCGGTCCGCTAGTGACGACTGCGATACCCAGCTTTCCAGTTGATTTGGCGTAGCCTTCAGCCTCATGCAAGCATCCTTGTTCATGACGACCCAAGATATGCTGGATACCCTCAAAGCTATAGATGGCATCGTATAAGGGCAAAACCGCTCCACCAGGATAACCAAAAATCGTGTCAATGCCCAAATCACGCAGGGTTTCAAGAACGAGCTCTGAACCGGTTTTTGCAGTTTCTAAGGTAATTTTCTCCATGTCTCTCCTTTCCAGTACTTTGTATATCAAATTAGCATGCTACTATCATACCATTTTTAGAAAATATTTCAAGGAAAAATAGTAAATTTTCTGAATTTTCTATCCAAATCCGAATAATGAGAGTTTTTCTAAAAATGCTAGGTCTATCAGAAAAAAAGTCCCTAGGAAATCCTAGAAACTTTTCTTCCTTATAACCAACCCTTTTCTTGGGCAATCCTTGCTGCCTCCGTCCGATTTTCCGCATCCAACTTGGTCAAAATAGCCGACATGTAATTACGGATGGTTCCGTTTGAAAGAAATAAGCGATCGGCAATTTCTTGGTTAGAAGCCCCTTTAGCGACTTCTTTTAGGACCGCTTGCTCCTGAGGGCTTAGAGGATTGGGATGGGTCAAGATTCCTTCCATTAATTCTGGTGAATATTCTTTTTGCCCTGCTAAAACTGCATGAAGAGTCGCCATCAAATCTGTAATGCGACGTTCTTTTAAGACATAGGCATCGACTCCGGCCTTGAGGGCCCGTTCAAAATAGCCTGGTCGTTTAAAGGTGGTAACGATGACAACCTTGAGTTGAGGTCGTTGACGTTTGGCCCATTCCAACACTTCTAGTCCTGTTTTGATGGGCATTTCAATATCTAAGATAGCAATATCAACTGGATGGGTTTCTAGTAAGCGAATAGCTTCTTGCCCATCGCCAGCCTGCAAGACATCTTCTACATCCTCTTGCAAAAGTAAGAGCTGGCAGAGAGCATCTCGCAACATACTTTGGTCTTCTGCAACTAATAAGCGCATCTTATTTCCTTTCTTGATAGGGGATCCGTATTTCTATCCGGGTCGGCTTGTGACGACAACTGATCTCTAGCTCTCCTCCCAATAAGGCAATCCGTTCGCGGATCGAGTGCAGATCCTTATCGGAGACTGTGGCAAAGCCGATGCCATTGTCTTCTGCGACCATTTCCACTCCTGTCTCGGTAGAGCGATAAAAGAGAAGGGCCTGTGTCGCTTTGGCATGTTTGATCATATTGGTGGCTAATTCCAGAGACACCATGGCTAGAGCAGATTCTAGGATCGGCGAGATGCTGGCTGTATCAAGCTCGTTCTGAATCTCCACTTTGATTTGAGCTACTTCCAGCATTTGCTTGACGGTTTCTAGCTCTCTTGCCAGGGTTCGCTGCTTCAAATTCTCCACAATCTCACGGACTTGGTGCATGGACTCTTGACTGATGGCTTGAATCTCTTGCACCTGCTCCTGGGCCTTCTCAACCTGACCCAATGCCAAGAATTGATCAGCTAGGTCCGCCTTGACACTGAGCATGGCAAAGGTGTGTCCTAGACTGTCATGCAGATCACGGCCAATCCGATGGCGCTCGTTTTCTGCCAGCAAGAGATTGATCTGGGCATTTTGCTTGGCATGGTCAGCTTTCAACTCTTCCATCATCTCAGCCCGGGCCATACTATAGGTCATAATCGCGATGAACAAGCAGATGATCAGTACAAAAAGCCAATCATTTTCTCTCATCTCCCTATTAAATAACAGGGCTCCAAAAAGGATCAGTAGTGATCCAACAGCCGTCCAAAGAAAGGGCGAGCGAAAATCGCGAATCCCTAAACGATAGAGCAAAATATTGCTCAGATAATAGTAAAACCAACAAAAGCTAGTTCCAACAAAAAAGGTATTTCCTGCAATATAAAGTAGAAGATAAATCCAAAAAAGCCAGGTCAGTTTCTTATTTTCAGTAATGAGGATTCCTAGATAGCTTATCATAAAGAAGATGGCTAAAAAGAAATGCCACCAGGGAATCTGCCCTAAGAAAATAGAAGCAAAGGGAAAGGCCATAAAGATTAAGCCTACGTAAAACATATGGTGAATATGTTTGAGTTTTTCAATCATGAACGAACCTCAGAATGACGACGATAGATGATAACAAGGGCAAACAAGACCAGGGTAAACAAGGTTAAATAGACACTCGCAAAGACATTAACCTGTCCCTTGTTTAAAAAGGTCTTAATCAGTTCCATCAATTGATAGGTTGGTAAGCATTTGCCGATGGCTTGCATCCATTCTGGAAAGAGACTAATCGGCATCCATAGCCCTCCCATGACAGCCAGTCCCATGTAAAGGAGATTACCTACAACAGACATCAATTGACTAGAAGGAAGCAGGGTCAAGACCAGACCGAGAGCCACAAACGCTAGGCTTCCTAGGATGAGAAGGAAGGCTCCTAAGATCCAATCCTGCAGGGGCATATTCACATGCCGCACCACATGGCCTACGGTAAAGACAACTCCAATCGATAGGAGAAAATCGACAAAGAGACCCACAACCTTTATTAGATAATATTCTACCATAGATACGGGGGTATGGCGCAAGACTTTTTGCCAATTATTGAGTCGATCGGTTTCAAGAACGGTTGGAAAAGAAAAGATAGCCGTAGACATCATAGAAAATGCCGTCATAGAAAGGAGATAATCCCTCATAAAGTGAGCAGGTGCTCCTGGTGTTTCCTGGTACATCCCTGAAAAGAAGAGATAAAAGGCCGTTGGCATCCCAATTGATAACAAGTAATAAATGGCTTGGCGTCTAGTCAAATGCCACTCAACCACGCCGAGAGCTTTCATGCGTTTCATCTTCTCTACCTACTTCCTTTGTATTTTCAAAAATAGAATCCAATAAACTTCGATTGGTCACCTCGATCTCTTGGATCGAACACCCTTCTTCCTGCAATCGCCTCCACAAACGATTGGCATCGCCTGTCACAACCTGAAGGGCATCGGGTTTAGCGACCACTTCACCAATGTCTTCCATTTCTGCCACTAGAGCTTGGTAGCGCAAGGGCAGGGTGAAATGTTTTTCTACCTCTTCGCTTCTCATAGCGAGAGGTGTCGTATCCCGAAGCAAATGCCCCTGATGCAAGACCAAAATTCGATCTGCCGTGTGCTCTACTTCCTCGATGTAATGCGAAGAATAGACAATGGTCACACCTTCTTCCTTTAAATGCCCAACAATCTCCCAGAAGCGTTGGCGAGTGGAAGTATCCATTCCCGCAGTCGGCTCATCTAAGAAAAGTAAGCTAGGACGACCAATCAAGGTTAGAACAAAGGATAAGAGGCGCTTTTGACCACCAGACAACTTACTAGCCAATTGTTTCTTTTGTTCTGAGCTAAAACGTAATAAATCATCAATTTCTTCCCCTGTTAAGGGGTGGGGATAAATAGAGCGAAAGAAGTTGATCAGTTCCTGCACGGTTAACTTTTGAACGATGGCATTCTCTTGAGGGAGATAGGACACACTAGCCTTTAACTGAGGATGACCAGGCGCCTTCCCCTCTACTTCAATAATCCCAGAAGTCGCCTTCCTATCTCCTAGGAGGCAATCCATCAAGGTTGTCTTCCCTGCTCCGTTTGGCCCGATCAAGGCCAGACAATCCCCCCGTTCCACTGTGAAAGAAAGATCTTCTAGGATCACCTTTCCTTTGATACTTTTGTTCAAGTTCTCTACTCTAATGACACTCATAAGACTCTCCTTTCAACCAAATCTGGCCAGCTGGAATGATGACATAGACGACCAAGGTCACTCCCCAAACCGTTTGGAAAAACCAGCTAGGAAAATGGGCAGAAAACCAGCCCGTCATCATCTCAGTTGCCCAAAGGAGCAAACACAAAACATCTACCAATCCAATTTCAAGTTTCTTTTTCATTGCTCCATTTCCTTTTTAACAGCCTTGATCATTTTCAATCCTTCTTGAACCGCCCAGCTCATGATGCCAATCCCAGCAAATAATTCCCAAGGAAAATGGTAATAGAGACTATCATCCTTTGAAAAGATCAAATAGACGACCATCCCCACCACTGTTAACGTAAACACTTTATAGAACCATTGTTTCATTTTTCCTTACCTCTTACTTTCTGACTATATTATAGCGAAAGAAAATAACAGCCACTAGATAATTTTGTCACTCGCTCACATGACAAAAGTCACTAAAAAAAGCCAAGTGACTTCACTCGACTTTTTCTATTCTTCTTACTGACCTTCTTCTTTCATGCCATGCAGTTTCAAGGCCTTGACCAAGGCATCTGCCTTCATGTTTTTCAAATCATTGAGACCAGCATCTTTGAAGTAAGAAATTTCTTCTAGAGACTTGGCATCAATTTGGTTGAGGTCAATCACACTGGTTGAGAGCAATTTCTTTTCTGGTGTGACTGTGTATTCCAAACTAAAACCGGGAACGGTTTTTAGCTTCTTATAGTCTTCATTTTGCTCCAGCAAAGCTTGAATGGCTGCCGTGAGCTCTTCAGGTGACTTCTCTGCTGCGATAGTTCTAAGTTGTTGGGGCAGATCAGCTGTCACTTCGATACGAAGGTTTTCAACCTTATCTCCCCTAGATTTGATGATATCCCGGTGTTTTGTTCCATTGATATCTCCTACTAAGGTTGTGGTTTTTTCTTCATTTTTTACTTCTTTTTTAACAGTGAAACTGCTAGATGAGCTAGCGGTTGTAGTTTTCTTCGTTTGGGATTGCGAACAACCAGTCAATACCAAAATGGCTAGCCCAAGGGTTACAAAAAATTTCTTCATTTTTATAACTCTCCTTTCACATACTGATACCAGTATAACATATCGCGTCTTTCTTGTCTAAAAACTCCACTTCTCAAACCATTTCCCCCTCTTTTCAAGCTCTTCAATTTGAATAAAAAACTGATGAATTTGAGACTTTTTGCAGAAACCCCTTTTTCTCACGAATAAAGCCTCAGTGGAGGGTTCACTTCAGTCTCAATCCCTCTGAATCACGCTGATTTCATAGGGAATCTCCTCGTTTTTCTATATACAAAAAAGGTTCCGAAAGGAACCTTCTGTTCAATTATTCTACACTAAACAAGTATGGGTAGACAGGTTGGCCACCTTGGTGGATTTCTACTTCTACATCTTCGTATTTTTCAGCAAGGGCTTGGGCCAATTCATTTGCCAACTCCTCACTGCCGTCTTCACCGACATAGATGGTCACAATTTCACTGTCTTCATCCAACATATGAGCGAATGTTTCTTCCAAGGTTTCCATCATATCTGGATTTGAAACAACGATTTTGCCATCGACCATTCCAAGATTATCATTTTCATGGATTTCAAGCCCATCAATAGTGGTATCGCGAACCGCTGTTGTCACACTACCAGACGCAACATCACCCAATGAAGCGCTCATGCGTTCGTAGTTTTCTTCGATCGACTTGCTTTCATCAAAGGCAAGAAGACTAGTCAATCCTTGAGGGATAGTCTTGGTCTCAACAACTGCTGCAGGTTGATCAATCACTTCTGCTGCAGATTGAGCCGCCATCAAGATATTTTTGTTGTTTGGCAAGATAATGATGTTGCGCGCATTCAACTCTTCAACCGCTTTGACAAAGTCTTCTGTTGATGGGTTCATGGTTTGACCACCAGAGATGATGTAATCAACTCCTTGCGCTTTAAAGATATCAGCCAATCCGTCACCAGCAACTACTGCGATGATGGCATATTCTTTTTCTTCAACTGGTTTGGCTTGACGTTCTTCTTTTTCAACTTGCGCTTCGTGTTGGTTGCGCATGTTGTCGACTTTCACCTTGACCAAGCTTCCGTACTTAAGACCTTCTTGCATGACAAGACCTGGATCTTCTGTATGGACGTGAACTTTGACAATCTCATCGTCATTCACCACCAATAGGGAATCCCCAAGGTTGTTCAAATAGTTACGGAATTCATCGTAATCGAAGTCTTTGACATAGGTTGGACCTTGTTTCAAAGCGACCATGATTTCTGTACAGTAACCAAACTTGATGTCTTCAGTAGCCACATGGCCAGCAACTGACTTGTGGTGTTCTGCATTGATCATTTCTGACATGGTTGCAGGTGTTGCTTGGAACTCTTCAGAAGCAATAAATTCACCTGTCAAGGCTGACAAGAATCCTTCATAGATGAAGACCAACCCTTGACCACCAGAGTCTACCACGCCAACTTCTTTCAAGACTGGCAACATATCTGGAGTCTTCGCAAGAGCAGTTTTAGCTCCTTCAAGAGCGGCACGCATCACTTCCACTGCATCGTTGGTAGATTCTGCTTTTTTCTTAGCCCCGATAGCTGCCCCACGAGAAACCGTCAAAATGGTTCCTTCAACCGGCTTCATAACAGCTTTATAAGCAACTTCTACCCCAGATTGGAAGGCTGCTGCAAGTGCTGCTCCATCCAATTCTTCTTTGTCTTTGACACTTTGAGAAAATCCGCGGAACAATTGAGAAGTGATGACTCCTGAGTTCCCACGCGCACCCATCAAGAGACCTTTAGCGAAGATCCCTGCTGCTTCTCCAACAGTTGATGCAGAACGGTCAGATACTTCTTTGGCCCCATTTTCGATGGTCATTCCCATATTGGTTCCTGTATCTCCATCTGGTACAGGAAAGACGTTCAAAGAGTTTACATATTCCGCTTGTTTATTTAAGCGCGTAGCCCCCGCTTGAACCATTTCTTGAAATAAACTTGTAGTAATATTAGCCACGATTATTCTCCCACAATCTTGATATTTTGAATATAGACATTCACAGTATCCGTAGTGATTCCAAGTTGATTTTCCAAACTAAATTTCACACGTTCTTGAATATTTTTTGAGACTTCGCTAATCTTTGTTCCATAGCTCAAAACAGTGTAAACATCAACTGCGATAGTTCCTGCTTCCGTTGTTTTGACAACAACACCTTTAGAGAAGTTTTCTTTCCCTAGGAGGGCTTGGAAATTATCTTTGATCGCATTTTTGCTGGCCATTCCAACCACACCGAAGATCTCAGTAGCGGCACCGCCTACAACAGTTGCGATAACCTCATCAGTCAATTCAATTTGACCGTCCTTTGTATTGATTTTTACTGTCATAATTTCTACCTCAAAAGTATTTTATATTCTATTTTACCATAAAAGAGATCAGCTGTAAAAGGGTAGGGATTATTCTTCTCCCGCTGTAACAGCTGTCTCTAGAGAAAAAGAAAAGGGAGTGGGAAAGAACTCCGATTCGTTCAAAAGAGTTCGTATTCCCACCCCCGCACAGTTGATTAGGAAGTACGAATGTTTCAAACATGAGTAGTTCCAATCAACCACTGCGTCATACTACTATTCCTATCAAAAAGCGAAGGCTGGACACTTTATGCCCAGCCTTCTTTCTTTATTAAACGCGTTCTACTTTACCAGATTTCAATGCACGAGCTGAAGCCCAAACTTTTTTAGGTTTACCATCGATAAGGACAGTTACTTTTTGAAGGTTTGGTTTTACGGCACGTTTTGTTTGGTTCATAGCGTGTGAACGGTTGTTACCTGATACAGTCTTACGACCTGTGAAATAACATACTTTAGCCATTTCTGTGTTTCCTCCTATTAGATCTAATATAACGGATGTGCTAGCACCACATACCGTACTATATTACCAAAAAAAATCTCTCTTGGCAAGCTTTTGGCCAAAGTTTTTCATTTCCGACTTAAGAAAACGAATTCGCTCCCACATAGATAATTTCCAGATTTCCTAAGGAGACATCGCCTGTAATGTAGAAATCCTTGCTAGTAAGAGCACTTGGATTTTCCTGATGTTGGATCGCTGAGAGGGAATTATCCACATGAACATGGACGCGCCAATCACTTGGTACATAGAGGCTCAGACTCCCAAGGGAAACATCGACAACAAACTGAGCAGAAGGACCCTCGATGCGGCAATTGTCAAAATAAACCGATGCTTCTCCCATACTCACATCTGCACTTCCGCGGGTAAAGTGTTGGTCATTGAGATATTTTGTCACTGTTGAAAAAGTGACATCAATGTCATTGCCATCCGACTTACTCATGGACCCAGCAGAATAGGAAGCTAGGCGGGCTTTTGTTTTCTTAGAGGGTTTAAACAAAATGTTGAGCCCAATCACAGCGAGAATTGAGGAAAGGATGACAACTGAATTTGAAACTGGGAGGAAATGGTATTGCCCATTGAGACAAAAGAGGGCTAAAAGTCCATAGATGAAGCCCCAACCAAAATGGCGTTTTAAGAAACTAGAGAGGGACAGGACGGCAAGCAAGGTAACCCAAGCTAAGGTCCAGATGCTGATGTCCCATTTTACAAAATAGCCCTGTAAAAGGAGTAAGGCTGCTAAAAGGATTAAGAATACTCCGATTAATTTTTTCTCATGATATTACCTCATTTCATTTAGTCGTTCTTTTAAGAGTTGATAGTAGCGTCTGGATACGTGAACCTGCTTATGGGTCTGATAGAAATTGACCGTGCTGGTTCCTGAAAAAGACTTTTCTAGAGAATAGATCTGCTTTGCGTTGACAATGGTGGATTTGGATATCCGACAAAAGGCGATGGGAAGCAGCTCCTCCAACTCATAGAGCTTCTGCTTAACCTCATAGGCCTCGTCCTTGGTGTGCCCAAAAATCTTCTCCCCGTCCGTCTCAAAAAAGAGGATCGATGCCACATCTAGAAAATACTCACTTCGATCCTTGTAGAAGGCCAAAGGAGCAACCTTTTGTTCGAGGATTCTCTCTTGCAGCTGGGTCAACTCCGGGGTCAAGCGCGGAGCTCGAATCAAGATCTCAGGCTCGTCCATTGATGGATCCAATTCGATTCTAACTTTCATAAAACTCCTTTCCCAACGTTTTGATAGTACCATTATAACAGCTGTTAAAAACAAAACAAGGACTTTTCAGTAAGTGGCACATTTTCCCCATCAAGAGGTAGTTTTTGAGAAGTAAAGAGGCTGGGACAAAAGTCCTAGCCTCTCAATTGTCTTTGGATTGTCGAGCAAGACGCAGTGGTTGAGTGGGCTCTACTACGCTGATTTCATCAGCTTTTACAGCCCTACTCAACTGTGCGGAGGTGGGACGACGAAATCGAATTCTAACGAATGACCGATTTCTGTCCCACTCTCTTTCTTTATTTGTTGCTATTCTTATCCGGTAAAAGAAAACTAAGACCCACGCAAGCGAGGACACCCGCTGTGATCACTAAGCCATTTGAAACCGGCAAGAGATCGTAGATCGCGTTTGCGATCATCAGTGCGATCAGGGCACAGATAACACTTGCCTTGTAATCTTTTTTCAAGAGATTTTCAAGAGTAAAGAAAGCAAATAAGAGAACGGGGAATAAAGGCCAGATATTCACATCGAGCTTTGGAAAGCCAACCATTCCCATTATCACAACCGCAAGAGCAGCCAAAATAAATCCAAGTCCAAGTAGTTTTTTCATCATCATATACCTCATTTTGATTATTCGGAAGTATTTCTTCCTTTGATGATTCTATGATAGCAGAGAGCTCCTACGGAGACAAGGACTTTTGACTAAGCGGTCAAAAATGGTGCCTATGCGGTCAAAAAAAGAAACGAGACAGAACGAATATGTGACTAACATCATTCGTCGTCTCGCTCCTTCAAAGCAGATTTTTTCTATGCCGATTGCAGGGATCGAACCTGTGACCTACGCGTTACGAGTGCGTTGCTCTACCAACTGAGCTAAATCGGCGATTACCTTCTTAGTATAGCACTCTGATAGCGGATGTCAAGCACTTTTAGTTGATCTTTTTAATCAGAATCTGACATGGATTCTGTGGATCCCATAGTTGCGGAAAAATCTCTAATTTTTTAAAACCAAGACTGCGATAAAAGACATTTGTTCGGTCATAATCTTTATTTGAACCTTCTGCGACTGTTTTGACCTGTAGGTAGTCCACTTGTTTGACTGCTTCTCTTTCTATAGTCGTAATTAATTCCCTTCCAATTCCTTGACCTTGGAATGATTTTTTCACGCCTAGACAGTCACTTCACTCGAATATGATAAACTTATAAACCCTACTACATCACTTTCTTGATAAGCAGCCCAAACTCGTAAATCCTTAGCTCCTTCAATGTAGGCTTGCGTGCTTTCTGGTATTCCAAACCATTCTGGCAAATCCCTTAAAATCTCAGCGACAACTGCCATTTTTTGATCTTCACCCTTGACTTCTTTAATTACAAACATCATAAGTTCCTTTCTTGATTTTAGTCTTACTTTACCTCTTACGAACCAGCACTTTCGTAGGCATCCAATCCCCTGTTCCAAAGTTTGAGGGAAATAACAAAGAAAACAAGGGAAATCAGAATCAAACCACCAATATTAAAGAGTCCATCCTTGTCCTGCAAGAAATAGCTGGCAGGATAGTAGGCCGTAAAGGCAAAAGGTACAATAAAGCTAATTAACCAACGAAGGAGCGAATTGTAAATAGAAATAGGATACTTGGCAAAATCATTAAACATATAGAAAATGTAAATCATGGCACCTGACTGCTTGGTCCAAAAAGCGATGCTGGCTGTAGCAATTTTCAAGGAAGTATAAATCAAGGTCGCAAAAGGAATACAAACTAGAAAAATCAGGAATTTTGGAAGAGTCCAAGCAATGCTAGTCGCCGTTGTCGCTAGTAAAATCCCACCGACCAAAAGTTCACCCAAGGCATCAATCTGAAAGGTCTCAACCAGGATGTGAAAGAGAGGATTGATAGGACGAGTCAGATACTTGTCAAACTCCCCTTTTCGAACTAGTCGTTGACCTAAAGCCCAGAGATTGTCAAAAAAGAGATGATCTAGTCCCTTTGGAATTAAGGAAAATCCATAGATAAAGGCAATTTCTTGAAAAGTCCAACCTTCTAGGGAGGGAATGTGTTGAAAGATGACATTGAGAAACAAGAGGTTCAGGCCTTGAGTCAGAAAGACTCCCAACACACCAACCACAAAATCTACCTTGTATTCCATGATTTGCTTGATATACTGTCTGATAAAAATCAGATGCATGCGTTGATATTTTTTCATACTAACCTCCCTGAATGGTGATAAATGACTGGACTCGTTTCCAAATCAACTGAGACAAGCCCACCATCACTATAAGCCAGAAAAGCTGAAGCAAAAGTGCTTGAAGAATCTGACTAGCATCGTATTTTCCAACAATAATCATGACCGGAGTGTAAATTAAGGATGAGAAAGGTAAGAAGGACAGAATATCTGAAATGACCTTTGGAAAGAAAGCCAAGGGGATCAAACTCCCAGACATAAAGGCCACTATGGAAGTCTTAAGTAGGTTGGAACCCCAAAGATTTTTAAATACAAAGGCTGAAAATCCAAAGCAGATATTAAAGAAAAGTTAATCAGATAGGCCAGCGTTAAGCTAAAAAGATAAAGGGTAGTTAGTCCCAGCACTTCTACAATCCCTTGCCCAGATAAGATTTTCATCAAAACAATGACACTTAAAAATGGCAGTCCAACAGAGATAAAAATCAACCACTTGGAACCAAGCTCCGTAAAGAGGTAAGAAGCCGCAAAATGCACTGGTCGCAACAAGCGCATGATAATGGAACCATCCTTGACCTCATCACCAATCATAAAGGAAGAATCCGACCTAGTCAGAAGATTAGTCACAAAACTCATGATGATGTAGAGGGTGATATCCGCCATACTGAAGCCCTGAATCAAAGGCTCCTGGGAGGAATCAAAGACAGCCTTCCATAGATAAAAAGCCACAAAAGCACCCATGACATCGCCAATCCGATAAAGAATAAAGTTGACTCGATAGCTAATCAACTCCTGAATCCCTGCATTGATAAAGGGTTTATAACGTCTCCACAATTTGACCATCTTAGAGCTCCTTTCGATAGAAGCGACGGATAATATCTTCAATATCCGTATCTACCATCTTCAAATCACGGACCTCAAAATCAGATAAGGTTTGCTTGATAATATCGGCCGACTGGTAGCGGGAACTATCGAATTCAATATTGAGAGTATTTCCTTGTCTATCAATGGACATATCAGGCAAGCCCTCATAATGAGAGACTAGATGATTTTGACCTGGCGTCAGGTCAAAGGAGAGAGTCTTCATCTTGCCAAAGGTCTCCTTGAGCTGGCTAACCGTTCCATCAAAAATCTCTTGCCCCTTATCAATCATAAAAATCCGATCACAGAGTTGCTCAATATCACTCAAATCATGAGTAGTCAAGAGAATAGTTGTCTCTTCCTCCTGATTAATCTGGGTAATGGCCCGACGAATGTTGTCCTTGACCGACACATCCAAACCAATAGTCGGTTCATCTAAAAAGAGAACTTTGGGATTGTGAAGCAAGGAAGCCGCAATATCCGCCCGCATCCGTTGACCTAGTGAAAGAGTCCGCACAGGATCCTTGATAAATTCCTTCAAATCCAAAACTTCATTCAAAAAGTCCATGCGCTTATGGAAAAGCGAGTCCGGTACATCATAGATCTCTTTCAAAACCGTGTAGGTCTCTTGCAAAGCCAAATCCCACCATAGCTGGGTGCGTTGTCCGAAAACGACTCCAATATCCTTGACATAATCTTGGCGATTATCCTGGGGAATCTTGCCGTTAATCCGACAAAAGCCAGATGTGGGCTTCAAAATTCCTGTCAGCATTTTGATGGTGGTTGACTTCCCAGCACCATTTGCCCCGATAAATCCTAAAATCTGTCCTTTTGGAACTTCAAAAGTTAAATCCTTGACCGCTTCAAAGGTCTGCTTTTCAGGATGAATAAAGGAGCGCAAGGCTCCCTTTAACCCCGGCTCCTTAACTGTCTTCACAAAATTTTTCCGAAGATGTTCCACTTCTATCATTGCCATATCTATCTCCCTATCGTAAGAAGCAACATTGTATTTTTGACTACAAATATTCTAAATCCTTACTTTCTACACTTTATAAATATTATTACAGAAGGCTTTATACCAACCTATTATAATCTAATAAAAAAAGGAATGCAAGCGCTTGCTTATTGATTGTGAAATTAGAGATTTCTCTCTTAAAATGAAACTTTTAATCAAAAATTCTGGTTTCATCGTTTCCTTAAAATACCAAAAAAACTGCCTTCTTTTTCAACATAAGGAAAGAAAGCCCTAATAACACCCTTTTATAGTGCAAATGTCTACGGAAAACAAGTGTTAATTTATATCGAAAATTTTTATCCCTAAGAAAAGATAAAAAGGTGATGCTGCATCACCTCCCTCTACCAAGTTAAGTCTTCAATCATGCTTCTTACTTGTGAATCAAGAGTCTTATCCTTCTTCAGTTCTCCAACCAAAGTCTGAATCTGCCGGACTAGATTTGGATCATTGTCATTATAGCATCGATGAAGCATCCAGATGTTATGCACAGTTGGACTTTTTAGAACTGACTCCATCAATAATTCCTCATAGCCTTGATGATAAAATCGCTCCACAAAGTGAACCAACTCACCTGGAGCTCCAAAATCTACTTCTGGATGCTTGGAAATAAAGTCTAAGACGGGGTCAACCAAATCAAAGGGTTGAGGGTAAGCCTCCATGGCATCTACAATCTCGTCTGCCAACTCAAATTCTTGGTCTTCAGTAATTGCATCATGCAAAGCAACTAACATATCATCTTTAGTAAGCATCTGATTCTCCTTTTCAACTTTTCCATATCATTATTCGTTTTTGAACTTCTTCTTCACTCATCAAACCTTGTTCGTAAGTAGTTTTCCAACTCCTTTTGGGATAAATCACTAGGAAGTTCAAACACATACTCATAACCTTCATCACAAAAGGAAACTTTCTCTTCAGGTGGAAACCATTTCCGAAGCCAGATGATATAGGAGGCATAATCTTGTAACCTGTTCGTTGAATCAAAGTAATCAATCACAAAAACATTTTTCTTGCTACTCAGTGAACTTTCCAAAGTAAGCTGAGGACTTTGATAATCCCAAGAAAGCGAGTAAGCTTTTTCAGGATTCGTCCTTTCTCTGATCAAAATACCTGGAAATTTTTCTCTCAAAGCAGTACAAAAGGCTTGTAAATCTAGGAATATGGGGTCTTTACTCTCAATAAAGACAAAATCAGCAGTACTCATCAGTCTCTCTCCTTCTTTTTAAAACTGAAAACAGACCTTAACCATCAATGGCAAAATTCTCCAGACTCTCAAATGCCTGCCCCTGATAGTCAAAAGAAAAGATATGAATATCATCAAAAGTTTGATCGCAGAAAGTAACGGTTTGTCTTTCTGGCTCGATGATGGGTTTACCCAATTTTTCAGTAGCTTCTTCATCTGTCAAATACCCGTAAAATTCTTGTAAATGAGGCAGTATAAAAGTAAGAATACGAAACCTATTTTTATGGTAATTGGCTGCAAGCAACTGAGCCTTCGTCTCAAAACTCCCACTTGGTTTTTCTTCCCAAGCTACAAGAACATTATCTACTTCATGAACGTAGGCTTGCAAGGACTGATCGAATATCATGGCTATTTTTCCTTCTATTCTATTTACAATAACAGAAAATAAAAATCACAAAGATTGAGCTAAATGGTTACCTAAAAGTATCTGGCATAATTCTTTTCACACTCTCATCTTTGTCAACTAGAAAGCAATCTGGAAAAGTCATCTGTTCCCATTTTTTATGATCAAAACTTGAATCAAAATGATTGATTAAGATTCCTAGCAAATTTCCATGAGAACTCAGTAAAATTGTTTTATCTGAATACCTTTCTTCCAAGTCCGCAAATAAATCTAAAATTCTATTTAATGCTTCTCGATTGGACTCGCCTCCAATAAGAGATTTATCTGGATTTTGCCATAAATATTTAATACTGTCTTCAAACTCAGAATCTTTTATAAAGGTTGAAGATAATTTTCGCTCTCGTAACCGATTATCAAGAACTATTTTATCAAATTGAATTGGCGAGCTATTAACCGTTTCAAATGCTCGTTTATAAGGACTAGAAAAATAATAATCAATATTAAAAGAATTCAAAAACTCTAACTGGTCAAGAGATGAAAATCCTTTTTCTGACAAAGTTCTATTAAAATCATCACTTGAAAATCTTGAATGAGCATGTCTAAGTAAAATATAAGTGTTCTTCATAAAATGTCACCTCTCAATTATTGGCATCAATTCAAAATAACTTTCTAAATCACAGTTACTCTGTTAAAAATCCTTCAATTCGAGAAACAAGTTCATTATTTTTATAATGATAGAGGTCGTGAGGCGCATCCATATAGACGACTTGAACATTAGACTGGTCGCTTGCAAATCTCTCTGCATAATGCTGCCACTCTGATTGGCTAAAGGTCGTGCCTTCACCGTTAGAAACCAGGAGTAAGGCTGGAATTTTCGGATTGATGCTAGATGGAACTTTCTTGGCATTTTCCTTTGCCAAACGGGATTCATGAAGCATGGCTTGTGACATCAACTGCTTATATGCTAGTAATTTATATTGTTGTCGTTCAGTTTCAGTCAGAGTTGGATTTTTTATATAAAAGGACTCAGGGAAATAGCGTAATAAGCCAATCTTACTGCTCCAATAAGCCACAGTAAGCAAGGCCTGATTATCCTTTAAATCTTCATAACTCGCTGGCAAGGCCCAATCCAGACCAATCAAAGCCTTCACTTCATTTGGATATTTCTCTTGCCAAGCAAGACTCTCTAAACTAGCCATAGAATGCGAAATAATCACATAAGGACCTGAAACATGAGCTTGCGCCAAAGCTTGACGGGTCTCAGAAAGGACCTCCATCACATCTCTTGAACGATCACTATCTTCACTAAAACCATATCCTGCCCGCTCTACAACGACTACTTTGTATTTTTTGGATAGGGAATCTGTTAGATTCTTAAAGTCTAATATAGGTGAAGCAATACCTGCACCTGAAAGAAATACTATCGTTTCAGATCCTTCACCTTTAATGTATACATTCATTTGATGTCCATTGACTACAACCTTCTTACCTATAGGCATGAGAAGCTTACTTTCTTTTTGCAAACTAAGTTGGTGAAAACCAAATGTACCTCCTAGAAAAAGGATAAGAACAACAAAAATGATCCAGCTAAACTTTTTAAATTTTTCATAGGCATATTGTACAAAAATTAAATCCCGGAAGCAACTTTTCCCAAACAAAAAACAAGATCCACATGGGACCTTGTTTTCCTGTTTTTATTAAGCTTTGCCTTCTGAACCGAATACGTCGATACGTTCTTCAACAGCTGCTGTAATTGCTTCGAAACCTGGTTTCAAGAATTTACGTGGGTCGAAGAGTTTCTTCTTGTCGTATTCTGCTTCGTTTGCATCGTATTCACGTACGAATTGACGAGTAGCATTTGCAAATGCGATTTGGCATTCAGTGTTAACGTTAACTTTTGCAACACCAAGTTTGATAGCTGCTTGGATTTGATCGTCAGGGATACCTGATCCACCGTGCAATACGATTGGGAATCCTGGAACAGCTTCAGTCAATTTTTGCAAGTGGTCAAGGTGAAGACCTTTCCAGTTTGCTGGGTAAGGACCGTGGATGTTACCGATACCTGCAGCCAAGAAGTCGATTCCTGTAGCAACCATTGCTTTAGCATCTTCGATTGGTGCCAATTCACCGTCACCGATGATACCGTCTTCTTCACCACCGATAGTACCAACTTCAGCTTCTACTGAGATACCTTTAGCATGAGCTTTTTCAACGACATCTTTCGCCAATTTAAGGTTTTCTTCAACTGGAAGGTGTGAACCGTCAAACATGATTGAAGTGTAACCAGCTTCGATACATTCAAGAGCATCGTCGTAGTGACCATGGTCAAGGTGAATAGCAACTGGTACAGTGATACCCATTGATTCTACAAGGTTTTCAATAAGGGCTTTACATACTTTGTAACCACCCATGTATTTAGCAGCACCCATAGAAGTTTGGATAAGTACTGGAGCTTTCTTAGCTTCTGCTGCACGCAAGATAGCTTGAGTCCACTCAAGGTTGTTTGTGTTAAATCCACCAACTGCATAACCGTTGTCACGAGCTGCTTGGACAAATTTTTCTGCTGAAACGATTGCCATTTGTCATAGGCCTCCTATAAATTTTTGTGGGATTGATCCCACTTACATTGTTTATTTTATCACTTTTTAGATGAAATTGCTAGCTTTTCCTGTGTCTTTAAGCACTTTCTTATGATAAATAGGGCGGAATCTCCTATCTCCTAAGGCTTTCACCCTAGCAAATAAGTAAAAGAGAGTGGGACAGAAGTCCTAGCCTCTTAATTATTTTTGGATTGTCTAGCAAGACGCAGTGGTTGAGTGGGCTCTACTACGCTGATTTCATCAGCTTTTACAGCCCTACTCAACTGTGCGGAGGTGGGACGACGAAATCGAATTCTAACGAATTACCGATTTCTGTCCCACTCTCAATTCTCTTCTTTAAAATTTTTTAATGAAAGGAGAAAAGCAATCCCGCAAATCACAAGGAGTCCACCTGCGACCCATTGAGAATAGAAATAAGCAGCAAATAACTGACTGTCGGTAAACATTTTCCCAAGAAGTCCGTTTACCAATCCCTCAAGAAAGGGAATATTCTCACACACAGCAAGGATTGAGGCAAGAAAGAGAATACTGCCCGCTATCAGAAAAAGATAAAGAATCCATTTTTTGATTCTTTTTTCATCTCTGAGCAGATACTTAGAAGCAATCGCCACTAAAAAATGAAAACATTCCATATGTTTAAGGCGATAAAATATCTAAAAGTATCCTTGTATGCGCCTATCCCCATCGCTAAAATCAGGATAGGACCGAAAAAATTAATGGCACTTCCCAATAGTGCAAAGAGGCCATCGACCAAAACCAGATACTTCTTCTTCATGTTCTCACCTCATCTCACACCTATTCTACCACAAAGAGATTTGAAAACAAAAAAGATAGCCGAAGCTATCTTGATCCGATGCGGAGAGAGGGACTTGAACCCTCACGACCTAAAGCGGTCACAGGATCCTTAGTCCTGCGCGTCTGCCAATTCCGCCATCCCCGCGATTGAGTACTTTACTAGTATATCAATCAACAACTTTTTTGTCAAGATTTTTTTCAAACTTTTTTCAGAGTTTGTCATTTTTTCACAAAAAGGGAGAGTGGGACAGAAATCGGTAATTCGTTAGAATTCGATTTCGTCGTCCCACCTCCGCACAGTTGAGTAGGGCTGTAAAAGCTGATGAAATCAGCGTAGTAGAGCCCACTCAACCACTGCGTCTTGCTCAACAATCCAAAAATAATTGAAAGGCTAGGACTTTTGTCCCAGCCTCCCTTGATTTTTATTTGCTATCGTGGTTTTCAACTGCCGCTGTGATAAAGGCTGTGTAAAGTCCTTCTGGGCGGTTTGGACGGCTTGACAATTCTGGGTGGTATTGGCAAGCAACAAAGAATTTGTTTTCTGGGATTTCAACGATTTCGACCAAACGGTTGTCTGGTGAAACGCCTGAGAAGACAAATCCTGCTTCTTCGAACTGTTCACGGAAAGCATTGTTAAACTCATAACGGTGACGGTGGCGACGTTGTACCACTTCTTGATTGTCATAGGCAGCTGCTGCTTTTGAGCCTCGTTTGAGTTTAGATGGGTAAAGACCGAGACGGAGCGTTCCTCCCATGTCTTCCACATCGATTTGGTCCCGCATGATATCGATAATCGGATACTTGGTTTCTGGATCCAATTCGGATGAATTAGCCCCTTCCAAGCCTAAAACGTGACGGGCAAACTCGATACAAGTCAACTGCATCCCCAAGCAGACACCCAACATTGGGACGTCCTGTTCACGCGCATACTTGATGGCTTGAATTTTTCCTTCTGTTCCCCGTTGACCAAAACCACCTGGGACAATGATTCCATCCGCGTCTCCAAGGAGTTCTGCCACGTTATCAGCAGTCACATCATTGGCATTAACCCAATTAATCTTGACTTCTGCATCGTTGGCATACCCTGAGTGCTTCAAAGCCTCAACGACAGAAATGTAGGCATCTTGCAATTCTACGTATTTTCCAACCAAGGAAATCTTGACCTGTTTCTTGAGGTTCATGACCTTGTCGACCATCGCAGACCATTCTGTCATATCTGCTGCAGGAACATCCAATTTCAAATGGTCACAAACGATTTGGTCCATATTTTGTGCTTGCAAGTTCAATGGGATTTGGTACAAATGTTCCACATCCAGTGATTCGATGACAGCTTCTGGTGCGACATCACAGAATTGAGCCAACTTGTTCTTAATTCCTTGACCAGCTGGTTTTTCTGTACGGATGACCAACATATTTGGTTGAATCCCAAGACCACGCAATTCTTTCACAGAGTGTTGCGTCGGCTTGGTTTTCATTTCTCCCGCAGCCTTTAAGTAAGGAAGAAGGGTGGTGTGGATGTACATAACATTTTCAGCACCAACATCTGCCTTCATTTGACGAAGAGCTTCAAGGAATGGAAGGGATTCAATGTCTCCAACTGTTCCCCCGACTTCTGTGATGATGACATCTGAATCCGTCGTCGTCGCTGCTCGTTTGATCTTTTCTTTCAAAGCATCTGTGATATGAGGAATAACCTGTACAGTCGCGCCCAAGTATTCTCCACGACGTTCCTTTCGAAGGACTTCGCTATAAATTTTCCCTGTTGTCACATTTGAGTACTTATTCAAATTGATATCAATGAAGCGTTCATAGTGACCAAGGTCCAAGTCTGTCTCTGCGCCATCGTCTGTGACAAATACTTCCCCGTGTTGGTAAGGACTCATCGTCCCTGGGTCAATATTGATATAAGGGTCAAATTTTTGGATGGTCACTTTCAATCCACGATTTTTGAGCAAGCGACCAAGACTTGCTGCGACAATCCCTTTCCCGATGGATGATACGACACCACCCGTGACAAAAATATATTTTGTTGACATGTGCTTTCCTCTTCTTCTAATGTTGTAGAGGCCATTCCTCTTTGCAGAAAAACAAAAATAGCTCCCTAATCCTTAGGGAGCTCCGACCTCAAAATGAGGTGCCCGAACAATATCTTACCGCAAATGGTCTACTTTGTCAAATTGAAAATTTCATGAAAATAATTTTCGCTGTTTACACGACCTTTTCCACTCCATTTTGTGTGACGAGAAATTTCTCAAATTGAAGCTGAGGCATGCAAAGAGCAAGGTCCTTGTGGATTCGTTCTAGCGCTTCTAAACGCATCTCGACTGACGTCTCGGTATTTCCTTGGATGACAAAGAGGGCGTTTTGCGTAGTCTCCTCAAATTTGTAATGGTCACTATCGCGTACATCCAACCAAGCCAGAACTCCTTTTTGATCCCGGTAGACAGGATCTGTCGGTGCGACATGTTTTTCACTAGAAAGGATAGGGAGAAAGAGATCGTCTCTTTGACTCACTGTAAATTCAATCGGTCCCTCAATCTTATCTAGGTCATGTCCTCCGATCGCGAGAAAAGACTTCAGCGATTCGACATTATAGATATCGATGATGCTATTGATCTGAGGAAAAGCACCTCGATGCTGGATGTTTCGGATAAGAGCTAGGACTGTTGGGGGATTTTTCTTGATGCTACGCCCTACCTTTTGCAAGAGGTCTGTATAGCCTTTGATGACAGGGGATGTCGCTACTTCTTCTGTCTGACACTGGAGCGCCCATTGTTCAACTGCTTTCTTCTTTTCAAGAAAAGAAGGGGGCAGGACTGCTTGGGGATCCACATTTCTAGCAATTCCGACCACAACCGTATCAATACCAAGAGCTACTAAACTTTGATCTAAACGAAAGTCCATCTGGAACACCTCCTATTTGGGAAACCTTACACGTTTATCATATACCATTTCGCCACTTTTTTCAATGCAAACAAAAAGAAACAAGGAACAAGTTGTTTTTTTCAGAAGATAGATAAACTATTTTTATTGACATATAAGTCAATAAATTACTTGCAAACCATCCTCTACTTTTAAAAAATCAAAGGATATTCTGAAACTTTCCGCCGTGAGAAAAGTGCCTGAAACATTTTTGTATCAGGCACTCGGGAGTTTTGAAACCTTAGGTTCAAAACTAAGTCATGGAACTTCGTAGAAGTTCGCTGACGTCCGTACTCATCTAAGGAAAGTTTCTGGGCAAACTTCGTCTTCAATAAAAAAACAAGGAACAAGTTCCTTGTTTCATACGATTTATTCTTCTTCCTCGTCTTCAGAATCCTCTTCTTCGTCGTCTTCTTCGCTTAATTCAACTTCCTCACCCAAATCATCTGGTACGATTTCATTGATTTCAGCATCGTAAGCTTCGACTTCACTCTTTTCATCGTCTGGATTTTCTTCATCATATGAAAGAGCTGGATCTGCTTCGTAAACTTCTTCGTCTTCTGGATCGTCGTCGTTGTAGTCGATCGCATCCTCGTCTCCATCCATGAAGGCATTGACACGTTTTTTCTTCCGTTTCTTAGGAGCTTCATCTTCGTCTGTTTCTTCAAGAGCGATGATTTCTTCGTCAACTTCATCGATGGCATACCATGAACGAAGACCCCATTTGTTATCTCCAAGTGGGATAAAGCTTCCATCTACATTCAATTCTGTGTAGAACAATGGGAGGGCTTCACGGATCTCGCTGTTTGATTTTTCAAGGTAATTTTGAATTTCATTTACAAGATCGCTAAAGTACATTTCATGGTCACGTCCGCGTAATTCCAAAATCGCACGCGCCACTTCAATCATAGAAAGTTCACTTTTTTCTTGTCCAGCAAATACTTCTAATTCCAAGGGTAAATCTCCTTATGTTTCATTTCCTAAATGGAGAAGGATCCGGTCTTCAACCTCATCCTATCCTCAATGATAGATTGAAAACTTCTCGTCACTAAATCTATCACGCATTTTATCGTTACACTCTATTGTACGATAAATTTCCCCTTTCGTCAAAGGAAAATTCCAGGATTCTCCACGAAATCAGAAAAAAGAAGAGCCTCACGGCTCTTCTTTTTAATCTCAATTATTTTACTTTTGCTGTGCTTGTGATTACGTTCACGGCTTTCTTCACTGTGATGTCATGTTTCAACATTTCTGGTGAAAGAAGGTTGCGAACTTGTTCAACTGGCATGTTGTAATCTGCTGCCAATTGTTCGATTTCAGCATTAATTTCTTCTTCAGTTGCTTCGAAACCTTCTGCTTTGGCTACTGCTTCAACTACGAGGTTTGTCTTCGTGCGGCTTTCAGCTTCTGCTTCATATTGTTTGTGAAGATCATCTTGAGTTGTTCCAGTAATTTGGAAGTACATTTCAGGTGAGATACCTTGACGTTGCATGTTTCCAAGGAATTCGTTGATTGAACGGTGTACTTCTTCGTGGATCATTTCTTCTGGAAGTTCAACGATTTCAGCATTTTCAACGGCAAGATCGATCGCTGCTGCTTCTACTGCATCGTTGTATGCTTCTTCTTTTGCTTCTGCCAATTCTTTGCGGTATTTTTCTTTCAATTCAGCAAGAGTTTCAACTTCTTCATCGATGTCTTTTGCCAATTCATCGTCAAGAGCTGGTACTTCTTTTGCTTTCACTTCGTGGATAGTTGTCACGAATTTCGCTTCTTTACCTGCAAGGTCAGCTGCTTGGTAGTCTTCTGGGAATGTTACGATCACGTCAACTGTTTCACCAGCAGAGTGTCCAACCAATTGGTCTTCGAAACCTGGGATGAATTGACCTGAACCAAGTCCAAGTGAGAAGTTGTCACCTTTACCACCGTCGAATTCAACACCGTCGATAGATCCAACGAAGTCGATTACAACTGTGTCGCCTTCTGCTGCAGCACCTTCTTTAACAACCAATTCAGCCAAGTTGTTACGTTCGCGTTCGATACGAGCATCCACATCAGCGTCTGTTACTTCTTTAGAAACTTCTACTGATACTTCAAGGTCTTTGTAAGCACCCAATTTTACTTCAGGTTTTGTTACAACAGCTGCTGTCAATGTCCAGTCTTGACCTTTTTCCATAGATACAACATCGAAAGTTGGTTGTGCTACAACTTCGATTCCAGCTTCTTTAACAGCTGCTTCGTATGCTGCTGGAAGAAGATCGTTCAAAGCATCTTGGTAAAGAGCTTCTTCACCAAAACGTTGGTTGAAGATTGGACGTGGAATATGACCTTTACGGAATCCAGGTACGTTCAAGGTTTTCTTAACAGACTCAAACACACGGTCCAAAGCAGGTTTGATTTGCTCTTGGCTGATGGTGAAAGTCAATACACCGTGGTTAGTTTCTTTGTTTTCAAATGATACAGACATTCTGTCTCTCCTTAAAATAATATAGTCATTCCTTATAATTTTACCACAAAACTTTGAAATTGCAAGTTTTAAAACGTTTTTGCCTCTCTTTTCATCCAAAAAAACTAGCCCCTAAAAGCTAGTTCTATTTATGATTTTCGGATAGGATCATCTAGGTAGAGAGCACGGGCACCACCGATCAATTTTGGCCGACTAGCGAGGGCTGTGACATGGGCTTCCCCTAGTTCACGTATGATAGGGCGAATCGGAACTTGTACGTGTTTGACGTGCATCCCCACTGAGGTATCTCCAATGTCTAACCCCGCTTGGGCTGTGATAAATTCCACTTCGACAGGATCTTTAAAGTACTTGAAAGCAGCGAGTTGTCCAGCTCCCCCTGCATGGAGACTAGGAAGGACATTGACGATTTCTAGCTCCTTCTTGTCTGCTAATTCCCGCTCGACCACCAAGGCGCGATTAAGATGCTCACATCCTTGTACCGCTAGATAAATTCCTCTTGGATTCAACTCATCTAGCAAGGTCTGGACAATAGCTTCAGCAATGTCGATGTTCGAGGCCTTTCCAATTTGCCCTCCTGCAACTTCACTTGAAGACATCCCGAGAACTAGAATCTGTCCCTGATGGAGACGGCTTTTTGCCAAAACATCTACCAGGATTTCTTTTGTATCCTTCTTCAGTTGCTCCAAATCCATGAATTAGTTTCCTTTCTTTTGGAAGGCATAATAGACCACATAGCCTAAAGCCATTCCGACAAAATTCTGAGCAAGGTTATTTGGAATGTCCGAGATAGCAGCTCCCCATCCATTGCCTAAAAGGAGGGCAGAAGCTAGTGCGTAACCGCCTACCATGACGACTGTCGCAAGAAGCAAGCCTAGGTAACGGGCTTTTCCCTTGAAACCAGCGAAATAGCCTTGGCCCCCGTGAAAGAGGAGGCTAAAGAACATCCACTGAGGATAGCCTGAAATCAGGTCGAGTAGGAAGGCTCCGACACCACCGACAATCGCACCTTCCTTACGCCCAAAATAGAAGGCTGTGAAATAGGCACCAAGATCTAACAGAGTGACGATCCCTGTGGGAGTTGGGAGTTTGGTATAGTAGCCAAGCACAACTGTCAAGGCTGTCAAAATAGAAAGGCGGGCAATGAGTTGAGTTCGATTAGATGTCATATTGTACTACTCCATACTGGTCTGAATGTTGAATCGCTTGGAAAACAAAGTCTTTAGAGGCTTTAACAGCTTCAAGCGGTGATTTCCCTTGCACCAACTGGCTGGAAATGCTAGACGCAAAGGTACAACCAGCTCCTGTATTGTTCTTTTCCAAGACTGGCTCTTCAATGACGGTGAAGTCTGTACCATCATAAAAGACATCGATGGCCTTTTCTTTATTGAGACGATTACCCCCTTTGACCACGACATTCGCCGCACCCAATCCTTGGAGCTTGCGCGCCACCTCCTTCATATCATCGAGCGATTGAATCTTGCTTTGGGTCAAGATCTCAGCTTCTGGTAAGTTTGGTGTGATGATGGTCACATAAGGGAAGAATTTGATCAATTCGTCTCGAAGAGCTGAAACTTCCACATCATGGCTTTCCTTGCAGACCAAGACAGGGTCTAAGACCACTGGGATATCTGCATGAGCTTTGACATAGTCCAAAGCTAAGTCTGCTACTTCAACATTTGGCAAAAGACCGAGTTTAATAGCAGAGAAAGGAACATCTTTGAGGGAGTTGAGCTGTTGAGCAAAGGTCGTCGGATCCACCGGAATCACTTCAAAACCGTGCTCCGTCATAGCGGTCAAACAAGTCACCGCCACAAAACCATGCTGTTTATTAGTCGTATAAGTTGCAAGGTCTGCGTGAAGACCTCCCCCACTAAAAATATCATTTCCTGAAATAGCTAGAATCAATTCATTACTCATAACGGATCTCCTTTAAATATAAGCCATTTGGCGCTGCTGTAGGACCTGCTAGATTGCGGTCCTTCTTTTCTAAAATTAGATCGATCTGCTCGATCGGCATCCGATCATTTCCGATCTTCAACAAAGTTCCCACCATATTGCGGATTTGCTTGTAGAGAAAACCATTGCCCGAAAAGGTAAAGACAAGGCGATGATGTTCCGCATCCTCGACCAAGCGAGCCTCTGTAATCGTACGAACCTTGTCTTCCACACTGGTTCCTGAAGCTGTGAAACCGGTGAAATCATGGGTTCCCTCCAACTTTTGGATGGCCGCTTGCATCTTTTCCACATCCAAAGGATAAGGATAGTGGGTGGCATAGTGGCGCATCATGGGGTTCTTGGGACGACCATAATCCACGATGAATTCATAGGTCTTGCTGTGCTTCTTGTAGCGTGAGTGAAAGTCATCTGCTACTTGCTCTACTCGGATGAAATCAATATCCTCTGGGGTTTGGGTATCGAGGGCAAAGCGGAGCTTTTCCTCGTCCCGCGCTTGGGGGAGATCAAAATGAATCACCTGGCCAAGAGCATGGACACCTGAATCCGTTCGACCCGCTCCATGAACAGTAACAGGGGTTCCTTGATTGAGGCGCGTCAAGGTCTTCTCGATTTCCTCTTGCACACTACGGGCATGCGGTTGGCGTTGAAACCCTGCAAACAAGGTCCCGTCATATGAAATGGTTGCTTTGTATCGTGTCATGGTTTTATTTTAGCAGGATATAGAAGGGGTTACAAGAGTGAAAAACTCAAACTGTCCGGGTACAGTTTTGCAAGCACAAAAAGAGGCTGGGACAAAAGTCCTAGCCTCTCAATTATTTTTGGATTGTCGAGCAAGACGCAGTGGTTGAGTGGGCTCTACTACGCTGATTTCATCAGCTTTTACAGCCCTACTCAACTGTGCGGAGGTGGGACGACGAAATCGAATTCTAACGAATTACCGATTTCTGTCCCACTCTCCTAACTTCGACCTGTTACAAGTCAACTAGGTCTCAGTCTCTTTTTTATTTTTCAAGTCCATTCCTGCTGCTCCTAAGATCGCTCCTAGTAAAGCGAGTCCAAGTGCAGATTCCACTCCTGTTTCTGGAAGTTGCTTGTTAGAAGATACTGCTTCTTTACGAACCTCTTTTTCCACAGCTGCTGGAATTGGCGTTGGTGCATTTACTGGTGCTACTGGTTGATCCTTCGAGATCACTTGAGGTGTTGAAGGTTCTGGAACCACTTTGTTTACGAGCAAGTCTGATTTCACTGGTGCTTCTACGGAAGGGCTTGTTGGGATCACAATTTCTTTGGTACCGACTTCAACAATTTCTGCAACTGGCTCTGTTGCAACTTCTGTAGCGATTACTTTTCGACTTTGATCAAGCGCCGAAACCTCTACATACTCAAGGCCTTGCCCTTTAACTCCAGCCTGGATTACTCTGCGTTCTCCTTTAGCGAGATCTGGATTGGTCCGTTCCACAAGGTCAAAATCAAGCTCTTTTTCTACGATTTCAAGACTTGGTTTGTCTTCCACTAGGGCTTTGACGTCATTTTCAGCCAAGCTACCTACTTGCGTGATTGGCTTGAGCCCCGCAAGGGCTTGAGTCAGAGCAGCCACTTCTTGATCCACCTGCTCTTGATGAGCACGGCTCACATTCCAATTCAAGCTATCTAAGACTTTCGCAAGGGCTGCGCGAGATTCTGGTGTGTATATGTCTAGATCTGTTGGCACCGTAGCAACTGCTTTTCTAAGAGCAGTGAAGTCTGCCTTGAAATAGTCCTTGTTGTGGTTGGCAAAAGCTTCCATGAGATCAAAGACATTTTTTTCGATGTATTCTTCACTTGGGGTATCACACCAAACAGCTACCATGCTACCGACCATCGGCAAAGATGTTTCTGGATATGTTGTACTTGGGAGTTGTCTAAATGGGGTAGCAGCTGCATTGGCAATCGCTTTTTCAATATAACCACCACCCGTTTCAGGTGTTCTTCCCAAAACATAGTACCAGTCTCCGTTGGTATTGAGGAATTTATACCCCTTATCTGCCAAATACTGTGGAGATGCGAGGTTATAGCCCCACCATCCTTTAGACCAGTAGGAAATCAAGACGTCCTTGTCAAAGGCAACATCATCTTCATCTCCATAATAGAAGCCATCGTTAAAGGCCATTGGCTGCAAGCCTTTTTCACGCGCCATAGCTGCAAGACTATTGGAATACTCCGCAAATTTACCATAGAGGTCATACCACTTGAGGTAGTACCAGCCTTGCGCACTGGTAGCGTCATTGGCATATTCATCTGTTCCGTAGTTAAAGATCTTAGACTTGTCTTTGAAGTAGTCCATATACTTGCCAATCAAGGCTTTGGTAAAGTTGACTGCTGCTTCATTGGTCAAATCCATGGTTGTTTTTGAAACCGTATCAAAGCTTGCTTGTGGATTTTCAATGCCCAATTTTTCCATAGCCACCAACAAAGCATCCATGTGGCCAGGACTATTGACTGCAGCAATCAAGCCGATTCCTTTAGCAGTCGCATAAGCATGGAGTTCATCCATTTCTGCTTGGGTCAAAGCTTGACCATTTGGATCATCGTAATAGGCCTTGGTGCCTTCTAAAATGGCCTTTTTCACATCGTCACTGGCATAGGTTTTGCCATTGGCTTCCACCGTCATATCATCGAGTACGAAGCGCATACCATCGTTTCCGACAAGGAGGTGCAAGTCAGAATAACCCAGCTCACTGGCCTTATCTACGATCCGTTTCAACTGATCCAGTGAGAAGTATTTGCGGCCTGCATCGATCGAGATGACCTTCTTCATGGCGAGTTTTTCCGCTGCTTCTTTTGCTGCAACTTCTTTCGCGTAGCTTTCCGTATACACCAAAGCATCTTGAGCTGCTTTAAGATTGTCGATCAAGGTTTTGGCCTCTGCTCGAGTCGTGTCTGTTCCTGCCCCTTCTAATGCTTTTTTAGCTGCCGCAAAGGCTACTAGAGATTCCGGTGTATAGTGATCCAAATCAGTTGGAGCTTCTGAAAGAGCTTTTTCGACAACTTCAGGATCTGCTACAAAGTAGTCCGCATTCTTGTCCGCGAAGGCATGCATGAGCTTAAAGAGAAGGTCTTTTTTGTAGGTTGCGGATGGCGTATCTGCCCAGGCAGCTACCATGCCACCGATAAAGGGCACCTTAGCCCCATCATTTTTTTGAACCACATCAATCGCTGACTTGGAAATTCCTTCGAGACCTTGATCCAGGTTGTACCAACCAGATCCAGCCTTGTCCCGTCCAAGCACATAATACCAGGCATCATTGGTATTAAGAATCTGATGACCTAGTTCAGACAAGAGTTTTGAAGAAGCGACATCATAGCCGTTCCAGCCACCTGTCCAGTAGGACACAATGATATCCTTGTCAAAAGTGCCATAGGAAGTATCGCCATTGTAGTAGATTCCGTCATTAAAGGCCATTGGTTTCATCTTGTGTTTTTTCACAATGGCTGCTAGATCATTGGCGTATTGGATGAATTTTTCATAGCCTTTTTCTGGATAGCCTTCACCTGGCCAATGCTTGCTAGCTTGGAGAACCTGCCAACCATGGGCATCTGTAGCATCATTGGCATATTCGTCCAAGCCGATGTTAAAGATGTCTGTCTTGCCACTGAAATAAGCCGCATACTTGTCTACCAAAGCTTTGGTAAAGTCTAAGGCTTTTTGGTTGTCCAAATCAACTGTCCGAGCTGATTTTTTAGTGCCAAAGTAATTAAAGTGAGGATTTTCGATCCCCAATTGTTCCATGGCTGTCAGAATCGCATCCATGTGACCTGGACTATTAATGGTTGGGATGACACCTACTTTCTTCGATTTGGCGTAGGCCAAAATATCATCCATTTGAGCCTGGGTCAAAGCTGTCCCGTTCGGATCATCGTAATAAGCTTTCGTTCCTTTTTCAACCGCATCCGTCACGGCTTGGCTAGAATAAGAAGTATCTCCCACTTTCAAAGACATATCATCCAACACAAAGCGCAAGCCGTCATTTCCGACTAGAAGATGCAAGTCTGTATAGCCAGTTTTACTTGCTTCATCAATGATTTCCTTGATTTGGTCTGGTGAGAAGTACTTGCGACCGGCATCGATCGATACAATCTTTTTCTTGGCTAATTTTTCTTCTTGGGCAGGATCTTTAGCAGGCGTTTCCGTCGCTGCTGTCGCTGGTTGAGCTGCCATATCCGACTCTGCGACAGAGCTTGCTTCTTCGCGAATCAAACGGTCAAGATCTGATACCCGCAATTCTCGATCAGGCAGTGTCGGTTGACTTTGATCGACGATTGGGGCAGGAGCCGTTGGTTTTTCTACTGTTGGCTGAGAAGCTTCCTCATTGGGGGAGAGCGTCGCCTTGCCTTCGCTTGGCTGAGTTGGAACTGTCGTTGCAGGACTTTCAGTAGTCGTCGGCGTATCTGCAGCTACAACATGAGCACCAGCAAAAAATCCTATGAGCACCGAAGCCGCCCCTACTGCGTACTTGCGAATCCCATAACGTGGTTGATGTGATTTCATCAGGACCTCCTAAATTGTCTTTGTAATCGTTTTCTTCAATTTACCACGATATCTTAATAAATTCAATGAGGGTTCTCATTATTCTTTAATTAGGAGAGGAAGTTCTTGGATTCGATCCAAAATAAAACGAGCTCCTTACTCAAAAGGAAACTCGTTCATTCTTATAAATCATCTAAAGCATCTTTGACCTTGTCAAAGAACCCTTTTTTCTTTGGGTTAACCTTCAAATCACTTGCTTCCGCAAAGGCTTGAAGGGCTTCTTTTTGCTTGTCATTTAAACCAGTTGGGGTGACGACATTGACAGATACATATTGATCCCCCATAGCACCACCACGTAAGCTTGGAGCTCCTTTTCCACGGAGGCGGAATTTCTTACCGGTTTGGGTTCCTTCAGGAATGACCAAATCGACATCTCCGTGAACAGTTGGCACATGGACCGTATCTCCAAGAGCCGCTTGGACAAAGTTCAAGTCTAACTTGTAGTAGATGGTTGAGCCATCTCGTTCGAAGCGATCGCTCGGCTCAACATTGACAACAACATACAAGTCACCATAAGGTCCACCGTTAAAGCCAGCTTCCCCTTGACCAGCTAAGCGGATTTGTTGACCCGTTTCAACTCCGGCAGGAATCTTGACATTCACGCTATGAGCTTGTCTTTCATGACCTGTTCCACGACAAGTCGTACATGGATCTTTGATTTCTTGACCACGACCATGACAGACATCACAGGTCACTTGACGGCGCATCATCCCAAGAGGGGTCTGCGTATCCACATTGATGACTCCAGAACCATGACAGCGTCCACAGGTCACCGGACTAGTCCCTGGCTTAGCCCCAGAACCATGACAGGTATGACAACTAGCTTCCCGATGGTACTTGACTTCTTTTTCCGCACCAAAAATCGCTTCTTCAAACTTGAGATTGACGCGGTATTGGAGGTCATCCCCTTGACGAGGTGCATTTGGATTACGACTTGCACCACCACCAAAGAAGCTAGAGAAGATATCTTCAAAGCCACCAAAACCAGCACCATCAAAGCCACCAAAACCACCTGCTCCGCCACCGAAGCCACCATTGGCACCCGCAGCACCATATTGGTCATAAGCAGCCCGTTTTTGCTCGTCACTCAAAGTCTCATAAGCTTCTTGAACTTCCTTGTACTTTTCCTCAGCACCAGGCTCCTTGTTGATATCTGGGTGATATTTTTTAGATAATTTCCGATAGGCTTTCTTGATCTCATCTTGAGATGCATTCTTTGAAACGCCCAAACGGTCATAAAATTCAGTATTGTTCATACAAGATACTAAGAGCGAACAGAAAGCGACTGAAATTTAGGAAACCGACAAGAAATCCTGATTTCTTAGGCGGTTTATCCAATTTCCAAGCTTTCCGCTCGGGTTCAATTCCCCGAACACTCTTTGTTCCTTTCTATTGATGTTGTGAATCAAACCACGATTTAGGTCGGGTTCAATTCCTTTCTTTCATTTTGAGTAAGAATTTATGGAACCCGTGTTCAGTTACGAACACTCTTTGTTCCTTTCTATAATTTTCATGTACATCTTTAGAGGGTGTTTTCTATACTTCGCTTCACTTGATCAAACTCTTGGTCTGATAGAGTAAATATCAAATCCTCTTCTGAGTAGTCGTTTCGTTCTTTAAAATAGTTGTCCGTATTCTCTGCCAAGCCTAAACTTAGAATCACTTTTCTTGCAAACTCTTGATGGGCAAAACCGATAGCCGTAATGATCTGTTTATCTTGCACAACCACTTTCGGTTGGAAATTCTCACGTGGAAGAAATTCAAAATAATCAAAGAAGTTTTGCCAAATTCCACCTGTAAATTTCGTATCGTTCAGCAAACCTGCTTTCGCTAATAAAAGAGGCGCTGAAGAAATGGCTGCAATGAGGATATCTTGCTCACCAAGGTCCTTCAAGAACGAAATCAATTTCTCATCCTGTAAGGCAGGCCCTATATTGACCATTCCTGGCAAAATCACACAAGAATACTCTTCTATACAGATTTGATCCAGTGTTTTGGTCGGTTGACAGAGCAAGCCATCCTCAGAGACCACCATCGAATGATCTGAAGCGACATAATCAATCGTGACGTCAAAAGACAGAGCTAAAGTACTCGTTAAAGCAGTTATCTCATAAAGAGAAAAATTAGGATAAATCAAACAAAGTACTTTTTTCATAGGCAACATCCTCTATTTTACCGAAAAACAGAGGCTGGGTTGCAACCTCTGGATTTCTTTTTATCATTTAGTTGTTAAGCTGAATTGAGCACGCCCTAACCTCTTGGTGAAAAAGATAAATCTTCCTAGAAACTAAAGTTCCTGCGTCAGATTTCCTATTTTCACTGTGAGGTTTTAACGGGCTTTGCATCTTACTTTTCAGTAAACTCTCCGTCTACGACGTCATCGCCTGCGTTGCCTGATGCTTGTGCTCCTTCAGCTCCTGCTTGTGCTTGTTGTGCTGCTGCAGCTTGTTCGTAAAGTTTAACAGCCAATGCTTGTGCTTTTTCGTTCAAGGCTTCAAGTTTTGCTTTCATTTCTTCAAGGTTACCTGATTCTTGAGCTTTCTTAAGATCATCAAGTCCTGCTTGAGCTGCGTCACGTTCTGCATCAAAGCCTTTGCCTTCAGTTTCTTTGATGGTCTTTTCAGTCGCAAAGATAGCTTGGTCTACTTCGTTACGAAGGTCAACTTCTTCTTTACGTTTCTTATCTGCTTCAGCGTTAGCTTCTGCATCTTTCATCATGCGGTCGATTTCTTCATCTGTCAAACCTGAGTTTGATTGGATAACGATTGTTTGTTCTTTTTGAGTTCCAAGATCTTTCGCTTTAACAGATACGATACCGTTCTTGTCGATGTCAAATGTAACTTCGATTTGTGGGATACCACGAGGTGCAGCTGGGATATCAGTCAATTGGAAGCGTCCAAGAGTCTTGTTATCTGCTGCCATTGGGCGTTCCCCTTGAAGAACGTGGATATCAACGGCTGGTTGGTTATCTGCTGCAGTTGAGAAGACTTGTGATTTAGAAGTTGGAATTGTAGTGTTGCGGTCGATGAGTTTTGTGAAGACTCCACCCATTGTTTCGATACCAAGTGACAATGGAGTTACGTCAAGAAGGACAACGTCTTTGACGTCACCAGTGATCACACCACCTTGGATCGCAGCACCCATAGCCACAACTTCGTCAGGGTTCACTGATTTGTTTGGTTCTTTACCAGTTTCAGCTTTAACAGCTTCTACAACGGCAGGAATACGAGTTGAACCACCGACAAGGATGACTTCGTCGATATCTGACAAGCTCAAACCTGCATCTGAAAGGGCTTGACGAACTGGAGTTTTTGTACGTTCTACAAGATCACGAGTCAAATCGTCGAATTTCGCACGAGTCAAAGTCATTTCCAAGTGAAGAGGTCCAGCAGCTCCTGCAGTGATGAACGGCAAGCTGATTTGAGTTGAAGTCACACCAGAAAGGTCTTTCTTCGCTTTTTCAGCTGCGTCTTTCAAACGTTGAAGCGCCATCTTGTCTGTTGACAAGTCGATACCATTTTCTTTCTTGAATTCTTCAACCATGTAGTCGATGATTTTTTGGTCAAAGTCGTCACCACCGAGTTTATTATCCCCTGCAGTTGCCAATACATCAAAGACACCATCACCCAATTCAAGGATAGATACGTCGAATGTACCACCACCAAGGTCGAATACCAAGATTTTTTCTTCTTTATCAGTCTTATCCAAACCATAAGCAAGGGCTGCTGCTGTTGGTTCGTTGACGATACGTTCTACTTCAAGACCAGCGATTTTACCAGCGTCTTTAGTTGCTTGACGTTGAGCATCGTTGAAGTAAGCTGGAACTGTGATAACAGCCTTCGTTACTTTTTCACCAAGGTAGTCTTCAGCGTAACCTTTCAAGTATTGAAGAATCATCGCTGAGATTTCTTGTGGTGTGTATTCTTTACCATTTGCAGAAACTTTTTCAGAAGTACCCATCTTAGATTTGATAGAAATCACTGTATCTGGGTTTGTTACTGCTTGACGTTTTGCAGCGTCACCAACGATGATTTCACCGTTTTTGAATGACACTACAGATGGAGTTGTGCGGTTACCTTCTGGGTTTGCGATGATTTTTGATTCAGTTCCTTCAAGAACTGCTACTGCTGAGTTTGTTGTACCTAAGTCAATACCGATAATTTTAGACATATGTTTTTCTCCTCGTTGTTTTTTATCTTTTTTTCTTTCTGATACTCTTCTTAAGTGGCGACGCCGTCAGAGCTTGACTTCGTCAATCTCTTTGACTAAACTTTGAGCCTAAGGTCTCAAAGTTTGCGAAGATACCGCCACGGCGAAGAGTATCGCCTTTGGTTCGCTTCGCTCACTATTGGCAAAGCCAAACCAATGTTAATCTTTCTTTCATAGTTTAGTGTCGTTTCGGACAAGGTTTTTAAGTTCTCTAGCCTAGTTATAAACCACTACCATGGCTGGGCGTAGGATGCGGTCATGGAGTTTGTAGCCTTTTTGGAAGACTTGTGCGATAGTGTCTGCTGGATGTTCGTCATCTGCAGGTAAGGTTTGGATGGCCATGTGGTAGTTATGGTCAAAGGCTCCGTCCGCTGGAATTTCTTCAATTCCTTCTTCTTTCAGAGCATGTACCAAACTTTCTTGGACCATTTCCAAGCCCTTCTTCACATCATCTGTCAATCCTTCTACGGCAAGGGCGCGTTCGAGGTTGTCCAGTGATGGTAAGATCGCTTTTGCCAAATCTTGGCTACGGTATTTTTGTAATTGCTGACGTTCTTCATTGGCACGGCGCTGAATGTTTTGCATTTCTGCATGAGCACGAAGGTATTTGTTTTCAAATTCCTCGGCACGCGCTTGTGCTTCTTCTAACTCAGAAGGTTGGTTACTTTCCTCTACAACTTCTTCAGTTGTTTGGTCAACTTCTTCTTTCACGTCTTCTTTTTTGATATCTTCTGTCAAGGCATACACCCCTTTCATTTGATCTTAATTTACTTCATAATGGTTGCTGTTGAGGTAACGGTAGTAGTCCGTCAACTTCATAACCAGTACCCGTCCGATGACATTGACCAGGCTAATCACACGCCTGTAATCCATCTCTACGGGACCGATCACATGCATGAGGGCCATCCCACGATAAGGCACTAGGAACTTGTGACTAATCACCGTCACATTTTTCAAGGCCTTTTCTTGGGATTCTGCAACCAGGATCTGGGTCATTTGGTCTTCTGGCATTCCCCCTCGTAACTCCAAGGCTACGTGTTGGGGATTATCTAAGAACTGATAGGTCTGAAGATCGGCGTAGGTTAATGATGAAACCTTTCCTTCTACAAAGACCAGTTCTTGAAACAGTTGCGAGAAGACGTAATCAAAGAGATCCAGCACATTGTCTGTCGTCTTGAAATAGCGCTGTACAATCTGTGGAATCTCTGTCCGCAAGCGGTAGTGGATATCCAAGACTGTATTTCCAATGAAGCGTTCTTGAACCAGCTGATGGAAAATTTCCAAATCACTGGTTAAGAAATTCTTTGGAATGGCAAACTGGACGGTGACAGGCTTTGATTCATCCAAGGTCAACACCGCTAAGGCATCGTGGTTGGACAATGGAACAATCTCAAAACCAGTCAAGCGCTGACGTGTCGGTTCAACATCCTGAATCACTGCGGTGTAGCCCGTCATCTGGGCTAGTAACTTGGCCGTAGCATCCAAGATATCGTCTAACTTAAAGGCTTCGAAATCAAAGGCTTTCACCACCTGGTAGACATCCTGTTCATCAATCAACTCTAGATCAAGCGAGTTCTGAACAAAATATTGAAAACCAGCTCGGCTAGGCATGCGGCCACTCGAAGTGTGGGCCTTTTCCAGTAAGCCTTGTTTTTCGAGGGCAGCCATGTCGTTTCGAATGGTCGCACTACTGGATTGAATGACATCTTGTAGCGCTTTTGAACCGACTGGTTCGTGGGTCTTGGTAAAGATATCGACAACAAGATTGAGAATCTCATTTTGACGTTCTGTAACCATGACCTCACCTCTCTTTCATTTTTTAGCACTCTAAACACTTAAGTGCTAAACCATGATTCTATTATACACCCATCCAAAAGAAAGTCAAGAGAAAAATCCAAAAAATTAGCACTCTTTTTTCAAGAGTGCTAAAAATCATTCTTAAGACCTAAAGAAGTGAATCTCCTCTTATTTGCCAGCTTTTTTCAAGAGTTGAATATATTCTTCCAATACTAGCTTATGGTTGGCCATATACTGGGCATTTTCTACACCAACATAACGGAAATGCCAATTCTCAAAATTCACCCCCGTGATGTTGCTCTTCCCATCTGGGTAGCGAAGGACAAAGCCATATTGCGGTGCGATGGCAGCCAGCTGCATGCCCAACTCATCACTTTGACCAGCTTCGACACTCATATCAATCGCAAGCCCCGTCTGGTGTTCACTCGCACCAGGGACCTGTACCTGGGTCTGCACCTGCTTTTCAGCTTCTTCGTGCGAAAGACCACTAGCCTCTAGTTGCGCAACACGCTCATTATAGAGCTCTGTTTGTTCGGCCACGCTTCGATAGCCTGATATCAAGGTTTCTTCTGGGGCAATTTTTCGAGCCGCTTCTAAAAATTGACGAGTTGGTTCTACAATCCGACTATCCACTTTGATAGCATCCACATCTGTCAATTGTGGGTTCAGCTCAGGCTTCACATTGTCACGATTGACCAAGATCAACTGCCAGTCTTTTGTCGAAACGGCTGGTAAATCTGATTTTTCTTCCTTTTTCTTAGAAGAAGAGGGAGTCGTTACAGCTGTTTTTTTAGCCTTCCAAAACTGAAGCCCTGAAAACAAGCTTGGCTTCGCTAAGTAAGCACCAATTCCCGATCCAAGGACCACAAG
>NZ_CM002128.1:2152780-2167751 GCF_000448565.1 Streptococcus sp. HSISM1 | reverse complement strand
TCACTTTGACCAGCTTCGACACTCATATCAATCGCAAGCCCCGTCTGGTGTTCACTCGCACCAGGGACCTGTACCTGGGTCTGCACCTGCTTTTCAGCTTCTTCGTGCGAAAGACCACTAGCCTCTAGTTGCGCAACACGCTCATTATAGAGCTCTGTTTGTTCGGCCACGCTTCGATAGCCTGATATCAAGGTTTCTTCTGGGGCAATTTTTCGAGCCGCTTCTAAAAATTGACGAGTTGGTTCTACAATCCGACTATCCACTTTGATAGCATCCACATCTGTCAATTGTGGGTTCAGCTCAGGCTTCACATTGTCACGATTGACCAAGATCAACTGCCAGTCTTTTGTCGAAACGGCTGGTAAATCTGATTTTTCTTCCTTTTTCTTAGAAGAAGAGGGAGTCGTTACAGCTGTTTTTTTAGCCTTCCAAAACTGAAGCCCTGAAAACAAGCTTGGCTTCGCTAAGTAAGCACCAATTCCCGATCCAAGGACCACAAGAAGAAAGAAACTCAATAGGTAAGGCCACCATTTCTTACGTTTTTTTCGTGCGCGTCTATACTTATTCGTCATGACCATCCTCTAGGAGTTTTGCTCCAACCTTACGATAAGATAGATCCCCAATCTTTTCAATATGAAAGGCGCCATCTTCATAAGACAAAACCGTTACGCTTCCGTTGTCCAAAACCAATTCGTCGACAGCCTTAGGATCGATGAGATAAATCAAGGTCGTAATGGTCATGCCATGGCTGACTACAATAGCATTGCCACCACCAGCTGCTTCGATCTCTTTTGCGACGGCTTCAAATCCTTCTTTGATCCGACTACTCAAGGTTCCCCAGGATTCAGCCCAACCAGTGGTATCCACCTCGACGATTCCTTCTGCTAACTCCATCAGACTCAACTGATGGAAATCATCGACCTTAAAGACACGGGGTAAGACCCCCATGAAGAGATCGCCATCATAAGCACCATCAAAACTACCAAAACACCACTCGCGGATCCGTTTGTCATAACAATAAGGGATTTTTCCTGTCAGACCGAGTTCTTGAAGAATAATTCCCATGGTTTGAATGGTGCGTCCAGAATCACTCGAAACAGCCTCTTCAAAAGAAAGCCCAGCTTCCTTGAGACCAAGTCCTAATTCTCGAATTCCACGCTCTCCTGCTTCTGTCAGCGGAGTGTCTGACCAGCCCTGTGCCCGTCCAATGGTATTAAACATGGTTTTTCCATGACGAGCAATATATAATCTGGTTTTTGTCATTGTATTACCTCCGTATGTATCTCTTTCATTATATCATTTTTTGCAAAAAGAAAGTAGGAAAGCTCTTACAAGTTGTGAGAAAAAGAAAAGGCCATGACCAAAGGGTCAGCCTTTCAGGACGGACTAGGATTCTTGCAAACTTTCACCGACCTCACGGTAACTGCTATCTCCGAACCCCTTAACCGTCAATACTCCATCTTCATATTCTACAAGGGTAACACTACCATTTGAAAGAGGCAGATTGAGATTTGGTTTTCCTTCGACCAAGCAGACTAAGGTCTGAATGGTCCAACTATGGCTGACCACCAAGGCATTGCCTCCACCATTTTCTTCTACTTCTTTGGCGATGGCTTCAAAACCTTCTAGGATTCGGTTTTTCAAAACTTCCCATGGTTCAGCCCAATTTGCTGTATCTACTTGGCAAATCCCATTGGCCAAGTCTTCCAAGGTCAAGGTCTTATAATCTTCTACATCTAGTACACGCGGCACGACACCGTGAAAGAGCTCCCCACCGTAGGCCCCATCAAAGCTACCAAAACACCACTCGCGGATCCGTTTGTCAAAGCGATAAGGAATCTGGTCTTTCAAGCCCAATTCATCAAGAATGATCCCCATGGTCTGAATGGCACGGCCTGAATCACTGGAATAAGCTCGAGTAAACTCCAAACCGGACTCACGCAAGCCGATTCCTAGAGCCTGAATCCCTCGTTCTCCTTCTGCTGTCAAGGGCGTATCGGACCAGCCTTGAGCTCGGCCGATGGTATTAAACATGGTTCTCCCATGACGAATCACAAATAATCTTGTTTTAGCCATCTTGTCTCCTTTTGCAAGAAAAAAGTCTGGAGTTTCATCATCACAGACTTTTCTATTTTCTACTATTATACTAGATTTCTCTTAGTTTTTAAAGCTATGAACCGGAGCTGGAATTTGGCCACCACGGGCAATGAAATCAGCTGACGAAGCCTTGTTGACCTTCATTACCGGAGCAGACCCAAGAAGCCCTCCGAGCTCTAACATATCGCCCTCTTCCCCATAAGGAATGATCCGAACCGCTGTTGTCTTTTGGTTGATTACCCCGATAGCTGCTTCATCGGCGATCATGGCCGCAATGGTTGTATCTGGAGTATCAGCTGGGATGGCAATCATATCCAGACCGACGGAACAGATAGCTGTCATGGCTTCCAATTTTTCCAGATTGATATGGCCTAATTGGACCGCTGCAATCATCCCTTCGTCTTCTGAGACCGGAATGAAGGCACCTGACAAACCACCAACTTGGTTACAAGCCATGATGCCGCCTTTTTTCACTTGGTCATTGAGCAGAGCTAGGGCTGCTGTTGTCCCATGAGTTCCGACCACTTCAAGCCCCATCGCTTCGAGGACACGGGCAACCGAATCCCCAACAGCTGGCGTTGGCGCGAGAGACAAGTCGACAATTCCAAACTCAACACCGAGACGTTCACTAGCCATTTGACCCACTAATTGCCCAACACGGGTAATCTTGAAAGCTGTCTTCTTGACTGTTTCAGCCAATACATCAAAGCTAGCGCCTGGAACTTTTTCGATGGCCCGTTGGACGACACCTGGTCCTGAAACCCCAACGTTAATGACAACATCCGCTTCACCGACACCGTGGAAGGCACCCGCCATAAAGGGATTATCTTCTACTGCATTGGCAAAAACTACAAGCTTACCAGGACCCATTGGATCTGCTTGAGATGCTTCTTTAATGATACGACCCATATCTCGGACAGCGGTCATATTGATCCCCGTCTTGGTCGATCCGATATTGACTGAAGAGCAGACAAAATCTGTCTCCGCAAGGGCGCGAGGAATGGAATTAATGAGGATTTCATCCCCTTTTTGGTAGCCTTTTTGAACAAGGGCTGAGAAGCCACCGATAAAGTTGACCCCAACTTCTTTGGCCGCACGATCTAGTGCCTTGGCAAAGGGTACATAATCTGTCGCATCTGTTGCGGCTCCGATAATAGAAATCGGAGTGACCGAAACCCGCTTATTCACAATGGGAATGCCAAGTTCTGCTGCAATCTCATCCCCAACAGCCACCAAATCTTTGGCCTTTGTCACAATCTTATTGTAGACTTTTTCTGCCGCCTTTTCGATATCCGGATCAATACAATCGAGAAGGGAAATCCCCATGGTGATGGTCCGAACATCGAAGTTCTGTTCCTCAATCATGGCAATGGTTTCTGTTACCTGTCTAATGTCCATCATTCTCAACCCCTATCTTACAAATTGTGCATGGCATCAAAAATTGCTGCACTCTGGATATTGATTTTCACATGCAGAGACTGACCGAATTCTTCCAACTCTGAACGAAGCTGTGTGAAATCTTTTTTCTCATCTGACGATACGACCGCCATCATGGTAAAGTATTCATCCAATACCGTTTGAGAGATATCGTCGATATTGAGTCCCAATTCTGCCACTTTCGTTGCGACACCGGCTACGATTCCTTTTTGGTCTTTTCCAACGACTGTAATAATTGCTTTCATTTCACTGCTCCATTCTATCTATTTGCTTCCATTGTAGCACATTCCCCTTAAAATCGCCCTTCTCAACTGGGAACATTCGGATATTTTAAATGTGTATAAAAAATTAAGAGGCTGGGACAAAAGTCCTAGCCTCTTTATTGTTTTTGGATTGTCGAGCAAGACGCAGTGGTTGAGTGGGCTCTACTACGCTGATTTCATCAGCTTTTACAGCCCTACTCAACTGTGCGGAGGTGGGACGACGAAATCGAATTCTAACGAATGACCGATTTCTGTCCCACTCTCTCTATTTTGACGATTCAGTTTCATCCTCTAAGATCTCTTTCTTCACGCGCACCGTGCTCTCATACTCAGCTCCAGCTAAACAGTCAAACGGAAAGCGACGATTGAGCAAGACGATGGCAAGAGTCAGAATCAAATACAATAAAAGTGCAAAGAAGAGCAATAAGATCATGGATAGGGTCAAGAGGGAATTATCCGTCAAATCGCTGTTCAAGAGCGAAATCAAATAGAACAATCCCTGAGGAATCAGATAGAAATAGCCGACTACTAAGATCCCCCACCAGATGGTGCGAAGCCATTTTTGCTTTTCAAAATGCAGGCGGAATTTCAGCAAAGCCATTCCCAAGGTTTTGCCCCGCCACAAAGGAAGCAAGCTAAAGTAAACCACTAGAACCGCCACATAAGGAATCGTCCCTAAACGCCCAATCAATGCGTAGAGAATAGATAGAATCACAAAGTCGATTATGAAAGCAAGACCCATCCGAAGACCCGATACTCTCGTCCCCACTCGGAAAGAATGCTGGTCGATTTCATCTCGCGTCGGCAATAACCAAACTAGAAACCAACCAAGAAGATAGCCCACTCCACCACCAGTGGTATTTTGAATAATATCATCAACATCTGCTAGGCGGTAAGGACCCGGATACCTAAAATAGAGACCTGATAACTGGGTCAGCTCCAAAAAGAGACTAAAGAGGGCTGTCAGGAGAATCGTTTTCTTAAAACCACACTTGAAATAATAGCGCAGATACATCCCAAAAGGAATCAACATCAGAACATTAAAGGCGGGCACATAAAAAGTCGGATGCTTAAGGGCTTGAATCCAAGTACCAGTCTGCGCTAGATCAAAGGGGCTCTCCTTGAAAAAATCCACCACAAAAGCAAAGGGATGGAGATTGATCATTGCCGAGTAACTAGTATGAATCTTACTTGGATCCGGCAGAGGCAAGACAACCAGCAGATAGACCGTTATCAAGTAAAGCATAAAAGAATAGAAAATCAGCACCCGCAATTTATTGACCGAGCCATATTTTCGGTAATTCAAAATCATGTAGGGCAAGGTCAGCAAAAATGCCAGGAAAGGAAAGAGCTGAACAGCCGTCTTAATAGTAGAGATATAGCCCATTGTGTCTCCTTTTTTTCGTTATAAAATCACCCTTTGCACAATGACAAAAGGTGATTTCTTCATTGATATAGAATATTATACGGCGCAGTGATGGAAGAGTCAAGGAAGCAGGATGAAAATCTCGCTTAAGAGCCAGCTTAATAGTTACTTCTCCCCTTCAAGCTGTTACTTCCAATAAAGACCAATAGATAACTGGCAATCCCTGAAAGGTGTAGCCAAGTCGAGATCCAGCCGGTGATGGCCGGTAAGAGCATGAGGCCAGATAGAAAAACTAAGAATAGATAAAACAGTTTTATGGAGAGTGAATACTCTTTCCACATATTTGGTAGGATCAGGACTCCTCCCGTTACAAAGGCATAGCCTACAGCAGAGATCCCTGTTGCCTGAATGTCCTGCCCTTGCATTAAAAGGTGAAAAACGATGGAAGAGAGAGCTACCGCCGTCACAAAAACAAGCAAGACATGTTTGGAGCCTCTTTTCCTTTCCAGTAGTCCGCCAAAAGGTAGAATCATGAGCCCATTTAAAAATAGATGTACCCATAAAAACCAGAGGGGGGCTCCTTTACTTCCATGCATCAAGGTTCCACTCATATACTGCCAATAATAAACCGGTTTTGAATGAAAGGCCAATAGGTCGTACATAGCATCCCCATAAAAGGAAGTCAACAGGCCGAGCAACAAACAAGTTAAAGACAAAGTACTGACAACGGGGTAGGTTTTGAGGATTCTTTTCATGTTTCTCTTCTCTTTTTCAAAAAATAGCGTTACGATGTATCCATTCACGACCATTATACCATTTATTTTATTGGAGACAGAAAAGTTTTTGGCTTCTTTCGTTATCTTTGCTGGAAATCCTGAAAGTCGTGACCTATTAGTCGATCAATATTCAGACTTCATCCCTATTATTAGAATGCCGTAGCGAATATTTGACTTTCCATTTCAGAGGGTATATACTTATATTAATCTGAACTAAATAGTTTTAATTTTTTAAATGAACTGTCTTCAATTCAGATTAAAAAACTATTTACTTAACGGAGGTGGCGCTATGTCATTAGAAGATAAATTAAACCAAGTTAAAGGTTCTGTTAAAGAAGGTCTCGGTAAAGTAACCGGCGACACAAAAACAGAAGCTGAAGGCGTTGCTGAAAAAGTTGCATCAAAAGCTAAAGAAGTTGCTGAAGATGCAAAAGAGGCTGTTGAAGGAGCTATCAACGGTGTGAAGAATATCCTTCACAAAGACGATAACTAATTTTTAACGTTCTAGAGCTACTCTATTTTCTACCGTCACGTTTGACTGTGGAAGATAGGGTGTTTTTTGTTTGCTTCTGATTCAATTAGGTAAACAAAAAACACCTGAAAGGTGCTTCTTGGGCATATTATCACTCTTTTGAATTGACAATTTCAAATCCTAGCCTTGCTAATATTAGCAACTTACTGGTTCAACCATCGAACAGATAGGTGGAGTTGGGCCAATGAAAATTTTCTTATGCCGTTATCTCTATTTTTTTAAATGTATATAGAAATGCTAGCAAAACTAACACCATATACACTACTGCTATGTAATTAGAAGGTAGATAGATGACTAAGGTCGAAAACAATAATCTCGAGACAACATCCCCCATTTGGAAGTAGGTTACCATTCCTCCAAATATAGTCGCCAATTTCGTTTCATCTATATGATTAAATATGATCGCTCCCATTTTAGGGTTTAGCGCACTAACGAATACACTCGAAAGAAAGGATGCAAATAGCATGAAATAAATATTTTGGTAGTAAAATGCAATAAATGAAAGCAAGACAGTCATTAAATTCATTTTTAGCAAAGCTCCTATGGAGAGGCTTTTAAATCTTTTACTAATCAGAATGAAAGAACCTCCTAAAATCCCTCCAGCAACCGTACTAATGCCTAAAAGTGAGATGGTGGTTGCTGTATTCATAATGGTCAGAGCAGAACCTTTAGAAAGATTAACGACAACTAATGGTGTGAGAATAGCTAAGCTTCCATTAAGAATCGGTATCACAAGTAGGGCAGCCTTCATATGACTAATACTAAATAGATGCTCGATGGAGAGTTTTAAGTTTGATATGATCTCGGAAAACAAAGTTTTGAAATGAAATGTTGAGCTCGTACTAGATGAGGTTTGATCGTCATAATCATCATCAATTTGATGTTTGATCACTAGCATAATGCACAAACTAATCGCAAAGGTCAGAGAATTGATAAGAGCTAAGTGAAAGAAACTAAGAATCGTGATCAAAAACGCTCCCAATGATTGATTGACAATATTCATTGTTGACGTTACCGTCTGCCTAAAGGCCATTGCCTCTTCTCTCTCTGATTTTTCCACAATTCGATTCGAAATTGGGTAGAAAAGACCATTTTCAAATTGTCCCAGTGTATCTGAGACAAGATTAACCATACTAGCCAGTATGACTACCATAATAGATGCCTTAAAATTCATCACCATAGCCACTAATAAATACAAACCTACCCGTATCCACAATGTTTTAATAATGGTCTCAACTTTATTCAGCGTCCTATCTGCAATGATTCCAAAAAATACTGTAAATAAGATCGGGATCGTCTCTGATAGATTGATGATTGAAACAGCCAAATTACTGTCTTTCAGCTCCGTCACATAGGTCATGAGAGATATAAAATATAAGGTATCTCCCAAATTTGATATCAGATCTGAAAGCAGAACTTTCAAATATAGCTGATTCTTTAAAATTTTTCTCATAGGTCTCCCTTAAATCCTCACTACATAAAAAATTCTTTCTTACTTTTTGGTTTTCGTGTTTAACTCCCTTCAAGCATTCCTGTCCCATTTTCAACATTTCTTTCTCCACCTTACTCCATTTTCCAAAGAGGCATTCTTGTAAAACTTCTGCTGCTGGGGTTTCATCTACTTGCGAATCATAAACATATGAATCAATAGATTCTAAATAGGGGAATATACTACCCTCTTTTATACGATCACTTCCATTATCCCTTCAATCAGCTCCGTAAAACTATTTGCCACATAGATAATTTCATCAGGGTCATGAATGTAGCAGATAATCTGTCCTTCTTGCCCCTCCTGGTCTGGATCAAAATCAAGCATGAGATAACAAGAATCGCAATATTCCGCAAAAGGAAGCCATTTCTTATTAAAAAGATAGGGTTTGACTCTACTATCACGCATTTCTTCAACATCTTCGCTCGAAAAATAATCGGGAAATTCCGTTAACAGGGCATCCCTATTTTGAAAATATCTTTTCCCAGCTTCTATTTCCTGCAAACTCATCAGAGAAAAAGCCATTTCTCTTTGGTCAATCACACAGGGTAAGACTGCTAAGAATTTACTGCCGTTTTTGTAGCGATAGACTTCCTTAAGTTCATCGGGGAGAGAAATTCCAAGTCTCTTCTCAAACTCCTGAATTTCCTCCTCAGATGCACCAGAAATTTCCTGATAATCTTCCAGGAATCCTTCCTCTACAGGATCATCCAAACCCCAGTCTTCAAAAGCTTCACAAATATAAGTTGCTATTTTCTTAACTTGGTCAACTATACACATAAGAACCTCCTTTTTTGATTTCTCTTACCCTTCGAATTTTCATCTCAAAATGTGTTTAAAATATTGATAGAATTCCAATTTATTAAATTAGAATATCACAAGAAATACATTAAATACTTATCAATTACTTAAGTTATATCATAATTTATGGCCAAATTCTAACTTTTAATTACCTAACTTGTAAAATTAAGCTAGACAGAAAAAGCATCCCGTATTTTTGATACGAAATGCTTTTAATAAATATAAATAAGTTTTAACGTTTACTAAATTGTGATGTTTTACGAGCTTTTTTCAAGCCTGGTTTATGAAACTCTAGTGGAGGAGTTAGAGTAGATGTTGCACTTATTCTTGCAATTTATCATATAAGAAAGTAGACGAATGTCTACTAGAAATGTTGAGGTTTGGCAAACGACTGGTAATGATGATGCTATAGATTCCTTGTCTCAAATACTGCCGTATGAATCCACTCGTTATTCATTTGAAAGTCATTTTCTATGATTTTACTAAAGGTAAAACCATTTTTTAAAAGCACTCTCTGAGAAGCCAGATTGTCCGTTGCCGTCCCCGCGATAATCTTATGTAAACCATAAGTAGTAAAGGCCTTTTCTAAAACGAGTTTAACCGCTTCGCTGGCATATCCTAAATTAGTAACATTTTCTCCAATCCTATATCCAAGTTCTGCTGTTTTTCTATCCTTCCCTAAAACACTTAAATTGATTCTTCCAACCATAACACCTTGTGCATCTTTAATAAGATGCATGTAGACATCATGATTCTCTTGTTCCCTTAACAATTCCCTTGTAATTTCTTTAAAACTTTCTGAATCAAAATAGTGAGCTGGTCTAGGAGGTAAATTTCGCTCAAAATACTCTCTATTTTCTTTTTCAAAAGAATAAACATCTATGCTATTTTCTTCAGACATCAACTCTAAACTTATCATTGTAAACCATCTCCTATCATTCTCTAAACTCAAATTCACTCATGTTCACACAAAGTGACATTTACAAAATTTAAAGAGATATCTTAATTTTTTCATATCGTATCTACATTATAACATAACATACTATGAAGAAAAATAAGATCCATCAAGGCACTCATAAATTCCAACATCTTGCTAAACAAGCAGGTTTTTCTCTTGAGGCCATTTCAGAAGCACTTACTCATAGCGACATCCAAATAACGAAGACTTATGTCAATACTACTGAAACAGTAAATCAAACAGCAGGAGAAATAGCCTTTAGAAGTCTCAAAAAGCAATAGGGTGAACTTGGGGTGAATTTTGGGGTGAACTTTAGTTTTTTGAACAAAAAAAGACATCCAAGAGAAAATTCTTGAATGTCTGTAAACGTTGATATAATCGTGTTGATTAACGTTTTGAGAATTGTGATGCTTTACAAGCTTTCTTCAAGCTTGGTTTGAACAATCTTGCTTTTAGGGCAGCTCAAAATCACTTAATAGCAACCGTCAGAAGAGTTTCTTCTGATTTCGATTTCAATAAATAAGAATTTATGTATCTAAAATAGTGAAATTTCTTAACGCAAAACTTTCAATCCTATCCTCTTCCTCTTATCCTAACAAAGTTTGTAATATTGGAATAACAACGATAAATAGAACCGTACTTAGAGTCACCACATTCGTAGAGAATTCCACATCTCCTTTTCCCTGATTAGCAAGGATCGGGAGAACAGCTAAAGCTGGTGTAGCAGACTGAATCATAAAGGTCTTAAATTCTACTGTCGCCATATTTGGTGCAAAGAACTTCAATACAAGAAGCATGATTAGAGGAGCTAGGATAAAGCGTCCAACTAAAGTGACAATTGTATCTTTATCAAAAGTAATAGTTTTCAAGCCTGCCTTTGCAAGAACGATACCAATATAAATCAGAGATAGGGGAGTGACGATATTTCCAATATAGGTTAAGGTATTCGTTGCGAAATCTGGAATAGAGATTCGAAGAATCAAAAATAGCAGAGCCACAAGAAAACCTACAAGCGGAGCTGGTAGCAATTTCTTCCAGTCAAATTTACTTGTCTCCTTACTTTGACCCGATTTACTGTCACTCGTCATCAAATACACGCCCAATGTCCAGGTGGAAATCGTGTTGGTAATATAGTAAATTAAGAAATAAGGAAGAGCCTGATCCCCAAAAAGAGCAACGTTTAAAGGTAAACCAATAAAAATAGTATTGGCATTCACAAAGGTATTAATCATGGTTCCTCGCCGTCCTGGACGAACCTTGAAAACCACAACTGCAATATAAGCTACGATATAGCCCAATTTAAATGCTACAAAAGTATAAAGGAGGCCTCCAGAAAGACTGATTAGCTTATCTAGCGTTAGGTATTTCATCACCGACACAAAGATTGATGCTGGCAAGGCTACATTCATGATCAAACGAGATAGGTTAGGTCCAAAGTCATCTCCAAACCATCCCTTCACCTGAAGAATATACCCCAAAACAATGATAGCGATAATCGGAATGATACTCGTAATCGAGGTTAAAAAGAGTGACATAGGTATCCTTTCTAATTTACTTAAGTCCACAGCCCATACAAATCTGTCGCTATAGAAGGATAGGCAGCAGCAGTGAATTATTTATACTCTGGATACCACTTCAAATCACGAACTGCTTTGGCCATATCTGTTTCCTTAGCGCGTGCAAGACCTTGCTCTTGTGCTTTTTTAGCGACTGCTTCTGCTACTTTAATAGAAACATCTGCTACATACTTGAATGGTGGCAAGACAGGAGCTCCTGGTTGGCCTGGATTGACAATACCACTCAATGAATGAGCCGCTGCTCCAATCATTTCATCAGTCAAAAGACTTGCTTCAGAAGCCAGCATACCTAGACCAAGACCTGGGTAAATCAAGGCATTATTGGCTTGACCAATCACATAGTCGACACCTTTATAAGAAACTGTATCAGCAGGAATTCCTGTTGCGACAAAAGCTTTGCCATCTGACCATTCAATCAAATCTTTGGCACTCGCTTCTGCTAGTTTGGTTGGATTTGACAAAGGGAAAATCATCGGACGTTCTGTGTTTTCACACATAGCTTCTACTATTTCTTTAGTGAAGGTATTAGGTTGAGTTGAAGTTCCTACAAGAATAGTTGGCTTCACAGTCTTCACTACTTCAAGCAGGTCAGTCAACTTGTCTGCGTTACTAAAGTCAGCACGTTTCTTAGCAAACGGTTTTTGTTCAGGGGTTAGGTCATCCATGTCATCAAAGAGAAGACCTTGTTTATCAACCATAAAGAAACGTTTATAGGCTTCTTCTTCAGAAAGACCTTCACTCACCATTTCACGAAGAACACGAGAGGCAATTCCTGCACCTGCAGTACCACCACCATAGCAGAGATAAACTTGATCTGTTAATTTTTCACCACTAATATCCAGTGAACCAAAGATACCACCTAAGGTAACGATTCCTGTACCTTGAATATCATCATTAAAAGTTGGAATTTGTTTCCGGTATTTTTCAAGAATATTGGCAGCATTCAAGCGGCCGAAGTCTTCCCAGTGAAGGTAGAGTTTAGGAAAGAGACGTTCTGCTGTTTGAACAAATTGGTCAATGAAGTCGTAGTAACGATCTCCGCGAACCCGTTCGTGACGATTTCCTAAGTAATTAGGATTGTTACGAAGTTCTTCACGGTTAGTCCCTGCATCAATAACTAAAGGGAGGACCATAGAAGGATCGATTCCAGCAGCACCCGTGTAGACCATCAATTTCCCAACAGAAATATCGACACCATTTGTTCCCCAGTCACCGATTCCAAGGATTCCTTCTGCATCTGTTACAACAATGAGACGAATCTCGCGATCCCCAGCAGCATTTTTCAAAGTGGCTTCAATATTTTCAGGATGATTGATATCAAGATATCCCGCATATTGGGGATCTACAAAGAGGTCACTATAGCCTTCAATGGTATCTGCAATGGTTGGATCGTATACAATTGGATTAAATTCCTCCAAATGTTGAGAAAAGAGGTAATAGAAAAGGGTCCGGTTGGTATTAAAAATTTCCATTAGGAAAAGACGCTTTTCTAAATCATTGGCTTTTGTTTGCATTTGCGCATAAGTTTGCGCCGCTTGTTCTTCAATCGTTTGAACATACGGTGGCAGTAAACCAACAAGGCCTAATTCCTTTCGCTCCTCTAAGGTAAAGGCAGTTCCCTTATTAAGGAAAGGATTGTTTAAAATATCATGTGCAGTCATAGTGCAACCTCCTTTTTACTTCTATTATACCACTTGAAATGAATTGTTCGGAAAACTTTGTTGTTTAAAAAATACGATTGTAACCGCATATGTTATAATGAGTCTACGAAGACAATTTTCTAATAAGCTCTTTATACTTAAAACACTATTGTTAATGGCACTTTAAGTTGTTAAATTTTATAAAGTCCTGAACTCATGAAACTCTCGATGATCACTCTTTCCTAAAAGTTACAAGTATAGCAAAATAATCATACAAATTGGCAATCCTGATTAAAATTAATATCACATAAGTCCCTTAAACAATACTTTGTACTTTTTAATGTGTTTTTTTGTCATGCAAAACTTGTATTCTATTTATATGACAACTAAAAACTATTTACAACACTATATTTCCCAAAAAGTGAAATATTTTCGAACACAAAACAAAATGAGCCAGGAAGAACTTTCGGAACAAGCGGGACTTGGGCTTAAGTATATCAACCAACTCGAAAACCAAAATGTGAATCTGACCATTCACAGTCTTGAAAAAGTGATTGACGCCCTAGAGATGACCCCAGAGGAATTTTTCAATTTTGATAGCCTTGAATCAACCTCTGATAAGACTGACAATCTTGCACTCAAAAGAATCAACATGAAGATTAAACAGCTCCCTATTGATAAACGAGAAAAGATGTTGGTCATTTTTGAAAGTATCTTAGATAATCTTTAAGATTCCTGACTCACTTACATTTTAACCAGCGAATACTCGTATAGTCAAATTGTAGGATACGGATAAAATTTATTTATCTGGTGATTTCCAATTTTTTCTCCATTTAATGAAAGTGAGCCCCTATGAATTTAAAAGATCTACAATATTTTTATGACCTCTGTCAGCTCCAATCCTATACGGAAGTAGCAAAACTACATAAAGTCAGCCAACCATCTATTTCTTATGCCATCAAGCGCTTAGAGGAATCTTTTAATTGCAAATTGATTCACCATGATCCTTCACATCGTTCCTTTAAATTAACTCCTCAAGGGCAAATTCTTCTAAAGCATACAGAAAAGATCTTATCTGAGGTTATTTCTACTCGCAAAGAAATTAATCGCTCCTTGGCACAATACTCTACTGTAGGATTCCCTCCTATTATCATTCAGTATCTCTTTGCTGCCTTAAACGAAAAAGATAAATTCGATTTTTTAAAAAGGTACGCCCTATCCGTGGTGGCTCCGTAGAGTTATTAAATCTTCTCCTCAAGGGAGACCTTGATGCCAGCCTACTCGGCTTGATTGAACCACTCAATCATCCTTCAATAGAGACACATGAGCTCTTTCATAAAGAACTGTATGTCGTTTTATCTAAGAACCATCCTCTTGCTACTGCTCCTTCCCTCACTTTTGAAGATTTAGTAGATCAATCCTTTATACTTTTAGACGAACACTTTGTGCACCTGAAAGCTTTTGAACTACTTAATCAAAAGTATCAAAACAAGGCAGAAATATTCTTTAAGACTGACGACATTGTCATCATTAAAGAACTTTTAAAGAAAGGGATTGGCGTTAGTTTACTGGCTGATATCGCAATTTCTGATGAAGATGATGATTTAATAAAAATCCCTCTAATACCGGAGGACCAGATAACATTTACAGTTTATTACGCTTATCTCAAATCAGCTACACTGTCATCAGAAGTAGAAGCCTTATTTGATCTCATTAAATCATATGAATAGAAAAAAACTCTAACTATCAACTACCTGATAGCTAGAGTTTTTTTACATTATAGGTATTAGACTAAAGTACGAAGAAATAGGATATGATTGCCGAATCTTTTCATTTACCTGATACCCTTCAAGGAGATTCCTAATTATAAATCCACAAGGTGTCAATAAAAAAGAACACCCCGAAAGGTGCTCTTTGTAAGTATAGTCATTCTTTCGAAGAACATTTTGAGTGCAGTGGTTGCCATCCAATCAAACATCGCTACGCTTGTTTTCTTGGGGCAACTATGCATAGCATATCTCTATGCGACTAAAGT
>NZ_CM002128.1:2139668-2151717 GCF_000448565.1 Streptococcus sp. HSISM1 | reverse complement strand
ACATTTTGAGTGCAGTGGTTGCCATCCAATCAAACATCGCTACGCTTGTTTTCTTGGGGCAACTATGCATAGCATATCTCTATGCGACTAAAGTCGCTAGAGCTATCCTAATTGCGCACCGCCAGTTCTTATAGAAAAAACACCTTGCAATATGCAAAGTGTTTTCGTTTGTATTCTGCTGTCCAGCAACGAATTAACGTTTAGAGAACTGGCTAGCTTTACGAACTTTCTTAAGACCTGGTTTGGAAAGTATGAATTTCAGTTGGACTAAAAACAACGACATATCAAGGCTTTTCAGAACGATATCTACTGATTTATTTCATAAAATTTGAATCAATATTTTTTAAATAGGGGAATAGTTATTGTAATCTTCGAACTTCCTGATCAGATAATGTCATATCATTCTTTTCCTTTGCTTAGCTCAACATTATAAATGATTTCAGCTTCAGGACTTCCTTTTTCATCCTTAACAACATCCTTTAGCTGATTGTCTTGAACCAATAAAGAAATATTTTCATCTGTACTTCTAGCCTTCGTGAGTTTTGCTTCATCTGGCAAGTGCTGTGCTTTAGAAACATCGATATTATTTCCATTGGAGTCCTTTAAATCTATAGCTTCATTCCCGCCTCCATCAAAATTGAGAAGAACATCAGAAACGATACCAAAACTGCTTGGATTAAAGTTATTAATTGGAGTTCCTAGAGTAGCCTTATTTCCATACTTATCATAAATAGTTGGACGCACGTACGCATTTGAGAATGTTGACCCTTCCTCAGTAATGTATATTGGGGAAAATTCAATCTTTTCAATACCTCTATAGTGTTCTTTGATGTAGGTTCCTATTTGCTCTTCTAGCAAACGAAAGCCATGCTGATAGAGTTTGGTTGTTTTCGGGCCTAGATTTGGTTTAGTCAGCTTGTTATATATATATGTTCCTCCAAATATAAGAATGAGTACAATAGCAATTATTTTAGCAACCTTATTTCTCATTAGTTGCCTCCGTTCCAAGTGATAATCTACAATTTTCAGTCTGTAATCATATTACTTATTATAACATAGTTCCCATTTTGTAAAATTAAGATAGACAAAAAAAGACATCCAAGAGAAAATTCTTGAATGTCTGGAAAGAATATAACTCCATTAACCTTGTTAATAGACTGGAAATGATGATATTATGGTCTCCTTACCTCAAATACTGCTGTATGAACCCACTCATTATGAATTTGTAAGTCATTTTCTATCATTCTACTAAAGGTGAAGCCATTTTTTAAAAGCACTCTCTGAAAAGCTAGATTATCTCTTGCTGTTCCTGCAATGATTCTATTAAAACCATAAGTAGTAAACGCTTTGTCTAAAACGAGTCTAACCGCTTCGCTTGCATAACCTAAATTGGTAACATTTTCCCCAATTCTATACCCAAGTTCTGCTGTTTTCCGATCACCATCTAAGACACTTAAATTGATTCTCCCGACCATAACGCCTTGCGAATCTCTAATAAGATGCATATAGACATCACGATTCCTTTGTTCCGTTAACAACTCCCTTGTAATTTCTTTAAAACCTTCTAAATCAAAATAGTTAGCTGGTCTAGGAGGTAAATTTCGTTCAAAATACTCTCGATTTTCTTTTTCAAAAGAATAGACATCTAAACTATTTTCTTCAGACAACAACTCTAAACCGATCATTTCAAAGCCTCCCCCATCATTATCTACATTCAACATTTTCTCATGTTTACACAAAGTGAAATTTATAGAATTTAAAAAGATTCTTTTATTTTCTGTATTGTTTCTACATTATAACACAAAATACTATGGATAAGCATAATATTCAAGGCGCCACACCAGCCAAACAGGCTAGAATATCTATCAAAGCTATTTCAGAAGCACTTACTCATAGTGACATCCAAATAACGAAGACTTATGTCAATACTACTGAAACAGTAAATCAAACAGCAGGAGAAATAGCCTTTAGAAGTCTCAAAAAGCAATAGGGTGAACTTTAGTTTTTTGAACAAAAAAAGACATCCAAGAGAAAATTCTTGAATGTCTGTAAACGTTGATATAATCGTGTTGATTAACGTTTTGAGAATTGTGATGCTTTACGAGCTTTTTTCAAGCCTGGTTTGGAAAGTATGGGTTTCAGTTGGACTAAAAACAGCGTATTATCAAGGCTTTTCAGGACGATATCTACTGATTAATTTCATAAAATATGAATCAATAGATTATAAATAGGGGAATAGTTTGGGTCTGTGAGCATTAAAATAATACACCTAACTTTGATCACCATTTTTTAGTTATTCACTCTTTTTTCAGATAGTGTTTTTAAAGTTATGATGTAAAATGCCGCAATCAAAACACTATACATCATAATAGAGAATTAAGGATAGAATCAATCCCACTCCTTTAATTATTAGGTCAGGTATCAATAACTTTCTATATTGTGCGGTAGCTTCAAGTAATTCTTTCTGATCTATATTGGGTTTATCAATTACTTTATGTAAAAACCAGTTTGCTACCGTTGAAACAATAACGATCAGTCCATAAAAGAGCTGTGCCGTATGATTCATGAAATGACTACTAACTATTCCAGTAGCGTAGGGCATAAATGAAACAAAAATAAAAGAAACAAATTCCACCAAACAATTTGTTGAGAAATTTTCTCAACCTTTTCCCATAATGTGTTTAGCGCCATCCATAACGATCCCAACCAGAAAAAGAAAGAAAATAAGCAAAGAAATTTTGCCGTAAATCCCAAAAAGCTTGAAGACTTGGTGTCGTTGGTTTTTCTAATTCTAAGATTAGGATAGTCATTATAATTGCTAGAACCGCATCTGTCAATGCAATTAATCTATCTTTCTTCATCAGATTACATCGCCTTTCATTTTGTAGCATTCTATCTCATCGTATAATATTTATTAATCTTAAATATTAGATATTCATTTCATACTTTGAGTACAAACAAGATACACTAAAAAAATATATCTGTCATATCTTATTTAACTTTAGAAATATTCATCCATCTAATCAATAAATATATCATATTTCACAATAAATGACTACTATCAAAGATACATTTTCTTTCAGATTTCTTCCTTTTCAACTTGGCTAACTTGACCTGCATTACCTAGATCGCTTTGCTTTAAATTATACTTTTTCTTAAACATTTGATACGAGTGGGTATTTCTTGTGAGTAATTTTCATCAAAACATTTCATAGATAAGTCCTATATATAATCATGGTAAAGTAGTAAAAATAGTTGTTATCCTAGTTGATTAAAAAAGTCTTTGATTTCCTCATCTTTTATAAAATAATATATAATTTTCCCCTCTCTTCTAGTATCCAAGATGTTTTGATTGGCTAGTTTACGAAGATGGTGGGAGGCAGATGCCATACTGAGATTTAGTAAACAGGCTATATCACAGACACAGAGTTCTTCAACAGCAAGGAGATAAAAGATGATATTTATCTGTTTATTATCGGTAAACTTTGATAAAATACGAAGTGATTTTTGGACTTTTTCCTTTTCAAGGTAGTTCGTTGCGGTTGTAACGTTTTGTTGATTTATAATATTCACTTGGCATATACTATCTTTTTTCATAATTTTTTCTCCTAGCCGAACACAGTCCTTAGCATGTCAAAGCTGTTGTTTTCAATCAGGATATACATCCCCAATCCTAAATAGACAACGGCAATAAACCATCTGCTATATTTTTCCAAAGTTTCTCCAACAGAAGGGACTTGTGCTAATTTTTGGGCAGAAAAAACCAAGAGATAAATCATGACTAGAAAAGTAAGTAAAGTCACTATCAAATTCGCTAAATTTAAGGTGGTAAAATATGGGACAAAGACACCAATATTGTCAGCGCCACAACTTGCAAAAGTAATCATAGCGACTAGAAAAATCAAGTTTTTATTGTCTTTTCGCAAACCATCTTTTGCAATAGCTTCTCCATCAGAATCTCCTAAAAGCAAAACTTTGAGGCCTAGGAAAATTGGAATCAAACCGAGTAAACCTAAAATCTCTTTACTAGGAATATAATTTAAGACAAATGCAAAAAGCAAACTTAGGAATATTAGACTAACAGAGCCTAGAAATTGTCCTAAATAGATGTTAATAATATCCTTTCTGCTTTTTCTTTTGGCAAAAAATAACATTAGGATAATAAGTAAGTCTACGGCTGTCCCAGAATACAGGATTATTGAAGTAACAATATTTTGAATCATAAAACACCTCATTCAAATATATTTTTGAATGTATTCTAACATTAAACTTTGTAGATGTCAACTTAAAATCCACCAATTAATAATTGCATGTCAATATTTGTATTGTGAAACTAGTTTCAGAAATATATAATCTTAAAGTATGTCCACTGCCAATGGTTTTTTCAATATTTAAGAGGAGATTTATAATGGTTCATTTCTATAAATTTATAAACGAGTTATATATTTTGTTTAACCAATTATTAACTATTTTTATCAATAATCACTTCATTAATTTGTACTTTTTAATTTTGATTTATTTTTCGTGCATATTTTATATGAATTTAATTCTAATACATTTTAAATAAAAAATACGCAATTTTAATTGGCACTGACCCCCGTAAATGAGAATTAAATAAAAACATCTCCAAGTTGGATTTGGTACAATATAATCAAATGCTCATGGAGGTGTCTTTTTATGGTTAAAAAACGTGTGGAGACGGTGGTATTATTGTCAAGAAAATAGAATAACATGCTATAAAACTGTCGAAATAGGTGGCTTTTAGGATTTTAACAGAAATCAGTTCTATAATAAATTAAAAATCGTGTTGGTAGAAAAATCGTCTACTTCTACCAACACGATTTTACAAAGAGCCTTTTTTAGACAAAAAAGAAATCCAAAAGAATACTCTTGAATGTCTGTAAACGTTGATAGTATCGTGTTGATTAACGTTTTGAGGCAACTGACGTTGTCAGATTGCAGCCACATTTGTAAGCGACTAAAGTCGCGACAACTGTGTCAATTGCACCAATTTAGTAAAAAAATCTAAAAAAGAACACCTTGAAAGGTGCTCTTTGTAAGTATCGTAATTCTCTCGAATTAACGTTTACTAAATTGTGATGCTTTACGAGCTTTCTTAAGACCTGGTTTGGAAAGTATGAGTTTCAGTTGGACTAAAAACAGCGTAATATCAAGGCTTTTCAAAACGATATCTACTTATTAATTTCATAAAATTTGAATCAATATTTTTTAAATAGGGGAATAGTTTAGTTCTGTAAGTATTAATATAACACACCATAAAGCTTATTATATCAGATTTTCCCCCAGCTTTAGAAAAATAAGTAGAGAAAAAAACATCTGGATTTTCCAAAAAATCTTGATCAAACAACATTTACAACTAGTTGACGTATTTATAAATAAGAGGAATCGCTATCAAAAATTGGTTTATTTTCAATTTGGAATTTACACAATTTTTTAGACAATTGGAGCAAGTAGTATTACTATAAAGTATTATAAATAGTAATAGGAGTTAAACCTTCTTCTTTTCTTTTTCAAGAGATTCCATGTTTTGATTGTAAAGTTTATTCTCTTCCTGATATGTTTGGCTTAATCGAGTTTCAAACCTAGAGATTCTCTTTTCAAAGTTGTCTCTATTTTCTTCTAATTGACACAATTCAAGCATTGGAAGTTCTTGATGATGGTTATGACAATAGGAGATGATAAGATCGGTCAAATCCTCAGATAGTCTTTTTGCATCTCGCTTCATATCTTGATAATCTAATTCATATTCTGCTACTTTCCTTCTAAAAACTTGATGATCACTCTCGACTTTACTAATTTTATCATTGATATTCATGAATTCTCCTAAAGTATTGGACTGGACAGATCAGGTTTAGGTACTTCGGTTAAAGTTTTGTTGATGGCATCAGCAGCACCCCCCGTTAATCCTCCTTCTAGGGAAGCAGGTACTTGAAAAGTGGAAAAATTCTGCATCTCAAACGCCTGATAGTCCAACCATGTTTGTAAAATAGCTCCTTCTGCCATTAGGACAGCTCTTGTTGTTGAAACTAAGGCCTGGATTGCCAATCGTTCTTGAACTTTCATATATTCAATTTTTATGCGCTCTGCTTCTAATCGATCTTCAGTATTCGGTTCAATCATTCATTAACTCCCTTTTAATTGCTAAAAATCTTGGCACCTATTTTATCACTCTCAATAATTCTATCAGCAACCTTGTTTAGGTTATCTGAAATTTGAGACATTTTATTCTTATAATTGCTTGTCGCAGAGATCGTGTTTGACTCTTTTACACTGTTCCATGCAATATCTAAACTTAGTTCAGACAATAGAACCTCTACTTCACTAGATGGTAAGTGATGAGCAATACTATACGCTTCAGATTTAAGGGATGAAATTTTTTGAGAAACCTTTTCCTTTTCAGACTCAATTTTTGATTTAATTTCTTCCTCGTAAACCTCAGCTTGAAGTTTCGCGGTTTCCGCACTTACTCGGACCAATTCTTCTCTCAAACTAATTTTTTTACTACTGGAACTAGTCTTCAAGGAATCCTTTAATTCTTTTATTTGTTTGATATTTAAAGAAATTAAATCTTGTTTAGTTAGCTCAGGAGCGAAAGAACCGTATTCTACTTCATAGCGTTCAATCAATTCTGGTCTAGCCATTGTTTTATAAGCATTATCAATACTAGATTTGCTTAATATTTTGTCTACAATTCTTTCAACTTGGCTCTTCGACATTCCTGAACAAAATAGAAGATTTTTTTCATACCACTCAAAATCTGGACCATTACCTTTAATCTTGGGAAAACCAGCATTATGATATTTACCTTCGACAGTAAACACTTTACCATATGGAATAACTCCCCCATGCCAATCTAAGCTCGTTATATGTTTCCCTTGGTCACTGTATGAGTGTAAATGCTCATCAAGATAAGCTAATTCTTCATTACTAATCCCCTTATAATCGGACGAATTCATGGACAAAGAAGCCCATGCACCCCAGTCCATGAAATTTGTAATCTTCTGGACTTTCATTTCCGCAGCTACTTTAGCAACAGCTGGTCCTGATTGACTAAATCCCGACATATTACTAATATCAACTTCTTGTCCTGTTCCAGCCATTTTTTTAGCCTTAGATAATGATTGGTTATAAAACTCCCGAACATCCTTTGTTTGTTCTGTTAATTGACCTGTTGCTATCCATGCATTAAATTCAGACTCTATAACATGATTATTAATGTCCCCACCAGAAGCTTGAGTTCCAGCAACAACAATAGTAGTTTGACTGTAATCTGGCTTCCCATCCTTGTCGAGTGGAGCAACAGCAATAGCTTGGGTTGTTTCGTTAACTTCGTTGATTAAGACATATTTTTGTCCTCCCTTTTTTAACGAAAAATCTTTACCAACATCATAATTTTTAATTATTTTTAGAACTCCTGTTTGCAATTGCTGTACCTGTTCATCATTCAACGCCATTCCCACTCATTTCCTTTCCTAATTTCTGTATTATAGGCAACTTCTGCTTTTAGACTGCCTTTTTCACTTTTAACTACATCTTTTAGGTGACCAGCATTGACAAGCGCTTCAATATTTTCATCCATTGAGGGGTTAATTGTCAATTTAGCTTTTGGAGGCAAGCTTTGGTAATCCGTTATTTCAAGAAATTTACCATCTACATCAATTTCAATCACTTCCTCATCAAATCCATTAAAATCTAACCGTAGATCTCCTAAAAGACCGTAGCTTGCATATCCATGCTTACCAACCTTCCGCCCTAAATAAGCCTTATTCCCATAATTGTCATAAATTACGGGAACGATATTAGCATCGAACATAGTTTGTCCATCCCCGCCCTGAACAAAAATTGGTGAAAACTCTATTTTACTAACTCCTGAATAGTGTTCTTTGATGTAAGTCGCCAGTTGTTCTTCCAACAAACGAAATCCTCGTTTGTAAAGTTTCGCTCCTTTGTCGTCTAAAACATCACTAACATTATATGGCGAATTTTGATGTTCAATCCACTTTGTCATACAATATACTCCTCCCGAAATTAAAACTATAAGAACTGCGCCTATAGCCAACATTTTTTTCTTCATCAGTTTCCTCCGATCTAATTGATTATCCACCATTTTTTGCATGCAACTATATTACTTATTATAACATAATTGCTAATTTGTAACATTAAGCCAAACAGAAAAGCATCCCGTATTTTTGATACGAAATGCTTTCAATAAATGTAAATAAGTTTTAACGTTTACTAAATTGTGATGCTTTACGAGCTTTCTTAAGACCTGGTTTCTTACGCTCAACTTTACGTGAGTCACGTGTAAGAAGTCCTGCGCGTTTCAATGAATCGCGGAAGTCTGGGTCTACTTGAAGAAGGGCACGAGCGATACCGTGACGGATAGCTCCTGATTGACCAGCATATCCACCACCTACAACGTTAACGAAAACGTCGTATGAACCTACAGTTGAAGTAACTGCGAATGGTTGGTTGATGACCAAACGAAGGTCAGCGTGTGGGATGTACTCTTCAACATCTTTTTTGTTAACAGTGATTTTACCAGTTCCTGGAACAAGGCGAACGCGTGCAACAGCGTTTTTACGACGTCCAGTACCTGCATATTGTGCTTGTGACATACTTTATTGTTCCTTTCCTTAGATAAGTCCTGAAATATCAAGAACTTCTGGTTGTTGTGCAGCGTGAGTGTGCTCAGCTCCAACGAATACTTTCAATTTCATACCTTGAGCGCGGCCAAGAGTATTGTGTGGAAGCATACCTTTAACTGATTTCTCGATCAAACGTACTGCATTTTTAGAACGAAGTTCACCAGCAGAGATTGATTTCAATCCACCTGGGTGGTTTGAGTGAGTGTAGTAGATCTTATCAGTTGCTTTTTTACCAGTCAATTTAACTTTTTCAGCATTGATAACGATTACGAAGTCACCTGTATCAGTGTGAGGTGTGAATGTTGGTTTGTTTTTTCCGCGAAGCACGCTAGCAACAACTGCTGAAAGGCGTCCAAGAGGTACATCAGTTGCGTCAACAACGTACCATTTGCGTTCTACTTGGCCTGGTTTAGCCATGAATGTAGTTTTGTTCATGATTTCTCCTATATGAATGTCGTTTTTGTTTACAGGGCGGATGTTCCGGTCCGCGAGTTATTTGAAAGGTTCCGGGGCCTTACAAATGGGGTAAACAATACCGCCTACTATTGTATCAAAATTCTAAGATAAAAGTCAACCGATTTGGAAAATTATTTACGATTTTCTTTTCCAATGACAAATCCGATCAAGGAATTCGGGCCGACGTGGGCTGAAATAACCGGTCCAAGAGGCATCACGAGGACTTCATCGATGCCTTCAAGCGCAAGCATTTCTTGCTTCAGTGCTTCGGCTCCTTCTAGATCGTTGGTATAAGATACCAAGGCTGTGCTTTCACCGATATCGGCTTTGATCAGCTCCAGTAATTCTCGAACAGCTTTTTTGCGTCCGCGAACCTTGCTAATTGGGACCAATTCCCCTTCCGCATCAATCCAGAGAATGGGTTTGATGCTGGCCAAACTTCCCATGATCGCAGCACTTTTTGAGAGACGGCCTCCCCGCATAAGGTGATAGAGATCATCGACGAGGAAATAAGTCCGCAGTTTTGGCGCTAGATCCATGATCTCTTCTTTGGCTTCTGCTAATGAACGACCCGCATCACGCGCAGCTACTGCCCGCATGACCAGATAACCCTCTCCAATCCCAGCCGCCTTCGGATCGACAATCTCGATCACGGCTTCCGGGTAATCTTCTAAAACCAGGTCTCGTGCCATGACTGCACTCTGGTAAGTCCCAGATAAGACTGATGAAAAGGCCACATAGAGCAGATCTTTTCCTTCTTTGGCAAATTGTTCAAAGGTTTCCTGAAATTGGCCCACATTGACCTGACTGGTTGTCGGTTTGGCCCCATTTTTCATGGCTTCTAAAAGCTCAGGGCTGGTCAATTGACCTTGGCCAACTGTCTGGTAAACCGTCCCATCTAACTCAATGGTCAAGCCAAGAATGGTCACCTGGTGTTCCTTGGCCCAGTTCTGGTCTAAATCTGCGGTCGAATCGGTTAAAATAGCAAATGTCATTACTTGTCTCCCATCATTTCTTGTAATTGTCGCAATACTTCGTGATCGAGCGGTCGCATGGGTGGTTTTTGATCGTTGACCACTCGCTGCGCTTGATTGAGGTTTCCTTTGACGACTGCGACTCGTTTTTCTAACTCTCTGGCAGATACCCGAAGGGCTCCTTGAGCAAAGACGGTCCACTGCTCATTTAAGTCACTGGTCGCGACCGATACTTGGTGGAGGGGCGTGTTGAGCTCTGCCGCCAAACGCTCGATATAGTCATCTGCCGTCTCATCCTCACCGGTAAAGACCACCTGAACATTGAACTCCTCATAGGTCTGCCGCACTCCTGGCATATACTGGGCATCAAAGACACAGATGACTTCGATCCCCTCAAAGCTAGCATAGTGGCTCAGTTTTTGCAGGAGGATATTGCGGGCTGCATCGAGCTCACTTTTTTGAAAGAGCTGGCGGGTCTCCTGCCAAAAGGCAATCATATTATAGCCGTCAACCAATAAGATTTTTCGTTTCATATCATTGCCTTTCTAGGATTATAGTCGATTGCGAAAGACCTCATACATAAGGATGGCTGCTGCCACACTGGCATTAAGACTTTGCACATGACCATTCATGGGAATGGTGATCATCTCATCGACTTGTTTTTTGATGTTGGCTGAGATCCCTTTTCCTTCATTGCCAATGATCAAGGCTAACTTGCCAGCCGTATTCCACTGATGAGATGGCGTGCCGTTCATGTCGGTCCCAAAGATCCAGAAGCCCTCTTCCTTGAGCTTGTCTAAGGTTTGGCTAAGATTGGTCACACGCGCAATGGGAATGTGTTCCACTGCTCCGGTAGAAGTTTTTGACACCACTGGGGTCACCCCAACTGCCCGGTGCTTAGGAATGATGACTCCTGAGACATTGGTCGCATCAGCTGTCCGCAAGATGGAGCCAAGATTGTGCGGATCTGTTAAGCCATCGAGAATCAACAAAAGCGGGTTCTCTTCTTGGGCTGTCTGTTTCAGAATCGCTGCCAAGTCTGTATAAGCAAAGGCTGCCACACGGAGAACGAAGCCTTGGTGAACAGCTCCTTCTGTCATTTCCTGCAGGGTTTTCTTTGGCGTCCAAGAAATCGACACTTTTTTCTCAGCTGCTAAGGCCTTGATTTTGTCGACATTTTTTCCTCGGAGGTCTTCTTGAATATATAATTTATTGCCTGTATTGGCTTGTAAAGCCTCGGTGACTGCGTGGACACCGTATACGATATCGTTATTTTCCATAGAACTAGTATACCACAAGAAAGGAGGAAGAGGCCAATTCATGATATAATGAAATCAAATCTATCTCAATGAACGAACCGAACTAGAAAGGAAGCCATGCCTCTTTTTCAACGAACCATCAAGCTCACCTTGGCCACCTGTTTAGCAGCGGCCCTTGCTTATGCTCTGGGCTTGACCTATGCCATCTCAGCTGGCGTCATTGCCATCTTGAGTATCTCTGATACGCGTCGCAGTACCATCAAGCAGGCCTACCAGCGCTTTATGTCGACCTTGCTGGCCCTTGCTATCGGAAGTCTCGCCTTTTCCTTTTTTGGATTCAACCTCTGGGCACTGGGAGTTTTTATCGCTCTCTATGTTCCTGGTGCCTTTCTATTGGGTTGGCAGATCGGTATCACCCCTAGTATGGTGTTGGTTACCCACCTCTTGATTGAGCAGTCTACCTCCTGGGGGCTCTTGCTCAATGAACTTGCTCTCTTTTTAATTGGGACCAGCTTTGCCCTGCTGGCCAATCTCTATATGCCTTCTAATCAGGGAGCGATCGATCATTACCATGATGTTGTTGAAGACCAACTAAAGAAAATTCTTGGCCGTTTTGCAGAATTACTTGGTAAAGGCGATGGTCGCAATGATGCTCGCTTGATCAAGGAGTTGGATGGTATCCTAAAGGACG
>NZ_CM002128.1:2113417-2138571 GCF_000448565.1 Streptococcus sp. HSISM1 | reverse complement strand
GAAAATTCTTGGCCGTTTTGCAGATTACTTGGTAAAGGCGATGGTCGCAATGATGCTCGCTTGATCAAGGAGTTGGATGGTATCCTAAAGGACGCTTTGAAGCTAGTCTATCTGGACCATTCCAATCACCTCTTTCACCAAACCAACTACCATATTCACTACTTCGAAATGCGCAAGCGGCAAAACGATATTCTGCGGGATATGGCAGAAAATGTCAACCGCTGTCAGTTGGCGGCGAGTGAAAGTATGATCCTAGCACAACTATTTAAGAAGACAGCCCAACAGTTAAGTCAGGAAAATCCCGCCCAAGATCTTCTAGATGATATTAGTCAGTATTTGGCCATCTTCCGCGAACGCCCTCTTCCCAAGACCCGTGAAGAATTCGAAACACGCGCCACCTTGCTCCAACTCTTAAGAGACTTAGAAACTTTCATCCAGGTCAAGGTTGATTTTTACCAACAATTTCATAAGGAGACAGAATAGACAAAAAGGCCCTTGCAAGATGCAAAGGCTTTTTTATTCGGGGTTTTGTTGTAAACGATTTCCTAAAATGGTATACTAGAACTGGAAAATAACTTTTTTAAGGAGGGCCTTCTATATGAAGTCTTCGTATAAGAAACATTTGTACACTACGACACTCAGTCTCTCAGCGGCTGTCTTGCTTTCCGTTATCGGTCATGGCCAAGCTTCAGCCGATAGCTTAGAAACTCCTCAAACGGGACCAAGCACGGTCCTTGAAGCGACACCTGCTACTGAGCAACCTGTAGCAGCCGAGACGACCAGTCCTGCTACAGCCACAGAAGTAACTCCTGCTAGTCCTACAGAAAGAGCAGCGACTTCTGATGTGGCTTCTACTACAGAAGTTGCTCCAACCGCTAGTCCAAGCACTACCCGTGCTACAACAACCGCTGACCAAGCGACTCGATTGGCGGATAGCACCATTTATCTCTCTGAAAAGAGCACGATTGATGACAAAGTCCAAGAAAAAGCTCAAGCTGCTGGCAAGATCAACTGGACCTTAGACAATAAGCCACTCTCTGAGTGGAAAACCTGGGATATGGAGACAGGAACACTAAGCAAGGATCCATTCCTCACCATCACAGAGACTGCAAACGGCAATGATTTAGATCTCCACATCGACGTGCAGGATCTCTTTGGTGAAGATCTCAGTCTTCGTAGCCCAAATAATATTCGCCGGACTTATCGCAACTACATCGGCAACCATGAACTAGTCGGGACCAATGCAGACTTAGGTGTGACCATCAATAAAACCCTTGTTTTTCGACCTTACCAAGACTACCATACACATGAAGAGATGCTGGCTGCTATCGAAAAATCCAAGGAAGAAGCGAAACCCGATCGTTTGGTGCAGCTGGAAACTCTTGGAAAGAGTGCCCAAGGCCGGGATATGAAGATGGGGATCGTGAGCAAGGACCAAGCCAGCATCGATCACTACCTGTCTAGCACCAATCCTACAGCTTTGACCAAACCAAGCGAAATGCTGGCTGCACTAAAAGACAAGACCTTGGATTACAAATTACCTGTCTTAGTCCACAACACCCACGCGGATGAACAGCCAGGCATTGATATCATCACAGGCCTCTTCAATACCTTTGCGACCAAGGAAAAGGTGACCTTTAACACCACAGATGAAGCTGGAAATGCTAAAACAGTCACGCTAGATATTCCAAGCTTGCTCAATAAATTCATTTTCTTATTTGACTTCACGGAAAACCCAGATGGGGATGCTCTCAACCTGCGGGCCCTAGCAAACGGGCTCGATCCAAACCGGGATGCCAGCTACCAAACCAACCCTGAAGTTCGCACGGTTATCCAAATGATCAACAAATGGAATCCGATCGCTCTCTACGACTTACACGGTTTTATCAAAGAATTCTTGATCGAACCTGCAACGCCACCACATGATCCGAACTTCGAATACGATCTTCTGTCAGACCTGATGCTAGAAAATGCCCATCATATGGGACGGGCAGGAGTTGCCAATTCTAAATACAATAGTTACATCATTCCAAAACTGGATTGGGGCGATGGCTGGGATGACTCCTTCTCTGGCTATACAGGGGTATATGCTGTCTACCATGGTATCTTAGGCCATACCATTGAAATTCCGGAAGGAAATGAAGAATCCTACAAAGCGGGTCGCAATGCTGTCCTAGGCGGAATTGACTTCCTCAACCAAGATCCAGACCGTCTCCTTGAGATGCGTCTCAACTTCTACCTGCGCGGTCTCAATAAAACCGAAGATCCAAAAGCTGAAAATGAACTGGTTGGCCCAAATGGGGAAATCGTTGGACGGGTGAAAAATGGTCGTCCGAAATTCTTCCCAGACTACTACGTCATCCCAATGAGCCTCGACAAGGACAATGATGCGCAAGAAGCCTTCAATATGATTGACTACTTCAAACGCAATGGTGTCCTCGTCAAGGAACTTAAAGAAGATACAGGTCCCTACAAAAAAGGGGACTTGGTCATTGACATGGCCCAAGCCAAACGTGGCTATGCCAACCATATTCTCTACAAGGGCTCCAACGAATCTGCCTGGGCTGCGATGTACGCAGAGTTACTGGTCAACTTCCCAGATATGAGAGGGTTCAAGTCCGAACCTATATTTGCGGATGGTCTTTTCAACGGAAAATTAGGAGAAGTCACCACCACCCGCGCCACTCGTACCTCTGAGATCGATCCAAAAGCTCCTTACTATGTGATCGCAAATACCTCAGCCAGTGCCGTTAAAGCTGTCAATCAGGCCATCGCGCAAGGAAAATCTGTCTACCTAACAGACGATGGCTACATCGTTGACCGCGATACCTTTGCTTCGCTCCTACCAAACTATGCCATCTATGGGGATGCCCTCTACAAGGTACCTAGCGGCCCAACCTTGAAACCGATGAAGATCTACTCTCCGAACTACCACTATAATTGGGCTGGAGTAGATGCGCCTGCTCATACTAGTCTGGTCCTTGAAAAATTAGGCTTCCAAATCGTCAATACACCAGAAGAAGCCGATGTTGTTATTTTGGAAAGCAACCGCTTTGACGCTTCCATTTTTGGCAAGAAACCAACCCTTGTCATTGGTGGGGAAGCCATGCAAAAACTGGAAAAATTGGGAGTTCTTACAGGATTTGACGCTGAAAAACTAAAAGGCGGTAGTGACTACGAAGGCTTGATGAAAGCGATCATTGATGACCAGGATCCATTGACCAGCGGATACAAGAAGAATACCCTCTTCTACTCCAACTCAGGAAACTGGATTGAAAAGGTTCCAGAACATTTCAAGACCTTGATGAGCATCGCTCCGAGCGATTATTATATTGCAGGTTGGTGGCCACATAATGATGTTCTGGCTAACAAAGTCATGGCCATCTCTGGAGAACTGATGGGACAACCACTCTTTGTCTATGCAGGAAATCCAACCAACCGTCAACACCCTGTCCACTTCTTCCGCTGGGTAACCAATGCGATCTTTGGCAGCAAGTTGGCAAGCTTGATGGATTACGTTCCAGCTAAAGAACCAGATCAAGTGGTGGTTCCAATTCATAACCAAACAAGCAATCCACAGCCAATCTTAGCCAAGAAGGATACTCCTAAAGTGCTCCTTCCACAAAAAGAAATGACAACAAAAAATGAAGAAAGCGTGCAAGCCTTGACTTACCAAGTAGGACAAAACTTCCAAGAAAGTCCAGCCAAGGCACAATTGCCACAAACTGGAGAAGACACAACCGCACACTTCATTCTTTCAGGCTTCTTGCTAGCCGTTAGCGGAGGCTTCCTCCTCTTGAAAAAGAAAGAAGTTGAGTAAGTTCCAGGTTTAGACTTGGATGACATGAAAAGAACCTTCGCAGACGCGAAGGTTCTTTTTGGAGATAAAATATCTTTCAAAACTTTCCTTAGGTGAGTACGGACGTCAGCGAACTTCTTCGAAGTTCCATGACTTAGTTTTGAGCCTAAGGTCTCAAAATTCCCGAGTGTTTGAAACAATAATGTTTCAAACACTTTTCTCACAGCGGAAAGTTTCAGTTTATACTTGATTGATTCTAAAGTATAGAAAACTTTTATTAATTTCTCCAGAATATTTAATGAAAATACTATTCTACATTAAATCCTAATACTGATGCAAAGTTTCTCCTTATTCCACCAATTCCAACACAACAGTTTGGTAAGGGGTCAATTCGAGCACTTGGTCTCCTTCTTGGAATAATCCTGCTGTATTATTTAAAACGACCGTTTTAATCGGAGCTGGCAACTCCAAGGTGGCCTGGCGATTTTGGAAATTGCTGACAACCAAGAGACGTTTGTCCCCACGGCGTTCAAAGGCGATGATGTTTTCACGGTCCCGATACGCTGGGATCATATCTCCAAATCGGATAGTATTTCCATAGAGGGGATGGCGATACAAGGCCGTCAACTGGCGATAATAATTCAAGATGGAATTTGGATCCTTTTCCTGATCTTCCACATTGATGGCAACATTTGGTTTGGGACTGATCAACCAGGCTGACCCATCGCTAAAGCCCAGACCTGGCTCTTTTGTCCACTGCATGGGTGTCCGCGCATTGTCCCGGCTGTATTTAGCAATCGCAGCTAAGGCTTCTTCCTCGCTCAAACCAGCTTCTTTAGCAACATGATAACCATTGATGGTCGCAATATCATCAAAATCCTCCACCGATTCAAAGACTTGGTTTTCCATTCCAATTTCTTGGCCTTGATAGATAAAAGGAATTCCCTTACGTAAAACCTGAATGGTCCCCAGGGCTTTTTTACTGGTATCGTTTACCGGACCTTCTGCGATATAGTGGGACACACCACGAGGTTCGTCGTGGTTTTCAATGATGGTCGAGAGAACCCCAATGCTATCCGCGCGCTCATGCGCTTGGAAAATACTTTCCTTGAGTTCATCTGCTGTCGGAAGACTATGGTCAAACCAGCCTTTTCCTTCTTGCCCCAGCATGGTTTGTTTGAAGTCAAAGATGGAAGAGAAAACACCATCTTTTCCGATGAAGAAATGCAATTCATCATCGGTTTCATTGAAAACTTCCCCTACAGTGAAGGCATTGTACTTGGCAAAAGTCCGCTCCTTTAACTCTTGCAAGAAAGGTTCAATCGGTTGGGCATTGACCAGCGATTCCGGCACTGGGACCAGGCCATTGTCACGATCGGATGGAAGCGAACGCCATTCTAAATCCTTTTTGATATTGATAATGGCATCAATCCGGAAGCCTGCAATTCCCTTGTCCAACCACCAATTGATCATCTTATATATCTCTTCGCGCAAGACAGGATTTTGCCAATTGAGGTCTGGCTGATCCTTGTGGAAAGAATGGAGATAGTATTTATTAGTGCCAGGAACCGGTTCCCAAACACTGCCTCCAAAGTAACTTTCCCAGTTGTTGGGTTCCTTGTCACTTTCGATGAAATAAAAGTAATCCGCATAAGGGCCATCTGGATCCGCTAAAGCCTTTTGGAACCATTCGTGATGACTGGAGCAGTGGTTAACCACCAAATCCATGATGATGGAAATGCCTCGCTTCTTGCCTTCAGCGATCAACTCTTCCATATCTTCCATCGTTCCAAAAATAGGATCAATGGCATAATAGTCGGAAATATCATAACCCTGGTCAATAAACGGACTCTTGTAAATAGGGGATAACCAGAGAATATCAATCCCTAAGTCTTGAAGGTAATCGAGTTTCTCCGTGATTCCTTTCAAATCCCCAACGCCATCACCATTGCTATCTTTAAAGCTTTTTGGGTAGATCTGATAAGCGACCTTCCCCTTCCACCAGTCTTTTTCCATGTTTTGTCTCCTTAAAATGAAAGAGACCGAGACATATCGTCTCAGTCTCTACAGTTTCAGTAGGTATTAGTATACTGTTTTTTCAGTTTCTTTGTCGAAGAAGTGAGCTTTGTTCAAGTCAAATCCAAGTTCGATGGTTTCACCAGTTCCAAGGTAGTCACGTGCATCTACTTTAGCGATGAATTCGTTGTCACCAACTTGGCAGTACAAGTGAGATTCTGAACCAAGCAATTCAGATACAGAGATAGTTGCTTTTACTACTGATTCTGGGAATGTTTCTAGGAAAGCAGCTTCTGTATTCACGTCTTCTGGACGGATACCAAAGATCAATTCTTTACCATCATAGCCTTTTTCTTTCAAGACTTTCAAAGCACCTTCTGGAACTTTCAAGTTCAATCCATTGGCAACGATGTGTCCGCCTTCCAATTTTACGTTAATGAAGTTCATGGCCGGGCTTCCGATGAATCCAGCTACGAATTTGTTGACTGGGTTTTTATACACTTCTTGCGGAGTACCGATTTGTTCCACACGTCCGATAGTACCAGTACCAGCTGGGTTTTTAGTAGCAGACATGATAACGATACGGTCAGCAAGTGTCATCGCTTCTGTTTGGTCGTGAGTTACGTAGATCGTTGTAGCTCCGATACGACGGTGGATTTTCGCAATTTCAGCACGCATGGATACACGAAGTTTCGCATCCAAGTTTGACAAAGGTTCATCCATCAAGAACACTTTTGCATCACGGACAATCGCACGTCCCATGGCTACACGTTGACGTTGACCACCAGAAAGGTCAGCTGGTTTACGATCCAAGAATTCTTTCAAGCCAAGGATTTCAGCTGCTTCTTGTACACGTTTGTCGATATCTTCCTTGCTGTATTTACGCAATTTCAAACCAAATGCCATGTTATCGTACACAGTCATGTGTGGGTAAAGAGCGTAGTTTTGGAATACCATGGCAATATCACGGTCTTTAGGTGCCACGTTGTTTACAACAGTGCCATCGATCGAACATTCACCTTCTGTGATGTCTTCAAGACCAGCGATCATACGAAGAGTCGTTGATTTACCACATCCTGAAGGACCTACGAAAACGATAAATTCTTTGTCTTTGATGTCCAAGTTGAAGTCTTCAACTGAGTAATGTTCGCTGTTTGGATATTTTTTGTAAATATTTTTAAGATTTAATTCTACCATGATGGTACTCCTTTGATTTTTATAGTTCTATTGTAAATGAAAACGTTTTACAAATCTATGGCAAGTCTCACAAAAAAGAAAAAGAGTTTTGTGCAAGTTGCACAAAACTCTGGATTTATTTCGTTTAAATCACATCTTGTAAGACCAAATGATAGCACAGGGCTAGATCTGTCAGATTTTTCAACTGAAGCCCCGTCAACTCCTCCCACTTGTCAATCTTGTATTGGAGCGAATTGCGGTGGAGATAGAGTTGCTGGGCGGCCTTGGTGACGACTGCCCCATTGTCCCAAAGGGAAACAATGATGTCTTGCAATTGATCTTGACTTTCAATCAACTGATGCAAGCTTGCTTTGATCGGGGTAAGATCCAAATCTGCCTGCTCGATTCCCCACAGATAGAGTTGAGAAAAGCGATAGACACCTTGATGGCCCTCTCGAATCCAAGCTCGAAAGACCGCCTGTTCTGCTCGAATGACAGGAGACACTTTCCCGTCTTTAGACTCGGTCCATACTTGCCCGACCAAGATAGATAAACGAATATTGAAGTCATACTCCATGGCAGAGACGGTATCTTTTAAGATATCGGCCACAGGTAAAGACTGGTCTTGGTCCAGAATGAGCACATAATCTTGTCCGCTCAGTTGCAAGGTTGCTCGGAAGTTGGGCAAAAGTGTCTGCATCATCTCTAGCCAAGAAGCCGTCCCTTCCGCTGTCGAATGCGAAATGTGGCAATAGACAAGCTGCATTTTTTGATGACTTGAGGGGCTTCTCCCTTTCCATCGATCAGGTATTGGTACCAAGGATTAGGGGCAACCTCTTCTTCACCACCCAACCAGGAAATCAATTGTTTTTCTCGCTCGGTTAACTCTTCTTCCTTCAGTAGCAGCCATTGATGAGCCTGAAGGGGTATCGCTACATAACCAGCTGGTGGATGGGCTTGATCCGTCACCTCTGCATGAGGAAACCACTCTCTGATATTTTTCACTGCTTTCTTCCTTCTTCTACTTGCTGGATGCACCAGTTGATCAATTCTTCTAAACGAGCAAGCTCACCCGTCATATGAAGATAGCCCATAACGGCTTCAAAGCCTGTCGACATACGATAAGTCACGACATCCGCATTTTTGGCCTTGGTATGGCTATTGGTATTGCGACCGCGCTTGTAGATCTCCAACTCTTTTTCCGTCAGAATTTCTTGCTCCAGCATGCTTTCGATCAAGCTAGCCTGAGCTCTAGCAGAGACGTAGCGGGTTGCAGTCTGGTGAAGCTTATTGGGCTTGGTCATCCCTTGAAAAATTAGGTGCCTGCGAATATACATGGAATAGACCGCATCCCCTTCAAAGGCAAGGGCGATCCCATTGATTAGATTGACATCAATCACGTGTCCACCTTACACCTTCTTTTGTATCCAAGAGCTTGATTCCTTGCGCAGCCAATTCATCGCGAATCGCATCTGCTCGCGCAAAATCTTTCTTAGCCCGCGCTTCCTGACGTTCAGCGATCAAGGCTTCAATATCCGCATCCAAAACTTCTTCAACAAAGATCACTCCAAAGACTTCTAACATCTTTGCCAAGGCATCCTTGACGTCTTGGTCGTAGTGACCGGAGTTGATCCATTTGGCCAATTCAAAGACGACAGTGATTCCGTTTGCGGCATTGATATCTTCATCCATGGCCGCAATAAACTTGTCCACAAAGTTTTGTAAGTCTGCTGAATCCACTTCTCCGGCGAAAGGTTGCTCATAGGTATTTTTCAAATACTTGAGGTTGGTCTCCGCATCGCGTACCGCTTTTTCTGTGAAGTTAATCGGCTTACGGTAGTGCTGGGTTGCAAAGAAGAAACGAAGCACTTGACCATCGATAGTCTTGAGTGCATCATGCACGGTGATAAAATTCCCCAAGGACTTGGACATCTTGACATTGTCAATATTGACAAAGCCATTGTGCATCCAGTAATTAGCAAAGGTTTGACCAGTTTTAGCCTCTGACTGGGCAATTTCATTGGTATGGTGCGGAAACTCAAGGTCAGCTCCACCACCGTGAATATCAATGGTATTGCCTAAAATCCCCGTTGACATGACCGAACACTCAATGTGCCAGCCAGGACGACCAGGTCCCCAAGGGCTTTCCCAAGAAACTTCACCTGGTTTGGCAGCTTTCCAGAGGGCAAAATCCACTGGATTTTCCTTGCGGGCCGTTTCTTCATCTGTCCGACCAGAAGCACCTAGCTCTAGGTCTTCCAAAGTTTTATTGGCCAATTTGGCATAGTTGTGGGATTTTTCCACACGGAAATAGACATCGCCTTGGCTCTCGTAGGCATAGCCTTTTTCGATCAAGTCGGTAACAAAGCGAATGATATCATCCATAAACTCAACCACACGAGGGTGGCGGGTTGCAGGCTTGACTCCAAGAGCCGTCACATCCTCACGAAAGGCTGCAATATACTTGTCTGCCACTTCCTGAGGAGTAATGCCTTCTTCTTTGGCACGGTTGATGATCTTATCATCCACATCGGTAAAGTTGGAAATATAGGCAACTTCGTAACCACGATACTCAAAGTAGCGACGAATCGTGTCAAAGGCTACCGTTGAACGGGCATTCCCAACGTGGATATAGTTGTAAACTGTTGGCCCACAAACATACATGCGGACCTTCCCTTCCTCGATGGGGACAAATTCTCGCAAATCACGAGACATAGTATCATAAATTTTTAACACGCTTCATTTCCTTTCTGTTTCTACTCTTTTGGCTTCAGATAAACCACCTGAGTCTGTTTGACAAAGCCAATCTTTTCATACAAACGTTTGGCACCTACATTGCTGTCTTCCACGGCAATCTGAAACTCCTTGTCATTTTGCTCAATGAGTTGGTTGACGAGAGATTTTGCCAAATAGCTTCCATAGCCTTTTCCACGTTCAAGTCCGGCTATTGCTAAACCATAGAGGTAATTCGTATTACTCGATAAATCAACTGTACAAGTTCCAATAACCTGACCGTTTTTTAACAAAATATATAGGCGACTTTCTGGATCTTTCAGAGCTTTAGCGACATATCTATCCACAACTTCTTTAGATTCATGTTCCTCTGAAAATGCCTGAAATTTTAACTGACTAATTTGATCCTGATACGAACGATCTGCTAACAAAACGTCCAGATTGGAAACAGTTGCTAACGGATAAGGTCTTCTATCCTTACCTAACCAGGTTTCTGTCTCTTCATCCTCGACCAGTCCCCAATTGCTGGCAAACTCAGGATGGCGCTCTAAAAAAACACGCTCTGTCTGAAAAGTCACAGACTCAATGGGATAAGATGCCGTTTCTGTCTCAAAACTTCTATACAAAGCACGCGCAATGCCTTGACGACGATGATTGGGGTGGACCAGAATCGCTACTTCAACATCTTGGTCATCCGCATAGACGGTTAATAGGCCAACAAGTTCACCTTTTTCGTAATAAAGGAAAAAGGCGGGCATATCGGGATCAAAATTGAGCATATTGGAGAGATAAGGATCCCGAAAAGTTCCGTCATACTTCTGACAGATGGCAATAAAGGCCTTTGCTTCCAGTAGTTGGTGGTCATTCAATGTATTGGTTGCTTGAATCACGTAGCGATCTCCTTACAAGCTAGAAGACCGATGACTGGCTTCCTTAGCATGCTCCATCTTATTCACATAGTATTCGCGTTTTTCTTCTTCTTGGTGAATGACTGGCTCATCCTTCTTACCGTGAACACGAACAATTTTAGCAGGGACTCCGACAACAGTCACATCACTCGGTACATCGGAGACGACGACCGCTCCCGCTCCTACTTTGGCCTTGGCCCCAATCTCAATAGGACCGATGACCTGAGCATGAGCGGAGACCAAGGCTCCTTCACGAACCGTTGGATGGCGTTTCCCGACATCCTTCCCTGTTCCCCCAAGGGTCACCCCGTGGTAGAGCATAACTCCTTTTTCGACAATGGCCGTTTCCCCGATAACGAGGCCCGCTCCATGGTCGATAAAGACACCAGAAGCAATGGTCGCACCTGGATGGATCTCAATCTGAGTCCAAAAACGCCAGAACTGACTATGCATCCGCGCCAAGAGCTTAAAGCCATGGTTCCACAAAAAGTGGGAAACACGGTGAGCTGCCAGTGCTTTGACTCCCGGATAGGTCAAAAGGACCTCCAGCGAGGTACGCGCTGCTGGGTCATTTTCTTTTACAATATTGATGGTTTCACGCCACCATCCCATACCGTGCTCCTCCTTTTCTAATGCTTATTCTGAATCTTTTTGTGTAATGGTAAAGTCTTTTTTAGGTTTGTGGTCTTTATTGTGGTGACGAGGACGATCGCCATGACGAGGACCCTTTTCACCTTTTTCTTCTGAATGTTCAGGTTTTGGCGGACGTGGCAATAGTGCCTTCATAGAAGCATCGACACGACCTTTTTCGTCAATCTTGATAATCTTCACATCCACTTCATCGCCGATGGCTACCAAGTCTTCGACACGGTTGGTACGCGTCCAAGCCATTTCAGAGATGTGAACGAGGGCGTCCGTCTTGTCAAAAAGGTTGACAAAGGCACCAAATTTCTCGATCCGAACCACTTTGGCATGGTAGACTTCATCCACCTTCGCTTCACGAACCAAACCAGCAATGATTTCCTTAGCACGGTTGATGGCATCTTGGTCGCTTGAGTAGATCGATACATTTCCTTCTTCATCGATATCAATCTTAACGCCTGTTTCAGCGATGATCTTATCGATGGTTTCTCCACCTTTACCGATGACAATCTTGATCTTGTCCACATCAATCTTGATGGTATCAATTTTCGGAGCAGTTGGAGCCAATTCTGGACGCACTTCCGGAATGGTTGCTTCGATCACATCAAGGATTTCAAAACGAGCTTTCTTGGCTTGAGCTAAAGCTTCAGTCAAGATTTCCGCAGTAATCCCTTGGATCTTGATATCCATTTGAAGGGCTGTAATCCCGTCACGCGTACCTGCAACCTTAAAGTCCATATCGCCAAAGTGGTCTTCCAAACCTTGGATATCTGTCAATACGGTATAGTTATTTCCATCAGAAATGAGACCCATTGCAATACCTGCTACTGGCGCCTTGATTGGCACACCACCCGCCATAAGGGCAAGTGTTCCCGCACAGATAGAGGCTTGAGATGAAGAACCGTTTGATTCCAAAACTTCTGCTACCAAACGAATCGCATATGGGAATTCTTCCAAGCTTGGCAATACTTGAGCAAGGGCACGCTCACCAAGAGCACCGTGACCAATTTCACGACGACCAGGCGCACCGTAACGACCTGTTTCCCCTACAGAGTATTGTGGGAAGTTATAGTGGTGCATAAAGCGTTTCTTGTACTCTGGATCCAAACCATCGATGATTTGCGTTTCACCCATTGGTGCCAAGGTCAAGACAGAAAGAGCTTGCGTTTGTCCACGCGTGAAGAGACCCGAACCGTGTACGCGAGGAAGGTAGTCCACTTGTGCATCCAACGGACGGATTTCATCGACCTTACGACCATCCGGACGAACCTTGTCTTCTGTAATCAAACGGCGCACTTCTGCGTGTTCCATTTGTTCCAAGATTTCAGCCACGTCCCGCATGATGCGGTCAAATTCTTCGTGGTCGGCATATTTTTCTTCGTAAACTGCTGTGACTTGGTCTTTCACTGCTTGAGTTGCAGCTTCACGCGCCAATTTTTCTTCAACTTGAACTGCTTTTTGAAGGTCGCTGTTGTAGGCTGCGATGATTTCAGCCTGCAAGTCAGCATCTACATGAAGCAATTCAACTTCTGCTTTTTCTTTCCCAACTGCCGCAACGATTTCTTCTTGGAAGGCAATCAATTCTTTAACGGCTTCGTGCCCTTTGAGAAGAGCTTCCAACATGATTTCTTCTGACAATTCTTTGGCACCAGACTCTACCATGTTGATAGCGTGTTTAGTACCAGCTACTGTCAATTCAAGAAGAGAGCGCTCTGCTTGTTCTTGCGTTGGGTTGATGATAATTTCTCCATCGACATAACCCACTTGTACCCCAGCAATTGGTCCGTCAAACGGAATATCTGAGATAGAAAGCGCCAAGGATGAACCAAACATAGCTGCCATTGGGGCAGATGCATTTTCATCGTAAGAAAGGACTGTGTTGATCACTTGCACTTCGTTACGGAAACCTTCCGCAAACATTGGACGGATCGGACGGTCAATCAAACGCGCTGTCAAGGTCGCATCAGTAGAAGGACGACCTTCCCGTTTCATAAAGCCACCAGGAAACTTCCCAGCCGCATACATTTTTTCTTCGTAGTTGACTTGAAGTGGGAAGAAATCCCCAGTTGCCATTTTCTTAGACATGACAGCTGCCGTCAAGACAGTTGACTCACCATAACGCACGACAACAGAGCCATTTGCTTGCTTAGCAACCTGACCAGTCTCTACGATCAACTCACGACCCGCAAAAGTCGTTTGAAACACTTGTTTTGTCATTGTAATCCCCTTTGGATTGATAAAATTATACGACTTGCCTACAAAGATCAAGATACTAAGGCCGCAAAAAGCAAAGTAAAAATAGGAAACTGGCGAAGTCTTCGATGAAGACAAGACAGTTTATCTTTTTTACACAGCTTTTCGGCCGGGTTCAATTCTCAAGATATTTTGGACGGTTCGGCTTGCCGAACATTTCTGTAGAAAAATAGGAAGGTGACGTCACACTCGATGAGTGCTAGGAAGCTTATCTTTTTTCCTAAGAAATGAGGCCAAAATTCAGTTCATCAGGATACAAAGGGCGTGAAGAATCCCGTATGAAAATAGGAGATTGACGCAGTGTGCCACGCACACTAGGAAATCTATCTTTTTCACTAGGGATTTAGCCCGTGTTCAACTATCAAGATATTTTGGACGGTTCGGCTTGCCGAACATTTCTGTAGAAAAATAGGAAGGTGACGCCGCACTCGATGAGTGCTAGGAAGCTTATCTTTTTTCCTAAGAAATGAGGCCAAAATTCAATTACTCAAGATACTAAGGCTACCCAACTCAACGAGATAGGAATTTCAAGAGCCCATCTATTTGTTATATCCTCATCTTTGTATCCAAGCACGTATACCTTTTATTTTAACATATTCAAGCCCAAAAGAAAAAGGCTTTAAGGGCCTTTTTCTGCGAATCTTCCAAGAGACCTATATAAAAATTTTAGATCCAGGTATAGCTTCTATTTATTTTTAAGATTTCGCGAATTCTGTACTGTCGACATAAAAGCGTGTTTTATGGCTTCCACCCTTGTAGTTCTTATTGTTACGTTTCAAGACAAAACGTCTGTATGGATCGGAAGTACCTTGGATAGTCGTTGTCACTTCAACTGAATCTTCATTGACCACCCATTCATCAGGCGAAGGGATTTCCATCGGTGGCATCGCTCCTCCACGACCACCAGGTACAATTTCGTAGAAGGCCTTGTCTTTTGTCGAATAGAGCCAGCCGTCCTTCTTTTCGTTTGTCAGTTGGATCAGCTTGTCTTGTGACAGACTGCGGATAGAGTCCGATGTCTCTTCTGCATTCAATTTATCAATGACATCTTGCAGATTATAGGTTCCCGGCGTATAGGTATTGTAGTAATCAATGAACATGTCTTGCGGGTAACCATCAACCGCACCGTGATCATTGTTCAACTCTAGCAAGCGAGTCGGTTGCACCTGAAGTGAATAGGTCAAAGACGCACTGTTTTCAATGATCGAGTAGATATCCGCTTGGTCCGCTTTTGACAAGGTCCCAATGGCTTCTTTATCATGCTCATCTGACTTAGCTTCTTCTGACTGTTCTTTTTCTTGCGCCTTGTCAGATGATTTTTTGACCGATGAAGCTCCTACTGGACTGTGCTTACGCTCATAGCGTTTTGGGGCGCAGGCTGCTAGGGAAATTACCGAACCAACTGTTAAGAATAAAATAATAAATTTTTTCACAATATCTCCTATTTTTTTATCCTAGTCTATCAAAGAAAATCTATTTACTCAGTATCAATGAAGAGACCACTAGCAAATATAATTTTTTGTTTTTCTAACCTTTTTTAGTCTTCCTTATAGAACAAGTCGCTTTGATCTGAAATAACATTCTGACCCCAATAAATAATATCCTTACTATTATCAACAGAAAAATTTCCATATTTTAATGATGCAGGAAACTCTTGACCTGCTGGGAAAAAACTCATTGCTGAAGCACCAGCTGGGGCAGTTGAATGAACACTACTACTTAAGTATCCAAATTCATGATTAAAGCGGTCTACAACCTGATCTGTTGGTGCACCATTTATCTTTGATATACCGTTATCATCAAATGTTACACTCATTCCTTTCCCATTTCTCCAGGTCCCTGCAATACTTGAAAAATCACCGTTCTGAATTTCTTGAATATTCATTCCACTGCTTTTCTTACTTGTGCTTGCTGATTTAGAACCATCCACACGCGTTGTGAAGTCAAGGGCGATCCAGCCTTGTCCAGATTCAAGCTTGCCCCAGGTATGACCATCGGCATCTACGGTTTCCGTAATGGTGTGAGTTCCTTTTGAGATCATCCCTGCAGAGGGTGCTGAAGTAGACGGTTCTTTTCGAATACGAAGATCGGCCACGCTAACTTGTACTTGAAAGCTTTCCGATTTTTTCTCTTCTGCTTTAGCTGTTGATTTGGAGTATCCTGTACCATCAAATGTTTTCCAGTCAAGTTTACTGAGGTCTAACTTCTTGGCTGAAATACCGAGAGCCTGCTCTGCTGTTTCCTTCCCACCGATTTGAATGGTTGCTTTCTTTTCTTCCTTGGCTTCCCCTTTTCCTAGAGAATAAAGGGTCAATTCCATTTCTGGATTAAGGGATTGCCAAGTGGCGTAGACGATTTGTCCATTGTCAAAAACATCTAAGCTGGAGCGATAGCCACCTGCAGAAGCTACATAGGCTACATGGAGCAAGGTTGGCTGGTTATCTTTCAAATAATACACAGCAGCAATCGTTTTGCCATCCCCTATCAGCAGTTCGTCATTACCATCACGATTAAGATCATCAAAAGCATATTGCCACTCATTGGTACTCCCAAGTGTTTGAAGGTTAAAGACATACGCATATTCTTCTGAAGTTGCTTCGATCTTCTTCAGTTCATTTTGTAAAGCTGTTTTGTCCTTAGTATGAATGGCAACCGCATAAGACTTATAGCGATCTAATACCTCTTGATAGTGCTTTTGACCTGTATCCTTCTTCTCTTTTTTGACCGACGAAGAGCTTGCCGTTTTCGGTTTGCTTTGGCGTTCATAACGTTTGGGCGTGCAAGCTACTAGAGATAGCACGGATGCACCTGCTAATAGTGTAATCATAACCTTTTTCATAAAAAATTCCCCATTTAACTATCTTTTTCTTAAAATTATATCATTTTAGGCTGGGTTTCCCCAGCCTAAATAGTGTTTTTATTTTGATTCGCGTTTGCATTTCAATCCAGCAAGACCTAGAACCGCCATTGCTAGCCCCATCAGTCCAAGTGCACTTGCAGATTCACCAGTTGATGGTAATTCTTTCGTGTTTGATTGTTTAGTTGAGTTAACTTGAGGTGTTGCTGGTGTGATTGCACCAGGTGTTCCTGTTACGATTGGGACAGTTGTCTTCATCACTTTGTTTTCAGTTGATTCATGACGAACTGGTTCGTTGCGACGAGTTTCTTCTTCGTGTTTGATACGTTCTTGTTCACGACGAATTGTTTCTTCCAATTGTTTCGCTTTAACGAGTTTTTGGTAAGCTTCGAAGACCCGAGTGTAATCTTCTTGAGATGCTTTTGCTTTCAATTTCAAAGCTTCGAGTTTCGCAATTTCTGTTTCAAGAGTTGCTTTAGCTTCAGCTGTTTTAGCTTTTGCTTCAGTCAATGCTTTTTCAGCTTCAGCGAGTTTCACAGGTGCGTTCTTAAGCAACTCAAGATAGTCTTTTGCGTCTTGTACAGCTTGTTCAGCTGATTTAACAGCTTGTTTAGCACGTTCCACTTGAGCTTTAGCTTCAGTTGTTGCAAGACCTTTTGCTTTCAAATCATTTTCTGCATCAAGAGCTGCCTGAAGAGCTTGTTTCAGAGCTTCTTCTTGAGCAACCAATTTAGCTTTAGCGTCTTTCAATTCAGATTCACGTTGTGCACGAACTTGTTGCAAGTTTGTAAGATTTGATTGAGCGGTTGCGAGTTCAGCTTTAGCTGCTTCAAGAGCTTTCGCAGTTTCAGCAACTTTAGCTTGAGCGGATGGTGTTTGTTCTTTGACCGCAAGCGCGTCATCGTATGCTTTTTGAGCTTTAGCAATAGCATTTTGAGCAGCGTTCAATTTTGTTTGAGCGTCAACTTGAGCTGATTTTGCAGAAGCAAGATCATTTTCAGCAGATTTAACGGCTTTATCCGCTGCTATTTTCTTATCTTTTGCTGCCTGAAGTGCTTGTTCTTCTTTTTCAACAGAATGTTTCACTGAATCATCGTATTCTTTATCAGTGCTAAGATAATCAGCTTTGTCTTGGTTTGTTGGACGGTTTGTTGACAAGATGTGTACAGAACCTGAGCTTACGCTAAATCCAATACCTGTACCTTCAAGTGAAATCAAGTGTTTAGCGTGTCCGTTTGCTTGGTCACCATCAGCGAACATCATTTCACGAATAACGTTAGCGATGTCTTGTTTCAAGTTCAACATGTTGTATCCGCCCATGTTTTCTTTGTGCCATTCAGGTAAAAGTCCACCGAGGGATTCAGCTGCGTTATATTGACGAAGAATTGCGTATTGGTGACCCCAGTTTTTAGCGAAGTTGAATTTATCAGGAGTTCCGCCATTGTCTGCGTAGAATTTAGAATATCCACGAGCGATAGTGTCAGCCATTTCTTGACCACCTACTGTCAATTGAAGAGGTTCTATTGTTTTACCTGGTTCGCGTTGTGACCAGTATTGTTGGTTAAGGTCGTTCAACATTTGAGACACGAATTCAGCGATTTCTTTACGTTGAGTTGATGTCAAGTTTGCAAGGTCAACTTTATCTTTGTTTGTTCCAAGAGCTGTTTGGTTGTATGCATCCCAGTTGATTTTAGGTTGCAATGCCCGGAGTTCATCTTTATGAGAGATGAACCATTCATAGTCTTTAATATCGTGTTTTGCGTATTCTTCAGGAATTACGATTTTACGAAGAGCTTCGTCTTGTTTCAATTTAGCCAATTTTTCTTGATATAGAGCGTTTGCCGCATCAAGTGCTTTTTGGGCTTCATCGACTTCAGATTGAGCGACACCTGCTTTAGCTTTTGTTTCAGCGAGAGCTTTTTCTTTAGCTTCTACGTTAGCTTTTGCCGATGCAAGGCTATCTTCAAGAGCAGGAACGTTCTTTTCAGTGCGTTCTTTATCGAGAGCTGATTTTGTTTCGTCGATTTTAGCTTGACGGGATGCGTCGAATTCTTTTGCACGAGTCAATTCATCTTGAGCCGCTTTGTGAGTTGATTCTGCATCTTTCAGTTTATTTCCCGCAATCGTCACTGTTTCTTGTGCTCTGGTCAGTGTTGTCTCATTAAGAGCTTGTTCTGCCTTCTTCACTTCTTCCTTGGCTAATGCGACTTTTGCTTTTTCATCTTCTACTTTTTTAGTAGCCTCTTCATAAGTTTTTCCTGATTCGGCTTCTGCTGTCTCAGCTGATTTCACACCTTCTTCAGCCGTTTTTACACTTTCTTCAGCTGATTTCACACCAGCCTCTTTTGTTTTAATGGCTTCTTCAGCTTTTGCAATCTTTTCAGGAGTTGCTTCCTTCGCAGCTTCTTTTGTTTTTTCATAGGTTGCTGCAGCTGTTTTTTCAGCAGCTTCCGCTTCCTTAGCCTTTTGATCCACTGCACTGACAACCTTTTCTTGTTCTGTTACTGTTTTAGCTGCGTCGTCAGCTTTAGTTTTAGCGGTTGCGACAGTTTCACTAGTTACTTCTGCAGGTTGAGCTGTTGTTGTCACAGTAGCTTCAACTTGTGGTTGAGCAACAGGAGTTACAACTTCGTCAGCATGAACTGCTGTAGTAGCGGCAGTTGCAGCGATGACAGTTGCACTGATAGCAATACTTTTCTTTGTTGTTTTATTCATAATTATATTCCTTCTATTTACTTCCCTATCTATATATTCCGGATTTCTTATCTTCCATAACGAATATTCTCAAGTTCGCTTGCTACAGCACGTGATGCAGCAGCTGCTTCTTGTGTTTCTGCAATTTGTCTAGCGCTTAAAATATTTGCATGTTCTTGAAGCTTGATCATTCGTTCTTGATTAATAATCTGCTCTTTTTCAAGTTCGATCATCTCTGCCTCAAATGCTCGACGGGCTGCTCGGTCTAAGTATGTATCGTATAAATTAATTGCTTCCTTTATATTATCCGCTTTAAAATTATTAAACGCGTGAATAAGATAGTTCACTGCATCTAGTGCATAATAATCTTTAGGGTACCATCCTTGACCAATTGCTACAGCTTGATTCCGGAAATTTTCCATCAAACGTCCCTCTTGCTGATAGGCCAATTCTAATCGTTGATTTTCTGCAACTACTGCTTGGTAATCTCTTAAATGCTGTTCATTTTTATTACGAATACCTTTATTCACAAACGCAATCATGAGTTCCAGCTTATTTTGAATAATGAAATAGGTGGCTACAATTGATACTCCAAGTAGAATTAATGTTATAGGATTAGGAGTCAAAAGCAAACGTAGAGGGAATACCAGTAAGATCCCTCCCATAATCAGTGTTGCTATATAAATCCAGCTATCCTTTGAACCTTTCATACGACGATACAATAGAAATAAAAATCCTGATAAGAATAATACTTCAAAGATAATATCTCCGATTAATCGATTCACAGCACCAAGTAAGATGACATACAATAAATCCCCTAATAGTATCGAAATACTTGAAAATACCATGATTGAAAAAGCAAGCTTGAGGGATTTATGAGACAATGTGTTATCGTTATATTCATCTTGTTGAATCAATTTGGCTGTTCTCATTTGATTAACAAGTGTAACTTGACGTGAACGGGCTTGAATAAATCCCAATATATTCTCACGAATGAGTTCTAATTTAGAGACAATTTCTTCTCTTGTTTCCATATATAACCTCCCCTATCACTAATTAGCAACATTTTACTAAAATTTTGAATATAAGAATTGCCACAAAAAATTATCAAACAATCCTTATATTCTTTAGAGCTATTAGTGTTGAGTATTGCATGAAATGCAATACTCTGATGTACTTAGTATATCAGCAAAATTTCAATCCACGTCTTACCTAAATATAGTGGTTAGAATTGAAATTTTAATCTAAAATGTTTTCCCAGCTCTTTTCAAGATTTTTACACAAGCATTTTCCCCTCTCCCCCTATGTTTCTGTCCTTTTTTCTGATATACTTAGTATAGTTATTTGATCAAAAGGAGAACACTATGGAATTAAAAAAACGTTCTGAATTTCCTGAAAACGAACTCTGGGACCTCACAGCCCTCTACCAAGACCAGGAAGACTTCTTGCGCGCCATTGAAAAAACGCGCGAGGAAATCAATGAATTTGTCCGTAACTACAAGGGCAAGCTCCACACTTTTGAAGACTTTGAAGCTGCCTTTGCAGTCTTTGAACAAATTCAGATTCAACTCAGCCACATTGGTAACTACAGCTTTATGCCCCAAACGACAGACTTTGGCGATGAAGCTTTTGCGGAAATTGCCCAAGCAGGGATGGATTTCGAAACTTGGGCCAGCGTCGAACTTTCCTTCTTTGACGATGCTTTGGTAGAAGCGGATGAAGAAGTCCTTGAACGTCTGGGACAACTCTCTCACCTCACTTTTGCCATTCGTCAGGCTAAAATCAAAAAAGCTCACTACTTGGGAGCTGATGTAGAAAAGACTTTGACCAACCTGGGTGAAGTCTTCTACGGACCTCAAGACATCTATACCAAGATGCGGGCGGGTGACTTTGAAATGGCTGATTTTGAAGTGGATGGAAAAGTTTACAAGAATAGCTTTGTTACCTATGAAAACTTCTACCAAAACCATGAGAATGCAGAAGTCCGTGAAAAAGCCTTTCGGTCCTTCTCAGAAGGTCTCCGCAAGCACCAAAACACGGCTGCTGCTACCTATCTAGCTCAAGTCAAATCTGAAAAACTAATCGCAGATATGCGAGGCTACGACTCTGTATTTGACTATCTCCTAGCTGAACAGGAAGTAGATCGTGCCATGTTTGACCGTCAGATTGACCTGATCATGAAAGACTTTGCTCCGGTCGCTCAAAAATTCCTCAAACACGTGGCCAAGGTCAACGGCCTTGAAAAAATGACCTTTGCTGATTGGAAGTTGGATTTGGACAGTGCGCTCAACCCTGACGTTACCATTGATGACGCTTATGACTTGGTCATGAAATCTGTCGCACCACTTGGAGAAGAATATTCACACGAAATTGCCCGCTACCAAACCGAACGCTGGGTCGATTTCGCAGCCAATGAAGGCAAGGATTCCGGTGGTTATGCGGCAGATCCATACCGCGTCCATCCTTATGTCCTTATGAGCTGGACAGGACGGATGAGTGATGTTTACACCCTGATCCACGAGATCGGACACTCTGGTCAATTTATCTTCTCAGACAACAACCAAAGCTACTTCAACGCCCACATGTCGACCTACTATGTGGAAGCTCCTTCTACCTTTAACGAGCTCCTCCTCAGCGACTATTTGGAACACCAGTTTGACGATCCTCGTCAAAAACGCTTTGCTTTGGCTCACCGTTTGACAGATACCTACTTCCACAACTTCATCACCCACTTGTTGGAAGCAGCCTTCCAACGCAAGGTCTACACCCTGATTGAAGAAGGTGGAACCTTCGGCGCTAGCAAACTCAATAGCATCATGAAGGAAGTCTTGACAGAATTCTGGGGAGACGCCGTTGAAATCGATGACGACGCAGCTTTGACCTGGATGCGCCAAAGCCACTACTACATGGGGCTTTACAGCTACACCTACTCAGCTGGCTTGGTTATCTCAACAGCGGGTTACCTGCATTTGAAGAACTCCGAAAACGGAGCTAAAGATTGGCTAGACCTCCTTAAATCAGGTGGTAGCAAGACACCACTTGAGTCAGCCATGATCATCGGAGCAGATATCTCAACTGACAAACCACTCCGCGATACCATCCAATTCCTTTCGGACACTGTGGATCAAATCATTGCCTACAGTGCAGAATTGGGAGAATAAAATTCAAAAAAAGCTAAAGAAGGTTCATTCTTCTTTAGCTTTTTTGCTTTTTAACTCAACTCAGCCACAATGGCCTTAATTTGTGCTGCGGTATGCACTCCTGCTACTTGTTTAACAACCTGCCCATCTTTTTAAAGAGCAAGGTTGGGATGGACATAATGCCGAAAGCACGCGCTGTTTCTGGATTTTCATCCACGTCCATTTTTAGGATTTTTAACTCATCTTCCGAAAGTTCTTCCGATAATTTTTCTAAAATAGGAGCTTGCATGCGACATGGACCACACCAGGTTGCCCAAAAGTCTACCAAGACCAAGCCTTCTTTGGTTTCTGCTTCAAATGTTGCGTCTGTAATTGCTTTTGCCATTTTCTTTCTCCTTTAGTTTTGGTACTGCGTCAAATCTTGCTTCATCAAATAGAAGAAGACATCTCCGTAAGTCCCTTGGTAATCCAATTCATACCCATTATAGGTCAGTTTCACAACAGGATAAAAATCTGCTACCCCAATCAAGCAGGCTTGTTGGGAGCGTTCAAACTCTTCGTAGGAATCAAAATGCATGACTCTTTCTTGTTTTGCACCGTCTAGATATGTAATTTCAATCATATCGATAACCTCTATTTCTTATGATGCATCAATTGTAACTCTAGATATTACATCTGTCAAACAAAACGACTTCCTCAGAATGATGGATCTTGTTCGATAAGGAAAAGACAAGAAAACAGCCCCCTGAATCCAGAGAGCTCCATTCTTGCTGGATAGAACGTTTCTAGACAAGGCGACGAACCGAAGATTGTACTATAATTCTAGTGAAAAAGAAAAGTCACCCTATAATAGAGTAACTTTTTTTGTATTCAATTGAACACGGCCTAAGCACTTGGCAAAAAAGATAAAATCTCCTAGAAGCTGAAGCTTCTTCGTCAATTTTCCTATTTTTGCTTTGTGCTTTTGACGGCCTTTGTATCTTGAATTAACGACGAAGTCCAAGAGAGTTGATCAACTCACGGTAACGGTTAACGTCGTTTGTACGAAGGTAAGCCAACAAGTTACGACGGCGACCGATTTTCTTCATCAAACCACGGTAAGTAGCGTGGTCTTTTTTGTGTTGTTTGATGTGTTCGTTCAAGTGGTTGATTTCCCAAGTAAGGACAGCAACTTGTACTTCTACTGAACCAGTGTCACCTTCGTGACGTGCGTATTGTGCAATGATTTCATTTTTTTTCTCTTTTGAGATTGCCATGATAAGCTCCTTTTCTTTATGCTCTATCCGAGTGGCAGGTTTGGCATATCCTGCTACCAAGAAAGAGTTAGTTGTCTATTCGACCTTCTTATTCTACCAAGATTTCATCTTTCTGTCAAACACTTATGTTTCCTTTGAGAGGAGCTTTTCTCTTTTCTAAAAAGAACCTTGGGAATTTGGACAATTTGATGGATCATTCTTCAAGCAACTTATTCAAAAAGACAAATATCTCTAGGATATTTGCCTTTTATCGGTATGAAGCTTATTTCTCTTTCCGTTTACCACGCAAGAGCAAAGCCAAAGCAAAAATTGCTAAGAGGGCACCGAGTATGGTCAATCCGTAAGCAACAACTTCACCAGTTGATGGAAGAATTTTTTTCTTTCCTTCTTTTGGTGTAGTTGGAGTTTCTGGTTTTTCCGGTGTGCTTGGTGGGGTGGTAGGAGGTGTTGTTGGTGGTGTATGACGATTGGTTACCGTGAAACCATCAATGTTGCTTGTATAACCTGCTACTGGATCCTCTGTAATCGTGTAGGCAATCTTCTTGCCTTCCTTGTATACAGGTAGATCCGTAAAGCTTGCCTGCCAATTATCAGTAGCTGTGATTTCTTTTACAGCTACTTCTTGACCATCCGCAAGGAGACGAACTGTGATTTTTTCAGGACGAAGACCATCTTTATTGTCTGCATCATCCCAGATCTTCTTGACCGCTACTTCCGTTACTTCTGGTGTGCGGCTATTGGTGATCACTACATTTTCCTTGTTACTGTCATCGATCGTACTAGTATAGCCTTTGACTGTTCCAACTTCTTTCACTTGGTACTGAATCTCTTTGCCTTTCGCTTTTAGAGGCAAATTGCTAAAAGTATGAGTCCAGTTATTTTTAGCAGAAAGTTCTACTTCTTTTCCTTGAGCTTTGCCATCTGCATAGAGCTGTACCTTAATGGCATTTGGACGTTTGCCATCTTGGTCATTGTTGTCTTCCCAACGTTTTGTAACAGTGACGCTGGTTTTACCAGGCTTGTAGCTATTGGTAATGGTTGTTCCATCAATCGCAGCAGAGTAATTGGCTACGGTGTCTTCTGTGACTGTGTAGACAATTTGTTTGCCGTGATTGTATTTTGGAAGATTGGTAAAGACTGTCTTCCAATCAGTCGCTTCACTTAGCTCTTGGCTAGCTACTTCTGTACCATCTGCAAGGAGACGAACAGTGACCTTGTCAGGACGAACGCCATCTTGGTTGTCATTGTCCTTCCAAACTTTCGTTACTGGAATTTCAACAACTTCTGGTGTCCGACTGTTGGTAATATTGCTTCCTTCAATAGTCGCTTCATAGCCTTCAACAGGTTCTTCTGAAACAGTGTAGGCAATGACATTGCCAGCATCATCGACCACATCGAGATTATCAAAATGATAAGCCCAAGTTCCTGTAGCATCTGCTTTCACTTCTTTAGAAGCGACTTTGACACCATTTGCTAGGAGATTGACTGTGATTTTTGATGGACGCTTGCCATCTTGGTTGTCATTGTCATTCCATGTCTTTTGGCCAGAGACACTTGTTTTTTTCTTTTGGTTCACAACATCACGAGAAAGTGCAAGGTCATTCCCAAAAATCGTCCTTGCTGATCTTGATAGGTTCTTCAGAGAGAACATAGCCTGTTGGGGGCTTGAATTTCTTGAAC
>NZ_CM002128.1:2038380-2112470 GCF_000448565.1 Streptococcus sp. HSISM1 | reverse complement strand
GCATCTGCTTTCACTTCTTTAGAAGCGACTTTGACACCATTTGCTAGGAGATTGACTGTGATTTTTGATGGACGCTTGCCATCTTGGTTGTCATTGTCATTCCATGTCTTTTGGCCAGAGACACTTGTTTTTTCTTTTTGGTTCACAACATCACGAGAAAGTGCAAGGTCATTCCCAAAATCGTCCTTGCTGATCTTGATAGGTTCTTCAGAGAGAACATAGCCTGTTGGGGCTTGAATTTCTTGAACCGTATAAGCTTGTTTGATCAAGCCCGTAATGGTACCAACACCATTCTCATCTGTCGTGATGGTTCCCACTTGCTCACCAGTATCATCTGCTGTCACAGCAAAGACGGCACCGGCAAGCGCTTGACCATTTTCACCTTTTTTGTGAATGGTGAAGGAATATTTCTCACCATTGAAGTCTCCATCAAGGAACTGATACAGAATGTCTGCAACCTTATTTTGTTCCTTGATTTCTGTAGCTGTCATGCTAGCATTGTTTTTAAAGGATGTATTGATGGCTGGGACCTTGTCCAGATAGACATCATAGCGAACAGTCATCCCTTGTTCAGGAGCTAGATCTCCAATATGAACTGTTAGAGAACGACCATCAGCGCTGACAACAGGGGAATAATTTTTAGTGACGTTTGTGGTATCTTTTAAATGATAAGCCCCATCTTCGTCACTAACCTGCCAAGTTCCTGTATGGATGTTGACAGAATCTGCTTTGATTTTTCCATCTGTAAAGGCCAATTGGTCTTTAATATCAATATTATGAAGGGCTGTGTGGCCTTGATTGATGTTCAAGGTATAGGTCAATTTTAATTTATCATCTGAGTTGGTCCACCCCCACTTGCTAAAGACTTCTGGAGTAGGAGGATTCTCACCTGGATTGACCCCTTTGTAATCGATATTCCCACCTGAAATCACTTTCTTATCGATCGTAAGAGTAAAATCAAGTGTCTTTTGTCCTTTGACGACTTGGTGGTCTACACGCGCAAAGAAACGCAGTTTCCCTGTCACATTTGCCATTCTTTCAGGATAGTCCGTATAGGTCACTGTAATCTTTTTCTTTGATCATCTACCGTTGCTGTCGCAACCTTTTGACCACTTGGATCCAGCAGGTCAATGGTGTCCGTTTCAAAGACCTTAAAGCCATCTCCAAGTTGGATTTCAGTCTGATCCCCTGCTTTTACGCTCCCATTCGGCAACTCAAAGTCTGCTTCAACTTGAAAGCTCTCCCAAACACCGAGTGGATCTGTAATCGCTCCACCAGTTGATTTCGAAATGTTTACAGATTTGACTACACTATTAATAGTATCTGCATGGACTTTAGCTATACTATTTGGTTTGGCAAATCCTAAAGCCGCTAGTAAAAATAGGGCAACTGCTGTCACAACAGAATAGAGCCACTTTTTCATAAACGATTTTTCTCCTTTTTCTACGTTTACTAGATAAGGTATGTGAGTTGAAAAATTATCACTACATATTGTGAATTTATACACAACCTATCTTTTTTCATTATAATCGATTTACTTTGAGAAGACAAGCTAAAATATATGCTTTTTGTATTTTAAGTACATTTTTTTTGAAACAAATAAAAAATAGAGAGTGGGACAGAAATCGGTCATTCGTTAGAATCCGATTTCGTCGTCCCACCTCCGCACAGTTGAGTAGGGCTGTAAAAGCTGATGAAATCAGCGTAGTAGAGCCCACTCAACCACTGCGTCTTGCTCGACAATCCAAAAACAATTGAGAGGCTAGGACTTTTGTCCCAGCCTCTTGGTTTTTTGCTTATAAAGGAACACCGAAGACCTCTAGGGACTTGAGTTCTGAAGGATGGAGTCTTCGCCATTCTCCCAATTGAAGAGTTGGATCTAGCATTAGAGGACCCATAGAGATCCGCTCTAAATCTGCCACTTCCTTGCCACAGGCAGCGACCATGCGCTTGACCTGATGGAATTTTCCTTCAGCGATTTCGATTTCGACATAGGAGCTGGCATTTGCCTCATTCACCTCTAAGATCTGCAATCTCGCAGGCAAAGTCGTGAAATCTTTGAGGGCAATGCCTGCTTCAAAACGGGCCACATCTGCCTCATCCATGATCCCAGCCACCTGGGCACGGTAGACCTTCGACACATGCTTCTTCGGCGACAGCATGGCATGGGCGAGCTTACCATTATTGGTCAAAAGGAGCAAGCCATGGGTATCGATATCTAGGCGCCCGACAGGAAAGACTTCCTTGTGACGGGCTGTCTCATCCAATAGATCCAAGACAGTTTGGTGATGATCATCCTCAGTCGCTGAGATGACTCCAGCTGGTTTATGAAGCAGATAGTACACAAAGGTTTCATGGACCAGATTTTCCCCCATAAAGGTCACCTGATCCTTGTCTGGATCAATCTGTAGCTTCCCTGCTGTCTCTTTTTTTCCATTCACTGCGATTTTATTTTGCTTGAGAAGCTGCTTGACCTCGGTCCTACTCCCCACGCCACAATCCACTAAAAATTTATCTAGCCGCATGATGTCTTCCCGCTCTTTCGCACAATCCAAAGGCTAAAAAAGGAAATCAGGATCATGAGGATACCAGAAAATCCAAAAATAAAGGCAGGAGTTGAGGAGACAGTTCCTAAGAGGCTGAGAACAAAGGTCGTTGCGATCGAACCTGCACTACACCCCAACACCGCAATGGATGTTGCCTGACTTAATACTCCAGCTGGCATCTGATCAGATAAGACATTATAAACAGTTGTAAGAGCTACACTGTAGGCGAAGCCTGCAAGGATGGTCACAATGGCGAGCATCCAGAGATTGGTAGAAACCCCGATCAACATTTGGGTCAAGCCATAGGCCACTCCCGAAACTACCAACAAGCGATCGCGGAAGAGCTGGGTTAATGGGGAGAAGGCTAATCCTGCAAGGATTCCGACAAATTGCATAGCTGCTAAAATAAGCCCTGCAGTTTGGGCAGTGCCATGACCAACTTGCTCCACTACACTTGGAATCCGGATGGTTATCATGACATTAGACAAGACGATTGACGCCGCGACGACTGCTAGGCCAAGCGCTGTCCGCCATTGACTAGCTGTCATTTGATCATTCCGATGTTTCTCCTCTGCATCCACTGTTTTCGAACCATAAGGGACAAATAAGAGATACAAGAGCAAGATAGGAATACTGATTCCATAGACGAGAAAGGCAGCCTGCCAGCCAAAGCGGATCAAAAGGCTAACCCCAAAGGTCAGAACTGCTGTCCCGACAACTTCTGCAGAGCCACGAATGCCAAGTGTTTGGACACGTTCTTTTCCTTTATAGCGCTCACTGATAATGGCAATGGCAGAAACATTGAGTAAGCCAACCGCCATCCCGAAAATAATCCGAGACAAAAAGACAACCGGATAAGCTGGACTGATTAAGGGAATAAAGCCACATAGAGCGTAAGCGACTAGGCCTATCACAATCATCTGACGCTCTGAAAATAGTCGCCCAATCCATTTATTGAAAATGAGTGAAACCATGATCCCTGCAGAAGGAAGCGAGACCAAGAGCTCAATCATGCTGTGAGGAATTTCCTTGTAATAGGCAAACATGGCCGACTGCGCACTCGAAATCGAAAACGAAGTCGTCAATATAAATGAAAGCGCAAGAATACTCACTTTCTCCATGATTCTTTTCATTATTTTTTCCTTTAAACTATTCTTTTTTTCACACTCCTCCTATAATAACACGAGCTAGTGACAGGACGCAATAGATTGAATTAAAAAACGAAATGATTTTTCAATCATTTCGTTCGTGCTAGTAATTGTGAGGCGAAGACTCCTGTTAGGAGCATCAAAGCACCAATCCAGACAAAGAGCAGATGATTGGAAGGAGCTAGTGGCGTCACCAACTGGATGAAGAAAGAAGAGAGGGCTGATCCGAGATTGCAACCAATCAAGACCAGCGAGGTCGCAAGGTTCAGGAGATTGGTCGGGATTTTTTCAGATAAGTGATAAAAGATACTGGTGACCCCTGTACTGTAAGTAAATCCTGCTAAAAGGGTTCCTAAAACCAGGCTCCACAGCTGTCCAGACAAGCCAATCAAGGCTAACGCTAGACCGAAACCAAAGCACATGATCATGAGCAAGTTCTTTTTGAAAACATGTGTCAAACTAGCAAAGCCCACTCCCGCTACAATCCCTGTCAATTGCATCAGACTTAGGACTGTTCCAGCTGTTGTCGCTGTTCCCATACGAGCGTCAACAATGATATCCGGCACGCGCAGGCTAATGATGGAATTGAAACAAATGATGATACCAGCAATCACGGCTAGCATCAGACTAAAACGCCATTGAGGGGAGCGAAGGCGTGCGGAACCTTTCTTTTTCTCCTTCAAGCTAGCCTGTTTTTCCCCTTAGGATAGGGGACAAAAAGGAGATAGAGGAGTAAAATTAAGTAACCACCACCATATATGGCAAAGATCGCTGGCCAGCCTAGGGGTAAGAGTTGTCCCACCATAAAGGTCAAGATGGCAGAGCCCACCACTTCAGCAGACCCCCGATAGCCCAGCATCCGAGTCTTATCATTGCCTGAGTAGCGCTCACTGATAATTGAAATAGCCTTGGCATTGATCATTCCTGTCCCCAAGCCAAAGAGCAAACGACTTAGAAAGATGAGAGGATAGTCCTGCACGAACAAAGGCAAGAGGCCACTAGTTGAAAAGAGCAAGAGCCCTGCGACAATCATCTGGCGCTCACTCATCCACCGCTCGATCAGGCTATTTAAAAAGAGCATGGCTACGACCGCAAAGGCTGGCAGGGAAACCAAGAGTTCTACCTGGCCTGCTGAATAGCCGAAGTTGCTAAAATAGGCCTTCATAGCCGGCAAACCGGCTGTAATTGAAAAAGATGAGATCAGCATGAGCGACAAGCTCAAGAGACTGATTCTTTCCATTGTTTTTTTCATTTTTTATTTCCTACACTTTACTGGTAACATTTGATTTTACTAGTATTTTCAATAGAATCCTAGTATAATCAATTTAGAAATAGAAAAACAGGACATTTGTCCTATTTTAGGAGATTGAGATGAAAAAATTTCCCCATCTACAAGACTCAAGGAAATCATCACAGACTACCAATTGGACCAGATCTTTCCAGGCGACTGTCTCAGCCAGCTGGACCTCGTTCTCTACCAGACTGGAGATTATATCTGCCGCCAAGGTTCTGAACAAGATGTCATTCCTTATTTTCTCAAAGGTCGGCTCAAGATCGTCCACAGTCTTGAAAACGGCAGCGACACCATCCTTGAAATCCAAGAAAAACCTGGACTCTTAGGAGAGATTGAGCTCCTGCTCGATCGGGTCTGTATCACATCGGTCATTGCAGACCAAGACTCGCTAGTCGTTCAGCTCCCAGCCCAGCACTTTAAGAAGCGCCTCCTGCTTGATCCAACCTTTTTGCGCTCTACGGCCAAGACCTTGGCTGAGAAATTGCACCAGATCAACTATTTAGCTCCTGCTAACTTTCATTATTCGGTCAAGGAACGCCTCGCTACACATTTTCTGGAGCATTGCGATGAAAATGGGACCCTCAAGCCCAAGATGAATCAGCTGGCTCTGCGTTTTGGGATCAGCTACCGCCACCTTAGCCGTGTCATCAAGCAGATGATTGAAGAGGGCTTAGTCCAAAGAGAAGGACGGATCTATACGATTTTAGATGCAAAAAGGATGAATGACTTGTCCATCAAACATGCGGAAACCGTCGGCAGATAACTTTAATTTTAGGCTCTTTTGTGTTATCATGGAAGGTAGAAAGAAAGTGAGAGTAAAACGATGAAAGCAATTGAAAAAGTTACAAGAGCGTCCCATTTGATTGATATGGATGACATTATCCGCGAAGGAAATCCCACACTTAGAGCTGTTGCAGAAGACGTGACCTTCCCTTTGTCTGATCAGGAAATTATCCTGGGTGAAAAAATGATGCAATTCTTGCACCATTCTCAAGACCCTGTTATGGCTGAAAAACTTGGCCTCCGTGGAGGAGTGGGGCTCGCTGCACCTCAGCTGGATATCTCAAAACGGATTATCGCTGTTTTGGTTCCCAATCCAGAAGATGCCGATGGCAACCCACCAAAAGAAGCCTATAGCCTTCAAGAAGTCATGTACAATCCAAAGGTTGTCGCCCATTCTGTTCAAGATGCGGCACTTGGCGACGGGGAAGGCTGTCTCTCTGTAGACCGCAACGTCCCAGGCTATGTGGTTCGCCATGCCCGCGTGACGGTTGAGTATTTCACAAAAGATGGGGAAAAGAAACGCATCAAACTCAAAGGCTACAACTCCATCGTTGTTCAACATGAGATCGACCACACCAACGGCATCATGTTCTATGACCGCATCAACCCAAACAACCCATTTGAAATCAAAGAAGGCCTTTTGATATTAGAATAAGGTAAATGACAAAAAAGTAAGGTAGTAGTGATGATTCACTACTACCTTACTTTTTTTACGAGACTGCGTCTACCGATTTCTGTCTCTCAGCACAGTGGTTGATTGCTCAAAACACTGTTTTGAGGTGTCAGATAGGGATTGCGAAGCAAGGCCCCTTCCTAACCAACTGTGCGGGGCAGGACTACGAAATCGAGACTGCGTCTACCGATTTCTGTCTCTTGGCGCAGTGGTTGATTGGAACTACTCCTACCTACGGTACTCGTACTTCCTAATCAACTGTGCGGGGGCAGGACTACGAAATCGAGACTGCGTCTACCGATTTCTGTCCTGCTCCCTATATTGCCCAATCTCCGTTGCGGAAGACTGGGACGCGGGTGCCATCTTCTCTGATGCCGTCGATATCCATTTGGCTTGAGCCGATCATGAAGTCGACGTGGACGTCTGAGCGGTTGAGGCCGGCTGCTTCGAGTTCTTCTTCTGTGAACTCTGCACCACCTTCTACGCTGGTTGCATAGGCTGCCCCGATGGCCAAGTGGTTAGAGGCATTTTCGTCAAAGAGAGTGTTGAAAAAGGTAATGCCTGATTGGGAAATCGGGCTTGGATCTGGTACGAGGGCACATTCACCCAAGGCACGCGCTCCCTTGTTTTTGAAGACCAAATCTTTCATGACTTGATCGCCTTTTTCTGCTGTGATGTCTACGATTTCTCCATTTTCAAAGGTCACTTTGATGCCTTCGATGATGTTCCCATTATAGCTAAGCGGTTTTGTAGACGTTACATAACCTTCTGCGCGACGGAAGTCAGGAGCTGTGAAGACTTCTTCTGTCGGCATGTTTGGCAGGAAGTTTTCGCCTTGGGCATTGATAGCTCCAGCAGATTCCCAGACGTGGTTTTTCGGCAAGCCAAGTGTCAAGTCCGTTCCAGGCGCTGTGTAGTGAAGAGCTGAAAATTGCTCTTTGTTGAGCATTTCTGCCTTGCTCTTGAGAATAGCAGCATGCTCTTCCCAAGCCTTGACGGGATCTTCCTCGTAAACTCGGCAAGTCTTGAAGATTTGATCCCACAGGAGATCCACTGCTTCTTCATCGCTCGCTGCATTTGGGAAGACCTTTTTCGCCCATTCTAAACCTGCTGCTGCAGCAACGGTCCAGCTGACCTTGTTGGATTGAGTAGCGATGCGCATTGGTTTCATGGCTATGCCCAAGGCCTTGGCAGAGGCAGAAAGCTTCTCTGCATCGACACCATTTAAGGCACCTGGATCAGATGAACGCACACCCAAGCGACTGGCCTTGTGTTCCAAGAGGTAGTTCATTTCCGCAATCTTGTAGTCCGGTACATTGTCCAAGCGATCCATCGGTGCATGGAGGAATTTCTCCCGGGTAGTGAAATCATCTGCCCATTGGACAATCACTTCGTGCGCACCCAAAGCATAGGCTTCCTTCACAATCAAGTGGGCCAATTCTCTTTGTTCCACATCAATGTTCAAGACCAAGGTATGGCCAGGTTGCACGTTGATGCCGTTCGCCACTAACAATTTAGCGTATTTTTCGAGGTTTTCTTTAAAATTTGGTAAAACCATTTTTTTCTCCTTCATAAGTGAATGATCTCCTCCTAGTATACCATAAGTCCATGCAAAAAGAGAGTGGGACAGAAATTGGTAATTCGTTAGAATTCGATTTCGTCGTCCCACCTCCGCACAGTTGAGTAGGGCTGTAAAAGCTGATGAAATCAGCGTAGTAGAGCCCACTCAACCACTGCGTCTTGCTCGACAATCCAAAAATAATTGAGAGGCTAGGACTTTTGTCCCAGCCTCTTTTTCTTGTTCCTTCTAGCTTAAGGAAGAACATAGCCTTGATCATCCACGGTATGGGGTTGTTCAGAATTACTATTCTCTCTCAAAGCTTCCAAATCTTGATCCAAAATGGAATTGTAGTCTGTACTTCCTTCACGGGTTACCCGAGTTGATACTTGGCGCAAGAGTTTTTCATTGAGATTGCGAACCCAGCGACCATTACTATGGTCATTGGCACGCATATAATTCCCTTTCACAATCTCTCCATAAAGAGCTTCATTGACTTGGTAGCCTTGCTTACGCAGTCCCAACAGACCGATCTCCACGATCTCATCTGGGCTGTAGTCTTCAAAATCAAATGTAGTCGGGATCCGGCTTTGCAGACCTGAATTGACCTGCAAGAAGTCGTGCATCTCTTTCGTGTAACCAGCAAAGATAATGACGATATCGCGGCGGTGGTCCTCCATAAATTTGAGGACTTCGTCCAAGGCTTCTTTCCCAAAATCGTCATTTAAACCGGTATAAAGCGTATAGGCCTCATCGATAAAGAGGACTCCACCCAGTGCACTTTCTAGGACTTCGCGCGTCTTCAAGGCTGTTTGACCTTGGTAGCCTCCAACCAGATTACTCCGGGATACTTCGATGAACTTCTTCTGCTTGATAACCCCCTTTTGGAAGAGGATATTACCCAAAATGCGGGCCACAGTCGTTTTCCCTGTACCGGGGTTTCCAAGAAAGAGAGAGTGCAAGGTCGTATCTTCAACGATGCCACCTTGTTCAGCCCGTTTTTGGTTGAACTCAGCCATGGCCACGAATTGTTCAACTTGCTCTTTCACCTTAGCAATTCCAACCAATCGGTTGAGGGCAGCCATCCCATCTTCTTCCTTGTCGGCTCCTGCTTGATACTTACCTTGGTTAAGGACAGCATCGATATCGCTATTGAGGATGGTCTCAATATCGTCAGAACCTTGGGCCACCACCCGATCCGCCATGGTCTTGGTCAATTGCTCATCCAAGTTACGGATCCAGCGACCATTGCTCTTATCTAGCGAGCCATCATAAGCCCGCTTAACATGCCGCGCATAGTAATCCCGGTCTTCTAGTTTGTAGTCTCCTTTGCTTAGGATCATTTCACCTAGTTGGACAATCTCATCTCCTGTGAAATCTTCAAAGATGAAATTATTTGGCACCCGAGAACGAAGGCCTGGATTGGTCTTTAAGAACTCCTCCATTTCCTTGGTATAGCCGGCAAAGATAATCATGATGTCGTCACGATTGTCCTCCATAAATTTGAGGATGGTATTGATCGCCTCGATCCCAAAGTCCGCACCGCTGTCCTTTTTATCCAAGCTATAGGCTTCATCAATAAAGAGGATGCCTCCTCGCGCTTTTTCAAGCAGGGCTTGGGTCTGTTCAGCTGTTCCTCCAATATTCGAAGAGATCAGATCGGACTCCGTTGCTTCCACGAAACGGAATTCCTCCCCTGAGAGAACACCCGCATCAAAGAGCACTTGTCCCAACAGACGGGCCACAGTGGTTTTCCCTGTACCGGGATTTCCCATAAAGGCAGCGTGAAGGGTTTGTTTTTCAGGAGCCTTGCCACTAGCGATTCGTTTCTTGTTAAATTCCACCATGTTGATCATTTTCTTGATCTCATGTTTGACTTTTTCAAGACCAATCAGGCTATTGAGTTCTTGAAGAGCATCTTGTTTCTTCTCTGGTCCAGAGTCTCTTGCAGTTGTTGGAGCCACCGTTGCATCCGTCGCCTGTCCCGTAGGAACGACTTGCGCATTGCCCTTGGCCACTTCTCTGCCAACAAGATAGTCACAGTCATCCTCGATTTCCTTGGTCAGATCACGCGCATCGCCCTGCCAATAGGTCACGGTGCCCACCTTCGCAAAAGCTCCACCTTGAAGCCGTATATTAGGATCCGCAATCTTATGGCAAATTAGATGCTCAGCCATCAACACACTCTCATCAAAAACTCCAAATGAAATGGTTTGGGTATTCTCATTCAAGAAAGTCGTTTCTCCAGTCAGGGAAGCAAAGGACTCTTCATAGACGCATAAAAATTCTGTAAATGTAGCCTGGTGAGCTCGGACCATACTATTGAATACATTGAGGGAGGTCATACGATCCGAATCCGAATTGAATTGAACATTATTGTCAAGACAGACTCCAGTCCCAGTAGGCAGCTCAATTTTACAGTTTTCGGATTCCCAGATGACATTTCTCAACCAAACTGGTGGAAAATCCTTTTCCAGATCCCCGCCTGTAATCGTTGAATTTTTTGCGATCACTTCTGAGTCCTTGGCATGGATGGTATTATTCCCAAATTTTTCAATATGGACATTTTCTAAGGTCAACTTGGAACCTTCTGACAGATCTATCTTAGAAAAAATCGTTGAATTTTGAATGGACAATTCCGATGCTGACATTCCGATGGCACTTTGGTGTTTTTCCGGAACCTTCATCCCAACTCCATCCAATGTCATTTTCGAATGCGTATCCATATAGATAAAAAATTCACTATTTGTCGGAGTGGTGATTTCAAAATAGACCTGTTTACAGGTGATGGCTGACTCATTCCATAAGGTCAAGGCAGTATAGTCCCCACCAACTTTAAACCACAGATCTTCAAATGTCACCTGAGCTCCCTCTACAAATCGGAAGGAAGCCTCAATCGTGTTGTTAAACATGCGCCCATTTCCATTTGGATTTGGAACCACATGCCCCACAAAATGAAGGCTCTTGTTGATCACAATCACCTTATTTGTCGGCCATTGAAAGACATACCCATTTTCAAACTCGATGGTATCCCCATCCTGCGCTTTTTCAATCGCATCCATAAAGTTCCAACTATTGTTGTAAGGCCCTACTAAATATCTTGCCACGCGCTTTTCCTCTGTTTCATTTTTTTTGGAAGAACATCCATTTTTTTCTGTTTCCTTGTTACAAACACTTGTCACTAAAAATTGTAACACAATCCAGTGCCAAAGAAAACACTTATCAGATCTGAAAGGACTGAAAAACCTCTATTTTCAAAAGGAAAATAGAGGCTGTCAGTTAATCTTTCAAGGCTGAAAACAAGCCAGCTAGAGCAATCGCTCCTGAGATCATGGCGGTGGAAAGGAGCAGCACATTGTCTGCCACTAACGAATCTTAAGTACGCAAGTCCTCCATCAAGTCTGAGACTGTTTCAAGGGGCTGACTCATATTACGCTTTTGCTTTACATCCGTTACGACTTGAAGCAACTTCCCATGATCGTCTAATTTAACATCAAAAGGTAAGCCCTGATATTGAATAGCCTGACGAAGGAAAATGTTGATAGCCGTTGTCATATCTATTCCTAAATGATTAAAAACCTGTTGGGCCTGCTCCTTGACCTCGCTATCCAAACGAATATTCATGCTCGTCTTTGACATATTCTCACCTTCTTTCTATTTATTATTTTAACAAAAAGAAGGCTATTGTAAATTCATTGAATATACAATAGCCTATTGAAATTAATAGTTAAAACAATCCTTATGACTTACTTTCTATGAATCTATTGACCATAGGTAAAATTTCTTTTTCCAATCCTTTTATTTGATAGGATTCCCATCTAGTTTTTTCCGTAATATTAGCCATTATTTGTAACTTTAGACTCTGACGATCAAAAATCCCTTCCCACTGTTTATATTTTGCACTCGGGACTAAATTTCCAAATTTCGAATTTTGACTATCTGTAATGATACAAAGGTTCCCAAAGGAGTGTAAGAATTGATCATCCATTTTTTCAACTCTTTCATCACTATTTGGATGTTGTGGGAACCAATGCTCTATGGAACGACGATAAGCAAATTTGAAATGATCAAATTTAACGCCTTTATACTCCCTTCCTAACTCTTCACGATTTTTCCATAAGATGTAATCAATAAAATTGAATGCATAAACAGAAATGTCACCATATTTCTTAATAATATTTTCCTCGGTGAATAATCTTCCCTCAGCATATCTCACAGCCATTTTTTCAAGAAAATCCTTAAATCGAATAGCAAATTCTTGATCATTTAGTTCTTCAATATGCTCGAAGAGGAATTGCAAAACTTCATACAACCAACGACTATCACGATTGGCAGTGAAAGTTACGGCAAACATGGATTGCAAAAGGATGATGTTTTTATTAATTTCCGAATCTGAAAATGTATTCTTAGTAAAGCGTTCTTCAACTATGTAATGCTCTTTTGCTTTTCCATTTGGTTGATATTCATAATAAGTCCCCTTCTGCAAAAACCATTCATCCTTATTTCTGCTTGAAGAATCCATATTTGAATTTCTAACGATGAAATTATCAAAAATATGTTTCATTCTAAGAAGGAATTCACTGAATTTAATAACCCAGGTCTGATTTTTATTTTTATATCAAATAGAGTTAAGAGTTTCTTATCATCTAATTGAACCTCACTGGTATCCGTACCTTCCCAAATTGACAATACATGGAGTAAGAAGGTAGGAAAATCTATAACTTGGGTATATTCACCAAAATCTTTTTCTACTTCTATAATTTTTTCATTTACCTTTTTCCTAATATATCAGATAACTTTCTTCTTTCATTTTGATAAAAATCAATATCGTCATAAATATCATGAAATGAGTAATTTGAAAAGTGCCATCCAAAAATACGTTCACGCTCCTGAAAACTATCTGCCCTCTTCCGCCTCATCTTAAATTGACTTGCTACCGGCTTATCAAATTCAGCGCAAGCATCCCAGATTCTCGCAAATTTTTGCGCCTTTTCTTGATCTTCTCCAAACTTAGCCATCATTTGTGCCTTAAGAATTTCATGAGCTTCTAGTTGTTCTCCTCGAGAGTTAAAACGTTCGAAATAAAGATTCAAATCTAAATCTTTAGGAAGTATACTCCGAAAAATGATGACTTTATTAAAAAGATAATCAACGAAAGGCTGAGATTCAAGTTGGCGCTCTCCTAATACTTTTTTCAAGGCATCTTTAGCATGTCCGTAACCTCTAGTTAATTCATTTTCATCGTCCTCCGAAATTTTTTCCTTGATAAATAGTTTTTGAATATTCTCATTTGATTTTCTCCGAGCTGGAAAAGTTAAATTAACTGCCTCTAATTTGTTAAAATCAAACTCATTTTTCAAAACCAGGGCAATTAAATTAAGGGCTGTTGTTCGTTGTTGACCATCAATGATTTTAAAAAGTCCATTCTCTTCATTGACAACTAATGTTCCAATATAGTAATTGTCTCTCTTTTCTTGAAAAGCATCTGCTACATCATTCAATAATTGCTCAATCTCATCATAAGTCCAGGAAAAATTTCTCTGATAAAGAGGGATAGCATAGCTATCTTCGTTTAATAAACAATCAACGGACAAGCTGACGTGTGTCTCTACCATTTCTCTCTTTCCTCCTCTATAATTTGCTCCACAGTATAATTTTCAAATAATTCTCTATCTATCTTAATCATGAAATCATTTGGAGTTACAGCATGTGCTAAAATTTGAAAAAGTTTTTGAACTTCTCTTTGTCTGAACTTCCCTCCTGCAGCGTAGTTTCCTACAGTAGCATCATATATAGCTCTAGACTTCACACGGGGATAGTAAGCCCAAATAAAAAGAGTCTCTATTATTTCCTTTGATAGTTCATCTTTTCCAAATCTCTCTGCAAAAAGTGAGCAAATATTTAGAAACAGATTATGGCACTTGAGATAGCGTCCTTTTGAACTATTGTAAATTTTCAACATACCGTCTGGGTAATCTGAACCATTTTGTTTACTCTCAGGATTATTAGACATTCCTAACTGTTTATTTAAAAAATCTATATGATCTCTAATCGTTTGATGAACAGATTCAATATATTCAAAAAATTTGCTTCCATCTATGATTGGCATGGTAATTGACATAGGGAAGTTTTCAATATGACGATATAATTCTAGGTATGGAAAATCCCTACTTAAATCAACACCTTTAAAATCATCAATAAAATCTTCTGTAAAACGTAGATAAGAACCATACCGCTTATTGGTTAGTCCTGTTTCTCCCCTAGACCAACGTCTCATACGAAAAAGATGCTTATCAAATAGATCTTTCAGACTTAAATCGTTATCTTCCACAAACTGCTCCCACTTCTCAACAATTTTTTCATCTTCTGAATCTTGTTGGCGCAAATGATAGGCTTTGAGTAAATCATGAGGTTCCAAAGATTTGCCACGATTATTCTGAGAGTCAAATAATTGAAAAGCTTCTGCCAAACGTTCCTCTGGCATGATGATACAAGAAATAGAACAATTTTCCAATAAAAATTCACAAATATTCTTTGTCTGTTTTTCCCCAACAAGTCGAGTTAAATTTTGCCATTCATTATAATTTTCACTGGCATGATAACAAGATAGCTCTCCAAATTCGGTACTTAACAGTTGGGTAGCACCTTCGTAATTATTTACATAATCTAGTAAATGTAGTAATAAGGAAATAGAAATTAAACGTTGTTGTCCATCTACAATATCTAAATGTCCATCATTCTCATGCAAAATGACAGATCCCACTTGATATTCCCTTTTTCCCATTGCATCTTGTAAATCGTAGAACAGATTACGAATATGCTTTCTGTCCCATTTATAAGGCCTTTGATAAGAAGGAATCCGCAAATTTCCCTTTCTTAATATCTCTCCAACCTTTTTAGAAGTAAATTGAATATCCATTTCATCCGCCTTTATCGTATTTAAAAAACTACAAATTCATATGAATCTGTAGTTAAGAGTGTCTATTTCTTTTGAATAACACTTGCATTAGGAATATTTTTTGAATACTGTTCTGCCGCTTCCTTTGTCCAAAATCCTTGTGCAATCATATTCCCAAACTGATCAATAACAATCCATTCAGTCATATCTCCATCACCTTTCAACTTTTTATTAATTATATATTAACCATTTATTATTAGAGATAGTATAGCATTTACAAACTGTAAAATCAATATTATCTCTGTAGAATATAATATTATTTTTCCTAATTCAAGATCAACTGCAATACACTTTCTCTATTTAAGAATACAAGTATATAAAAATAGGAGTAAAACAGTACGATTTTTAGTAAATTTCGTTCTGTCCTACCCCTTAAAAGATATTGTAACATTCTTCCAAACTTAGAAAACGAACAACTAAATCAATCAGTTACTACGTCATGTAAGTATGACTTTTGTTCATCTAAGAGTGATAGCTTTTGAATAAAAATTATTTATCCATCAAAACAAATCATCAAAGAGGCTCAACTGGTTGTCCTCTGGCATATTGCCAAGAATGCCCATCTCATCCATCTTTTCAACCAGGGTAGACGAAACACCGCCGCGCTTCCGGAGCTCGGTCTTAGAGAGGAATTCTCCTTCTTCACGCGCTCGCACGATTTGCTTGGCGACGTTCTCTCCCAGACCATCCATAGCAACAAATGGTGGAATCAGGGTATCCCCATCGATCAAGAATTCTGTCGCCTGACTGCGATAGAGGTCTAGTTTGCCAAACTTGAAGCCCCGCTCCCACATCTCATTGACAATCTCAAGGGTGGTGTAGAGGTCAATCTCTACATTGGAAGCTTCGTTGTTCTTGCGTTTCTCCGCGATTTCTTTCATCCGCGCTTTCACGGCCTCAAGGCCTGCACCCATGGTCTTGATGTCAAAGGCCTTGGCCCGAATCGAGAAGTAAGCACAGTAGTAATAAAGTGGATGATGCACTTTAAAGTAGGCCACACGAAGGGCCATCATAACATAGGCCGCCGCATGGGCTTTAGGGAACATGTACTTGATCTTTCCACAGGACTCGATGTACCATTCAGGAACATTGTTTTCCTTCATGGCTTGGATGTAGCCATTGCGCTCTTCTTCTGAGATCTTGAGCCACATGCCTTTCCGCACGCGCTCCATGATCGTAAAGGCCATCTTAGGCTTGAGACCCGCGTGCATGAGGTAAACCATGATGTCGTCCCGACACCCGATAACGGTCGATAGATCGGCAATGCCTGCTTTGATCAAGTCTTGGGCATTTCCCAACCATACGTCAGTACCGTGAGACAGACCAGAGAGCTGAAGTAACTCCGCGAAAGTCGTCGGATGGGTCTCTTCGACCATGCCCCGAACAAAGTTGGTCCCAAACTCTGGAATCCCCAACATCCCTGTCGGTGTTCCGATCTGCTCGGCTGTCACCCCTAGCACTTCTGTCCCAGAAAAGAGGCCCATGACCCCTGGATCATCCATAGGGATATCATTTGGATCAATGCCTGACAAGTCCTGGAGCTTCCGAATCATGGTCGGATCATCATGACCAAGGACATCGAGCTTGAGGACGTTCTCATCGATATCGTGGAAGTTAAAGTGAGTGGTCTGCCATTCAGCTGTCACATCATCTGCTGGGTACTGAACAGGAGTGAAATCATAGACGTCCATATAGTTTGGAATAACGACGATTCCCCCTGGGTGCTGACCGGTCGTCCGCTTGACCCCAGCTGCACCAAGAGCCAAGCGCTCGACCTCGGCATCTCGGTAGTACTTGCCAAAATCACGCTCATAGCCCTTGACAAAGCCGTAGGCAGTCTTAGCTGCGACCGTACCTACCGTTCCTGCCCGAAAGGCATATTCTTCCCCAAAGATATCGCGGACATCCAAGTGGGCACTCGGCTGGTCTTCCCCAGAGAAGTTCAAATCGATATCGGGTACCTTGTCCCCATCGAAACCAAGGAAGGTTTCAAAGGGAATATCCTGCCCATTTTTGCTGAGCTGGTGGCCACAGTTTGGACAATCCTTGTCTGGCATATCAAAACCAGATCCATAAGAACCATCTGTAATGAATTCACTGTACTGGCACTGGCTACAAACATAGTGAGGCGAGAGCGGATTGACCTCAGTGATCCCGATCATGGTCGCCACAAAACTGGATCCAACAGATCCACGCGATCCAACCAGGTAGCCCCGCTCATTGGAACGGTGCACCAGCATTTGCGATGCCAGATAAATCACGGCAAAGCCATTCCCCAAGATGGAAGTCAATTCCTTTTCAATCCGCAAATCGACAATATCAGGGAGCGGATTACCATAGATCTCAAAGGCCCGCTTATAGGTCAATTCTGCAACCGTTTCTTCGGCCTTGTCGATAAACGGCGTATAGAGGTCACCCTTGACCACTTCGACCGGCTCAAAGGTCTCTGCGAGCGCATTGGTGTTTTCAATAACAATCTTGCGTGCCAAGTCTTCTCCCAAAAAGGCAAATTCATCCAACATTTCATTGGTAGTTCTGAAATGCGCTTTTGGCAGTGGTGCTGGCTGGGCATCTTCTCCGTGCCCAATGGTCCGGTTGATCATAGCCCCTTGACCGAGACTACGGACAATGATCTCCCGATAAATCTCATCTTCCGGCTCCAGATAGTGGACATTTCCTGTCGCAAGAACGGGCTTGCCGAGGCGATCTCCCACTTCGATCAAGCTCTTGATAATGGTCTGGAGCTCGTCCATGTCCTTGACCTGCTCCTTGGCAATGAGGGGCGCATAGATAGCCGGTGGCATAACCTCGATAAAGTCGTAGTACTTGGCCACTTCGACTGCCGCATCCACCCCTTGCGACATGACCGCATCAAAGACTTCCCCTTCTGAGCAGGCCGATCCGAGGATCAAGCCTTCGCGGTGGGCGTCCAACACGGTTTTGGGAATCCGTGGGACTCCTTCGAAATACTTGGTCCCAGAAAGTGAGACCAGTTTAAACATGTTCTTAAGGCCGGTCTGATTCTTGACATAGAGAGTCGCATGCTTGACCCGCGCCTTCTTATAAGAATTCTCATCGATCAAATCGATATTCAAGTCCTTAAGATTGGTCACCCCATGCTTTTCAGCGACATCTTTGATGAAGATAAAGAGCAAGCGCCCCGTCGCTTCCGCATCGTAGTTGGCCATGTGGTGGTGCTCCAAGCCCACTCCAAACCGCTTGGTCAATGGCCCCAAGCCATGCCGTTTAAAATCTGGATAGAGGTTACGGGCAAATTCCAGGGTATCGATGACTGGTTGAGTGATCTTGGGAAGACCATGACGCTCATAGTTGGCATTCATGAAGCCCACGTCAAAGGTGGCATTGTGGGCGACAAGAACGGTTCCCTCACAGAAGGCCTGAAACTCCTTCAAAACCTGCACCAAGGGCTTGGCACCCCGGACATGCTCATTGGTGATCCCTGTCAATTGGGTCGTAAAGGCAGACAGAGGATGTCCCGGGTCGATAAACTCGTCAAACTCCTCAATGACATTGCCCTTGTACATCTTAGAAGCAGCGACCTGGATCAAGTCATTGTAGATGGCTGAAAGTCCCGTCGTTTCCACGTCAAAGACCACATAGGTCGCTTCATTGAGGTCCAGGTCCACCTCATTATAGGTGATGGGCACCTTGTCCTCTACGATATTGGCTTCCATCCCATAAATCAGCTGGATCCCAGCTTTCTTGGCTGCTTTAAAGCCATGCGGGAAACTCTGCACATTGCCATGGTCAGTGATAGCCACCGCCTTATGCCCCCACTCAGCTGCCTTGGCGATCAGCTCTTCGACTTCCGGCAGGGCATCCATCGTCGACATATTGGTATGGGCGTGGAATTCCACCCGGCGCTCACCCTCTGGCATCAGGTCCTTGCGGGCATAATGCACGACTTCCTGGATATCTTGGACATTCATGGTCAAGTCGCGCGTGAAATTGTTCATTTCGATATTTCCCCGCACCCGTAGCCAGCTGTTCTTCTTGATCATGTCAAACTTCTGGGCTTCTTCCTCATTTTTAACCCATTTCTGAAGGGAAAAACTCGAGGTATAGTCGGTCATCTTAAAGCTGATCAAGACCCGACCAGTCCGCGTCACCTTGTGCTCCACGTCAAAGACCACGCCCTCAAAGACAATCCGGTTCTCTTCTGTTGTGATCTCGATCATCGGAGTGATCTCGGCCTTATCTAGCTTAGGTTTAGCCGCAGCTTTCTTAGCCTTAAAATCAAAGGCTGGCTTTTCTTCAACAGCTGGTGGCGGAGCCATCTGGGCCAAGGATTCCATAGCCCGCAAGGTCTCTTCATTGGCTGCTTGGAAGATCTTTTCATTTTCCTCCTCAAAGCGCGCCACTTCTTGCTCTGTCAACTCCTCATCAGACTCCACTCGACAGGTGAAATGCGGAAAACCAAAGGCTTCCAACTGCTTGGCAAGATTGGGCAAATGGTTCTTACGAAAATGCTCCGTATCAACCGAAGAAGGCCCTGAGATGATCAATTCCTGCCCTTCCGCACGCACCTGCAAGTCTTGGTAGAGTCCCTTAAAGCCTTGACTAGCGCAAGGGCCTTCCTCAAAGACCTCCCGGTAGTAGGCCTGCAATAAATCCGCAGAAAAGTCCTGATTGGCCACTTGGATAGTAAAGGTCGCCTGGTTTCCCGTCTTTGAAAATTCTTCCTTCAAGCGCTGGCGCAATTCCTTAAACAAAGCAATGGGCAAGACTTCCGCAAAGGCAAAGCGGAACTCCCAGACCCGACTAACCTTGTGCACCACGACTTCTTGAATCTCCGCATGCAAAAAGGCACTGGAAGATCGCATCTCCAGCGGCATATCCAGCTGATCCATTAAAATTTCAAAGGTGTTGGACATTGTTTCTCCCTTGATCTTGATTCTTTTGCTCGCTTTTGAGTAGCCCGCTTTCTAAGCAAAAACAGACCATTCAAAAACATTCGTAACCCTTATTTTATCACAATTTAAGGATTAATTCGAGGGAGAAGTGAAGATGAAAAAATCACCGGACTAGCGGTGATTTCTCTTCATCTTTTATTCAGTTAGAGTTGATCCATCATTTATACTTCATCCCCATGGTAATAGCCACAACTGCCAAAATAGGCAATAAAATTAACATCCAGATTCCAATCCACATCTGCCGTTTAAAAAGCCTGTCTAATCCACCATAGCGTTCAACGTACGATTCTTTTGGACAGGCTGGATTATACCAAACCGTCATGCTCGATCCCAGTGGAAAAGCATCTTGAAAAAGATTGCCCTTTGAGACTGTAGAATTGGTGTAGATGGTTATCCTTTGCGCCATCAAATCGATATCGCTAGCCGCTTGATTCGTTTTCCAAGGGAGGGTTACCCGCACTACCCGATAATATTTCAAGCTATTTCGATAGGTCTGACCATCCACTATATATTCGACAATTGGAGCCACTACAATCTGTGTCCGCTTATAGCCAACTACCACTCCCTCAACGCTCTTTGACGAGAGGGTCTTAATCCTAACTTCTCTTCTATAAAAATATCCAAAAAAGAGTACAACAAACAAAGGAAATCCAATAACAGCCACACCAATGACTAGAAGTATTCTAATATCAGGCATCCCCATCACCTACTTCATCAAAATATCTGTGATGCTCAAACTAATCTTCGTTTCATCCGATATCTTCTCTACGATCGAGCTTTGTTCACTCGTCAAAGGGAGCAACAAGAGAGTCGCTGATTGAGTCGGTAACTTAGGATTGTTCGATAGACTATACTGGACCACTTGATCTTGGTAAACAGATTGCCCATCATAACTCCAGCTAATTTTAAAGGTCGCATCACGATCAATATTCGTTGTCGTTTTGTTGACCAACATAAATACTGCATACTCCTGTTGCTCTACAGTATAGGTGTTCCCTGTATAATATACAGTGACATCCCCTTGATCGCCAACTTCCGGATGCTCCTTAACCAACTTCTTCCCCAGTTCCATCAAATCAGATGTTTTTCCTTCAAATTGAGGGGCGACTACAAATTTCAAGCCCTTTTCCTCTTTAGCGGACGAGGAGGCCTTTGAGGTTTGCTCCGTTTTGTTTGTGGTTGCCTCCTTAGCCTCTTTTTTGGCTGAGCACAGGCTGTTAACACAAGCACACTCACCAGCAATACCATCGTCTTTTTCATGGATTATTTCCCTTCTTTTATGATTGAGTTGGATTTAAAAATCGTTCCTTACTATCTTACCGAAATTTAGTTTGAAGAGCAAGTTCCTCACTAGATGGAAAGAGTTGGGTATGAAAAAAGAGAGAACCAAGTGGTTCTCTCTAAAATCTAACAAATATTTATTGAGCTCCTGGCAATTGCTCGTAATATTGACTATTTTTTACATCCTTTTGTAGAACTTGTTTTTCTGGTTCTTTCGGCCCTTGAACATACATTTTATCCCCTATGGGCTGTATATTAGATCCACTGCTTTGATTAATTGTAGCAGCAATCGTTTCATCAGTATTTTGAAATGCATGCGCAACTGCATCTAAATATTGATCTAACGATTGAACTGTTGTAGTCAGATTCGTCATAGCAGTCTTGACTAAATTAGTAGCAGTTTCAAAATTTTCCCTAGCTGGTGCATCAAGCATGTCATTTTGCACATTATCAGGAATTGCTGATTCAGAAGCATTAAACGAAGCTGTGATATTTGTTATTTTTGCAGGATTTATCCGCTTAGTTTCTCCAGTCATATTGTTTCCTTTCTAATATTATTCCATATTATTGTATACCTTACGCGCCTTTTCAATATCATAAATTTGATCGAACTCTTCTTTTGAATGTGTAGTATGGACTTGTCCATCCTTTGAAAGCTCAGCTGGAATAGTGACGTCCCGGTAAAGATTCACGCTCTTTTTCATAAAGAGTTCAAATACAGACATCCCCCTCGAATATCGATTAGCACTATTTTGTGGATTTAGGATCATCACCTTAGTATCCTTTTGTTTTAGCAACCGATAAGCTTTCGAAGATTTCTTGAATTGCGTTTTTGAAAGGTCCTTCGGATCAATAGAGAAACTTCCATCGGATAAGCGTAAATATTCCAGACTGCTTTGATTCTTGTCTAGATTAACATTGAACCGTACCAAAGGATACTTTTCATATACCTTTTCTGCTAAATGATCATTTTGTTGCAGTTTATGAGTTTCCAAGTCTAGAAACATCATCTTCCGAATGGTAGGATCCTTTAGACTCCGGATCTGTAGCGCAGCTAGTTCTCTTCCGTTCGAACTATATATAGCCCCTAATTCTGTTGGAATATAATTGGAATCAAAATCCTCCACAATTTTATATAAATCAATTTCTTTCTCTTCTTTTAGTTTCTTTCCTTCGATCTTATAAAGGCTCAGTGTCCAATATTCATCTTTTGATGGACGCTTCTCGTAATAATAGGGACTGTCTTTCAATTTTATATTGGAACGTAAAATAAAGTGGGCTCCAACCTGAATGCGTTTTAGATTTAAAGAACCTCCGTACTTCTTCTTCTTTTGATCTTCCTCAGGCGTTACTGATTTCCAGTGAGCGATTACACCTGAACCATCTGCAATCATCTCATAGTCATCAATTTTTGCTTTTCCGCTATATTGACTAAATTGACGATAATACTGCTTTTCATATGTATGAAGAGAGAATAAAACAATACTTAAAAGCGATACTACCGTTAATAAAATCAATATAATTTTTTTATTTTTTTCATTTTTATCACCTGCTTCAAAAGTAGAGTTTAAATATATTTCTAGGTTACTAGATCCATTGGCTTGGATACTTGAAGCCACAGTATCTAATTGTTCTAACTCTTTCGCCGACATTTCTTCTAATGTCAAACTTCCCTCACCTTTTGCATATTTTTTAACTTTATTAGATATTTGATCTTTTTTATCTAAATTAGAATTTATCTCTTTAATACTTTCATCAATATAAGCTTCTACACTCTTACCTTCTAAATCGATACCCGATGATTTAATGTATCCCTTTAGACCATTTTCATTCAGCTCCCTTTTGCGTAGATCTGCATTGAAGTCTGTATAAATACTGGAATCTTTATCCTTCACACTTCCTTTTTTCAAGTACCACGCTCCTTGATTGGTGTAGTCTTGAATTCGATCAAACTTAGCTTTATCTTCCTTTACATCAATTTCACTTAATTTTTCCTGATTCTCGAAATATGATGACAAACCATCTGATACTAATCCGACGCCCCCCATTTTTATTTTTCTATCCTATCCTTTGGATCCGAACCATCCAATTTTTTATAGAGTTTAAAACTATTATTCGCTGCTTTAGAGGCATCAACCGTTAATGCAGCTTGAACAACTTTATTAGCAAAATACGCTTCTGGAGCTATCGCTGTTGTGGCCGCATCCGCAAATGCCTTAGCCATATCTTTAAGAAATTTTTTCTTTGCCTCCTTTCGTTCTTCCTCATATGCTTTCATTTTTTCACTATACTCTAATCCACGGACTCCAAAAGTATTTGACTCTGTGCTTGATCGCCAGGTTTCTGTAGATTTATTGAATCCAACTGTTAATTTATCTTTAGGTGTTTTTTTAATAAGATCAAACATCCTCTGTTTTTGAGCATCACTTTGAGCTTCAGCCGATTGATAGGAATATGTTGTCAAGGTTAAAACAGCTATACCATTTTCAAACTTTATTTGAATATTTTTATCATAATTTATATCCTTATAATATGTAGCATAAGGATTTTCTGAAATTTTTACAGTTTCTACACTTCTGCCAACCTCCAGGTATTGAACTGATTTCATTAGTCCATTAAATAGATTAAAATAATCCAACTGTTTTTGATACTCAACTAACTCTGGAGAATTTAATGAATATCCGGCATCAAATAGGCTCGTCATTCTACCTTCAAGCATCGAGCTTGCCTCTATCCCACCTATCATCATTTTTTGTACAAAATCTCCAACTCTAGTTGAATCTACTCCATTAAATGAATCCATATAGTGATTCATTATCTCTATAGCTTCCTTGTTCCCATCAGCTGCTCTACGATACCAAACAGACATTACACTAGCCAGTGATGGGTAGGTCCCTTCTGAAATTGCATTTTGATCTAGTTGCATCAATATTTCTGGGTGGCCACCTAATACTGCCTCAACTGCTCGTGCATCTGTTTCGTTTGCAATATTATCTATATAAAACATGGTTTCTTCGGTTAACAATTGGTCTTTGATTGCCGCAAAAATTACGGTTGGACTAATCGCAGTTACAGCTTTAGCTCTCTCAATAATTGTATTCAATGCTTCTAATTCTGAGATTCTAGTGCTTAGACTCGTGTTAAATGTTGTATGGGCATTTTCAACTGAGGTATGTGTTGATTCACGGTTAGAAGCCATAGTAGATAAATTTTCTGTCGCAGTGGCTAAATGGCGTTTTTCTAAATTCACCTCAGGAAAATCCGCTTTTTCTGTTGCTTGGTCTAACAATGGTTGAATTGCCTGAAATCGTGTTTTTATAGTGTCTACTTGTTTACCAGTTAAAATAGTTTTAACGCTATCTTTCCCATCACCCCATGTCCAAGCTTTCTTACTAAAACCTACACCTGTCACATCATTACTAAATGTAGTAACATTTGATCCATATAATTTTATGATAGATGGCGCACTATAAAACACTTGCTGTTGCAAGATATTTAATCTTTCAAAAAAAGCAAGTACAGCCGTTGATTCTGCTCCATCCGATTTATCTTTAAATATTCTTTCAGTATCCTTCGCAGCTGCTTCGACATTATCTCCATAGCTATTCAATGCAGTCCCATACTGCAATAGACCTGGCAAATCATGAATTTTAATCCTATCTGACATAATTTACAATCCTTCCTTTATTGTAATTTTTCTATCTGACTATTAATGCTTTCAAGTTGCGAGCTGAGCGATTTTATCTTTTTTTCTACTGCCGAAGCTGCATTTTCTTTATGGGTTTTCAAGTTACGTTGCTCATTTTTTAATAGATCTTGCTCCGCCTGAGTTTCTTCTAAATATTTAGTTCCAGCTAAAGTATAATTTTCTTTTATACTACTATGGCTTATTAGTTCATATTTAATTGAGGTATATGCAGCATTCAAATCTTTAAGTAAGGTCTCCAGTTCTGATATCTGTGAACTTAATCCGGCCGCCTCTGTCTTTAACTGTCTTATTTTAGCACTATTGTCTTTTTTTCCCATTCCTTAACCTCTCATTTTTATTTCATTAATACTTTTACAGTTCTAGAAATACCATCAGTTATATAATAATGGATTTGTTCTTCCAATGCAGCTTCTCTATATGGTTTGTTATTTATATTAACAACCGTTTGATCATTCATTCTAATTCCAAGGATCGCCTGTTTAATGTTTTTAGCATTTTGTGACACCATGTCAATACTTCTATTCATATTAGGTCGACCGATAACTACAGTACCATATCCTGCACCAATTCCCTTAGTAAGAATAAATGCTATTTTTTCTAATAAAGTAGCATCCATCTTATCAACAAGTTCATTAATGTTGAATAAGACAACAGTTACTTCATGTTCAGAAACCCGATGTACCAAACGTTCCTGAATTTTAGCTTCTAAGACGTTCACGATCTCTTCAATTTCACTTATTTGATTAATCAAAGTCAAATCGTCTAAGTTTCCTAATGAATGATAACGTGGAGCCAACACAATCACCTTCTGCTTGCTACGAGCAATTTGTTTGACGAATTGAGTCATCTGCTCTTCCTTATCTGTCAGATAGAGAAGGTTGCCTTTCTTGAGATCCCATGTCACCGGTTCAACTGTTTCAAGATCCAGTCCGAGTGGCACTTTTCCTTCATCCAGCAAGGCTGCTACATCCTCACGTCCGTAGAAGGCTGCTTCTGTCAACTCATCTGGCACCATTGGGATGCCTGCTGGGGTGCGGCCTGTCCACATCTCTTTGAGGCTTTGGACTTGGTCGCGGAGGTTGTTGATGATTTGGATATCATTGTCCCCAGCGACTGGTAGGGCGAACTGAACAACATCGACTTCGTCACGTTTCATGAGGGCCCGTCCCTTGATGTCTTCCATCGTAGCCGCAAGTGGCGTTGCTCCCACGATACCGCGGACTTCAGAGATATCATTTTGTGGCAAGGTCAGCTGGTGCTTGAAATTGGAGTAGAGTTGCGCCCGTAGGTTATTCTGACGGCTAGCTGTGATGATCAAGTGCACACCGATGCTGAGACCTTCACGAGAGATCCGCATGAAGAGCTTGAAGAGATCTGTCTCATAAGGCTCGTCCTTCATAGACTCATAACTGTCCATGAGGATGACCATAGTTGGCTCTTGCTTACCGGTTACTTCACGGTAGAGGGCGATGGTGCCGACACCATGCTCAGAGAGAAGTTTCTTGCGGCGATCCAACTCGCGGTTGATGATCCGGATGAATTTCTGGATTTTCTCCGTCTGATCGAGCAGGAGACTATCGGCCACATGTGGCAATTGAGTCAAGGGCGCTAAACCATTGGTTCCGAAATCCAGCAGATACATGGTCAGATTTTCTGGACTCTGCTTGCGAGCCAGATCCATTGCGGCTGTCTGGAGGAAAGTGGTCTTTCCTGTACCTGGACTTCCGTAAAGGAGGATGTTCCCATCTTTTGACAGATCGATGGCGACTGCTTCTTGCTTTTGCGCTTGCGGGATGTCAGCGACCCCGATCAGGACGCTTGGAGCTGTCCGTTTTTGCCAAGCCTCAATCGGCACGACCTTGTCCAACTCATCCAGCGTGATCCGCTCTTTGAGCGGTGGCAACCATGGTTGGGCCACAGCTGCGATGCCTTCTTGTTGGTGCAAGTGGTTGATCTCTTGCACGATGACATCCAGCTCTGTTGGCACTTCCTTGATTTCTTCTGCCATATCCAGACCAGAGAGATCTTGGTTGAGGACTTCGTATTGGCCCAGTTCATTGATCAAGTAGATGGTATGGTCTTCGATTCCTAGCTGGTCTTTCTCAGGCTGGTAGTCTGCTCCAGACCAGGCGGTTTGGAAGAGTTCATAGACTTCGTTGTTTCCGACTTGGAGGTAGGCACGACCGGTCTGGGTGATCTCAGCCGCATCTGCTGTCCGCAGCATCTCCATGGAGTCTCCACGGTCTGCCACCTTGAGGGCTAGCTTGAAGCGGGAGTTGGACCAGATCTGGTCATCCACGACCCCAGAAGGTTTTTGCGTCGCAAGGATCAAGTGCACCCCGAGGGAACGCCCGACACGCGCAATGGAGACCAACTCCTTGATGAAGTCTGGTTGGTTGACCTTGAGCTCGGCGAACTCATCACTAATCAAGAAGAGGTGAGGAAGCGGTTCTGTCGCTTCACCCAGTTTAAATTTCTTTTGGTATTGGTTGATATGGTTGACCCCATATTGGCCAAAGAGGCGTTCCCGACGATGGATCTCCGCATTGATAGAGGCTAGGGCCCGCATGGACTGGGCACCATCCAAGTTGGTGATGGTCCCAAGCAAGTGAGGCAGATCCTTGAAGAGGTTGGCCATTCCCCCACCCTTGTAGTCAATGAGGAGGAAAGCCACATCATGTGGGTGGAAGTTGACGGCAAGGCTCAGGATATAAGACTGAATGGTTTCAGACTTACCAGAACCAGTCGTCCCTGCGATCAAACCGTGTGGTCCATGAGCTTTTTCATGGAGATTGAGGTAGACCAAATCGTCCTTCCCGCGCAAACCAATCGGCACGGCCAAACTTTGGTAAGGGGCATGGCTCTCCCAACGACTCAAGACCTTGAGGTCATTGAAAGTTTCCGCTTGGTACATTTCAAGGAAGGTCACCGAGTCTGGAATCGAGCTCTTGAGCTGTTGGATATGCTTCAGAGGCGCAAGTCCACGCGAGATGGCTTCCTTGTCATAGCCTTCAGGGAAGTGATCCAATTGGAAGTCGAGCTCCCGAAGGACCCCTTCTTGCAAGAGCAATTGCCCTTGGTTGCGGTCCTTGATAGAGATAACCGTTTGGATATTTTCAGAAAGAGATGAGAGCACGTCTGCCACATAGATAATGGAGCAACCGAGCTCTGTCGGATCCTCACGGAAGAACTCCATGATAACATGGTCCAAAATCAAAGTCTCATCGGTGATGAGCACCACATAGTGAGGGTGGAAGATCTTGGTATCATTGGCTTTTTCTTCCTCCTTTTGCGCCTTGCGGAGCTTGAGGATTTGGTTGAGACTATTCAAGACCTGATCGCGTGTCCGCTGATTGTAGACAAAGCTACGGACATTCATGTCTTGCAGAGTCGCATGAGGCAACCAGCGCATCCAATCCCAGCTTTCTTTTTCCTCTTCTGGAATGATCGGAATAATGGTCAGATCATGGTATGAGTGAAAGACTGCCAATTGGGCAACGAGGAGTTGCAACTGCTCTAACACGATAGGACGTGGGCCGACATACCCTACGGGACCCCGATTAAGGCTGGCTACAATCGGAAGATTGTCAATTTTTTGATGAGCTTGGAACAGGGCATAGCCTTCTTCTTCCAAGGCGTCTTTCTTCCCACTGCGCTCTTCCTGACCATATTTGAGCTCATAGCTGGTTGGAACCTTGCCCAAGCCCAAACGATAGGCCAAAAAGTCAAAATGAAGGGGTGTTTTTTCGTAGATCCGCGAGTCATAGCGTTTGACCATCTTGGTCAAGTCTTCAATCGCTGGGAAATGGTAAAACATGCCTTCTCTCTGCTTACGAGATAGCTGTTCCAAGTCCTTGGCCTTGTCCTTGAGATAGAGATGGTAGAGCTCCACGCGCTCTTTCTTGTCTTCTTTGTATTTCTTACGATTCTTGAAGAAGCCTTGGACCGAAAAGATCACACTGACCACAGACATGGATACTGTCGCGATGATATAGAGCCCCCGCGGTTGGAAAATGGTGATCAAGAGGGTCACCCCAACCATGATGAGGGGTGGCATGATTAACTTCAAGAGTTCATCTGATGGCTTTTGAGGCTCCGCTCCCGGAGGATTGATCAAGATCTTGTCTTCCGAACTCCGGTAGATGATCCGCGGAGACCGGTGGTACTCTGGATAGTCCTTGTAGAAGTCGTAGCGTGAATGCAAACGTGGCACCAGATAAGGACTTACTTCGACAGCCCCTTCCACGCCAAATTCTTCCGGATAGAGCTTAAAGGTCACATCTCCAATAGCCAGTTCATCCCCAAAGGCCAGTGGAAAAGTCGCTTCACTGACGAGTTTGTGGTTATGGTAGAGTTTTCCGGATAAGAGCTGGCAAGTCCATGTCTGCTCTTTTTTCACAAGGAGAAAGCGCACTGGATAGTGCAAGCGCACATCCGCACCCTTTTCATCTGCTACGAGAATTTCTTCCTTGTCTAGCAGTTCATAGGTATGGACTTCTCCTGTCGCCAAGTAGCAGACCACATCCCCAAGGATCTTGCTATTTTCAAGCACACCCTTGTCTTCACCATACTGGTAGAAGATTTCACCTTGACTCCATTGGAAATGAAGGGGATTTTCTTGCGAAGCCAGGGTCAACTGAGCTGTTTCTTGATTCGATACGGTGGCTGTTTTCCCTTCTTCTAGCGCTAGCTCATAGCGAAAACCTTTTTTATAGAGTATGATACGTTTTTTCATAGACTACTCCTTGTGGTCGCTAGACTCAGTCGAGCTTGCAGTTGTAGAAGACGAGCTTTCTGTTGAGGAACCTTCTGTAGACGAAGCCGTTGTTGAGCTGCTAGTGGAAGCTTTGGTTTCATCTGTCTCTGCTTCCAAGAGTTTAGAGCGGGCATCCCAGTATTTCTTGTATTCGCCCTCGAGCTCAGAGAGTTTTTTCTCGCGCTGTTCACCAGAGAGTTTTTCGCTATCACGTGTCGCCTTGATTTCTTTACGAAGGGCATAGATGATCAAGTCTGAATCGTCGATCCGCTTGGCTGTATCCAGCGCTTGGGTAAAGTCATGACGACCGATATAGATCCAGTAGTGGAGATAGAGACTGTCTGACTTGAGTGTGACATTGTTAAGGATAACCTTCTTTTGGTCCTCTGAGAAATTCAAGCCTTGCAAATAAGACGTCGCCAACTCATATTTCTGTGTCGTTGGAAGACTGCTTGGAGCTACTCCTTCCAACTCATCGATCACACCGGTGTAGTCTACTTTGAGATAGGCTGTATCCGCTTGAAGCAACTTTTCTTTAAAGGGTGCTTGGAAAAAGACCAAATAGATCAAGGGCAAGAGTAAGAGGGCCACTACAGCTGAAAGCCACACTGTTGCCAACTTAAAGATTCGGTGTTGACGACTTGAAACCAAGGTCAAGGTCTTTTCTTCCTCTTCCTTGCGTTCTTGGTAGGCTTTCTCTAGAAGAGCTTTCATCTCTTCTAAGCTAGCGGCATCACGGATTTCCACCAAGAAATCTGGCAGATCTTCTAATTCGAGTGTCCCTTGATAGAGCTCCATGAAATCCCAGTCCCCAAAAAGAGTGACCGCATAGCACTTGGCCTGACGCAAGAATTCAACCTGATCCCACTTGCGTGGCACCATCATTCCCGGAACCCCTCGGTAAGCGATCTTGACTTGCGCATCCTTGGTCACAAACAAATTGATAGGATGCAACATAAAGGTCACTGGAAGCTCCAAGGCCGGCGCCAAATCCAAGACGTTGATGGCTAGACGCAGACGGTCTGATACTGGTAATTCTTGGATTTCTTCAGCACTCAAGCCTAGCGCATCTGTCTGATAGGTCAGATGAATTTGGTCTTGATCCGCTGTCATGCTTTGCTCTAAAAACAAGGGATGATGGAGATCCAAAATCCATAAATTGCGTAAATCCTGGCTATCCACTTCTGAACGCTTAAGGTCCAGCCGCCAGCTTGTTTCTTCTTTTTCAAAACGGAAGACTTGTTCTTCCAGTGTAAATTGTTCTTCTTTCACCTTACCACTCCTCAATCTCGATCAGATCACCACTCGTGATCGGATACTCTTGTACCACCTTGCCTTCATCTAGCAAGATGCCCTTATTTACCACGCGCAACTGATACTTGCTTCTAGGCTCCATGGCAGACCCAAAGATCTGATCCAATTCCCGAATCAAGCGTCGCACCTCCATCCGTGTTGGGATTCGGAGGTCATGGCTTGCACCATTCATACGGAAGGTGACATTGATATGTTGGTCCATTTAGGCCTCTTTTCTATAGATTCGATAGGAAATATAGCCAGCAATCCCAAAGAGAAGGGCACTCCAAGCCAGCATTTGCAAGGCTGGAATAAAATCCGACAGGCTAGCCGAATTGTCCTCCACATTGGACTCGAATTTAGATAATTTTTGATTTTCAGGCTGGAACAGGTCCGCTTCAGGCCCCGTTTTTTTCTTTCCCTTTATAGCAGAAAACAACTGGCCGTCTGAATCGGTCAATTGTTTCTCTTGCTTGCGTTTTTCATCTGCTAATTTTTTCTGATCCTTCTCATTGAAAAGAGACTCAGTCGCATCCAATTGGCCCCCAAGTGTCTTTTCCTGCTCTGTCTCAAGACGTGAGTTGTTGACCTGCAGACGATTATCAATAAAATCATCTGCAGAAACAACAACCGCTGGCAAGAGACTTAAGACAAAGAGAAGATACATCATTTTTTCATAAGCTTGATTCAATTTCCTTTGTTTGAGTAAACTTCTTAGGAATGAAGATATTGGCAACCGCCAAAAGTCCGAAGAAGACCAACAATCCGAAGAAGACGCCGATACCGGCTGTTTGTCCATCAAAGTAACCCGCAAACTGTCCTTCTAAAATAGAAAGGAGGTTGACATTTTTCACCAGTGCTGGAAGGCCTGACAAGGTCGCGGTCGTTCCGATCGCGCTTGATAGGTAGACATAGCTGATCAACATGAAGAAGGCCAGTCCCATTCCAATCACACGGAAGTGTTTCAAAAGAAGGTATTGTAGTTGTACCAAGACAAAGCTTGCTAGAACCGCTAAGAACACCCATGAAGGTACATATTCACGACCAACAGAGAGTTGAATACTTGAAATCATTCCGATCACCAGTCCAAGGATGAGAGAAAGTCCCACAAGGACACCGACAGACAAGAGATCTGATTCTTGCAAACGATCCAATTTGAAACGATCCTTAACCTTGCGAATGATTGGTTGAGTCGCAAAGAGATAAGCTGTAAAGAGACTCAAGACTTCCAACATAAAGATCCAGATAAATGGACGGTAGACGTTGATAGTCGCTTTCACAGAAGAAGATTTCTCTGCAACTGGATTTGACAAGAAGTCGAGCAAGACTTCATTCGGCACTCCGTTTTCATAGGCATTGTTGAAGACCTTACGGAAGGCTTCGACGAAGTTCCCATTTTCAGACAATTCCTTGTCGAATTCACCCATCAAGCTCTCTGCATTGCTAGACAATTTCTCTGTATTGCCTTGAGCTTTTTCCAATTCTTTATTCAATTGGCTAAAGATTTCATTGGTAGAGTTAGCAGCTTCTACATTGCTACGAGATGAGCTCTTAACGCCTTCTGTCGAGCTCAATAATGACGTGTATTCAGAACCAAGGGCTGACAAATCTGCATCGGTCTTGGTTTGAGCCTGTGTCACTGTTTCTTGTGCAGATGAGATAGCTTCTAAGCGTTTTTGAAGGTCTGCATACTGTGCCAATTGATCGTTGATATTTTGGGTTAGATCCTTGTTAGTATTTTCGATTGCTTGAAGATTGGCCTGCAATTGTGGTCCCAAGTCTTGCAACTGTTGGAGTGTACCATCTAACTGGGCTTTCACACTCTTCGTTGCATCCCCAGATTCATCCGTTTCAATACTCTTACGGTAGTCCTTCATGTTACTTGAAACGGCAGCCTTCACGACATCGACCAAAGCATTTGTCAAATCCATATCTTCGATCGGATCATAGAGCGAATGACGATCTCCCTTGTCATCTTTTGGATAGTAGGCATCGATCAATGCTCCCGCACGTTGATAATCCAGGGCGATTTCACTAGCTTTCGATGCATAGTTAGCAACCGCTGTTTTCAAATCTTCTGCAGATACGGTCACACTGGTTGAAGAAACCCCATTCACAAGAACTTCAACATCAATCGCGCTTGGCATAGTTCCCCCATCTTCAGCGAGGTGAATTTGGATTTGTTTGCCATCTTTCAGTTCGACTTCCTGCTCGCCGCTACCTGCATAAGTCTGTCCATCATAGGTCCAAGTATCAACCTTGACTCCTGCTGGCACTTGGATGCTAACCTTCTGTTTTCCAGATTTAGCATTGAGAACATTCGCAACTGCCGTTAATTTATCATCCACTTCAGCAGCCAATCGTTTCAAGTCATCTGCGTTCCCTTTTGCTTGCCCCTTCGTTCCAGCAAAAGCACTATCAAAATCAATCGCTGCGTTGAGATTCCCATACTTATTCAGATTAAGACTAGCAGGATCTAAAGACGGAAGTTTTTCAATTGCTTGACGAATGTCATCATCCGCTTTATCTCGAGCCTTGCTGATAGTTTCGATTTTTGGCTTTCCAAGCAAGGTACGAAGAGTGACTTTGTCTCCTTCATTTAGACCATAGTAGTCAAGGATCTTCACTTTTACAGAAGACTCGATGTTCTTTTCGTGCTCATCTAATTTGTCGCGTTCTGCCTTGATCCCTTTTTCGAGGTCTGCCACACGATCATTCACATCTTTTGTCAAGCCTGCATAGGTCTTGGTCCCTGAAGAATCTCCTTCTGTTTCAGTTGGTTGACTCAATTGTTTGGTAATTGCTTCTTGGTTTTGTTGTAGATTCTTATACAACTCTTGGGTCTTTTCACTGACAACAGACTGGTTCATAGACATCAGCTGGTTCATGAACTCTTCATGGCTGATCTTATCCTCAGAGCGTTGCTTGATCAATGTGTCGAAGTTTTGACCGTACTGATCCTGAGATTGGGTCAATTGATCAAAAGCCTGTGTATAAGACTCAAGGACTGTCTTCAAAGCATTGTTCGACTCGACAGAAGACGTAGACAAGCTATAGAGACTTGGGAAGATATTCTTGGAATCCAAGGCCGAATCCAGCAAGTTGCTTCGGTAAGAACCAATGTTGGTGGATTGAATTTTGTTACTTGTTTCCACGTTCTTTTGAGCTGTATAAAGGTTGCTCAAAATGCTGACCATATACATATCAACCAACTGGCTATTCAAGTCTGAAACGATATCTTTAGCGACTTTATTGGCCTCGTTCTCAACCTGAGAATTTCCAGCCGCATTGACCTTATACGTCACCGTTGTCTTCTCTGCATTAACCGCGTTCACTTCCAAGACCTTCTCTGAGAAATCACTTGGAATAACGATCATCAACTGGTACTTGCCATCTGCAAGCCCTGACTCAGCAGCTCCACGAGGGAGTACAGACCAGTTTTGCGAATTATCCCGCTCGATATTCTTTACATAGCTAGCCCCAAGGTTGTATTCTTTATCATTCAGTTTGACCGCCTTGTCTTCATTGACAACCGCAATATTGAGCTTGGTGTTTTCTGTCGTTTGCACAGTCTTGGCTTCATTTTGCTTTTGGTCCTTTTGAACCGTCGTATAAAGACCCACGACAGATCCCATCAAAAGGATCACAACCGCGCTCTGACCGATGTATTTTAACCATTTTTTATTTTTAACTTCCATACCTTTTCCTTTTTCTAATTCATAGATACAAAATAGGGGTTAGGAATTAAGAATCTAACCCCTATTTTCTATATATCAAAAGACAAAAGGGTGATCTACCTACAAGAAGTAAGATCACCTCCAAGACTATCTTAGTGGATTTGTGCAGCGATATCTTGGTCAGTTTGTTCAACGATATCAGCAACTTTGATCAATTGACCGTTGATGTCTTCCAACAATTGAGCGAATTGTTTGATTTTTGGAGACAATTCGTTGAATTGTGCTTCAAAGCTATCAAATGCAGATCCATCCCAGTTTGCGTCGATGACTTGTTGTTCATGAGTCAAAGTAGTAAGGATTTGATCGATTTCTTGAGAACCTTGTGCATAACGTTGTGCTGAAGCACGTAGGTCTTCTGGAGTTAATTTAATTTGAGCCATATTTTTCTCCTTTTGGGCTGATACCCTTATATTTTTTTCATAAACAATACATTTTAGTACGAATTAGTAAAATGCCAGATAACTGTATATTTTACCTTTTTCTCCCTGTTTGTATTATTTACTTAAAAATATCTTAATGAAATATTGCCAGAATGTCAAGTTTAGAGGACTAACTGATAAAACATTGTAACTTTGTTACAATTGTGTAACATTTTGTCATAAATATGTAATATATTTTCTGAATTCCTTGCCCCAGTAGTCTCCAACTAGTATTATTTCTGGAAAGAAAAGAAGACACTCTGTCCTTTTATATTAACTCAACACATAGATAAAAGTTGTTGATTTTAGGTGTTTTTAAAAGCAAATTTCGATGACTTTTGTATATTTTTTCATTTTTAAAACTTTTATGGTATAATGAAACCAGTTCAAAACTTGTTTCATACAAGATCGAACACCATTAACCTATAAGGAGTATATATGAAAAAATTTCTACTTGCCTCTGTCTGTCTGCTAGCCCTTACCGCTTGTAGCCAAGGCCAACAAGGTAAAGAAACTACTGCCGCTTCTTCCAAGCAAGAAGCCACTCAAACCAAAAAGGAGCAAGTCCAAACCAAGACCTTTGTTAGCGACCTCGGCGATCACCACCAAAACAAAATTCAAATTGGCTACAAGAATGATGAGATTGTTTCCATGACCATCATGGGAGTTGCACCAATACCGGAAGATATGCAAAAATCAGATGTCGTTGAATTGAAGGAAGTCTATCAAGAAGAAGCTGATAAAGCAAATTCCAAACACGGTGTTAACGGACAAGCTGGAATCAACACAAGCATCAAAATCGCTGATGATAAACAGACCTATACAAACGTTAAGCATGTTGATTTTACTCAAATGAAAAAAGAAGATTTTGTGAAATTACTGGCTGATCAAGGGGAAGAAACCAACACTACCATGTTGAAATACCTCAAAGGCAAACCTCAAGATCTCTTTACCTATTTCAAAGATCAAGGCCTCAAAGAAGAAAAATAAAAAGAGCTTCCTGAGTTTCATCACCACACTGGTGAGAGCTCAGAAAGCTTTTTCTTATTTGTTCAAGATTGAAAGGGTTTCAAGGAGATTGTCCGCATGAACTTCGATGGTATCTCCTGTCGCTTTGATTTTCACTTCTACGATGCCTTCAGCTGCTTTTTTACCAACTGTTACGCGGATTGGAAGTCCAATCAAATCACTATCGCTGAATTTGACACCAGCGCGTTCATTTCGGTCATCCACCAAGACTTCGTAGCCTTTATTCACCAAAGCTTCTTCGATCCGATCGGTCAAAGCAAGGCTTGCTTCATCCTTAACATTGACTGGAATCAAATGCACATCAAATGGCGCCAATTCTTTAGGGAAGTTAATTCCCCAAGCGTAACGGTATTCCCCTTTTGGAGTCTTATTGACAAAGAGGCGAGCATGTTGCTCCATAACGGCTGAAAGAAGACGGCTGACACCGATTCCGTAGCAGCCCATGATGATTGGAACCGCACGACCGTTTTCGTCCAAGACATCTGCTCCCATGCTAGCGGAGTAGCGTGTGCCGAGTTTGAAAATGTGACCGATTTCGATCCCACGTGCAAAGTTCAAGACCCCTTTCCCATCTGGTGAGATTTCGCCTTCACGAACTTCACGGATATCGACGTATTCTGCAGTAAAGTCACGTCCTGGGTTTACACCAGTCAAGTGGTAGCCTGTTTCATTGGCACCGACTACTGCATTGCGGCTGTCTTGGACCTTGCGGTCTGCGATAATCTTAACATTTTCAGGAAGATCAACTGGACCGAGAGAGCCAAAATCAGCTCCTAATAATTCTTTCACTTCCACTTCGGTTGCAGGTTCAAAGAAGTCTGCGCCGAGGTGGTTTTTCAACTTCACTTCATTGAGCTGATCATTACCTACAAGAAGGGCTACAACTGGCTCACCATCTGCGATGTAAACTAAAGTCTTGATAGTAGCTTCTTCTGGAACATCCAAGAATGCAGCTACTTCATCAATCGATTTGACACCTGGTGTTTCCACGCGTTTTACTTCTTCTTCCGCTACAACACGGTTACTTGGCTTGTATTCGTTCGTCGCCATTTCCAAGTTGGCAGCATAGGTTGATTCACTTGAATAGGCAATGGTATCTTCACCAGAGACCATCCATTTGAGCAATTCTGCTTTGATTTCTTCTTGGACTTCTGCTGGGATCTCATCAAAGGAAGCCACTGATTTGTCTAAAACAACCCAACGGTCCAAGTCTGTACGAGCAGGTGTAACAGCCATAAACTCTTGGCTATCTTTTCCTCCCATGGCACCACCATCACCGATGATGGCTTTGTAGTCGATGCCACTGCGGGTGAAGATCCGCTCATAAGCTGCCTTGTATTCATCATAAGTAACGTCCAAGCTATCATAGTTAGCATGGAAGCTATAACCGTCTTTCATGATGAACTCACGGGTCCGAAGAAGACCGTTCCGTGGACGTTTTTCATCGCGGTATTTTGGTTGAATTTGGTAGAGATTCAACGGCAATTGTTTGTAAGATTTTACTGAGTCGCGCACAATAGCGGTAAAGGTTTCTTCGTGAGTTGGACCTAAGATAAAGTCAGAGCCTTCACGGTTTTTCAACTTATAAAGGTCTTCCCCATAAGTTTCGTAACGACCAGATTCACGCCAGAGATCCGCACTCAAAAGGGCTGGAGCTAGCATTTCTACTGCTCCAATTTTTTCGAATTCTTGGCGCATGATGCCTTTTGCTTTTTCAATTACTCGATTTGCTAAGGGCAGATAAGAATAGACACCAGCTGATACTTGGCGAACATAACCTGCACGCAACATCAAAGCATGGCTAATGACTTGGGCATCGCTTGGCATTTCGCGAAGCGTTGGAATCAACATTTTACTTTGTTTCATGGACAATATCCTTTTCTATTTCAAAAATAATTTCATAATATCATTCCAGGTGACAGCAATCATCAAAATAACCATTACAGCTACACCTGCAAGCGTCATATAGGTTTCTACTTCTTGTTTCAGTGGCTTTCTCCGGACAACCTCGATCAAATTGATCAAGATTTTCCCTCCATCCAAAGCCGGAATCGGGATTAGATTGAAGATCCCAATATTAATAGAGAGCATGGCCATAAGAGACAAGACTGCCGGAATTCCTAATTGAGCAGCTTGTGAGCTGGCATTGTAGATAGCAACCGGTCCACCCAGTTTATTGAGACTAAAGTGGAAAATGATATCTTTCAAAGCTCCCAAAATCCGTGTCGCTGTATTCCAGGTATCTGTAAAACCAGACAAGAGTTTATCCACAAATCCTGTCTTGAGGCCATTTGTCACACCCAAATAGTAACGATTCCCTGACTTGGTTGGCTTCACTTTGACTTCTTTTTCTTGGCCGTCTGTCTTGACCTTCAGGGTCAATTCAGGAGCCGTCTTGCTGTCCTTGGTTGCTTTTTCGACAGCATCTGTCAGCTCATCCCAGTTGCTAACGGTATCGTTGTTGACTTGAAGGATCTGAACATTGCTTTTGACACCGACCTTAGCCAGCGCCCCATCGGGTGCCACCTGAACGTTGTTGCTGTAGTAGTCAATCGCACCACCGCGCATAAAGGCTAAGAGTGAATAGACGACAATACTGAGGATAAAGTTGTTCATAGGACCCGCAAAGTTGGTGATCAACCGCCCCCAAATGCTGGCATTCTGATACTGAACATCTCTCGGCGCAATCCGCACTTCTGTCCCATCTTCCTCAACAATAGTCGCATCATGATCGACATCATAAGTCTTGGTCTCATCGAGAACCAAGCCTGTAATTTCCAGTTTGTCTTCAAAGTCAAACTGGGTGACATTCATAGGAAGGGCTGTCTGATCCAGATTCTTTCCTGAAAGATTGATCCGGACGACCTTGCCAGCCTCATTTAGCGTCAAGCTAACAGGCGTTCCGGTTTTAATCTCCGTTGTATCTTCACCCCAACCAGCCATACGCACATAGCCACCTAAAGGCAGGATGCGAATGGTATAAGCTGTTCCATCTTGACCAATGTGGGCAAAGATCTTTGGGCCCATCCCGATCGAGAATTCTCGCACCAGGATGCCCGATTTTTTTGCAAAATAGAAATGACCAAACTCGTGAACGAGAACGATCACTCCAAAAATAACAATAAAGGCAATAAACTGCATCGTTCTATACGTGGTTTCCTTTCTATCTCTTCTGTCTTAGAACAAGCCCAAGAAATGCATCAAGGGAAAGACAAAAATCAAACTATCAAAGCGGTCTAGAACACCACCATGTCCTGGAATAAATTTCCCAGAATCTTTCACACCGAAATGGCGTTTAATCGCACTCTCTACCAGATCTCCAAACTGACCTGCAATACTAAAGAGGATGGTAAAGAAGATCATAGCAAGAAAACCATGTCCACCCGCCACAGAACGATCCACGATCATATAGATCACAGTTACCGCAACTGCAGACAAGATTCCGCCAAGACTGCCTTCTATCGTTTTATTCGGCGAGACTGCAGGCATGAGCTTGCGTTTCCCAAATTGACTTCCGACCAGGTAAGCACCTGAATCAGTAGCCCAGACAATAAAGAGAGCTAACAAAACCTTATCAATACCAGCGATGCGGGCATCCACTAATGAATGGAAACCAAGTCCAACATAGAAGCTAGACGCAATGGGGTAGACCACATCTTCATAATTGTAATTCTGAGCAAGAACAGTTGTCCCCATGAGAATCAAGACAACCAGACCATAGGCAATCATATTGCCATCTGCTGGAAGGTAAGGGAGGTAGTCCTCGATCGGCAAAGTCAGGACGAAGGCCGCTAACATGGCTAGCGCTCCTTCAAAAGTCGCTGTCTCAAGCCCCTTCATCTTGAGCAATTCATGAACCCCTAGCATGGCGATCAAGCCAATCACAATCTGGAAGAATACCCCTCCAACCATTACTGTTGGAATGAAAAAGAGCAGGGCAATTCCTCCAAAAATCACACGTTTTTGTAAATCTTTCGTCATCATCTTCTCCTAAACACCACCAAATCTCCGATGGCGATGGCTATATTCTACTATGGCACTTCTTAGTGCTTCCTCTCCAAAATCTGGCCACATCACATCTGTGAAATACAACTCACTGTATGCAGCTTGCCAAGGGAGGAAATTACTCAAACGGATCTCTCCGCTGGTACGAATAATCAAATCCGGATCCCTTAGGACACGTGGCAAACTCTCGGTATAGAGAGAATCTGCGATCATCTCTTCTGTGATATCTTCTGGACTGAACTTCGCATCCAAGACTTCTTGGGCGATCTGCTTCACAGCCTGGGTGATCTCAGCACGTCCACCATAATTGAGTGCGAAATTCAGGATCAAACCCGTATTGAGATGGGTCATCGCTTCTGCTCTTTCCAAAGCCTCCAGCGTTTCTTTTGGTAATTTCTTGGTATCACCGATCATTTGAATCTTGACATTGTTGCGATGCAATTCAGGGACAAAACGATCATAAAACTCGACCGGCAAGTGCATGATGAACTTGACTTCATCTTCAGGGCGTGTCCAGTTTTCCGTAGAAAAGGCATAGACAGTCAAGACCTGAACCCCCATATTTTTTGCTGCAATCGTCACTTCCTGGAGAGCTTCCATCCCTGCCTTATGACCGAAGACGCGCGGTTGCATCCGCTTTTTCGCCCAGCGACCATTGCCATCCATAATGATCCCAATGTGTTTCGGGACTTCTAAAGGTATCTCGATTTTTTCTTTTTCTTAAAACGAAACATGTTTTTCTACCTATTTCAATATTTATCGCTTCATTATACCATAAATCCCCATAAAATAGGGACTCTGGCCTCTTTTTTGAACCAGCAGGACTTTCCTTCATCACATCGTCCTATTTGCCCACCAAAAAAGAGGCCCTTGCCTCTTCTTTGATGATTATTCTTCGATGGCTGAATCGGCATCTGAGCTAGCACCTTCTGTAGCAGTAGCTGAGATTCCTTCTGATACAGGAAGAACTGTTTTGATCGCTCCCAATTCAAAGGTCAGGTAGACACCATCAACATCCAAGACAACGGTCTTGCGGTCTGTGTCGACTTCATCGATGGTTCCGTACAAGCCACCAATCGTGATGACTTCATTTCCTTTTTGAAGTTTATTCAAACTTTCCATCCGTTTTTGGTACTGTTTCTTTTGGCTACGGCTCATGAAGTACATCAAACCGACCATAAGAACGAGCATAATTAGCAAACTTCCGCCTTGCATATGTTTCTCCTTTAATTTTCATATATGCTATACTATATCAAATTTCGCCCGTCTTTTCAAGTTTTCCCATCCTCTTCAAGCAAAATCAGACTTCAGTCTCAGAGAGGAGGCAAGTTTTGATGAAAAAGAAAAAACCACGAAAAGTGGGCTACTGACTAGTCAATCGTAATGCCATACTTTTCATGATTCTCATCATACCAATCAATCAAGGCCAAAGCCGTTTGATAGGTAATATTTTTGATTTTACTCGTTCCCTTCGTCAAAGTCGCCAAGCTCATTTTGCTGATGTTTGTTTCAGTTGCGACACGATAGCTCGTCAAGCGACCGTCAACCATCAGTTGAACAACGGCTTCCACTTTTCTGTATTCGGGAGTTGAGTAGATATCAATTGTATTGCTCATCTTACTTCCATTCCTCAAATTTTATTCTTGTATAGATTATATACTTATTTTCTTTATTTATTAATAATTTTGCTCAAATTGGATTAATTTCACTAATTATTGATGTTTTTTTAGCTCAAATAGGAGGATTTTGGCCTTATACGGCGAATAATTTCCCCCAGGTGGGAAGAAAAATAAAGACTGCTATATGATAGCAGTCTCTATTTTCACAAACTAATTCGCCTTAATCTGCTTGTTTATCAGCGTTTTCTTCCTTCTTTGTGTCTTTTTCTCTGATCACAAGGACACCATCTTCCATGTCTGCTTCGAGATGTTTGGCATCCAAGTTATCCAAGTGGAAGTCTGTGACTTTGTCACGGATTTGTTGTTCAACTACCCGACGGAGTGGACGAACACCCATCACTTCATCATAACCTTCTTCAGTCATGTATTCTTTAGCTGCATCGCTCACTGCCAAGTCGATTTCTTTCTTAGAAAGGGTCTTATTGACATCTACCAACATCAAATCAACAATCTTAGAAAGATCTTCCTTGCTCAAGTGTGAGAATTCAATGACAGCGTTGAAACGGTTCAAGAATTCTGGACGGAAGTAAGGTTTCAAACGATCCATAAGTTCTGGTTTATCCGCATCTTCTGTCAAGTTAGCTTCATAGCCAAAACCTGCGTTTGAAGTGGCGATAATCACAGTGTTCTTGAAGTTGACAGTGTTCCCTTGACCATCAGTCAAACGACCATCATCCAAAACTTGGAGGAGAAGGGTGATCACTTGAGGATCTGCCTTTTCAATTTCGTCGAGAAGGACGATTGAGTATGGGTTACGGCGAACACGTTCTGTCAAGGTATTGCTGTTGTCATCGTAACCAACATAACCAGCTGTTGTACCAATCAATTTAGAAACGGCTGTGCGGTCGCTATATTCTGACATGTCCAAACGAATGATCGCATCTTTGGTTCCGAACATATCAAGCGCCAATTGTTTAGCCAACTCAGTTTTACCAACACCAGTAGGACCTACAAAGAGGAAGCTACCGATTGGACGGTTCCCTTCGTCAAATCCTGCACGGTTCCGACGGATAGCACGTGCCACTGCTTCAACGGCTTTATCTTGACCGATAACCTTAGTTTGCAAGCGGTGACCCATATCTTTCAAACGTTCAATATCAGTTGCACCCATTTGAGACACTGGAATACCCGTCATCCGTTCTACTGATTCAGCCACATCGTTGATTGTTGCTGTTACTTTATGGTCTTCCGTATGGTTTTCAATTTTCTTTTCAAGTTCTTCGATACGAACTTTTGCTTTCAAAGCTGCTTCGTAATCTTCTTTAGCCGCAGCTTCTTCTTGTTTGGTTTTTTCTTCTTCAATTTCATGTTCCACAGCATGGACATCTGTTACTGGATGTTGGGCTGCCAAGTGAGCAGCTGTCACATCGACCAAGTCAATGGCCTTATCAGGCAAGCTACGTTGTGGAATGTATTGGATCGAATAATCAACCGCTGCTTTCAAAACTTCATCTGGCAAGATGACATTGTGGTGTTTTTCATAAAGATCACGGATCCCTTGGAGAATCTTGAAAGTATCTTCAGCTGATGGAGCATTGACTTTGACTTCGTTGAAACGACGAGCAAGTGCCGCATTCTTCAAGATAGTGTTACGATATTCATCTTGAGTAGTTGCCCCAATGACTGTCAATTCCCCACGTGAAAGAGCAGGTTTGATGATATCCGCAAGACCTTTAGAGCCTTGACCATCACCTGTGCTACCTGCACCAAGGATTTGATGGATTTCATCAAAGAAGAGAATGACATTTCCCATAGCTTTGACTTCTTGGATCAGATTTTGAATATTTTCTTCAAAGCTACCACGGTATTGCGTACCAGCTTCTAGACCAGAAATATCAATCGAGATGATTTCTTTGTTCTTGATAGCAGCTGGAACATCTCCGTTCACAATAGCTTGTGCCAAACCTTCTACAACTGCTGTTTTACCAACACCGGCATCCCCTACAAGGACAGGGTTGTTCTTGGTACGACGAGACAAGATTTCAGCAGTTTCTTGAATTTCTTTATTACGTCCGATGACCGGATCCAATTTTCCTTCACGAGCTTCTTCGGTCAAGTTGCGACCAAGTTTTGCAAGGATCCCATCTTGTTTCATTCCTTTACCTTGATGGTGTTGCACTTGCTCGCTTCCCTCATTTGGCAGTTGACCGGTTTGGCGGTAAATAGCGAATTCTTCAGGTGTCACTTCACGACCGTTGATCATGTAGCGACGGCTTTCAGAACGAAAACCACCCATGTTTCCCATTAGTTGATTGAAAAGATCATCCATATTGTTAAAGTTGTTATTCATATTGTATACCTCTAATTTACATAATTTTAATTCATTCTTGAAAATTAGCAGACCAATTGGCTGCTATTTGATTGTTTACATAATTTTAATTCATTTATTTAATAATAGCCCTACAGGCTAACAGTTTCTATTTTTCCTTTTATCAATTAGTTGTCTTAATTCTGGAAATAGCATATCACCATCTCCTTTCCACTATTGATCTTGTAAACCAGTAGGTTTTTCCAACCTCTTTTTGTTTACATAAATTATTATAACGCAGACTGATTTCTTTGTCAACACTTTTTTACATAATTTTTTAAATTTATTAAAAAAATCTGGATGTCACTCCAGATTCCATATTTAAATAGAAGTTCTTGGCTAGATAGATTTAAATTTACCAGCTTTTTCTTGAATAGCTGTCTGTACATTTTTAGCAAATTGACCCAACATGGACTGATCCAGTTGTTTTCCAACTACCTGGACGTCTTCTTCGGCTACTGTTGTAATCGCAGTCAATCCGTCATTGTAACGTTTCTCAACTCCTGCCTTGCAGGTCAATAAAACGGGCGCATAGACAACCCGGATTAAATCTTTTTCAAGTTTCTTTCGGCTTTCGATGATCCTCATCTTATCTTTCATATCTAAATCAAAGAAATCTTTGACTGGACTATCACCCATACTTCCTCCTCTTCTATACTATGAAACTTTATCTTGTGCAAACTCTTCTTCCAGTTGGCGTCTATCTTTCCGGTAGGATTGCCATAAATTCTCTTCCTCGATTTCGATCTGTTTTAAAGCTACTTGTGCAGCTTCTCTAGCTTCGATATCATACTCTTCGATACAGCGATGGAGGGACTCCCATCCACAACTGTTATCAACTTCCTGCTCTTGTAAGAAGGAAGCTGCCATCGCATACTCTTCTTCCAGCATCTGGGTGAAGAGCTGCTGTTTTCTTTCCACTAGGCAACGCTTTTCATCTAGCTCCAAGCGCGCTTTTTGGAACTCTCTTTCCAAGTGATCTAGTTTCTTTTCCTTTTTTGAAAGAGTAGATGAAATTAATAAGCTAGTTGTTCCCACTGGTTCATTTCTCCTGCTATTTTTTGATCTTTTGCTTTTAAGAGCTCAATTCCTGTATTCACTTGCTCGTTTAAAGCATGAAATTCATTCGATAAGGACTGATATGCAGCCAAACGATTGTCGAACCTTTCTCTTACTTGAGTGACAACTGTTTGCCTTGTTGTACCAGCCTGTGCATAGGCCTCTTCTACTTCGGAAAGATTGAGAATGAAGCCTTTCGGAACGGTCTGTAATACTTTCTCCAAAGCTTCTAAATCTGTATCCAGTCGTGCCTTAGATTTCTGAGCTTGCTCCAGCCCTTCATCCACTACTCGAATCAGCTCATCAGAAGCCAAGCGTGCCTGCAAGGCATCGAGATAGATTTGTTCACTTGAACTCAGTCCACCACCTGTTTTTTGTAATTTATCCTTTAGGCGATAGTAAACCTTCATCCGCTCTTCAATGATTTCCTTGCGAGTGATGGCTTCCGTTCCCTTTTCAAGAACCAAATTCCCATCCTTATCATAGATATAACCATGCATCATGTGCTGCAGGCCAGTATTTATCAAATTCTTAGTTTTGAGGTGCTTGACAATCCCACTGGATTCCTTGCTTCCAGAATCCTGATAGCCCAAGCTAACCAAATCTTTATGGTCAATGTGGTTGTAGATTTTGTACTTCAGCGAATCTATACGCGCTTTTTGCTCGGTTGTTAAGATGGGATAGGCATTAGGGCCATTATATAGATGTACGGTCCCAATATGAGAAGCTTCCTCTTCCGTCAAACAAGCAAGCGCATACTGAATATTCATAGACCCCAGAGAGTGACCGTATAGATCGATCTTGGCATTGGGGTATTTTCGGATCACCTCTTTCAAATGAGCTGCAGCATCTTTAAACTGCGGAGGCGGGAAAGTACCGTTTTCATCATTGTATTTTTTTAAAAAAGCAGCTCCCACTAAGGCAGGAAATTTAACCTGTTCTACGGCTGTTCTTTCTGCAAAAAAGCCGACCGCATCTGATGCTTTTTCCTGTATGAAATTGCTGACAGGATTGTCCAGCGCTTTTTTCATAAACCTACCTAAGGGCGTGGCCTCTGGAGGAAGTATAACAGAATTAGGAACAACCGCATCTTCAAAAGCTTCTACAAAATTGTTAAAACCATCCTTAGCCTTATCTCGCGCATAATTCTTCGTATATTCGGTTGCGTACTCACTTGCACCACCAGGATTAAGAATGTTAGAAGCTGCCGGCAAATCTGTCCCTACCCAATCCGTAAAAGTATCATGGAGTAATTTTTGTGTACTTATTTCAGTTTCAGATCCCTTCATCAAGACTGTCACGTCATGGATTTGGGCACGCGCTTCATCTGAAGCAGTATAGGGGACTGGATCCTCATTAACCCCCATACCGTTATTTGTTACTACCACAACTTGTTCTTCATTCCCATTAACACTATCATAAATATGAGAAATCTGTCCAATATACTCATTATTTTTGGAACCGATATCAAATTCTCGTCCAATTTTTATATCTTTTTCATATTCAAGCAAAGCTGCTTTAACATGTTGCTTATCATTGAAATCTATATTTTCAGCCATTTTAATTTCCCTTCAGAAGTTCATTTAACTCTTTCGTTTTACTAAGATATGTTTCTTCATACTCACCAGTCGTCGAGTCCTCTTGGATAGTTGTATTTAATAATAAATCTTCGTTATCATTTATAATAATTTTGATCATAAGCCCTCCCATCGGATTATAATCTAAATCATCTTTAGAAATTTTATATGATTTTATTTTTCCTTCTGGAGTAAGAGCTTTAGGGTCTAATTTTTTCAACATATTTTCAATCGCTACCTTCATCTTCTTACTCTCTGCGATTTGAATCATTTCTTGTTTCTTGGCAGATTGTCCATTAAAAAAGCTACAGCCTCCTAAGCTCAGGCTAAATACTACCATTAGCAACACAATAAATTTACTTTTTTCATCTTCTTCCCATTCTTTCTTCAGCTTTCTTAGAATTTATTATACAAAATTCTATTCATACCTGAAATGTTACTTTTGTTAAAAAATGTTGCCAAATCGTTACAAGCACTAGCTATTGATGTAACATATTGGTTTTGATCCAGAAATGTTTCTATTTACTTATATTAGGGGTATTTACCTGAATGAGTTTATTTCCCAGCCTCTTCTGCTTTACTTAACAGATCATCTAATTTTGCTGAAATGCCGTAACTACCTGCTTCGAACTGTCCTGAATCCTCCATTTGAACAGTCGTATCGATCGTTAACTGTCTATCGCCATTGATAACGAGGTAGACATTCATGCCTCCCATTGGGTTGTATTCCAATTTACCTTTTATCAGAGTGTAGGAGTGAATGACTCCTTCTGAAGTGAAAGCTTTAGGATCGATACTGATTAACAAGTGTTTTATCGCTCGCTCCATTTTCGTGCTTTCTGCGATCTGAATCATTTCTCTTCTCTCAGCAGCTTTATCCGTAAAAAGACTGCAACCTCCTAGAAACAAAGTCAGTAAGAATAGTAGTACAAATCGTTGTTTTTTATCAGTCATATTTCCCTCTCACTTATATTATTCGTAATGATTTTTAAAAAATGACCCAATTTTTAAAAATTTTTCCAGAATCCAAAAAACGAGACTGGGACTAAAGTCCAAGCCTCTTAATTGTTTTTTGGATTGTCGAGCAAGACGCAGTGGTTGAGTGGGCTCTACTACGCTGATTTCATCAGCTTTTACAGCCCTACTCAACTGTGCGGAGGTGGGACGACGAAATCGAATTCTAACGAATTACCGATTTCTGTCCAACTCTCGCCTCTTGTTAAATCATGTATTCGACGCTATAAGTGGCGTCGGATAGAATCCGTGAAAGGAATTGTTTGGTTCGCTCTTCTTTTGGACTGTTGAAGAATTCATGGGATTCGTTTTCTTCGATGATGTGTCCGCCATCCATAAAGATGACATGGTTGGCCACATCACGCGCAAAGCCCATCTCATGCGTTACGACAACCATGGTTACTCCTTCTTGGGCTAGCTGTTTCATGACATCTAAGACATCTCCGACCAACTCTGGGTCTAACGCCGAAGTCGGCTCGTCTAGCAAGATCACGTCTGGTTTCACTGCGATGGCACGCGCGATTCCGATCCGTTGCTGCTGGCCCCCTGACAATTGAGAAGGATAGTAATCCTTGTAAGCGAGGAGACCAACTTTTTCAAGGGCTGATTCTGCCCGTTGGATAGCTTCTTCTTTTGGAATCTTACGAGCTACAACCAGGCCTTCTAAGATATTTTCAAGCGCTGTTTTGTTGGCAAAGAGATTGTAATGCTGGAAAACAAAGGCCGTCTTTTGGCGGATTTCTAGAATCTCTTTTTTGCTAAGTTTTGAGAGGTCATATTCTTTTCCACCTAGGGTTAGGTGGCCTGTGTCTGCCTTTTCCAAGTGATTGAGGCAGCGAAGGAAGGTTGTTTTTCCTGATCCAGATGGACCCAAAATAACGACGACATCCCCTTGGTTGACCTTGAGATTAACATCTACCAGGACCTGGTGATCCTTAAATTTTTTCGATACGTGTTCTACTTCTAACATCTTCTTATTTCTCCTTCTTCTATGCGAGTGTCAGGCGTTTTTCTAAGCGATTGAATCCCCACTGAATCACTCCACAAATGACAATATAAAGAATAAAAATCACGAGATAGGATTCAAAATATTGATAACCATAAGAGGCTTCGACCTTGGCAATGGCAGTGATATCCTTGATGGTCATGACAAAGACAAGGGAGGTTCCTTTGACCAAGTTGATGACCAGGTTACACAAATTTGGAAGGGCTGAACGCAGGGCTTGTGGAAAAACAATGCGGATATAGGCTTGGCGATTGGTCAAACCAATGGCTTGCGCTGCTTCTAGCTGACCCTTATCCACGGTCAGGATGGCTGACCGGAGAATTTCAGCTAGACTCCCTGTTGTCATCAAGCTAAAGATGATAAAGGCATAGTAAATAGGATTGATCTCAAAGACATTAAAGTGACTGCCCATGCTCTTAAAAAAGCTATTTAAGAGACTGGGAAAGAGACTATAAAAGAAGAGAATCAAGAGGATCGGAGGCGTCGCGCGAATAAAGGCTAAGTAAACCACTGAGAAACTGCGAACCCCTTTGACCTTGTAGATCTGACCGAGCGCTAAAAAGAGGGCTGGAAAAAAACTCAAGAGAATCGATACGACCATGATCAGAAGGGTTACTGGAACACCACCCAAGGTGGCTAGAAATGCTTTACTAATAAAATTGAAATCCATAAGCTACCTTTCTGTTACACTGAGTCGTTTTTCAAGGAGTTGAGCGGAGAAGGAGATCACAAGGGCAATTCCCCAGTAGATCACTGCTACAGCTGTATACGTTTCGAGGGAATAATTCCCAAGATTGCGGCTGATCAAGTTGTTGCCTGCTCCCATAATATCGATAAAGCCAATGGTATAAGCCAAAGCGGCATCGCGCATGAGGTTCAAGATGGCAGTCGTCATATTTGGAAGAGCCACGCGAAAGGCTTGGGGAAGGACAATCCGCCAAATGGTTTGAGCTGGCGTCAAGCCGATACTCAAGCCTGCTTCCATCTGACCTTTTGGAATGGCCAAATAGGCTGCCTTGAAGACCTCAGAGATCATCGCGGCAAAGAGAAGAAACATGGCAACAAGGACAAAGACAAACTTGGACCAGTGGTCAATGTCAATGCCCAACCACCAGTTCAAAAATTGGGGAAGTCCATAAAAGACCAAAAAGAGCAAGACAATCGGAGGGGTACAACGCAAAGTAAAGACATAGCCTTTTGCCAGACCTGCTCCTACCTTATCTTCTGATACTTGTGCCCAGGTCAAAACCAAGCCAAATGCAGAACCGAGAACCGTCGTTAAAACCATCAAAGCTAGGGTCGCTGGCAGAGCTTGGACCAAGGCTGGAAGAAATGACCAGACCTTGGAAATGTCGTATGAGACCATGTTTCTTTTCCTTTCTGTATCCGTATAGAAATAAGGAAGCTGGGGCTATGCGCACCCAGTTCCATCTTATTTCTCTTTATCTACATAACTGAAGACATCTTCACCGAAATATTTTTTCGACAATTTAGCAAGTGTGCCATCTTTTTCTAATTCTTTGATGGCCTTGCTGTATTCTTCCGCAAATTTTTCGTTTTCTTATCCTTATGGATCAATGGGTAAGTTGGAATTCCTTTGTAGGCAAACCAGCTCAGTTTGTCCGCATATTGGTGGTAAGAACCATCTTTATCTGTGACAGCCTTTTCAAAGGAAAGTTTGATGTCAAAGAAGGCATCGTAACGTCCTTCAAGAACCCAAGCATAGGCATCTGCGACTTTGAAAGATTCCGCAGCTGTTAATTCGATTTGTTGGTCCTTATGCTTTTCATTGTATTCTTTAATAACATTCCACTGCGCATTTTGTGGTGAAATTGGAACCAATTTTCCTTTTTCTTTCGCGAAGTCATCGATGTTCTTGTATTTATCCGCATCTTCTTTCCGTACGGTAAATCCGATGATACTTGCACCGATTGGTTCTTTTGGAATGATAAATTTCTTGGCACGTTCTTCGGTATACCAAGCTCCTTTGGTTCCGATATCGTATTTACCAGATTCTAGACCGATTAAGAGATCGTCATCACTTGTTCCAGTGTACTCAAACTTGTAGTCTGGTAGTTTTTCGTCAATGGCTTTGAGAACGGCTACTTCATAGCCATCTGATTCTCCTTTTTCATCAACGAAATCATACGGTACATAGTTTTGAGTGTGGGCTACTTTCAAGGTTGTTACCTTGTTCGATCCTGTTGAGCCTTTGCTGTCGTTTGCATGGTTCAAGCTCCGTCCAAGAATGGTTGCACCTGCAATGGCAAGAACTGCCACCCCACCGATAATCCATGTTTTTTTACTCATACTCTGTTCTCCCTCTTTCTATTTTCCTTATTCTGCTGCAGCTTCACGAACCCATTCGATTCGTTCTTCATCAATGTCACTTGGAATCGTACAATCGGCACCGATGACCAAGCCTGTCGTTCCTGTTTCTGCGATGATGCGTTTGGTTTCTGCTTGGATCGCAGCCTTATCTCCTGTGTAAAGAAGACCATTTTTGCCATTTTCAAAACCACCAAGAACCGTGCGTCCACCGAAGATTTCGCGTCCTTCTGCTAGGCTGATTCCTTCTGGTCCAACTGCCCAGTTAATGACTTGGGCTGGGTAGTCTGTGAAGAGATGGATATCATTGCGAGCTCCTTCGTAGCCACAGATATGAAGAATATTTACGCCACCGGCTTCATTGGCTGCCTCTAAGACATGGAGTTCACTCGGTGCAATAATGTTTTTATAAACTTCTTGTGTAACCCGCGCATCTTGGATACTTTGAACACTGAGGTAGATCCCGTCTGCTCCTGCTTCTTTGATGATTCGTTGGCTCAAACTTGCAATATCTTGGCCAATTGTATCCAATACTTTTTTAAGAGTTGCTGCATCTTGATCGATAAAGTTGGCGATCAAGTCATCTCCTCCTGAAACTTCTCCGACCAACCATTTGAAGTAGGTCACCGGAGCAAAGATATTGTAGATAGCCACAATGTCTTCTTCAAAACCGGCACGGATTTTTTTAACGAGCTCTACTTGCTCTGTGATCCATGGATGATCTGCTCCGAGTGGTTCAATCCCTGCTAAGTCAGAGATATTTTCAAGGCCTTTGTGAATGGCTGGATTTGGATAAGCAAAGTAACCATCACTCATGAGTTTGACAAAGTCTGGTTTGACCTTGTGAAGGAAGTTTTTATGGCCATTGAGGTTTTTTTCAATAATTTCCGGATTAGAAAATCCTTTCAACCATTCTTCTTCTGTTGTAAAATGATGCCAAAATCCAACTGGCACACGATCAACTGCTTCTCCTTTAAAAGCTTTTAAGACTAATTCTCTTTTTGCTGACATGTCCTTACCTCGTTCTATCTTTTCTTGTTTGTTATCTTATCACTTCAATGATACTTTGACTAATATATATTTTTTATCAAGCTCTTCATCTTTTTTTATCACTGATCTTCAAGGAGTAGAATTCCTGCTAGGTCAGATGGGCGGATGAGGGAGAAACTATGAGCTGGAATCTTCTCCAGTCTTGCCATATCTGGATCTTTTTTTGCTTTCCCCTGACTGCTTGCTAGAGCTACTTTACTGAGCCCTAGAAGCAAAAACAAAACGGTTACCAGGATACACCATACATTGATCTTTTTCATCTCCCTCTCCTTTCTTCTTACAATACTGCCGCCTGACGCACCCAGTCTAAGCGTTCCAATTGGAAATCATCTGGCACGGTACAGTCTGCTCCAAGGATCAAACCACGACTTCCGGCTTCTGCCACCAAGCGACGAGTTTCTTGCTCAATAGCTTCTCGTTCCCCTTGGTAGAGCAAACCTTTCTTGCCATTGACAAAGCCACCCAAAACGGCACGATTACCGAAAAGTTTACGACCTGCAGCTAGGCTAAGGCCTTCATGATGGGTCGCCCAGTTAATGACTTGAGCTGGATAATCCTTGAAGAGCTCCACTTCATTGCTGGCCCCTTCAAAACCACAGATATGAAGGATATTGATGCCTCCAGCTTCATTGGCTGCTTCTAGGACAGCGATGCTACTAGGCTCAATGAACTTGCGGTATTCTTCTTGGGTTACACGCTCATCTTGGACCTGCTGGGTTGAGAAGTAAATCCCTTCAACACCTGCTTCTTGGATCAAGCGGCGACTTAAAGTAGCGATATCTCCTGCAATCACGTCAAGGACATGAGCTAAAGTTTCTGGATCTTCCTTGATAAAGTCTGCAATCACTTGGTCTCCACGGGATTGATCCGTACGGAACCAGCGTTTCAAATAAGAAATGGGCGAGAAGATATTGTAGAAAGAAGCAATTTCTTCATGGAAATGGGAACGAATCTCCTTGACCACTTCGATTTGTTTTTCAATCCAAGGATGATGCTCCCCAATCGGTTGAATATCCTTCAATTCTCGGATCGATCTGATCTCTCTCGAATAAAGTGCACTCGGATAGCGGAAGAAGCCATCGCTCATGATCTTGACAAAATCAGGTGAAATTTCTTCTACATAGTGTTGGTGGCCCTTAATACTTTTTGCTACTACAGCCGGATTATCTAGACCCAATTCTTTTTCTTCTTGGGTCACATAATGGAGCCAAAATCCTACAGGAATTCGCTCTACTGTTTCGCCTCGAATGGCACGAAGAACCAATTCTTTTTTACTCATACTGTACATCCTCCTCAATATTTCTCCAACAGAAAGGCTAACTGCTTCCCTTCTTGAATTTGTAACCATGATATCACCTCGAAAAGTAGCTGACTAATATATTTTCCCTATCAAGGCCTTAAAATTTCTTTATTAAGAAAGGTATTAAAAAAACTCAAGTCCTTGAAAATAGGGACTTGCGGGTATCTTTCTCTATTCTTTCATTTTAGAAGAAAAGGACCGCTTTGATCTTTTCTTGATCCGGTTATAGCATAAAACTATACCCCTTCTTTTAAGCTGAAAAATGGCATCTATTTAGGTGAAAAAGCCCTTCATATCAACATTTCTTTCTTCCTATTCATTTTACCATTCCCTGGATCCCCTTCTCCTCTTTCTTGTCATGCAAGATTGAAAGGAGTATAATTTTTGTAGAATAATTTTAAGGAGTGTACGGTTTATGAAAACAACAAAAACCACCTTTACCATCGTTTCTGCTCTTGCTTCTGTCATTTTACTGACGAGTTGTGGAAGCAACACCACTAAAACGCAAGAGACAAAAGCAAGCAGCACTAAAAATCAGGTGACGATGACCTATGATCAACAGCGCTCACAAGAAAATACCATGTCTGTCCTCTGGTACCAAAAGGCAGCAGAAACCAAGGCTTTGTATTTACAAGGCTACAATGTCGCTACTGACCGTTTGAAAGAGATCCTCCAAACTCCTTCTGATAAGCCTTATTCCATCGTCTTGGATTTGGACGAAACTGTTTTAGACAACAGCCCTTACCAAGTTCAAAACGTCAAAGATGGTACGGCCTTCAATCCTAAAGATTGGGATGTTTGGGTGAAAAAAGCAGCCGCAAAAGCGGTGCCAGGTGCCAAAGATTTCCTTCAATATGCGGATCAAAACGGGGTTCAAATCTACTACATTTCTGACCGTACAACCTCTCAAGTAGATGATACCATTAAGAACCTTGAAAAAGAAGGCATTCCTGTTCAAGGACGTGACCACCTCATGTTCTTAGAAGATGGCGTCAAATCAAAAGAAGGCCGTCGCCAAGCTGTGCAAGAAAAGACCAATCTTGTCTTGCTCTTCGGGGACAACCTGGTTGACTTTGCAGACTTCTCTAAGACCTCTGAAGCTGATCGCGACAAGAAATTGGACGAATTGCAAAAAGAATTTGGTGAAAAATTCATCATCTTCCCAAATCCAATGTATGGATCATGGGAATCTGCTGTCTACCAAGGTAAAAAACTAGATGCCAAGGGACAAACAGAAGAACGCCTCAAAGCCTTGCAAGGTTTTGATAAATAAAGCAAACATCCTCGCTAGGAAAAACCTAACGAGGATGTTTTTTCTATATAAATAATTTTATTCAACTGTTACAGACTTAGCAAGGTTCCGTGGTTTATCAACATCGAGCCCACGATGAAGGGTTGCAAAGTAGGCAATCAATTGGGTTGGCACCACCATTGAGATTGGAGAAAGGTAAGGGTGAACCGCTGTCAAGACCAAATCATCTGTCTCTTTAGCAACATTTTCTTCTGCAATGGTTAAGACATGAGCCCCACGTGCTGCCACTTCTTGGATGTTTCCACGTGTGTGGCTGGCTAGGACTGGATCAGACAAGAGGGCGATGACCGGTGTACCGTCTTCGATCAGAGCGATGGTACCGTGTTTCAACTCACCCGCAGCGAAGCCTTCACATTGGATGTAAGAAATTTCTTTTAGTTTCAGACTGGCTTCCATGGCAACGTAGTAATCTTGACCACGTCCGATATAGAAAGCATTGCGGGTTGTTTCCAACAAGCCACGAACTTTTTCATCGATGACTTCTTTTTCTGAAAGGGTTGATTCGATCGATTGGGCAACGATAGACAATTCGTGCACCAAATCAAATGCTTTGGCCTTCTCATTGCCATTGGCTTCCCCAACAGCTTTAGCAAGAAAGGCAAGGGCTGCGATTTGAGCCGTATAAGCCTTAGTAGAAGCTACCGCAATTTCAGGACCAGCATGGAGCAACATGGTCATGTCTGCTTCACGTGAAAGAGTTGAACCTGGAACATTGGTCACTGTCAAGCTTGGAATCCCCATTTCATTGGCCTTGACCAACACTTGGCGGCTATCGGCTGTTTCACCAGATTGGCTGATAAAGATGAAGAGTGGTTTCTTGCTGAGAAGTGGCATACCATACCCCCACTCAGATGAAATACCGAGTTCTACTGGGGTATCCGTCAACTCTTCCAACATTTTTTTAGACGCAAATCCAGCATGGTAAGAGGTACCAGCCGCAAGGATATAGATGCGGTCTGCTTCTTGAACAGCCTTGATAATAGCTGGGTCTACTACTACTTGACCAGATTCATCTGTATAGGCTTGGATCAACTTACGCATGACAGTTGGTTGCTCATCGATTTCCTTGAGCATGTAGTATGGGTAAGTCCCTTTTCCAATATCAGAAAGGTCAAGTTCAGCCGTATAGCTAGCCCGTTCTTTGACGTTTCCATCATAGTCTTGCACTTCAACGCTATCAGCCTTGACAATGACCAACTCTTGGTCATGGATTTCCATGTATTGGTTGGTTTCACGAATCATGGCCATGGCATCAGAGCAGACCATATTGTAACCATCTCCAAGACCGATCAAGAGTGGTGATTTATTTTTCGCTACATAGATGGTGCTTGGATCTTCCGCATCCATCAAAGCAAAAGCATAGGCCCCACGGATGATGTGGAGGGCTTTTTTGAAGGCTTCCAGCGTAGAAAAGCCATCTTCTTCAGCAAATTTTCCGATCAAGTGGGCGGCGATTTCTGTATCTGTTTGCCCCTTGAAATGGTGACCTGCTAGGTATTCTTCCTTGATTTCAAGGTAGTTTTCAATGACCCCATTGTGGACCAAAACAAAGCGACCTGTTTCAGAGCGGTGTGGGTGGGCATTGTCCTCAGTTGGTTTTCCATGGGTGGCCCAGCGGGTATGTCCGATCCCAGCTGTCCCTTCAACACCTTCTGCCTTAGTTGACAATTCTGCAATGCGGCCAACTGCCTTTACCAATTGGCTCTTGCCTTCACTAGCCAGGAAAACACCCGCAGAGTCATAGCCTCGGTATTCGAGTTTTTCAAGTCCTTGAATCAAAATATCAGTAGCATTTGTATTTCCTACAACACCAACGATTCCGCACATAGTTTTTACGATATAGCCTTGCTATACTTTCCCCTTTACTTAGTCAAACGACCCATGGTCGATTTCTCAGTTACTTTAAAATTGGTCTAGTCTAATTTGACCAAAAAGCAACCAGCGGAGTCAGTATACAATGCTTCTTCCAGTTTGTCAACTAGGAAATTCAAGAAAATTGGTCTAGTTAAGGGAGGGTTAAGGTTGAAGTAAAAATCATCTTAAAAACTTTCTGCCGTGAAAAAAAGTGCCTGAAACTGAATAGTTTAAGCACTTTTCTCACTATTGAATAACTCTAATGAACAAAATTATTTATTTTATAGAAGTTGATTGATTCTTATAAAAGAGCAGTTTGTCTACTTCTCAAATCCATTGGCTTGGCTTAATTCTTTAAACCAATGGCCGGATTTTTTGAGGGTTCGTTTTTGACTTTCGAGGTCCAACTCAACTAAACCATAGCGGTTCTTGTAGCCATTGAGCCATGACCAGCAGTCAATAAAGGTCCAGATCAAATAGCCTTTACAGTTGGCACCATCTTGAATAGCCCGGTGGAGCTCACGAAGATGGTCTTTGACAAAGTCAATCCGGTAGTCGTCTTGGATCATGCCATCCTTGCGGAATTTTTCCTCTCCTTCAACCCCCATCCCGTTTTCGGTCAGGATCCACTCGATATTGCCATAGTTTTCCTTGATATTTTGGGCAATGTCATACAAACCTTGCTCATAGATTTCCCAACCTCGGTGGGGATTGATCTTGCGTCCTGGCATGACATAGGGTTCATAAAATTGTTCAAAGAGTAAGGGAGATGCTGGATTTGGAGCATAACGAGGAGCTGCTACACGGAGTGGCTGGTAATAGTTAACCCCTAGGTAATCCACCGTATTTTCCTCGATCAAGCGCAATTCAAAGGGATCATAATCCGGTAAGAGATCTCGCTCCCGTAGGATCTCCACTAATTCTTCAGGATAATGACCAAGAACAGATGGATCTAAAAAAGATTTGGCTTGAAAGAGCTCGGTAATACGCGCAGCTTTCACATCTTCTGGATGCTGGCTCCGAGGATAGGCTGGTGTCAAATTGAGCACAATCCCGATACGGTAATTAGGATCCACCTCATGACAGGCCTTAACTGCTAGAGAGCTTGCTAGCTGGGTGTGGTAGGCTACTTTAACAGCTGCTGCTGCGTCTACCTTATGAGGAAAATGAGCATCATAAAAATAACCAAACTCTACAGGGACAATGGGTTCATTAAAGGTGATCCACTGATCGACCAGATCTCCATAGGTCTTGAAACAAAAACGCGCATATTCCTGGTAAGCATAGGCGGTTTCTTTATTTTCCCAACCATCCCCTTGCTCTTGAAGAGCCATCGGTAAATCAAAATGATAGAGGTTGACCAAGAGGTGAATCCCTTTTTCTTTAATCTTTTCAAAGACACGGCGGTAGAAATCAACACCTGCTTGATTGATCTCCCCTCGTCCTTCTGGGAAAATACGTGACCACTGGATAGAGGTTCGAAAGGCCGTGTGGCCGGTTTCTAACAAGAGGTCCAGATCTTCTTCCCAGTGTTCATAAAAAGTCGATGTTTTCTCTGGTCCTTGCCCTTGATAAAAGCGGTTGGGCTCGACCCTATACCAGTAATCCCAGAGATTGTCTCCCTTTCCATCCTGGGCTAGACGTCCTTCTGTTTGAGGCCCCGAGGTCGAACTCCCCCATAAAAAATCCTTTGGAAATTGATACATGTCCTAATCCTCCTCATTCTACTAGCTCTATTGTAGCGAATCCTCCCCCAAAACCTAGGCACAATTTACAGTCTTTCTTACGCAGATTAAAGAAAAAGCCCCTTAGGAAAAATTCCTAAGGGAGCTGGTCCTCTTTATAATTGAGTCACGACATATTCAAAGAGCTTGCGATCTGCTGGGCTCTTGTCAAAACGTAGTTCTGGATGCCACTGAACTCCGAGGAAACGGCTCTCATCTGTGGATTGAACGGCTTCTATGATGTCATCTTTAGGATCCCGCGCGATTACTTCTAAGCCATCTGCCAAGTCTTTAATACTTTGATGATGGAAAGAATTGATGCGACTGGTCTTACCATAGATCTCTTGCAGGACCGTCTGATCCTTGGTCACCAACTCTTGACTGGTGTACTGACCTGGATTGTCCTGCCAGTGGTGTTCAATATCTTGATACAGAGTTCCCCCTAGAGCGACATTATAGAGCTGGGTCCCACGGCAAACGGTAAAGATAGCTTTTTTAGCCGCACGCGCTTCTTCAATCAAGGCCAACTCAAAGAGATCGCGTTTCAAGAGGTAGTCATCACTGTCGATGGTGATTTCTTCTCCGTAAAACTTGGGCAAGACATTTTGTCCACCGGTGATGATGAGCTTATCAATCATCGATATGTAGTCTTTGGCCAAGGCCGCATCTCCAATCGGCAAGATCAAGGGAATCCCTCCTGCCTCTTTGACCGCTTCGACAAAACCAGTCGCCGCATAGCTCATGTTCGCGTCTGGATCATCTGGGAAGGGTCTTTCATTTCCTGTAATTCCAATCACTGGTCTTATTTTCATGCTTATTTCCATATTCTTTCATTCATCTTCAAGGCTTATTGTAACACAATTTCAAGCCAGACTCAATGGAGATTTTTTTGAAGAGACAGTCAACAATTAGAATGAAAGGACTCAGCCATCTAACTTCTGTCAATAAGAGGCAATTCTGTTTCAAAGCCCCTGAGGATTCTTAAGTAGTTACTTTTCTTTAAACCACTCCATCCCTGGGGAATCCAGTATAATCTTGGTCAATTGTTGGGGGTTTTCCTGAGTCCCATTGATAATCCAGTCGACAATAAGTCCTGTCAAACCAGAAACATACATGGTAATAGCATAGCGCTCTGGCATTTGATAAGCTGCCACAATGACTGGTCGAGAACGTGGCGTAGACTCAATCATCCCCAAGATAAAATAACGAATGTTGTCTGCAAAACGAAAGCTTGGATTTTTTGCAATTTCAGCAAAAAAAGCACTGTTCTCTTGGAAATAAGACAAGATGGCTTCTAAGGCTTCTTTGGGATAAAAGGTTTCTTTCCTCAAAATCATACGAACCGTCGTTATGGTTTCTTCTTTTAATTGCTCTAAAAAATCCTGTTTATCTAGGTAGTGCAGATAAAATGTCGAGCGGTTGACACCCGCTTTTTTAGTTAACTGACTAATCGTTATATCCTCTAAACTTTTTGTAGCCAAAAGCTGAATGAAGGCTTCTTTAATATCTGACTTAGTTGTCGTTTGTCTCTGTTGCATACGAACCCCTTATTTCTACATATTGTTGATTAAAGTATATCTCGAATTTTGAAAATGTCAACTATCATCTGATATTTTCAGTTATGATTATCATATTTTCTTCGTTATTTCAACACATTGTTGTTTTCTGTTGTAGCAATCGTATTTAAAAAATCATAAAATAACCTTCGTAATTATTCAACAGGTTGTTGTTTTAGCAGCTGATAATTTTTAAAGGAGACAAATACACATGGCGTATATTGAAATGAAACATAGTTACAAACGGTATAAAACAGGTGATGTGGAAATCATCGCAAACAATGATATCACTTTCGAAATTGAAAAAGGGGAGTTAGTGATTATACTCGGTTCTTCTGGGGCAGGAAAATCAACTGTTCTCAATATTCTTGGTGGTATGGATACCAATGATGAAGGAAAGGTCGTCATCGATGGGAAAGACATCTCCAATTATAATGCGAAACAATTAACAGCCTATCGTAGAGACGATGTCGGATTCGTCTTTCAATTCTATAACTTGGTCTCAAACTTAACGGCCAAAGAAAATGTAGAGTTGGCTTCTGAAATTGTCGCGGATGCTAAAGATGCGGAACAAACTTTGATTGATGTTGGTCTAGGAAAACGCATCAACAACTTCCCTGCACAATTGTCTGGTGGTGAGCAACAACGGGTAGCTATCGCTCGCGCCGTCGCAAAAAATCCGAAAATTCTCCTCTGTGACGAACCTACAGGAGCCCTGGATTACAATACTGGAAAACAGGTCTTGAAGATTATCCAAGACAAGGCTCGCAATGAAGGAGCTACCGTTATCATCGTCACTCACAACGGGGCGCTTGCACCTATTGCTGATCGTGTGATTCGTATGCATGATGCGCGTGTTCAAAGTATTGAACTCAATGCCCATCCACAAGATATTGATAGCCTCGAGTACTAGAAAGGATGTCTCATGAATCGTAAAACTTATTGGAAGGACGTGAGAAAGTCTTTCTCTAGTTCTAAAGGACGGGTGGTTTCTATTGCTTCACTCATGGCCTTAGGTTCTTTCGCTCTTGTGGGTCTAAAGGTGACGACACCTGATATGCAACACACGGGAACAAGCTATTTTACTAAACACCAAACAGCTGACCTCACAGTTACTGGTAGCTATGGACTGAACCAGTCAGATCAAGACCTCCTAAATCAAGTCTCATCAGAGGCAAACATTGAGTATGGTTACTTTAAAGATGTAGTACTGAAAGGTTCCACTGATTCCTTTCGACTATTTTCAAAACCAAAAGATATCTCAACTTATGAGGTTGTAAAAGGAAAACTTCCAAGTAAGCAAGGTGAAATTGCTCTTTCTTCAGTCTATCAAGATAACTATAAGATCGGTGACAAAATTGAGTTTTCTGAAAAAGAGGGTGACAATGGTAAGGACGTCTTAAAAGAACACAGTTTTACCATCACTGGCTTTGTTCAGTCTTCTGAAATCTTATCAAGTGTTGACCTAGGTTCATCGACAGCTGGTAGTGGGGAACTCAAAGGGTATGCGGTTGTTCCTGAATCTAGTTTTGATTCCGACGTCTACATGATTGCACGCTTAGCTTACAAAGACGTCCGTGGAGCTAACCCCTATACCCAGGATTACACTGACAAGGTTTCCAAACACGAGGATGAGCTTGAAAAATTAGTAAAAAATCAGCCTGCTAACCGTTTGAAAGAATTAAAAGCTGATCCACAGGCTAAGATTGACCAACAAACAAGACAACTTCAGAAAGCAGAAACGGAGCTTAACAAGAAACTTGAACAAGCGAAAGCCAGCGGTCAGGATAAGAATCCTCTTGTCCAGGGACAATTGACTCAGGCACAAGATGAAATCGCTGACAAGAAGGAGCAAATAAAGGAAGCTCAAGAAAAAATCGATAGCATTGCTGAACCAAGCTACGATGTCTACACACGTCGTGAAGCTCCTTGGTCAGAAGGGTACGTTTCATATGAGACCAACGCTTCTGTTTTTCAGAACCTCAGTAATATCTTCCCTGTTATCCTCTACTTTATTGCTGCCTTGGTTACCTTTGTAACAATGGGACGCTTCGTCGAAGAAGAACGGATTAAGGCAGGGACATTCAAAGCTCTCGGTTACCAAAACAAGGACATCATCCGTAAATTTATTATTTATGGATTCGTGACGAGCATGATTGGTACTGCTATTGGGGTTGCTGCTGGACATATTCTCCTTCCAACTATCATATACAATAGTTATAAAGAGCGAATCCTCCTCGCACCAATTGAGTTACACTTTTATCCATTTAAGACTCTTCTAGCTATTGTGCTTGGTCTTTTGTCCACAGTTCTTCCCGCTTTCATGGTAGCCAAGCGCGAATTAGGAGAAAAGCCAGCCCAACTTCTTCTTCCAAAACCTCCAACATCTGGTTCTAAGATTCTTTTGGAGCGCATCACCCCACTTTGGAACCGGATGAACTTTACACAAAAAGTCACTGCCCGTAATATTTTCCGATACAAGCAACGGATGTTCATGACTATTTTTGGTGTCTGCGGTTCCATCGCACTTCTCTTTGCTGGACTCGGTATTCGTTCTTCTATTGGAGACCTTAACACACGCCAATTCCCTAACATCATTCGCTATGATATGATTGTCGCAAACAAGGATCATCTGGATGGGCAGGAAAAGGAAAACATCCAAAAATTAATTAACGATAGCAAGGTCAAGGAACATCTTTCTATTCATTACGAAATGCTTTCAAAAGTGGCAGGAAATAATAACGATCGTCAAGATATCACAACCCTTGTGGTCAAAGACAAGGATCAAGAAACTCTACAACATTACATCAAGCTCAATAATCGTGAAACTGGTCAAAAACTCGATTTGACCGACAAAGGGATTATTATTTCTGAGAAATTGGCAGACTTAGCTGGCGTTTCTGTAGGGGATGAGTTAACCGTTCAAAATAGCCAAGACAAGGATATCAAACTCAAAGTTGCTGGTATTTCTGAAATGTATATGGGTCACTTCATCTTTATGAATGAAACTACTTACAGAAATGCTTTTGGTAAAGAGGCGAGCCAAAATGCTACTATTCTGACACTGAAGAATCACTCAGACAAAAACGTTGAGCAAACAGCCAGTCAATTTATGGAGCTTGATGGTGTCAAAGGGGTTGTTCAAAATACTACTCTAAAGGCACAAATCAAGACCATCGTCAACTCCCTTAGCCGTGTTATGGCAGTATTGATTGGGATTTCTGTTCTTCTTGCTTTAGTTGTTCTCTTTAATTTGACAAATATCAATGTGGCAGAACGTATCCGTGAGTTATCAACCATTAAGGTTCTAGGCTTCTTTAATAGAGAAGTGACACTCTACATCTATCGAGAAACCATTTATCTCTCTATCATTGGTATCTTGGTTGGATTCGGACTTGGTTGGGGATTGCATCAATACATGGTAGAGGTTATCCCTCCTGAAAATATTATGTTCAATCCAGGTCTGAGCTGGCTCATCTATGCCATTCCAACACTTGTTGTCATTATCATTCTGACAGGTCTCGGTATCTTTGTGAACCAACACCTTAAGAAAGTCAATATGCTCGAAGCCCTAAAATCTGTTGAGTAACATACGATCTAAGCTAATAAGTAGAGCTAAAGTACAAGGATAACTTCCTTATTCTAGACAAACGTCATTTTGGGCGTTTGTCTTTTTTATTTTTTAAATGATTTACTTTATCATCTGGTATTTCCATCCAAAAATCTGATTTTAAGTAAAATAAAAAGGGATATTCGCTATTCATTTCACCAATCTTTTGATATTTAACAAGGAGGCACATACTTTTGGATGACTCTTATACTCCAGTCATCTATGTCATGTAAATACAATAGTCCAGATAACGGCATGATGGAATCCTTCTTTGGCATTCTGAAGTCTGAGATGTTTTATGGTCATGAGAAAACGTTTCAGTCACTTGAGCAATTGGAACAAGCTAGTGTAGACTGTATTAATTATTACAACAACAAACGCATTAAGATAAAACTAAAAGGACTTAGTCCTGTGCAATACAGAACTAAATCCTTTGCTTAAATAAATTGTCTAACTTTAGGTTAGTACAAAATCAGTTTCTTTTGTGGAGTCAAAGGACTACTGTCCTAGGCTCTTTTTATCGTAACCAACTTTCGTCTAACTGGCCTTTACTTTTGCCAAAAGCTTTCCCATGTTCATCAATGACAGCATGAATCTCTTGGCATTGTTTGAGAGTGAGGCCTTCCAAGACGTTACCGTAAACAGCATGCATGTCATTATAGGTATCAAAGTTTCCAAATCCTAAGCGTCGAAAAAGTCTTCTCGCATATTCATCCGAAATAAAACGGGACGATCAAAAAGATAAAGTAAAAGTGCATCTGCAGTCTCTGGTCCAATCCCTTTTAACTCCAACAGTAGCTTCCGTAAATCTTCTGTTCCAATTCTGGCAAGAAACTCAAAACCACCAACTTCTCTTAACCAGGTCAGAAGTCCCCTAATCGTTTGTGACTTTTGCTTGAAAAATCCGGCAGGTCGAATACGTTCCTGTAACTCTTCTAGCGGTAAAGCCAGGATACCCTCTACTGTCATGACATCCATTAGACCAGCTAAAGCCAACTTAGCATTCTTCTCTGTTGTTCGCTGGATCAGAATGGTCGATACCAAATCTTCAATCTTGTTATCCGATTGCCACCAATTTTGTTCTCCATAGTGCTTGCAGAGTCGCAAAAGAGTTTCTTGTATTTCTTCTTGCTTAATCATTTCTTCAATAGTCCTTGTTTTACCAAAAACTCACGTGCGACTTTAGCAGCAGGTTTTCCTTCTACTCCCACTTGGTAGTTCATCTGACTCATTTGGCTCTCTGTGATTTTGCCAGCCAACTTGTTCAGAATGCCTTCCAATTCTGGATGTTTCTTAAGAAGAGCTTCTTTCATGAGGGGTGCTCCTTGGTAAGGTGGGAAGAGGTGTTGGTCATCCTCTAGAACAACTAAATTATATTGAGCAATTTCTGGGTCTGTTGAATAGGCATCTGTTATTTGAATATTGCCTTGTTGGATTGCCTCATAGCGAAGTGCCGGCTCCATGGTAGCCACATTAAGATTTAGTCCATAAACTGATTGAAGTCCTTTGTTTCCGTCCTCACGGTCGTTAAATTCCAACGTGAAACCAGCTTTGAGCTTGTCCTGAACTTTCTTGAGATCAGAAATCGTCTTCAGATTATACTCTTTCGCAATACTTTTCGGAACAGCAATCGCATAGGTGTTTTGATAAGCCATCGGTTTGAGTAAAGCTAGATTATCTTGTTTCTTTATACCATCACGCGCAACCTCGAAAACTTCTTTGGAGTCGTTGCTGACTTTAGGAGCTGGTTGCAAGAGAGAGCTTGTAATGGTCCCTGTAAATTCTGGATAGATATCGATATCACCCTTTTTAAGCGCTTGATAAAGGAAATCTGTCTTCCCAAAGTTAGGCTTAACGGTCACCGTCATGTCACTATTTTCCTCAATGAGAAGTTTGTACATATTCATGAGAATTTCAGGCTCAGGCCCCAATTTCCCAGCTATGACTAGGTTTTCTTTTCTTTCTGAGGAATCATGCTTGGAGCATAACTCGCTCCCAAACCAAGGAGCATCACCGCAAAGGCCGCAACAATCGTACGCAACTTGGCCTTTTCCAACCATTTGAGAATAACATTAAATAGAATGGCCAAAATGGCTGATGAGATTGCGCCGATTAAAATGAGACTAGCATTTCGACGATCAATCCCCAAAAGGATAAAGGAGCCCAATCCACCAGCTCCAACAAGAGCGGCTAAAGTCGCTGTCCCAATGATCATAACGGTTGCTGTACGAACCCCTGATACAATAACAGGCATGGCCAGTGGAATTTCAAACTTCTTGAGTCGCTCCCACTTGGTCATTCCAAAAGCAATCCCTGCCTCCTCAAGACTAGGATCAATGCCGTTCAAGGCTGTGATTGTATTTTCCAAAATCGGGAAAATAGCATAAATGACTAGAGCTGTAAGGGCCGGTAAGGTTCCAATCCCCATGAAAGGAATAAAGAGCCCCAACAAAGCCATTGAGGGAATGGTCTGGAAGATACCCGCAACTTGTAGCACCCAATTCGCCACTTTTTTGTGACTATTTAGATAAACCGCAAGTGGGATGGTCAGAAAAATAGCAACCAATAAGGTCAAAAGAGACAATTGCAAGTGTTGCCCAAGGGCTGTTAACCATTCCCCAAAACGATCTTGAAAAGTTGTAAGTAGTTTAGACATGGTGAGCACCTCCAAACAAATCTGCGACAAAGTCTGTCGCAGGCGCTTGTAAAATTGTTTCAGGGTCTGCCACCTGGCGGATTTCTCCATCCTGCAACACTGCAATTTGATCCCCTAATTTTAAGGCCTCATCCGTATCATGGGTTACGAAGATGGTCGTCATGCCGAATTCTTTATGTAATGCCTTGGTCAATTCTTGCAACTGCTTGCGAGAGATGGCATCCAAGGCTGAAAAAGGTTCGTCCATCAATAGAATTTTTGGTTCTCCAATGATAGCGCGCACAATGCCAATCCGCTGTTGCTCCCCACCAGATAATTCACTAGGCATGCGATTTGCATACTCTGCAGCAGGGAGCCCCACCTTATCCAAGAGTTCTTCTGTCTTAGAAGTGATTTGTTCTTTAGTCCAGCCCTTCATCTCAGGAATCAATGCTATATTTTCAGCAACGGTCAAGTTAGGAAATAAGGCAATGGCTTGAAGGACATAGCCGGTACTGAGACGTAACTCCCGTTCATCATAGTCCTTGATACGTTTCCCATCCATATAGATATTGCCATCTGTCGGCTCCAAAAGACGGTTAATCATCTTGATCATGGTGGTCTTACCAGATCCTGAAGGACCCACTAGCACCATGAATTCTCCATTTTCAATGCGGAGATTGACATCTTTCAAAATGTCCTTTTCCGTGTAGCGCAAGGCTACATGTTTGTATTCAATCATATTTTTCCTCAATAAGTTTTCTGTCTCTAAGAATATCCAATAAGCTACTTGCTGGATGCCCTAGGACTTTTTCGACATCTGCTGAAACTCCAGCTTGTTCTCCAGCTTTAATCGCTGTATAGGTACTGACCCAGGCATCATACTCCCAAGTTTGTGCTGGCCATTTTTTCCGTGACTCATAGGCTTCTTCTACTGATTCATCCACATACGCGATGGTCTTACCGGTCTCTTCTGAGAGAAGCGCTACGATCTCTTCCATGGAAAGTTCCTCTGGTCCTGTTAGATTCAAGGTTTGATTTTCCCATTTCTTAGCATGTAAAAGAATCTCTGCTGCAACACTAGATGTGTCCTTACGGGCAACTGCTGAAACCTTCCCACTTCCTGCTGGACCACGAATCTCTCCATTTTCAAGAGCAATATCTATCAAGAAGTCCAAGTAAAAATTATCTCTCAAAAATGTATAGGTGAATCCTAACTCCTTGATATAGGCTTCCGTCTGGGCATGATCTCGAGACAAGGTAAAGGTTGCTTTTTCATCTGCTCCGTAAAAGGAGGTATAGACGATATGCTGCACCCCCGCTAGCTTTGCGGCATTTAAAAAACTCGTGTGTTCCTCAACACGCTCTGGATTTTCCCGAGCAGAGACCATCAATAAGACATCGATACCCTTTAAGGCCTCAACCACCTCTGGAGTATTGGCATACACCATCTTACGAATTTCCGCTGACGCGTAGACTGTTGCCCGCTCTGGGCTTCTTGCCAGATGGATAGAAGCAATTCCTTGCTGATCGACAAGATCAGCCACATAAGAGCCTAATTTCCCTGTTACACCTGCTATTCCAATCATAAGCATTTTCCCCTCTACTACAGTTCACTCTCTTTAGCTTTTAGATTTGTGATAATACGCTCTTGATAGGCTTCAAATTCTCGGATTTCTTGATCCGAAAAGCCTTGGTAAAAAATCTCTCCAAGTTCTTTGCTGACACGGTCACCGATTTCTTTTTGCGCCCAACCAAGGTCTGTCAAAGAAATATATTTTTTCCTTTTATCCTGCGTGCAAGGTTGAATCGTGACCAAGCCTTGTTCTTCCAATTTCTTAACCATACTGGTCAATGTATTATTGGCTAGACCCGTCGCAAGAGCGATATCTGTCGCAGTAGCGCACCCCAACTCTTGCTTCCACAAAATCGTTAAAATTTTTCCCTGTTTACTTCGGTATTGGGCATCTGGTTCCTTGCTCAAGAGTTTTTGAAAAAGTCGCCCGTTCAATAAGCGTATCTGTAAAGCTTGGTAGCCCCCTTGCATCTTGTCCATTTTGTCTCCTTTTTATTTCTATATCGAAATATTAAAGTCATTGTACCACTGCTTGTTACATCTGTCAACTATTTCGATATGGAACCAATAATTTTATCCAAATTCACCTTAAAAAAGCCTTTCTAGCCCTTCAAACTAGTTTTTTCTTCTTCTTTCTACTAATTTCTTTTAGCAAGATAGCCCTCTTTCTACCATGTGTAACAAATGTTGGACTCGTTTTGTAACGACACCTGATTTTATAATGTGGTAATCTGTTAACGAAAATAATTCATACTAACGGAGAATTTGTTATGCATATACCAGATAATTACCTTAGTCCTGCAAGTTGTGCGGTTTTAGCGGTTGCTGCTGCACCTGTTATTGTCTTATCTGTCAAAAAAGTCAAGGTGCAATTAAAAGAAAATAAAGAGCTGGCTCCGATGCTTGGGATCGCTGCTTCTTTGTCCTTCTTATTAATGATGTTTAATGTTCCTGTCCCTGGCGGAACGACCGCTCACGCTGTCGGAGGAACCCTTCTTGCCATTCTCATAGGTCCCTATGCAGCCTCTCTGGCGCTGACAGTCGCCTTACTGCTACAGGCCTTCTTATTTGGGGATGGAGGTATTCTCGCTCTTGGGGCCAATATTTTCAACATGGCCATTGTGATGCCTTTCGTTGGTTATGCTATTTATAGCTTGTTCCGCAAGCACCATCAGGAAACGCTTGGCGTCATTGTCGGCTCTTATCTTTCGATCAATGCTGCAGCCTTCTTAGCTGGTGTTGAATTGGGCTTGCAACCACTCATCGCTTCAGAAGCTGGTCAGCCGCTCTATAACCCTTATGGATTGAGTATTACCGTACCTGCCATGTTGGGAGCTCACCTCCTTGTAGCAGGTTGGGTCGAAGCCTTCTTCACCTTTGTGATTTACCGTTTTGTCAAACAAGTCGCTCCTACAGAGTTGTACACACCAAGTTCAGTCAATACAACTTCATTCGTTAAAAAAATTCGCTGGGTGCTCCTTGCTTTGATCGTCCTCAGCCCACTTGGACTTCTCGCAGATGGGACAGCCTTTGGTGAATGGTCTGCTGAAGAATTGGGTAGCCTGCTTCATGGCAAAGTTCCAACAGGGATCAAAAATGGATTCTCATTTGATGCCTTGTTTAGTGATTACACCATTCCTGGAACTAAAATTGCGATCGGCTATATTCTCTCAGCCGTGACAGCCGTCCTTATCTTCTATATCATCAGTAAAATCATTCGATCAATGAACGGAGAAAAAACTTCTCATGCGTAAACTCCCTGACTGGCTTCATCAAGAGCAAGCAACTCTTGAAGCATCCAAAAGCCATCACTATTTACAAATGAATCTTCAAACATTGCGCCACTTTCTGGGCAAAATGAAACAAACGACGCCCGCATTCAAGGCCAAAACTTCGTCTTGGATGCGACTCGTTTCCTTTTTAATTCTAGCCATTCTCATTACGACTGCCCACCATCCCATCCAACTGTGGTTGATTGGTATCCTTTTGTTAATGCACATTGCCATGCTTCCTGGAGAGGTCCTACTCCACCTCTTTAAGGTCCTGTTCAAGGTGCTGCTGATTTCCACAATTGTGATATTACCTAGCATCTTATTTCAAGGATTTCAAAATGGAGGGCTCTTTTTGCTACGTGCAGGGATGATTGTCCTCAATATTTCTCTCTTTTTAGCCACTACCGCAAGCATCCAACTGGTTGAGGCCCTAAGGCAGCTACATGTCCCCAAGACCTTTGTCCAGACCATTGATATTACGCTGAAATATAGTTATATTTTGGGAAAACACCTTCACCAACAAATTGAGTGCGTCCAACTCCGGACCGTTGGTCAAAAAGTGAACCTCCATCTCTTTGGCTCTCTTCTGGGTCTCCTGTATCTATCAACGAAGAACCATACCAAAGAGGTCTACGAGGCCATGTTGCTGAGAGGCTACGGTATGGATACAAAGCGCAAAGAAGCCTTCCACTGGAAGAAGGAAGACGTCTTTTTCCTATTGGAATTGGCGGTTCTCACGACCTTCACGACCTTACTTGGCTAGAAAGGAAGCCCTATGATTACCATTCAGGATGGAAATTACCACTATACCGAAGAAACTGGTGTCCACGATATTCAACTCCAGATTCAAAAAGGGGAAACCGTGGGCTTGATGGGCCCAAACGGAGCTGGAAAATCGACCCTCTTTAAAATTCTGGTTGGGCTCTTGCCCCTGTCTTCTGGTCAGTACCACTTCAAGGATTGGACCATTGACAAAGACTTCTTGAAAGATCCCCATCGTGCTGGGCAAATCTTCCAGCAGGTTGGACTCATTTTTCAAAACAGCGATACCCAATTGTTCAATACAAGCGTCTATGATGAACTGGCTTTTGGCCCACGTCAACTCGGCTTATCGGCAGTTGAAATCGAACAACGCGTCAATGATACACTCACTCTTTTAGAGATTGAGCACCTGAGAGATCGTATTCCCTACCATCTTTCCGGAGGGGAAAAGAAGCTAGTCGCCATTGCCAGTGTCCTCACCATGAATCCTAGTCTCTTGCTATTTGACGAGCCCTTTAACGGTCTCTCCCCCAAATACCAGAAGCTGATTGTCGCCTTGTTCCAAGAACTCAAAACAGCAGGAAAAACGATTGTTATTTCCTCCCACCATTTCGATCAAATTGCTCCGATTGTAGAACGGGTCCTGCTCTTTTCTGAAGAACACACCATCACAGGCAGCTACGATCGAGCTGATTGGGAAAATCATCCAGATATTCAACAATCGTTTTCAACATGTTAAAAAGCCTCGGTAGGGTTCTTCCTACCGAAGCTTTTTTGATCCTTAATCAACCAAACGAAAAAATCCTCCAGAGCTTAGCTCTGAAGGACTTTTAAATTTATTTCGTTACGATATTTACAAGCTTGTTCGGTACACTAATCACTTTCACGATTTCTTTGCCATCAATCTCTGTCTTGACTTTTTCGTCAGCTAGCGCGACTTCTTGCAATTCTTCACGAGAAAGGTCTTTAGCGACCATGAGTTTGGCACGGACTTTTCCTTTGATTTGAACGACGATTTCAATTTCGTCTTCAATCAATTTGCTTTCGTCCCATGTTGGCCAAGCTACGTAAGAGATTGACTCACCTGTTGCTGCGACTGTTTGCCAGAGTTCTTCTGCCAAGTGAGGGGCAAATGGGGCGATCAATTGGATGAAGCCTTTGGCGTAATCCACATAGAGTTTATCTTCCTTGTTAGCAGCATTGACAAAGACCATGAGTTGGGCAATGGCTGTGTTGAATTTCATAGACTCAATTTGCTCAGTAACAGATTTAACCGTTTCGTTATAAACCTTGTCAAGAGCGCCATTGTTTTCCGCAACGATTTCTTTACTTGTGATCAAACGGTAAACACGGTCGAGGAATTTACGGCTTCCTTCTAGACCTTCTTCAGACCAAGCGATTGAAGCATCAAGTGGTCCCATGAACATTTCATAGACACGAAGGGTATCGGCACCGTATTGTTCCACCACATCGTCTGGGTTGACCACGTTCTTGAGGGATTTCGACATCTTGGCTGGTGCTTGCTCCAATTCTTCCCCTGTTTCCATGTGGAAGAAGGAACCGTCACGTTTTTCAACCTTGTCAGTTGCTACAAGAGCACCACGGTGGTCACGGTAGCTGGTTCCCAAGATCATTCCTTGGTTAAAGAGTTTTTGGAATGGCTCTTTAGTCGGTACAACACCAAGGTCATAGAGGAATTTATGCCAGAAACGAGCGTAAAGCAAGTGAAGTACGGCATGTTCTGCACCACCCACATAGATATCCACTGGCAACCATTGTTTGAGGAGATCCTCATCAGCCAATTTTTCTGTGTTATGTGGATCGATATAGCGGAGGTAGTACCAGCTTGAACCTGCCCATTGTGGCATCGTATTGGTCTCACGACGACCTTTGACGCCATCTTCACGAATCACTTCCAACCAGTCTGTCAGGTTAGCTAGTGGACTTTCACCAGTACCTGAAGGGCGGATGTCCTTAGTTACTGGTAAGACAAGTGGGAGTTCACTTTCTGGAACAGCTGTTGAAGTTCCATCTTCCCAATGGATGATTGGGATTGGCTCACCCCAGTAACGTTGACGGCTAAAGAGCCAGTCACGGAGACGGTAGGTAACTTTTTCTTGACCGAAGCCTTTTTCTTCCAACCAAGCCACGATTTTAGCAATCGCTTCTTCTTTGTTAAGACCGTTCAAGAAGTCTGAGTTGACGTGAAGGCCATCTTCTGTGTAAGCAGCTTCTGCTACATTTCCACCTTCCAACACTTCTACGATTGGAAGACCAAACTGGTTAGCAAATTCCCAGTCACGTTGGTCGTGGGCAGGTACGGCCATGACTGCACCTGTTCCGTAGCTAGCAAGAACGTAGTCGGCAATCCAGATTGGGATTTCTTTACCATTGACAGGGTTTACGGCATAAGCACCCGTCCAAACCCCTGTCTTTTCCTTGGCAAGGTCTGTACGAGCCAAGTCTGATTTAAGGCTAGCTTGGTGTTTGTAGTCCGCTACAGCCTCAGCTTGTTCAGGACTTGTGATAGCATCTACCAAGTCATGCTCAGGAGCCAAGACAGTGAAAGTTGCACCAAAAAGAGTATCAGGGCGAGTGGTAAAGACGGTGAATTCCTTGTCAGCCCCTTTCACTTTGAAAGTGACATTGGCACCAGTTGATTTTCCAATCCAGTTGCGTTGCATGTCCTTGATAGACTCTGGCCAGTCAAGGTCATCCAAGTCAGTCAGCAAACGTTCCGCATAGGCAGTGATTTTGAGCATCCATTGGCGCATTGGTTTGCGGACAACTGGATAGCCTCCACGCTCAGACGTTCCATCAGGAAGGACTTCTTCGTTGGCGATGGCTGTTCCCAACTCTTCCACCCAGTTTACTGGCACTTCAGCTTCATAGGCCAAACCTTTTTCGTAAAGCTTAGTGAAGATCCATTGTGTCCATTTATAGTAGTTTGGGTCTGTAGTATTAACTTCACGGTCCCAGTCGTAAGAGAATCCAAGGGCATTAATTTGGCGTTTGAAGTTGGCAATGTTTTCCGCTGTGAATTCTGCTGGGTCATTCCCCGTATCCATAGCGTATTGCTCAGCAGGCAAACCAAAGGCATCCCATCCCATTGGGTGAAGGACGTTGTAGCCTTGCGCACGTTTGAAACGGCTAAGGATATCTGTTGCTGTGTAGCCTTCTGGATGTCCTACGTGTAGACCCGCTCCGGATGGGTAAGGGAACATGTCCAATGCATAAAACTTCGGTTTTGAAGCATCTGTTCCTGTCTTAAAAGTGTGATGGTCAGCCCAGTATTTTTGCCACTTAGGCTCGATTTCTTTATGATCGTAAAAACTCATAGCGTCTCTCCAATTTTCGTGATGCTCCTATTATACCATTTTTAGGCGATTTTTAAAGGTTCAGACAAATCATGACCACCCGTCAAACGGGTGGTTTGTACCAGGGCTATAAGCCCAGATAACTAGCCAGCGCCTAAAGACGCTGGCTTTCACTTTGTTCAAGCCTTATTGCATTTGACTCGTCACAGACCTCTCAAAGAGGTATACGTACTACTTGCCACTATCCCTAAAGGGATCTTCATATTCTTTTACACTCAACTTATCTAAAGCAATATCTTTTCGCTCTTGTTCCTGAATGTATTTCTTTATTGTGGCTTCGTTGAGGCCAACTGTACTTACATAATATCCCTCTGCCCAAAAATGTCGATTTCCAAACTTATATTTCAGATTGGCGTGTTTATCGAACATCATTAGAGCGCTTTTACCTTTTTTAATATCCCATGAAACTTGCAACACTAATTCTAGGTGGGATACTTACCAACATATGAACATGATCTGGCATTAAAT
>NZ_CM002128.1:2030039-2037273 GCF_000448565.1 Streptococcus sp. HSISM1 | reverse complement strand
CTTAATCCCATGAAACTTGCAACACTAATTCTAGGTGGAATACTTACCAACATATGAACATGATCTGGCATTAAATGGCCTTCAATAATCTCAACACCTTTATAACTACATAATCTATGGAATATTTCTCCTAAACTACTTCGATATTGATTATAGATCACTTTTCGTCTATACTTAGGGGTGAACACAATGTGATATTTACACATCCATTTTGTGTGTGATAAACTATGTGCTTTTTGAGCCATATTTTTCTCCTTTCGCTTTACAATTGGCTTGAACACCTTAATTGTATCGCGTTTGGAGTTTTTTTGGTATAACCTTTGATGCGCACCCGCATAGCGGGTGGTTTTTTTGTCTCGCACCTAACGGAGCGAGACGGACTGAAAGTCACATAAGAAAAAGACAGGTCCCATAGGGGACCTGTTCATCCTGTTTTCGCTAAGAAAAGTCTATTTCACATGCTTTTCAAGTTCTTCTTGCGCTTTTTTATTGGATTTTTCTTTTTCTTTCTTCCATTGTTCACGCGCTTTGTCGTAGTCTTTCGCCGCTACGACCTTGTCTTGAACTTCTAAATACTTATAGTTAAAGGTTTGACCCTTGTGGCCTGTCCAAGCAAAGGCTGCAGAGTATGGTACAGTCTTACGAACGACCGGAGAAGCTCCATCCGAATGAATCGGAATCAAGAGGGCGCTATCGGTCAACCAAGCCTGAGCCGCAGCATATTTTTCATAACGCTTGTTGACATCTGTGTTTTCTTTTTGAGCGTCTTCAATTAATTGATCGTACTCATCAAAGCCAGCTGCTTTTGCGGCCGCATTATCCGTACCAGCATCAAATCCAAAGTAAGAATTGGCGTTTTCGCCAGTTTTACCACTAGTGATGTCGATGTAAGAAGATGGGTCCGTATAGTCTGGTCCCCAACCCAAGTTATTGTTCAAATCCCAATCTTGTTGCGAAGCATTTTCAGCAAAGTAAGTCACCCGTTGAAGATCATCCTCAGAAACCATATTCAGGTCGATGACAATATTTTCTGCTCCCAATGTAGACTCAACTGATTGTTTAAAGGATTGGGCCTGTTTAATTCCTTCCGTATAAGTCGAAGAAGTTGGGAGGTCCAAATGAATTGGGAATTCAACTCCTTGAGCCTGCAAGTCTGCCTTAGCTTTGGCAAACTCTTCTTTAGCCTTGGTTGGATTGTAGAGGGTGTCTTTTCCATCTGCGACAGAGACCCCTTTCCATTCATCCCCATAAGCTTCCAAGTCTTTTTCTACTGCATCACCAAATTGTTGGCCATCGATTTGGACAAAGTTTGGTGGCGTAAAGGTATTACGGATCACCTTATTGGCACCCGCTTCCCCGTTAGTTTGCGCTACATAAGCCTTGCGGTTAAAGGCAAACATAATAGCTTGACGGAAGTCCTTGTTCAAGATTGCTTTCTTGGTAGAGGCCTTTTGAGCGTCCGTGGTCTTCTTTGTGATTTCATAGGCCTGACGGTCAATGTTGAAGGAAAGGTTATAGGTTGAGGAACCTTGATCAGTATAGACGATGTCGTCCTTATGCTTCTTCTCTACACTCTTATAGTTGGAACCATTTGGGAAAACACGGGCAACTGTATAGTCGCCGTTATCAAACCCACGAATCAAGGATTCTGAGTCTTGTCCATCATAATAGGTCAGCTTCACTTTACTGATCTTAACATTATCCGCATCCCAGTATGTTGGGTTCTTTTCCAATATCGCAGAAGATTTAGAAGTGATGGATTTAATCAAATAAGGACCGCAGTAGAGGATACTAGACGGAGAAGTTCCTTGGCCATAATCATCTCCTTTAGATTTCAGGAATTCTTCGTTGACCGGCATCAAGATCCCCATCGTAGTCTTAGAATTCCAGAAACTTTCTGGTTGGCTCAAGGTATATTGGACTGTGTAATCGTCAATAGCTTTCACTCCAACAGTTGAGAAATCAGATGTTTTCCCTGATACATAATCATCCAAGCCTTTGACAGATTTTTGGACCAAGTAAATCGCTTGTGATTTCTTGTCTGCCGCGTGTTTGAGGCCTGTGACAAAGTCTTTGGCTTTGACTTCTCCATATTCTTCCCCTTCAGAAGTCATCCATTTGACCCCTTTACGGAGTTTATAAGTATAGGTCAAGCCATCCTTGGAAACAGTCCAGTCTTTAGCAAGCGATGGGATCAAGTTCCCGTACTTGTCCACTTCCAACAAGCCATCTATCGCATTTCCTGTAAACTCGGAAGTCGATTTTTTATTAGAAATCGAGTAGTCTAAGGTATCTGGATCCTGGGTATAGACATAGCTATAGGTCTGACCACCAGAGCTACTAGATTTCCCTCCTGAGCAGGCTGCCAGTACACCAGCTGATAAAAGCAGAGCGCTGGTAGCTAAGAGTACCTTCCCTTTGTTCATATAAATCACCTCATTGTAAAAAATGTTATACTCAATTTAAATTATAGCACTTTCTAGGGAAATGTAAACGCTTTTACTGTGAAATTATTCTATTTCTTCTTTATTTTTTCAATTTCTTCTTTTTCTAGAATTTTTTCAAGTTGAATCCCTGGCCTGTATGATATAATGGAATCTATGAATTATAGGAGACATTTACACAAACGACTAAAACACAGCCTCTTGTCCCTCCTTGTAGGAGTCTTGGCATTTGGCACTATTTCCACTGCTTTTGCGGACGACATCTACCAGCAAGAAGATGTCATGAAAATCGCAGCTGATGCTGGACTGGTATTGGATGATTTTTACAAGCCTAAGGCTGATATCGTCATCGACGCCAATACTGGAGCCATTTTGTACGGAGACAATATCGACACGGTCCGGGACTCAGGAAGCATGGCCAAGCTCATGAGTGCCTATGTTGTCTTTCGGGCCCTCAAAGAAGGCAAGATCAAGTACGATACCGTGGTCACAGCAACAGAGGCAGACCAAGCCATCTCAGAAAACAACCTTTTAAGTAATTCACCTATTGTAGCTGGTGTAGACTACAAGGTATCGGAATTGATCAAGATGCTCTTTGTTCCATCTTCCAGTGCGGCCGTGATTATGCTCGCCAACGCCGTCACTGACAATGATCCCGATAAGTTTTTGGACTTAATGAATCAGTACGCACAAGAAATGGGGATGAGTCATACTAAATGGCACAATCCAAATGGGGCGATGATCTCGGTCCTTCAGGGCTACTACAATCCTCAGCGCTACGATGTCAATGCGAATAACGAAATCACAGCGCGGGACATGTCTATTCTGGCTTATCACATCGTAAACGACCTGCCAGAAATGTTGGAATACACCAAGCAAGCTCACACTACGATCATGGAAGGAACTCCCTACGAGCAAAGCTACGATAACTACAATACTTCCCTCGAAGGTGGAAAATTCGCCCTTAAAGGAACAGATGGACTAAAAACTGGATCCAGCCCAACTGCTGACTACAACTACACCGCGACAACCAAGCGGGGTAAACAGCGGATTATCGAAGTCATTTTGGGGGTTGGAAACTACGATGTCGAGATCGCCGAAAGTTACCGCAATCAGATCGGGAATACCTTGGCTGAGAAAATGTTCGCAGACTACCAGTATAAAAAAATCCTTTCTGCAGGCGATCATACCATCGACGGGAAGACAATTCACTTGAAGCAAGACTTCTATGCGACCGTTAAGAAGGGGACGAAGCCAGCCCTTAAACTAGAAGACAACCGCCTAGTCGTTCAGAACGGCTTGCAACAGGTATCTCCAAGCATTAAACCGGGAGTGGCTGTAAGTGAGTCTAAAGCAACGACCTCTAGCAGTAAAAGCAAGGGACTCGATGTCATGTGGCTCTTCTGCTTCCTGCCTGCCGGAATTTTATACCTGATCTTTAAACAAACCGATCCAAAAAGAAGAAAATAGAAAAAGAACTCCCATTACCATAAGGTATGGGAGTTCTTGGTTTGTCGACAAAGCCATCTTAGAAACTTTCCTTAGGTGAGTACGGACGTCAGCGAACTTCGAAGAAGTTCCATGACTTAGTTTTGAGCCTAAGGTCTCAAAACTCCCGAGTGCCTGAAACAATTGTTTTCAGGCACTTTTCTCACGGCGGAAAGTTCCTAAGTATTTTTTAATGAGCCTTAAAAAGTATCTAATTTTAATTTTTTAGGCATCCATTAGTTTGTTTGATGTAAAAAATCAGTTTGTCTACATTATCTGTGAATGACAGATATTGATTTAGTCTAAACCTTGAACATAGGCATCTACTGCTACGATGGCTTGGGCAATATCAGAAGCCTTCACTTCAAATGGCATTTGATGGATGGTTTCTCCTTCGATGGTGGCTTGTTGACCAACTTTGAGAAGATCTTCATAACTTGCAGTTTCAAGATGCATTTCTTTCAGAGTGGTTGGCATACCGATTTGTTGATAGAAACGAATGTATTTGTTCAATTCTTCCTTCGGACGGTTTTCCAAGAACAATTGAACCAAGGTTCCATAAGCTACTTTTTCACCGTGAGTCAAATGGTGGATGTCCCCAGTAAGGGCTGTAAAGCCATTATGGATGGCATGGGCAGCAGCTAATCCCCCACTTTCAAACCCAATACCACTAAGAAGGGTATTGGCTTCAATGATGTTTTCAAGAGCAGGGGTTACGACTTTGGCTTCACAAGCAGCCATGGCTTGGAGTCCATCAGCAAATAAGGTTTCTTCACAACGTTGTGCAATGGCGACACCCGCTAAGGTTTGTCGTTGACCCAACATGGTTTTTCCATTGGCTTGCATTACCGCACGCGCTTCGACCCAAGTCGCTAATCCATCTGCGATTCCAGAAGCGAGCAAACGTTTTGGTGCTTGAGAGATGACTTTGCTATCCACCAAGACCAATTCTGGGTTTTTAGAATAGAAAATATAGCGAGCAAAGGCACCTTCATCCGTGTAGATAACTGACAAAGCGGAAACGGGAGCATCTGTAGAGGCAATGGTAGGGGCAATCACAACTGGTGATTTTAAAAGATCGGCAATAGCTTTCGCACTATCGATGGTCTTTCCTCCACCAAGTCCAATGACCAAATCACAGCCATTTTCTTCTGCCAAACTAACCACACGATTGATTTCGTTATCAGAAGCTTCTCCATTAAAGAAGACTGGCAAGACTGTAAGCCCATTTTGACCAAGGTATTCTTCAAAACGTTTCCCTACGATATCATAAACCACTGAATCACATAGTAAAACAGGGTGAGTCCCTAATTCTGAAATAGATTGCGCATTTTCAAACAAGGCATTTTCCCCTTGAATGTAACGTGACGGACTTGCAAAATTTCTCATAGTCTGCTCCTTTAAAATTTATTTAGTTCACACCCATAGTAGCATTTATTTCTATGAAATTCAAAGAATTATACAAGGCTCCAATCAATTAAATTTATCTGTTCACGCAGTCATTGGAAGCGTTTCATTTTCATTTGATGAATCTTATTATCAAAAATCCCCAAAGCTAGTTTCAGTAGATTGAAACTTGGCTTTTGGGATTTTTATTTTTTTACAAGCATTGAGAAAATCAATCAATGGCTTAACTGAAGTCGAGACTACTTCCTTTGGAAAAAAGATAAATCAATTGGCATTCAGGGAATGCGGCATTGATTTCCTATTTTTCTGCAGGAAGTTTCGGTAAACCGAATCGTCTCTCCTATCTTAGTTTACCAAATAATCACACGATCTTCTGGTGCGCGCCACATGCCGTCTCCTTCTTTGACATCAAAGGTTTCAAAGAATTCGTCAAAGTTTGGTAATTGAACATTGGTGCGGAGTTTTCCTGGTGCGTGGACATCGACACTTGCGAGAAGTTGCATGTACTCTGTCCGGGCTTTCATGCGCCAGATGCGGGCAAAGTTGGTGAAGAATTCTTCTGCTGAGAAATCCTCCTCTTTCTTAGCCGCTTCAAGGGCTGCAGCGATTCCTCCGAGGTCTGCCACGTTTTCAGAAACGGTCAATTTCCCGTTAATCTTGGCACCGTAAGAGTCTTGTCCTTCAAACTGATCGATGACTTTTTGAGTCCGAGCGGTAAAGGCTTCGTAATCTTCTGGCTTCCACCAGTCTTTCAAGCTACCGTGCTCATCAAAGGAAGCACCATTGGTATCAAAGGCGTGGGAGATTTCATGAGCAATGACTGCACCGATTCCACCGTAGTTGGCTGATGACGATTGATGAAGGTCATAGAAAGGTGCTTGCAAAATCGCTGCTGGGAAGACGATTTGGTTTTGTTGCGGATCATAGTAGGCATTGACCATGTTGGCTGGCATGTGCCACTCGCTTCGATCAACCGGTTGGTTCCACTTGCTCCAAGTATGGGCAATGGAAATTTCGTAAAGGGCTTGAGCATTTTCCACCAAGGTCTTGCTCTCGTCGATGATCTTCTTGGCGTATGTTTCTGGTAATTTTTCAGGGTAGCCGATATGCGGTGTGATGACATTGAGCTTGACAATAGCTTTTTCGCGAGTTTCAGGAGCGAGCCAGTCTGCTTTTTCAAGACGATCCTTGTAGACCTCAATCATGGTCGCTACTTTATGCTCTACGTCTGCTTTCGCTTCTGGTGAGAATTTTTCACCCGCATACCAGAGTCCAAGCGCTTGGCTATATGGTACTTCTGCTAATGACAAGGCCGCCTTTTCTTTTGGACGAGGTTCTGGAATACCTGCAATCGTACGACCATATTCACCAGCCAAGACACGGATTTCTTCGGTCAAGAATAAAGTCCAATCTACGGCTGCACCGAGTTTCAATCTTGCATGAATCGTTTCCCAGTTAGCTGCTGAGTAGAATGTTGGTGCGAATTCCTTCCAGAAACGCTCTTCTGGCACGATGATTTTATCTGGTGTTTGTCCGATCACTTCTGTAAAGAAGGTATCGAGAGGCAATTCTGGAACCAAGGCCTTGAAATCATCCCACTCATAAGGATGGTAGAGTTTGTTGTACTCGGATCTTTCTTCATTTGACAAGATATATTTGGCCAATTCTGCATCTGACGCAATGACTTTATCTAGGATATCCTTGATTTCTTCCTCTGAAAAATCAAATTTTGGTAAGAGTTTTTCCATCATTTGGCGCCAGATAGCCAGTAATTCTGGGCCTTTTTCATTGCCTTCTTCATAGTAGGTCGTATCTGGCAAAATATGAGCCGGTGCTTCTCCCCACAAGACATTCATTTGGGCATTCATATAGTCTGGTGACACGTTAAATGGCAT
>NZ_CM002128.1:2019681-2029195 GCF_000448565.1 Streptococcus sp. HSISM1 | reverse complement strand
ATTCTGGAACCAAGGCCTTGAAATCATCCCACTCATAAGGATGGTAGAGTTTGTTGTACTCGGATCTTTCTTCATTTGACAAGATATATTTGGCCAATTCTGCATCTGACGCAATGACTTTATCTAGGATATCCTTGATTTCTTCCTCTGAAAAATCAAATTTTGGTAAGAGTTTTTCCATCATTTGGCGCCAGATAGCCAGTAATTCTGGGCCTTTTTCATTGCCTTCTTCATAGTAGGTCGTATCTGGCAAAATATGAGCCGGTGCTTCTCCCCACAAGACATTCATTTGGGCATTCATATAGTCTGGTGACACGTTAAATGGCATGAGATTTGGTTTACCAGCTAGTTCATAGGTGCCCAGCTTGCTGGTATAGTCTTCAAAAGAAGACAAGGCCTTGATTTCATTGATCAAGGGCATGGCTGGTGCTACACCAGCTGCTTCCCGAGCATCAAAATCTGCCACCATCTTATGGTATTTGACAAAGTTTTGCAGAATGCTATCTTCTGGCAATTCTTCTCCTCTTTGCCATTTTCCAGTAATATCCAACATCAAGTTTTCGATGTCTCTATCTAAGTCCATAAAACCACCGGTTGACGGTTTGTCATCTGGAATCACAGCTGTCTCAGCCCATTTCCCATTGACGTAATCATAAAAATCATCTTGTAAACGTACCATGATCTTCTCACTTTCATTCTTTTCTATTAACCTTATCAAAAATAGGAACTTTTTTCAATGATTTCAAGCGAGTTAATCTAAATTATTTTTAAAATTAACTTGACTTAATTTTTTCATTCATGTATATTAATGGTAAAGGAGCAAAATCATGATTCAAATTGAACATCTCAGTGTTGCTTACCAGCAAACACTGGCCTTGGAGGATCTTTCCCTCACCATCCAGGGTCCAACCATCCTAGGCATTCTTGGACCCAACGGAGCTGGAAAATCAACCCTGATCAAGGCCATGCTAGGACTTCTCCCTCATTCGGGAAAGGTCCTGCTCGATCAAAAAGATCTCGGCCAAGCTCTTCAACGAGTGGCCTACGTCGAACAGAAATCCGCTATTGATTTCCACTTCCCCATCACGGTGCGGGAGTGTGTCTCACTGGGTCTCTATCCCCATCTTTCTATCTTCAAGAGAAAAAGCAAAGAAGATCTCCAAAAGGTGGAAAATGCAATGAAGCTTGTCAATCTTCTTGATCTAGCAGATCGCCAGATTGGTCAGCTTTCAGGAGGGCAATTCCAACGGGTGCTGATCGCCCGCTGCTTGGTCCAAGAAGCAGAGGTCATCTTTTTGGATGAGCCCTTTGCAGGGATTGACTCCGTTAGCGAAGACATCATCATGCAGACCCTCCAGACCTTGAAACAAGAAGGCAAGACCATTCTGATCGTCCATCACGACCTCAGCAAGGTCCCAGCTTATTTCGACCAGGTCCTCCTCCTTCATCGTAAACTGATTGCATTTGGGAAAACAGAGGAAACCTTTACCAAAGAAAATCTGCATGCAGCCTATGGGCATGAACTCTTTATAGGAGGTGGCGTCGGATGATTACAGAATTTATCGATGGATTACAGCAATTCCACTTCTTACAGAATGCCCTGATCACAGCCATCGCCATCGGGATTGTCGCTGGAGCCGTTGGATGCTTCATTATTTTAAGAGGCATGTCTCTCATGGGAGACGCTATCTCACACGCAGTTCTTCCTGGTGTGGCTCTCTCCTTTATCCTGGGCATCAATTTCTTTATTGGCGCTATTGTCTTTGGCCTCCTGGCGTCCGTCCTTATCACCTATATCAAGAGCAACTCCATCATCAAGAGCGACACTGCAATTGGGATTACCTTTTCTTCTTTCCTCGCCTTAGGAGTCATCCTGATTGGAGTCGCTAAAAGTTCCACCGACCTTTTCCACATCCTCTTTGGGAATATCTTGGCCGTCCAAGACCGGGATATGTGGATAACCATCGGTGTTGGTGCTGCGGTCTTGCTGGTGATTGTCCTACTCTTTCGACCCTTACTGCTCACATCTTTTGATCCTGTTCTGGCTCAATCCATGGGCGTCCGGGTCAAGGTCTATCACTACCTCCTTATGGTGCTCTTGACCTTGGTTTCTGTCACTGCTATGCAGAGTGTCGGAACCATTCTCATCGTCGCCATGCTCATTACACCCGCTGCGACGGCCTATCTCTATACCAATAGTCTCTGCTCCATGATGCTCCTTTCATCCGGATTAGGTGCTCTTGCATCCATCCTGGGACTCTTTATTGGCTATAGCTTAAACATCGCCGTCGGGTCTTGTATTGTCCTCACTTCTGCTGTCTTCTTTCTCATCAGCTTCTTTATCGCTCCTAAGCAGAGAAAGAATAAGCACGCTCTTTCATCTCATTAAAGGAGAAACACATGAAAAAAACCGCTTCTATCCTCGCCCTCTTTGTGGCGCTCTTATTTGGTCTGTTGGCCTGTAGCAAAGGCTCTTCTTCTGGAGCTTCTGGTAAATTGAAAGTGGTCACCACCAATTCAATCCTTGCAGATATAACTAAAAATATTGCTGAGGATAAGATCGATCTGCACAGTATCGTTCCTGTCGGCAAAGATCCTCACGAATACGAACCGCTTCCAGAAGATGTCAAAAAGACTTCGCAAGCAGACCTCATCTTCTACAACGGCATCAACCTCGAAACCGGCGGCAATGCTTGGTTCACTAAATTGGTCAAAAATGCCAATAAAGTAGAAAACAAGGACTATTTCGCAGTGAGCGAGGGAGTCGACGTCATCTACCTAGAAGGCCAAAACCAAGCTGGAAAAGAAGACCCTCACGCTTGGCTCAATCTCGAAAACGGGATACTCTACGCTAAAAACATTGCCAAACAATTGATCGCAAAAGATCCCAAAAACAAGGACTTCTACGAAAAAAATCTAGCTGCCTATACTGAAAAACTCAGCAAGCTCGACCAAGAAGCCAAACAAAAATTCAACAATATCCCAGAAGATAAGAAGATGATTGTAACCAGCGAAGGCTGCTTCAAATACTTCTCCAAAGCCTACGGCGTCCCATCTGCCTATATCTGGGAAATCAATACGGAAGAAGAAGGCACACCTGACCAAATCAAAACGCTGGTAGAAAAGCTCCGGCAAACCAAGGTACCGGCCCTCTTTGTCGAATCCAGTGTCGATGAACGCCCTATGAAAACTGTCTCTAAGGATACCAATATCCCGATCTATGCAAAGATCTTCACTGATTCTATTGCCAAAGAAGGAGAAAAGGGCGATAGCTACTACAGCATGATGAAGTGGAACTTAGACAAGATCGCAGAAGGATTGAGTCAGTAGACCATTCAGATTTCTAAACAAATCAGTAGCTCTTCCCCCTTCATTGATGTACAATGAAAAGAAAAAAGGAGTCTTTTTATGGCAACATTTTTAGGAAACCCTGTGACCTTTACCGGATCTCAACTTCAAGTAGGGGAAATGGCCCATGATTTTTCATTGATCACTCCAGCTCTTGAGAAGAAATCTTTAGCTGATTTTGCTGGCAAGAAAAAAGTCCTCAGCATTATCCCATCCATCGACACAGGTATCTGTTCGATGCAAACACGTCACTTCAATCAAACCTTATCGGATATGGAAGACACTGTCGTCTTGACGGTCTCTGTCGACCTTCCTTTTGCTCAAGGTAAATGGTGCGCTGCTGAAGGGCTCGACAATGCCATCATGCTCTCAGACTACTACGACCATTCCTTCGGGGAAGCATACGGCCTCTTGATCAATGAATGGCACCTACTCGCACGCGCTGTCTTGGTCTTAGATGCGGATAACAAGGTTACTTACGTTGAATACCTAGACAATATCAACAGCGAACCAAATTACGACGCTGCAATCGAAGCCGTCAATGCGCTTGGATAAATGAAAAAAGAGGTCTGCGACCTCTTTTCCATTGCTATAAAATCCGATGAAGTCCATTCTGTAGGAGGACGCGCCAGCGTAAGCGAGGGATGCCTCTGAGGAAACTCCGCACGCGCTGTGCCACTTGTTGCTTGTAGCTCTTGCCTCCTTGTGCAAAGACTCCTTTTCGACTCCAGTAGCCTTCGACACTGCGATCATTTTTAGGGGCTAGATAGCGAACACCTTGACGATAAAGGACCTGCTTCCGAAAGGCTGGATCCCAAGCTTTGACGGGGTCAATATCTAAGTCCTTATGGATCCGTCCCCTAGCCAGCCCGTAGTTAAAACTAGCCCCATTGACAATGCCATTTTCATAAACTTCTACTGGATCGACTTCATTGAGAAAATGCCCGGCTTGATCGAGAATATACTCCGTATGGAAATTTAACAAGACCTTGAAATTGACTTGTTGGGAGGCCCCTGATGGATAATGAAGGTGACCATCTGGCCCTAGGGAGACCTTATTGTGAAGGCGGGCAGCCGCATAAGCATCCACCGTGACCGCTCTAGCCTTTTGTATGTAAGCTTGTAAGGCCTCCTCGTCAGTCTGTCCAGCTCTGGCCTCATGCGTCCGAATCCACTGGGCTTGGTAACTTGAAAGTAGGTAGCGCAACTGGTGAACCTGGCGTTTCAAGAGCTGATCTCCTGACTGATCTGCTAAGGGATCCTTTTCAAAGGCCACCTGCACGACGCGTGAAAAAGCCTTCCAAAAGTCGGAACCTGGCGGACAATCTGGAGACATCCTACTCAGAAGAAAGGCTGTTTCTTCACAAGTTCCGGACAGGTCACTTGGCATAAGAAGAATTTTCATGACTCCCCTCAGCAAGTCTTGGGCAGCCGTTTCCGTTAGATCTTTGATCTCTTGAAACCACATATTTTGAAACAGAGGACTGGCAAAGAAAAAGACAGACTGGTATTGTTCTTGGTAGGCTTGTACATCTTTGTATTCCTGCAAGTATTTCTCTAAATAGGCTAAACTATTCTCCCTCCACCCTAGTCTCGCCAAGTCCTGTCTGTTCATAATGCCGTCCTTTCTATGCTACTATACTACCATCTTTTGGAGCTTGAGACAATTCTCATTACTCCACTAGCGTTTTTGAGGATTTTTTTGATATACTAGAAGTGAGCGAAGAAAAGAGGAAAGCATGACACCAAACAAAGAAGATTACCTCAAGTGCATTTACGAAATTGGCACAGAAGTAGAAAAAATCAGTAATAAAGAAATTGCCAGTCGCATGCAGGTCTCTCCACCCGCTGTGACCGAGATGATTAAGCGCATGATCTCTGAGGGCCTCTTGGTGAAAGACAAGACCCATGGGTATTTGCTAACAGATCTAGGCTCGCAATTGGTCTCTGATCTCTACCGCAAGCACCGCTTGATCGAAGTATTTCTTCTGGAAAAACTTGACTATACAACTGAAGAAGTCCATGAAGAGGCAGAAGTTCTCGAGCATACCGTTTCTGAACATTTCATTGACCAGCTGGATCACATGCTTGGAAATCCTAAGACCTGCCCTCACGGTGGGACAATTCCAAAGAAAGGCGAAAGGCTTGTCGAAGCCTGCCAAGACCGTCTCAGCGAAGCGACCCAACCTGGTCTGTATATTCTGCAAAGGGTCCATGACACCTATGAATTGTTAAAATTCTTAGACCAGATCCATCTCCAGATTGGGGATACTATCGCGTTTCAACGATATGATGACTACACAGGCCTCTATCACTTAGTCATCCATGGACAAGAAATTTCTATCAACCAAGTGATCGCCCAACAACTCTATATTGAAAAACATGCAGTCTAATCCGACTGCATGTTTTCTTACTTATGGATTTTTTGTATCTAACAAAATCGTCACTGGACCATCATTGATCAATTCAATCGCCATATCGGCCCCAAAGATCCCTCGTTTGACAGGGACTTCTTTTTCTAATTGATCATTAAAGGCATCATATAACTGACTGGCCATATCTGGCTTGGCAGCCCCTGTAAAAGCAGGACGGTTGCCTTTTTTGGTATCCGCAAAGAGGGTAAATTGAGAGATCGACAAGATTTCCCCTTGGACATCTTTGACCGAAAGATTCATCTTATCTTCCTCATCTGAGAAAATACGCATCTGCGATACCTTGCGGACCGCATAATCCAAATCCTTCTGGTCATCCTCAGGCCCCACTCCCACTAGGAGCAACAAGCCTTGCTGGATCGCATTGTAGACTTGACCATCAATGGAAACTGAGGCACTCTTAACCCGTTGAATCACTAATTTCATTTGATTATCCTATTTTATAAATCTATTTGGCATTCACTACTAACCTTCAAAGAACATCAACTTCAGACAAGGCAGCGAGACGCAGGCAGACTAGCTGAAAAACAACGGCTGTTCAGTTGCTTTTAGAGCAAGACAGCAAGGCGAGCTAACGAAGCTATAAAAGATAACTGAGTAGCCGATTAGCCGTTGGTACGCTTAACAGAGTAAACCTCCGGCACACTCTTAATCTTATCCACAACCGTTGTCAACATCGATAGGTTCGGAATCCCAAAGGAAATGTGGATATTGGCAAATTTCATGTCTTTGGTTGGTTGGGCATTGACAGTTGAGATCATCTTAGCTGTATTGGAAAGGACTTGGAGTACATCGTTAAGAAGTCCGGCTCGGTTGAGTCCGTAAATATCGATGTGGGCGATATAGTCTTTGGTCGTGTTGTTATCTTCCCATTCTACATCGATCAAGCGTTGCTCGTAGTTGTCTTGAGCGCGAAGATTCATACAGTCTCTGCGGTGAATCGCGACCCCACGTCCTTTGGTGATGTAGCCGACAATTTCATCGCCTGGAACTGGGTTACAGCACTTAGCAATCCGAATCAAGAGGCCAGAAGCTCCTTGGATAACCACGCCACCTTCGTGACGGACCTTGAGGGTGTCTTTTTTATTTTCAACCTTGACCTCGCCACCTTTGACTAGCTCTTCTGCTTCTGCGCGTGCCTTAGCCCGCTCTTCTTCTCGGCGTTCATCCTCCGTCAAGCGGTTAAAGATGGTAATAGCCCCAATCTCTCCAAAACCAATCGCCGCAAACAAGGCTTCTTCTGTCTTATAGCTTGATTTTTGTAGCACTTTGTCCATGTGCTTTTTGTCCATGAACTTATTGGCTACCAAGTCATGCTCGTGGAATTGGGCCATCAAGAGGTCACGGCCACGGTTAATAGACAATTCCTTGTCTTGATTTTTAAAGAATTGACGGATCTTGTTGCGTGCCTTGCTAGTTTTAACAAGGGTCAACCAGTCACGACTCGGACCAAAGGAATTGGCATTGGTGATAATCTCCACCTGATCTCCCGTCCGAAGTTTGGTATTGAGGGGCACCATCCGGCCATTGACCTTAGCACCAATCGCTTTTTCCCCAACTTTGGTGTGGATTTCATAGGCAAAATCGATCGGTCCGGAATCTTTGGGAAGCGAGCGCACAGTTCCATCTGGAGTGAAGACGTAAATCTCTTCTGCCAGGATGTCTTCTTTTACATTTTCCACGAATTCCTTGGCATCGCCTGACTGGTCTTGGAGTTCCATCATCTCCTTGATCCAGTTCATCCCAATAGCAGATTCCTTACTGTTGACTTGACCTTTGATGCCTTTTTTGTAAGCCCAGTGAGCCGCAACCCCGTATTCGGCAACCTCGTGCATCTCCTTGGTTCGGATCTGGAATTCAATCGGTCCTTTAGGGCCATATACAGTCGTATGGATGGACTGGTAGCCATTGGCCTTCCGGTTGGCAATATAGTCCTTAAAACGCCCCGGCATTGGCTTCCAGAGCTCATGGATGTATCCCAGCATGGCATAGACATCGCTTGGGGTATCCAGGATACAGCGGATGGCAATCAAGTCATAGATTTCATCGAAGCGTTTCTTTTATCCTGCATCTTGCGATAGATCGAGTAGATATGCTTTGGTCGGCCATAAATTTTTCCATGCAAATGGCGTTCCCCTGCATAGGTCTCAATCTTGTGGACAACCTCTTCGACCAACTCTTCTCGCTCGCGACGTTTTTCCTTCATCATGTGAGAAATCTTGTAGAATTCTGTCTCATTCAAATAACGGAAAGACAAATCTTCAAGCTCCCACTTGACGCTAGAAATCCCGAGACGGTGGGCGAGTGGTGCATAGATTTCCATGGTCTCACGCGAAATGCGTTCTTGCTTGTCCTTGCGCAAATGCTTGAGAGTGCGCATATTATGCAAGCAATCGGCTAGTTTAACCAAAATCACGCGGATATCTTGAGACATGGCCATGAGCATCTTGCGATGGTTTTCCGCCAACTGCTCTTCGTGGGACTTGTACTTGACCTTTCCGAGCTTGGTCACCCCATCAACGATCACACGCACATCATGACCAAATTCACGCTCAAGGTCATCCAAGGTCGCGTCCGTATCTTCCACGACATCATGCAAAAAACCACAGGCAACCGTCACAGCATCCAGTTTCAGCTTAGCAAGGATTCCTGCCACTTGAATCGGGTGAATGATATAAGGCTCACCAGACTGACGGAATTGGCCACTATGGCAATCAACAGCATAAACCAAAGCCTTTTGCACAAAGGCAACATCCTCAGGTGATAAATATTTTTTGTAAGGGCAACGACTTGGTCCCCAGTTAAATTCTCTTCTTTCGGCATTCACTTTCTCCAGTTTCTTGGATACTATTTTAACACTTTTAGAAGCAGATGGGAACCAATGAAGCTACTTTAATATACGGTTACTACTTTGTCTTACAAAACTCTTGCAAAGCGTTTAACTCCAATTTCTTTCTTCCAACCCCTTCTTTAACAGAGTTTGAAAATTTTCCAGCCAAATCCTTATCAATACTTCCAATGACCTGATCTAGAGAACTTTCAAGTTCTGTTAAATTCGATGAAATTCTACTTTTTATACCTTGTTGATCAATTGCTGCCTTGGTTAAGGCAATTTTCCCCATAAATTTAACACTAATAATAGCTGCCATGTAACGCTTATCTTCATAAGTCAGATCATTTAAAACATCAATTTTCGACATATAGTTCCTTTCTCAATCTTGCAATATCCTTGGCACATGTTTCAGAAACCTGCTGTAGTTCCTTTTGTTTCAGCTGATGTATTTGCTCCAAATGAGCTAACTCTCCATAGTAGTCCGAATTCAATTCCTCATAAACATCTGATAATTCCTGAAAATAATCCGATAAGCTACCCGTACTTTCCATCGTTTTAGAGAAATATATAACTTCCTCTTCCATCATTTCGATGTTCTGTTTTGTAAAGCAGAACTGGTCATGGATCTGATTCATTCTGTTTTCCAGTTTATTCATCTCCATTTTCAATTCTTCTTCAGTCCTATTCCATTTTTCTTCCACTTTTCTAATCGCGTTAATACATTCAAACTCTTTGTTTCCCATTTTTACCATTGCAATTGAAGTTGGCTTGCTAGAGCAATATCTGTACCTACAACAGTTGCAATCCCTTTCGCTATGTCTGTTGATAGACTAAAAATACTTTCTTTTATTTTTAGAGTATCTTTTTTGATTTTTTCTAATTTCTGTGTATTGCGTATTGA
>NZ_CM002128.1:1997073-2018683 GCF_000448565.1 Streptococcus sp. HSISM1 | reverse complement strand
CGTCGTTAATACATTCAAACTCTTTGTTTCCCATTTTTACCATTGCAATTGAAGTTGGCTTGCTAGAGCAATATCTGTACCTACAACAGTTGCAATCCCTTTCGCTATGTCTGTTGATAGACTAAAAATACTTTCTTTTATTTTTAGTAGTTATCTTTTTTGATTTTTTCTAATTCTGTGATGCGATTGATCTCAATCGTTTCTTTTGTTGCACCAACTTGAGCAAGTGCATTGATGATATCACTCTCTGTACATCGGCTTCCTGATACAGTGGAACGACAAGAGGCTAATAATGTATCCCAAGTCCCTTTCACATCTGCAATCCCGAAATCACAGACAGCTAAAATATAATCTGAGGCAATAAGAGCAAACTCCTTTAACGACTCCACTATCCCCATGGCTTGAATAGTGTCCATGGAAATGAGGTCACTTCCGGAAAGCCCTCTCTTTTTCCAAGACTCCAATGCTTGTTTCTTTAACTGCAGTTGTTCTTTCGCCTGCTTTACTCGAGCCAACCGATAGTCATCTATGCTCTCTTCTTTGACGTTCAAGTAGCCAGCCTTGTAGTCGTAACCTCCCCACATATGTTGTTTTCCTAAATCTCCTGCATCCTTACTATCAATTCGAACAAGTGTCCCAACAACACCCTCATTCCCTTCTTCAGAATGTTCCCATGTGACCAAGTCACGCTTGTCTATAAAATTAAAAATTTTATATTTAATCTTATCGACCTGTTTCTTTTCTGCATCACTTAACTGTGGATAAAGGTTAGGCGCTTCATATATATAAGCCTCATCCACTCTGTTTAAATACTTATCTTCCAAAGATCCAAGTGAAGCTTGGAGATTTAAGCCCCCTAAAGAATGGGCATAAAATTTGAAACGCGCATTCGGATATCTATCCATTGCTGCTTTTACTTCTTTCGAAGCCGCATCAAGCTGGGAAATTTTCCCGGTTTTTATCCCAAGTCTCTTGGCCATTGATATTTGTAATGCAGTTGGAGCATCGGTGAGCACCCAATCATCTACAGCCCCCATGAAATTTTTATCAAATTTAGCTTCCGATCCCTCAAACAAAATTGTTACTTCATGCACATCTTCTGGTCTGGTTTCATGAGTGATTTTTTTATCTGTCACAATATATCCATTTAAACCAGATAGAGCTCCTTGAAACCGTGCTTTCAAGTCTTCGAGAGAGGAAACCATATCCTCTTCTGGTGCCTGGCCAAAAACTTCAGAAACATAGCCTATTGTTTTTTCTTATTATCTGTATCAATTTTTACTTTATTTCCAACTTTGTATTTCGTATATTCCTGCCATGCAATATCATTCTTTTGTTCATCATTAAATACCATTTTTAATCTCCTATTAGATTCTGTAGTTCTGTAGACTCAGACATCCCTACAGATCTAATCGGGCCATCTTCACTACTCTTCCTCAATCCCATACTTCCAGTTATCTCTTTATTTCCATTTATAGTCACTTCAAACATTATCCCCCCCATTGGATTGTGTTCGATCGTTTCATCATTAATTTCATACGATTGGATCTTACCTTTTGGCGTCAAGGCATCTGGATCTGTTGCCTTTAGTTCTTCTTCTATCAACTTTTCCACTTCCTTACTATGCACGATCTGAACCATTTCATGTTGAAAATCAAGATGGTTCTTTACAAGTAGACCTCCCCATAGCAACACTCCTAATAGCAACACTCCAAATATATAACGACCGATTTTTCTTTTTGGTTTCATTTTCATCCTCCATAAATTCCTAGTAGTATCACTTTACACTATTTAGTTTTCAAATTTATTACTCTTACTTTAATAATTCGTAAAAATTTTCAAAAAAAGATCCTTTTAAAAAATTTTTTGTAAATATACAAAGCGCTCAAAGAAAATATATTTCATATTCGAATCGAATATTCTTTTCATATATTTTGATGATCATTTCTTTTCTACCAGATCTTGAAACTCAATAGATTTACTCACTCCCACTTGTTCGATTGGTGCATCCTTACTATCTTTTCGTAATCCAAAATTTTCGGTTATTTCTTTGTCTCCATTAATGATGATACGAAACATAATCCCTCCCATTGGATTGTGTTCAATCGTTTCACCATCAATTTCATACGATTGGATCTTACCTTTTGGTGTTAAGGCATTTGGATCCAACTCCTTCAGTTCTTCTTCTATTAGCTTTTCCACTTCCTTACTATGGACAATCGGAACCATTTCATGTTGAAAATCAAGATGGTTTTTTACAAGTAAACCTACCCATATCAAAATTCCTAATAGCAACACTCCAAATAGATAACGACAATTTTTTCTTTTTGGTTTCATCTTCATCCTCATCAATTCCTAGTAGTATCGCTTTACAATATTTAGTTTCCAATTTTATTACTCTTACTTTAATAATTTGGAAGAAAGCTAAATAAACAACCCGATTGCTCCCATTGATGATTGATTTCCCCGAAAATATCAAGCTTACTCTTCCATAAGTTTTTGAAGACCTACAGAGGTATCCATCCCTACAGACTAAATAGGGCCATCTTCACTACGCTTCCATAATCCCATACTACCTGTTATTTTTTATCTCCATTAATTATTACCTCAAACATAATTCCTCCCATCGGATTGTGTTCGATCGTTTCGTCATCAATTTCATACGATTGAATTTTTCCTTTTTCTGTAAACGCATCCGGGTCTTTCTGTTTCAAATCATGTACAATTAACTCTTTCACTTCTTTACTATGTACAATTCGGACCATTTCTTGTTGGAATTCTAGATGATCCTTTACTTTTGATCCTACCCAGATCAAGATCCCAACAACTAACAAAGAAAATATCAAACGTCGTCTGTTCTTTCTTTTATTCATATGCACCTCTCCTCAATATTATAATTCGTAAAAATTTTTGAAAATAGAAGATTTTTGTAAAAAAAACGAAGCGATTCCTTCACTTCGTTAGTTCATTAATTCTGTGACAACACTCACGGCGCTGAGGGCGTAGAGTGGCGCTGTTTCTGCTCGCAGGATGCGAGGACCAAGTCCTGCAAGAATGGCTCCTTTAACTGTAAAACTTTCAATTTCTGCAGGGGAGAGGCCTCCCTCTGGCCCAAAGATAAAGAGCAATTTGCTTCCAGCTTCCAATCCGGTCAGAGACTGAAGTAAAGCTGCTGCCTCTCCTTCTTTAGCCGACTCTTCATAAGCCACCACTATCCGATCAAACTGTTCTAACTGATCCAAAAAGTCTGCCTTTTTCTCAAAAAGGGTAATGCTTGGGACCAAATTCCGCTTGCTTTGCTCGGCTGCTCCAAGGGCGATTTTTTCTAGTTTTTCGACCTTTTTACCCAATTTCTTGCCGTCCCACTTGGCAACGGACCAGTCAGCAGGGAAGGCCCAGATCTGGCTGGCACCGAGTTCCGTCACTTTTTGAGTGATAAACTCGAGCTTGTCTCCCTTGGGAAAGCCTGATGCGATGGTCACTTGGACTGGCAGCTCCACATTGTCTGCTAATTCCTCGATTAGCTCCAACTGACGGGCTTCTACATTGACTACGCGCGCCAAGCGCTTGATCCCATCATCAAAAACCAAAGTCACCTCATCATCTTCTTTTAAGCGCATGACCTGAAACATGTGCTTGCTGGTCTCCTTGTCCTCGATGGTGACAGGTGAGCTAGCCAAACCTTTTACAAAATACTGCTGCATGCTAGCCTCCAATCACACCGGAGACATCCTTGGTCTTCTTGAAGACGCAGGCATTCCATTCCCCTTGGATCATGTGGGTTTCAAGGAAAAATCCAGCTGACTCAGCCGACTCACGCACCATGTCCCACTTGTCCTTGATAATGCCACTCATGATCAGGTAGCCTTCGTCCTTGACCAAGCGATAAGCATCATCCGTCAGATGGATAAGGATATCCGCCAAGATATTGGCCACGATGACATCTGCCTCAATCTCCACGCCCTTGAGCAAATCGCCTGGCGCTACATGGATATTTTCCATGCCAGGATTGAGTTCAATATTTTCCTGAGCGACACGAACCGCTACATCATCCAAGTCATAGGCAAAGATTTCCTTAGCGCCAAGAAGAGAGCTGGCAATGGAAAGGACACCTGAACCTGTCCCCACATCTAGCACTGTCTCCCCACCACGAAGGACCTGCTCCAAGGCAAAGAGGCTCATTTTGGTCGTTGGGTGGGTTCCTGTTCCAAAGGCCATACCAGGATCCAGCTTGATAATCTTTTCTCCAGCCGTCGCCTCATAGTCAGTCCATGACGGCACGATGGTCAAATCATGGGTAATGCGAGCTGGTTCATAGTATTTCTTCCAGTTGTCTGCCCAGTCTTCCTCAGCCAGAGCAGTCGTCCCCATCTTGACCTCTCCTAGATCCATAAAATCCGTCAATTCTGCTAAGCGAGCCTGCAAGTCCGCTTCAACCGCTGCTACATCAACCGTTTCCGGGTAGTAGGCCGTCACCACGATTTCTTCTTGTTGCTCGATTTCAGGGAAAATCTCACCAAAGCGGTCAACATTTCCTACATAGTCCATGCTGTCTTCGATCGCAACACCCTGCGCCCCCAGCTCAATCAAGAGATTAGAGACCAGCTCCTCACCCTCGCGCTTCACTGTAACCTTTAACTCTTGCCATGTTTCCATCTGATTCTCCTTACTATCCATTACATTCCTTTATTACATCTGCATAATATTTTTTCATCGCCTTACGAAGTTGTCTCTTGTATCGACCAATCTTACGGTAATAGACTGAAAGATATGTCGGTATGAATAAAACAACAAACAACACTAAAAAAACCAAGGCCAGAACAACATCATCTAGTCTTCTAAAATTTCCCCCAGCAACCATGATGGGAAAGAAGAAAATAATAAAAATAACGATTGCTTTTGCTATTAAAAATCCTTCTTCTTTACGCTCTTTCATCCTTAAAAAATCTTCATAGATGGCCTTAGCTTTTTCTCTGCTGTATTGCCCATTCTCTAACTTTCTTTTGACATCGTTATCCAAACTTGTCATGCTTAAAATGGGATCAGGAACATTTTCCTCCACATAATCTCTCACCCGTTCTTGCAATTGGGGAACGACCCGATCTGAAGTTAAAAACTCTTCAAAGCTCACTAACTTATAGCCTTGTCCCTCATCTCCAAAGTCAATGTGTTCAAACTCTTCTTGTGATAGGTTTCCAACTAGAAAAACGAACTGTTTCTTCTCATCCAAGATGCCAGGAAAGATCCAAGACCAGATGACCTCCTCTTTAGACAGTTGGATGTTCAATTCCTCATAAACCTCACGCGCCACACACTCAAAAGGTGTTTCATTTCCTTCCCGACCACCACCTGGCAAGTCCCACATATTGGGGTAAGGAATCGTTTCTTTATCATCGCGCAAAATGGTCAAAATTTGCCCCTCACAAATTAAGGCAATTTTACAACCAGTAAATTCGAATCGTGCTTCTAAGCAATCTTCAAGCATGAGCTTCCTCTCCTAATATCTCGGATAAGGATAAAAGGTGCTTTCTTCTAGGCCAACCTTGCCTTCTTCAAAAACTTCTTGGTTCCAGGCGATCTCAAAGCTCTCTGCCTCTTCGTCTGCTAAGAAATCCATGAGCTCATCCAAGGCCAACTCAGCTGTATCCCGAAGGAAAGTCGCAAAATAGGCTAGAAATTCACGAGACAAGCCTTTTTTAGGCTCATAAGGAATCGCCGTTAAATAGGCATCTTCGTCCACATGCGACTTGGCTGGATTGTAGAAGATGACGGCTTCTTCAAAGAAGATATCCTCGTCAGACTCTTCACCCGCTTCATCAACCAAGGCAACCCCTCCCGTATTCTGTGCTTCCAACAAGAAAGCCACTTCTACCGCATGGTTTTTTTTATCCCAATTGATCTCAAAATCAAAGGGAAAGACCTTTTCCATTTCCTCTTCTAAAACATCCAAAAATCCGTATTTAGACATAGCGTCCTCTTTCTAATTTCCCACTCTTAGAGCGGAATATGATACAATAGTTACTACAATCTTACCATAAAAAACGCCTCTTTGAAAGGAGACAAAGCTAGAAAGGAGAAGGAAATGCCCGACAATCTCGCACTCCGTATGCGCCCACGGACGATCGATCAAGTCATCGGTCAACAACACCTGGTCGGAGAAGGCAAAATCATCCGCCGCATGGTCGAAGCCAATCGTCTGTCCTCCATGATTCTCTATGGACCTCCGGGGATCGGAAAGACCAGTATTGCTTCTGCCATCGCAGGAACAACCAAGTATGCCTTTCGGACCTTTAATGCAACGGTTGACAGTAAAAAGCGCCTCCAAGAAATCGCAGAGGAAGCCAAGTTTTCAGGTGGCTTGGTCCTGCTTTTAGACGAGATCCATCGCCTTGATAAAACCAAGCAAGATTTTCTTTTGCCTTTGCTCGAAAGTGGTCTGGTCATCATGATCGGTGCAACGACTGAAAATCCCTTTTTCTCTGTCACACCCGCTATTCGTAGCCGCGTACAGATCTTTGAGCTGGAACCTTTGACAACAGAGGAGGTTAAGCAAGCTCTAAAAACGGCGCTAGATGATCCCGAGCGTGGCTTTGACTTTCCTGTCGTTCTCGATGAGGACGCTTTGGATTTCATCGCTACCTCGACCAATGGAGATCTTCGTTCCGCCTTTAATTCTCTCGATCTGGCTGTGCTGTCGACCTCTGAAAATGCAGAAGACATCCGTCACATTACGCTAGAGATCATGGAAAATAGCCTCCATCGCAGCTACATCACCATAGACAAAGATGGAGATGGCCACTACGATGTGCTCTCTGCACTGCAAAAGTCTATCCGTGGTTCAGATGTCGATGCTAGTCTTCACTACGCCGCTCGTTTGATCGAAGCTGGAGATCTACCCAGCCTAGCTCGTCGCTTGACCGTCATCGCTTATGAGGATATCGGCCTGGCCAATCCAGATGCGCAGATCCATACCGTAACAGCCCTTCAGGCAGCGGAGCGTATCGGCTTTCCTGAGGCCCGCATTCTCATCGCCAACATCGTCATCGATCTAGCCCTTTCGCCTAAATCTAACTCAGCTTACGTTGCCATGGACAAGGCCCTGTCTGATCTGAGGACATCTGGCAACCTTCCCATTCCTCGCCACCTCCGCGATGGTCATTATGCTGGAAGCAAGGAACTGGGGAATGCGCAAAACTATAAATATCCCCACAACTACCCTGGCAACTGGGTCAAGCAGAACTACCTGCCAGACAAGCTCAAACACGCGTCCTACTTTATTCCCAATGAAAACGGCAAGTACGAGCGTGCTCTCGGAGCTACCAAGGAGAAGATTGATCAATTCAAGAAAAAGTGACATCGGTTTCAAAAAAATGAGATTTTTTCTTGAAATATTTCCAAAATGTGGTATCATATACATATAGAAACGCTGTGGTGTACGACTTCACACTTAAGTGTTGACCGACTATTTTTTGTATTATTAGGGAAACAAAAGACTTCTGGCAGTATGCAGGCCGTTTCACGCGGAAGCAGCTAAGTCAGAGCGAGTTGCCCACCTGCTTAATTGCGCGGGTTCAATACAAATCGTGAAGTTTCGGCACCAATACAGCTTTTTATATTTGCCTCCTTAGCTCAGTTGGTAGAGCAGTAGACTCTTAATCTATGGGTCACAGGTTCGAGCCCTGTAGGGGGCATCAAACTTCAACAGTAAAAGCCTTGATAACCAAGGCTTTTTTGCTTGTCTTAAGAGCATTTGCCCCATCATTTGCCCCACATTTTTTTATGAGCAATCTTTCCAGACATCTCTGACTACGAAAAACAAAAAGCTACCCCACCTTTGCAAATTTAGATAAGATAGCAGAATATTTTAATGCAACTCCAACTCAACTTTTTGGAACGAGTAAGGAGATTGAATTAGAAAAGAGTGTTCTTGAATCGAATGAATACTCTGATAAAGTAAGTGAGATCTTAAAGGCTGTCAAATACATCGAACATTTTCTACAAACTGATGGACAGTACTTAGAGGATTTACTTTACCTAACAAGAGGCAACCAGCTATACACAGAAGATGGAGATGAGTTGTATATTGATCCAACTTCTCAGAAAAGAACATTTCATAACCAATATGAACCTGGTTTTATTGTAGCAAGAGATAAATCCCCACTAGAACTCTTAATTGAAAATAAGAACCTATTAGATTAAAAAAAGCGAGGATATGTACTGATCCCAAAAGTTAGATTTTTTCTGTCTAACTTTTGGGGTGCAGTACATTTTCAACTCTCTTATTTATTTTCTTATCTCACATAATTACTTCACATATCCAGGCTCATCAAATTCATTTTTTTCAATAACATATGCCACATTTGCATCCTTATTGATCAAAGAACATATATCTATTAAACTACAAAAGCTCTCTGACCGCAAAATTCCGTTAATTTACAACCTTATTCCTACTTTCTATTTTACTTTTCTGACAGGTAAGATTATAATAAGGAGTATTTATTTTCGGAGGTTTTTATGTCATTTCTATCAAAAAATTGGGCAGGACTGTTAGTCTGTCTGATCATTTCTATCATCTCTTGGGTTTTAGGAGGCTTTCTGCCTGTTGTGGGAGCACCTGTTTTCGCCATTTTTATCGGAATGATTCTCTACCCCTTTCTCACTCCCTATAAACAACTGGATGCTGGTTTGACTTATAGCTCCAAAAAATTGCTTCAGTATGCTGTTATCTTACTTGGTTTTGGACTCAATATCTCTCAAGTTTTCGCAGTTGGAAAATCTTCCCTTCCTGTCATCCTTTCGACTATTTCTATCGCTTTAATTATTGCTTTCTTTTTCCAACGATTTTTTAACATGGATACAAAGCTAGCTACCTTGATTGGGGTAGGCTCTTCTATCTGTGGCGGTTCTGCCATTGCAGCGACTGCTCCTGTTATTCACGCCAAGGAAAAGAAGTAGCCCAAGCCATTTCTGTTATCTTTTTCTTCAATGTCTTGGCAGCTCTTATCTTTCCAACTCTAGGTTCTTGGCTCCATCTCTCCAACGAAGGTTTTGCTCTCTTTGCGGGTACTGCGGTCAACGATACTTCCTCTGTAACAGCCACAGCTAGCTCCTGGGATAGTCTGTATCATACCAATACTCTAGAATCTGCAACCATTGTCAAACTGACTCGTACCTTAGCTATTATCCCTATTACTCTCTTCCTCTCCTATTGGCAAAGCCGTCAACAAGACAACAACCAAGGAGTAAAGCTTAAAAAAATCTTCCCCGTTTTCATTCTCTACTTCATCCTAGCTTCTCTGCTAACTACCGTCCTTACTTCTTTTGGTGTTAGCAATAGCTTCTTTTCACCTCTCAAACAGCTCTCCAAATTCCTCATCATCATGGCTATGAGTGCTATTGGTCTCAAAACTAACCTCGTTGCTATGATCAAATCCAGTGGAAAATCCATTCTTCTTGGAGCCCTTTGCTGGATCGCTATCATCCTGACTAGTCTTGGCATGCAATTACTCATCGGTATTTTCTAAGAAAAAAGGGAGCCTAAAGGCTACCTCAGAACGTAGACAAACGTCATTTTTGGCGTTTGTCTTTTTGTATCTTCAAAGATATTTTGTCTTATCATCTACTATTCCATCCAAAAATCTGATTTAAAGCAAAATAAAAAGGGATATTCCCTATCTGTACTGACCCCAAAAAGTTAGACAAATAATTTAAGTGAAGGATTTAGTCCTGTATTGCACAGGACTGAGTCCTTTTAGTTTTACCTTAATTCGTTTGTTGTTGTAATAGTCAATATAGTCTACAATAGCTTGTTCCAATTGGTTAAGTGACTTAAATGTATTCTCGTAACCATAAAACATTTCCGATTTCAAAATGCCAAAGAAGGATTCCATCATGCCGTTGTCTGGGCTGTTTCCTTTACGTGACATGGACGGTTGAATTCCTTTATCCTCTAAAAAACGATGATAATACTGGTGTTGATACTGCCATCCTTGATCACTATGGAGAATTGTATTTGTGTAATGATTCTCAGTAAAGGCCTGGTCTAACATAGCTTTCACTTGTTCTAAATTTGGTGAAGTTGAAAGATTATAAGCGACGATTTCACTGTTAAAACCATCTAATACTGTTGATAAATAGAGCTTTTGGCTGCTTGCTGGAATGGCAAATTCTGTCACATCTGTGTAGCACTTTTCCATTGGTTTTGAAGCTTCAAACTGGCGTTGAATAAGGTTGTCGGCTTTCTTACCAATATCTCCTTTGTGAGAAGAATACTTTCGCTTCTGCCGGATTCTAGCTTGTAAATTGAGGACGTTCATCAACCGCTGAACCCTCTTATGATTGACCAAAAAACCGCGATTTCTTAATTCTAAATGTATCCGACGATAGCCATAATTTCCCTTGTGTTCAGTAAAAATAGATTGGATTTCAGCTTTAAGCCCGTGATCCTTATCTGGTTTTTCTAGCTGTTTCAAGTGATAATAGTAGGTCGAACGAGCGAGTTTAATGGCTTTTAGAAGAATATCTAACGAAAACTCAGTGATTAATTCTTGAACAATTTCTGTCTTTCTTCTTTCTCTTTTTCCTCCTTCAATCGGAGTTCTCTCAACTTTTTTAGAATGGCATTCTCCGCTCTCAGGTATTCATTTTCTGCTTGAAGACGTTCTAACTCTGTCATTTCTTCAGATTTCTTCTTTAGCTTGCGTCCCATTTTAGGTGCTCTCCCTCTTGTTTTCTCAACAATAGTATACCCATTTTTCTTGTATTGTGCCAGCCAATTTGGAAGCATTCCTTGGTTTGGAAGAGCATAATCAAGGCTTACACTTCTTTGTGAACGACCTTCAAGTAAGACTTTATCAATGATTTCTCGTTTTAGTTCAGGAGAATAGTAACAATTCTTTCCTTTTTTTACGATTTCTATTCCATAACGATCAATCAATTTAATCATGTACTGAAGATTAGAAATCTTTATCCCAAATTGATTTGAAAGTCGCCTAAAACTCTCTCCTTGCTTTCTTGATTCATATATTTGAACTTTATCTTCAAAAGTTAATTTCATAATAAAAGCACCCCAAAAGTTAGATTTTTCTGTCTAACTTTTAGGGTGCAGTTCAATCCATTTCGATAATTTTTTCATTAATTTGTTTTTCCATTTTATCCTCCGATTAGTCTCGCACTGATATTTATTGATAACAACACTATATTTCTAGTATAGCATAATCCTTAGATATTATAGGTTTTCAAACCAAATGAGAGTCATTCGTTTTTGCCCCACTTTTGCCCCATTTTTAAATCATGACATTGGAAATACCTAAAAGTACTTCCCTAAAATCACTTATATTTCAATATTTTTAATTACTCTCAATATGAAAATCCTTTCCAAATCCATGTAGGGGGCATCTAAATCAACAGGAAAAAGCCTTGATTTATAAGGCTTTTTTGCTTGTCTTAAGAGTACTTAGCTCACTTTTTTATGAATACAAATAAGCGAGCTTCATGACAAAGCTCGCTTTTATCTAACACATCGTTATAATCTCAAAACCACCTCGGAGGTAGTTTGTTAATGAAAGTCTATATTAGGTATCATAATTCTAACAATAGCTGTTGAACAACTTCCAAAACATCCCTGAAAGAAATAGAAGTTGCATAAGGGTAATGAGACTGATAATTTTCCCAATGACGCGCCAATGTTATATCATCCTTCATCTCATCAATCATATTTTGAAAATCTACTACATCTAACGTTGTCTGACGATAGGAAAATGTTGCCTCGCAAGCTGATCGAAGCTTTTTACTATCCAATCGGCTTTTTTCCATACTATAAATTACATACACATCATAAAAATCCTTGCTTCGAGTGTTAAAGAAAGATCTTCGATAAATCGTTTCTAATTTTTCAGCCAATATTGTCTCCAAATTATAGGCCACGATCTCATAGTCAATCTCTTGAAAGAGACTATGATAACGATAGGAAACGGATTTGGGAGTAATAGGATCACCAGTCGCAATATCTAAAGGAATTGTCTGACGTATATTATCAAGCCGACATAAAATATGGATTCGATAACCACCATAAGGATCTTCATCTTTAATTTCACTTATCTTAGTAATTTCATAATGAACCAAATCATCAGTTAGGATTTCCTTTAAAGTACTTTCTAGTAGAGATTTGTCCATCTTAAATTGTTCTAAAATAAAATCCATATCAGAAGTTGTTCGACTTTCAACACCAATAATATTGGATAAAAGAAATCCTCCCTTGAATACAAAGTTATGACTATACGGACTAGATGCTATCTTTGCAAGTATCGTTTCTAGAAAATAATAAGTTAGCACAACATTGAAATCTACCTGTTTTTCGTTTGAAATTTTATGGCACAGAGCAATCAATCTATCTTTATTCATATAAGACCTCCATCAATGATTGGACGTTTTCGAGCACATGAAACTCTCGCGCATATTTGTAGAGTTTTCGTAGATCTTTTTTTGAAGATTGAATATATCTCTTTAAAGAAGTCGAAAATATTTCCACATCTATCTTTTGTCGCTCGCGAATGAGATCGCATATCGATCTCTCCAAATCATATACCCTTACTTCATTTCCGAAGGACGTTTGTAGCTTTGTCACACCGACTTCATACAATTCTTTCTGGATGAAATGCCTTTTTACCTCCTTAGGAAATCGATGAGGATTATAACCTGTATAGACCGTCACTTCTTTGTATTTAGGGATAACATCTATCAGCCCATGGAGATACAATGCTGATAGATAAGAATAAATCACTTTTTGATGTTGGAGTTGGAAAATGGCATACTCATCATACTGAGACCAATCGGTGATATAAATCCCTCTGGCAACCTTTATGAGTTGACCATTTTCCACCATTCGATTTAGGTAAGGCTTTGGGATCCCTTTTTTAACTACATCAGATGTTCTAATAATAGACTGATGATCTAGCATTTCCTGTATTTGTTTTTGAATCATTTCAGCATTCCTATTGTTGTTACTTCTGTGCTTTTATTATATCATATCACACGCACAAAAGTAACAATAACGATTATTCATAAAAAGATGCCGGACAAATAGCTCCGACATCACTTTCCAAAATCCTCTCTCCAAATATCCTTGACGGTCACATCGTCCCAATTCTTTGGACTGAAGCGGCTGGAGTAGATGGAGGTCCAGTTCACAGTTCACCGGTCCACCACTCGCGCTTCAAAGCGGGCTGGTTTATCGTCTACATTGGTGATGGTGATGTTGTAGGGCTTTCGTTCCGTCACCCCAAATACTTCCTCTACTTCCCCTTGAATCACTATTCCATCGTTTTCTAAATAGAAACTCTTACTTTTATCATTTGGTAAGTCTTTACGCTCTGTTTTGTCTTTTAAAAAAATGAGCTCCGTTATTGTTTGCTTTTCAACATTATAGACTATGTGACTATCTTTCATCCCCCAACCTTTTCGACCGGACAATTTTAACTTAGCATCATCAAATTTTTTAAACTGGAGTTCCGACCTATATTCTAGCTGATCCGTATTGGGATAAACTCTCAATTGAACACTTTGACCAGGCTGGAGGGTGTAGCTTCCATAAGTAAGGATCGAATAAACAAACCAGACTGCAAATGAAGCATATAAGAATCCAATGATCTTTCGTGAACGTTTGCTTGTAAAACGACGCAAAAGCAAGACGAGAGAAATAATAAATATCAGAGGTGTTACCATTTGTCTTCCTTTCTTACCAGCATTGACCCGGTTATGATTTCTACAGCAGCTTTTCATTTCACTCCTAGCCACACTTTCCATCTAGTATACCATAACCTGAAATGATCTAATCACAAGAACCCTACCAAACATTTGACAGCTCTTCACCGAATCCGCTATGATAAGGGTACTTGAAATTCCAAGTTTTCATGCATTTGAAATGTAAGGAGTCCAAAATGAAAATCTATTATTCAAAATTTGTTGGTGTCGGTTATCTAATCTTTGCGGCGGGTGTATCCTTTCAATTTTTCTTTTCTCCCGCTCATGGATTGATCGACTTTTCTCAACTAAATCTTCCCACTGTGATTTCAACCATTCTCTTTTTCGCTGCTATCTATGCAACGATTGCAGGCATCAAAAGACTGACTAGCCGCAGAGTCTCCTTTGAATTCACCTTTGAAGGTATTGAGGTCTATCCCGGACTCTTCTTCTCAAAAGAAATCTTCATTCCCAAAGAAGAATTGTTGCGAGCATCTTATGTCGAAGTGGACGTCAGCGACCCTGATCATGTCAACAGCAAGGCTTGCTATTTAGATTTTAACCTCAGAGAAGTCACCCAGCTAGAAGATATCTCTAAGTCAAACATCATCATCAATACAAGCACCTTGAAATTGCGTCTCGCCCTTAGCCTCTGTCGATTTAGAGAGGAAGAAAAAGCCGAGTTAGCGACCTATCTAAAAGAAAACTACGGCATTGATTTTTTCTATTAGCATGTAATAAAAAAGCCCTCCATTAGAATTTTAGAATAGCAAAATCTTTCCAAGTACTTGACGAACGAATATCAAATAACCGTTTTGTAGCAAAGAAAAAGAGGCTGGGACAAAAGTCCTGGCCTCTAAATTGTCTTTGGATTGTCGAGCAAGACGCAGTGGTTGAGTGGGCTCTACTACGCTAATTTCATCAGCTTTTACAGCCCTACTCAACTGTGCGGAGGTGGGACGACGAAATCGAATTCTAACGAATTACCGATTTCTGTCCCACTCTCTTTTTTAACTGCTCTTAGTTCCCCATTTTTCCTTTGGGTACGAGCAGATAGAAAAATAGTAAATTCAATCCAAATACGGCAACAAAGAGCGCTAATTGGGTGACATCGATCGTTTGTTTCTCGGTCAAATCTTGGATCAGCTTTGTATAATAATAGCCTGGGAATACCCGTTGTAGCTTGCCAACCAAGTCCATAAATCCTCCACTTGCGCCAAGCGTATCAAAGGGAATAATGGTCATAGCTGCTAAAATAATAACTGGAAAGCCAATGGTATCAATCGTCTTGGCATCTACCCTCACCCCAAGTACAAAGCCAATCACACTAAAGTAGATCCCCATCAAGGATACGAGGAAAAATTGTACCAACAGGCTAGTCGTCACTGGAAAGTGAAAACCTAGGACAGCAACAACTAGCACCGCTAAAAAGATCAAGCTGTTCAGAATCAGTTGTACAATCGATTGATCCCATAAATAGTGCTTGACACTATAGCTTGTAAAGTGGGATTCAAAAGAATAAAAACCGATATCTGAGGCGATTCGCTTACTAAAAGTTGCAAGGCTATTGCCAATGACCCCGATAAATACGGCAATGCCTAATAAAATACTTGGTGAAACCCCTTTTTGAAGCTGATAAAAGAAGATATACCAGCCTATGGGTAAAATAATGGTGAATAATACGAAGCGCTTATTTCGTAAAACTTGTTTTAATTGAATCTTTTTCATGCTTGTTTCCTTCCTTTATTCATCTCTTCTCGGAAATACTGCTCAATAGTTTGACCAGCCTGGTGAATGTCCTCAACAGCCTTTGTTGTAGCAATTCGACCGTCTTTTAAAATCAGGACTTTTGTAAAAAAGGCATCAATTTGGTTAAAATCATGGGTCACCACAACAGACGTAAACTCTTGCTGCTCCAGCAATTTCCAAAAATTATCCACTGCTTCCAAGTCCATGCCTGTCGTCGGCTCATCTAAAAAAATCAACTTTGGATGATTCAAAATGGTTAACAACAAGGACAAGCGTCTCTTTTGACCACCAGAAAGACTTCCCACCATCTGCTCTCTTGATTCTCTCAATTCGACCATTTCTAAGAGTCCATTGATATCAGCCTGCTTCTGCTGATTCATCCGGCTTTTTAATTCGACGAATTCAGCAACGGTTAGATCCTCGATGAGCAGATCCCCCTGAGGCATCATCCCAATCTCTCTTTGAAAATCAAGCGAAGTCTTTATCGTCCCCGAATCAGCCTGGAGCTGCCCTGCGATAATGTTAAACAGGGTGCTTTTACCTGCCCCATTATTTCCCAGCAAGGCAATTTTGTCTCCTTCTTCTATCGAAAAAGACACCCCCTTTAATACAGCTTTCTCCTTAAACGATTTTGTAATAGATGCTACCTGAAACATAGGATCCCTCTTTTCTTATTGATCTTGTGTCCATTATACTTCGATGGGAAAGCCTTGGAGGCTCTCTGTCAGAATCGGTCAAAAAATTGTCGTGAACGGTCAAAAAAGAGGCTGGGACAAAAGTCCTAGCCTCTCAATTGTCTTTTGATTATCGAGCAAGACGCAGTGGTTGAGTGAGCTCTACTACGCTGATTTCATCAGCTTTTACAGCCCTACTCAACTGTGCGGAGGTGGGACGACGAAATCGAATTCTAACGAATGACCGATTTCTGTCCCACTCTCTCTTCCATTATTCCTTCCAAAAGGTCAGGCTCTGGGTAAATCGGTAGTTTGAACTCTTGGTAGACACTGTCGTTTTGGGATATTTTTCCAGTAATTGTTGGATCTTGTACAAGCCAAGACCGCGGCCATCTCCTTTACTTGAGAAGTCCTTTTCAAAAATTCTAACCAGATCTATTTTTTCAGCTTTTGTACTATTTTCAACGATTAAGATGAGGGAGTTTTCCTCCTGGAGCATGGCAAGAGTCAGCTGTGGGTCGTCTGATTCGAGACTCGCTTCAATAGCATTGTCACAAAGGATGGATAAGAAGGTGATGAAATCTAAAACCTCGATGAATAAATCACGAACAGGTTCATCGATCTCGACAGAGATCCCAATCCCTTTATTTTGCGCTTCCAACAATTTTGCGGACAGAACACTTTTTACAGCTGGATTTTCGATATGACTGAGTTTGGCAATATCAAACTTGCTATCGTAAAATTGTTGGCCACTCTCTCGAAGAACATTCTCATAGACTTCCCTGATCGCATTGAGATCTTCATGCTCAATACTTAACTTGAGACTGGTTAAAATATTCAGGTAATCATGACGAAAGGCACGAATCTCCCCATAGAGCATTTCGACGTGTCGGCTATAGGTGGCTAACTCCTGTAGTTGCCTATCTTTCTGCTCTAGAATTTCTTGTTTCAATCGTTCTTTGGACACTGCATTAAAATACAAGAGGAGCATGAAAAATAAGATCAAATAAATACTATTTAACTGTCCCCGTAAAGCATCTGCATACGGAATAGCATTCTCAAAAGCCACCAGACCTACAACACTGACTAAATACACAAACATAGAAAGATCCATTGGGAGTAAGAAACGATTAAAATACTGACGTTGGAATCCTACTTTTAGATCTGTAAAATCTAGTTTTAACAGCTTGGTGATTCCTAAATAGACAGGAAAGACTAGCAATTCAAGTAGAGCATCGTACCAGCTGACAGACGCCTCATGAACAAGTATAACCCCCAGCATTGGAAAGACATAAAAGGCTAAGAGACGCCCAATGAGACTCTCCATGACAACTGGGTAGAGCCCATAAAAAATATTCAAAAGGGGTCGTATGTTACGATTTCGATAGAAACTATAGGCAATAAATACTAAGAAATAGCCAAAAAAACCTACCGGTGGCACAAGGGTAAAGACGACTGCAAAGAAGAAGGGGCACAAAAAGAGCCAGCGCCAGGCGAACTCTTGTCTACTAATATGACGATAGATCAGCATGCTGACGAAGAACTTTAAGTAAGATATTAGAATATTTAACAGCAATTCTTTCTCCCTCTATTTTTTCAAAGCTTCCAGTAATCCTCTGTACTTGGTCCGTGAGATCAAGCAATTGTCCCCATTTTCAAAAAAAGCTTTCTTGGCTTCTTTATCAATCTTCGTAATATTTTGCGGATTCACCACAAAGGAGCGGTGGCACCGATACAAGCGGGGATCTGCTTTTTCGATATCGGCAATACTAGCGTAAAATTCCAAGCGCTCTTCCTGGGTGTGTAAAATGACCTTGTGAATGGTTGGGGACGTTTCAACATACAAAATCTTATTAAAAGGAACTTGTACACGCGCCATCGCACTCTCAAATGTAAAGGCATCTTGCGCAATCGTGGTCCCAGCTTGCTCCAAGGTATAGTCGATGGCTGAGCTGATTCTCTCTTTGAACTCTTCCTCACCCAGCGTTTTATCGATAAAATCCAAGGCGGCTACTTTGTACTGAAAGGTAATGGGCATGAATTCAGAGTGAGTGGTGACAAAGACAATGGTCGCATGGGGGTCTTTCTTACGAATCTCTTTTGCAATCTCCAGACCTTTTTTCTCCTCACCTTTAATCTCGATATCTAAAAAGAATAGGTGATGAGCGCCTCTCTCTGTGATAGCATCTAGCAACTAGCTTGATTTCCCAAACACTTCTGGCGCTTTGCATTGCAAGGACTTCTGAGCGATAAGTTCCTGCAAGACCGATTCGATTCGTGATTGCTGGATCCACTCATCTTCTAACACAAAAATCTTCAACAAAGTCTTCACTCCTTCCCCTCGACGAATATGTTCTATTTTACCATAAATAATAGCTGCTGAGCCACTCTTTCAAAGTAGACTCAAAAGGCATTCTATCTTTTTCTCCTTAACAAGAAAAAACTCTCCCGGAGGAATCCGGAAGAGCTTGCGCAAGGGGAATTTGAAAAATATTTTTTAATATGAAAAAGGTCGATAAAATCTACACTATGTTCAAACTCTCATTTTACTAACAGCGATATTACGATCAAGTTTTATTGTCAATAGACATGTATGTGGGAAGTTCTCCCCTTGCAACAATGTAGACCTGTGATCTACTCTTAATAGTATACACTAGAATTATTACAAAATCAGTTAATTTGTATTGCAATTTGTTGGCAAATATTCCTCCGCCTGAAAACACAACAAACGCTTGATTCCCAAGCATCTACGCAAGTCCTCTTTAACTAGTATTTATCATTTCTGTTACAAAATTTAAAATAAAAATATTATTCCATAACAAATGAAAATCCCAAAGCACGATAAAAAGAGGCTGGGACAAAAGTCCTAGCCCCTCAATTATTTTTGGATTGTCGAGCAAGACACAGTGGTTGAGTGGGCTCTACTACGCTGATTTTATCAGTTTTTACAGCCCTACTCAACTGTGCGGAGGTGGGACGATTAGCCAGACCGCACAATAGCGGCTGGCGTCAAATGATGAGAGTCATAGCCTCAATCATTTGTAGCGGTTACGACGCGAAAAAGGGAGGAACGATACTTTCCTCCCTTTGAGCTAGTAAGACACTTCGGCAAGGCACCATGGTGCTTGCCATAACAATAAATGCACCTGATAAATTAACCAAGGGGTTACGACGTGAAAAGGGAGGAACGATATTTTCCTCCCTTTGAGCTAGTAAGATGATTAGGTAGGCCGCAACATAGCGGCTACCGTCCAATGATTCGGTGCTTTAGCACCAATCATTGGTATCAGGTTACATCATCCCGCCCATCATGCTTGGATCCATTCCTGGTCCTGCTGGGGCTGCTGGTTCTGGTTTGTTGGCTACGACTGCTTCGGTCGTCAAGATCAGACTCGCTACGGAAGCGGCGTTTTGAAGGGCTGAACGGCTCACTTTGACAGGGTCGATGATTCCTGCATCAATCATATTCACCCATTCACCTGTTGCGGCATTGAAACCTGTTCCGACTTCGGCATTTTTCAAGCGATCAATCACAATAGATCCTTCATAACCGGCATTGTGAGCAATTTGGCGCACGGGTTCTTCCAAAGCACGAAGAACGATATTGCGTCCGGTTGCTTCATCCCCTTCCAATTCAAGGGCTGCGACTGCAGAGATAACATTGACAAGAGCTGTACCACCTCCGGCAACGATCCCTTCTTCAACGGCTGCGCGAGTCGCATTAAGGGCATCTTCGATACGGAGTTTCATTTCTTTCAATTCTGTTTCTGTTGCAGCACCGACCTTGATTACGGCAACACCACCAGACAATTTAGCCAAACGTTCTTGTAATTTTTCACGGTCAAATTCAGAGGTTGTGGTTTCGATTTGTGACTTGATAACCGCCACACGGTTAGCGATCGCTTCTGGGTTACCAGAACCTTCGACAATGACAGTACTGTCTTTATCGACTGACACTTTAGCTGCTTGACCAAGTGCTTCAATGGTTGCATCTTTCAATTCCAAACCAAGGTCATCTGTAATGACTGTACCACCTGTCAAGATGGCAATGTCTTCTAGCATGGCTTTGCGGCGATCTCCAAATCCTGGTGCCTTGACAGCTACGACATTAAAGGTACCGCGGATCTTGTTCAAGACAAGTGTTGGAAGAGCTTCGCCATCGACATCATCAGCGATGATCAAGAGTGGACGGTTGCTTTGAAGAATGCTTTCCAACAATGGCAAGATTTCTTGGATATTTGAAATCTTCTTGTCAGTGATCAAAATGTATGGATTTTCAAGGTCAGCCACCATTTTTTCATTATCAGTGACCATGTATTGTGAGAGGTAACCACGGTCAAATTGCATGCCTTCAACGACTTCCAGTTCTGTCTCCATTCCACGTGACTCTTCAATCGTGATAACCCCATCTTTGCCAACTTTTTCCATGGCTTCAGAGATGTACTCACCGACTTTTTCAGAACGAGAAGACACAGCAGCTACTTGAGCAATCGCTTCCTTGCTCGATACTGGGATCGCATTGTTTTTTAAAGCTTCTACTGCTGTTGCAACAGCAGTCTCAATCCCACGGCGGATGCCAATTGGGTTAGCTCCTGCAGTGACGTTTTTGATCCCTTCACGGACGATGGCCTGAGTCAAGACCGTTGCGGTCGTTGTACCGTCACCTGCGATATCATTGGTCTTAGAAGCCACTTCTGACACCAATTTGGCACCCATATTTTCAAAATGGTCTTCCAATTCGATTTCTTTTGCGATGGTCACCCCATCATTTGTGATCAAAGGTGAACCAAATGATTTTTCAAGAACCACATTGCGACCTTTAGGGCCCAACGTAACTTTCACTGTATCTGCTAAGACATCGACACCACGGACCATTGCAGAACGTGCATCAGATGAAAATTTAATATCTTTTGCCATTTCTCTTACCTCTTTCTTCTCTTACTCTACAATTGCAAGAATGTTTGATGTTCCAACGATGGTGTAGGTTTCTTCCCCATCTTTAACTTCAATTCCTGCATGGCTTTCAACCAAAACGTGGTCTCCTGCTTTTACAGCTGGGGCGATGAGTTCGCCACTTAGGGTACGCACACCTTCACCAACGGCAACCACTTCAGCTGTTTTTGTATCAGCCTTGCTCGCACCTGCTAGGACAAAACCTCCAACAGTCTGTTCTTTTCTTCTACTTTTAAGACCACACGGTCTCCTAATGGTTTTAACATGTTCATTCCTCCATACGTGTTTTTAGCACTCTCTATACGTAAGTGCTAACTTATGTTTCTATTGTATCACTTGGTCAGAAATAGTCAAGAAAAAACACCTCAAAAATAGATGAGATGTTTCTAAAATATCAATTTAAAATTGTCAATTTTTGATTGAAATCGTCGATCACTTTTTGAAGATTGATCCGCCCGCGGTAGATGCCATATCCAAAAACAATCATGCTAAAA
>NZ_CM002128.1:1934328-1996020 GCF_000448565.1 Streptococcus sp. HSISM1 | reverse complement strand
GAAATAGTCAAGAAAAAAACACCTCAAAAATAGATGAGATGTTTCTAAAATATCAATTTAAAATTGTCAATTTTTGATTGAAATCGTCGATCACTTTTTGAAGATTGATCCGCCCGCGGTAGATGCCATATCCAAAAACAATCATGCCTAAAATTCCAACCAAGGCTAGTAAAATCCCGAAGATCAAGAGTGGGAGGAAACTTTTGTGAAAGAGATAGATCAATACCACACCAATACTGGCAATGATAAAGAGTAAGCTGAACCAACGACCAAGGTTTTCAAGCATGTGGCGTTGGTACTTGATTTCTGTTTCATATCCATTGACAAGTTCTTGTTTTGTAACCATGGGATTCCTCCTGATAAAAATTGAGAATGAAGTGCAAGTAAAGGAGGTCAATTCACTTCATTCTCAAAAACTCCTACTAGCAAATTCGTTTTTTACCTTAGTATTTAAGATGTGGGTCAAAGATACCAAGGGCAACACCGATCAAAGCAACTACAACGAGAAGTAACATAACTTTGTTTGGTGAAATTTTTTCTTAGACATCAACCACCAGCAAAGAGTGATGAAGGCTGCTGTCAAGAGACCTGGATAAACACCATCGATCTTTTCTTGGATGTTCAAGAAGACTTTTCCTTCAGAATTCTTGAATTGAAGGGCTGTTGTAACAGATACCCAAGTAGCTGCTACGGCACCGATAACCATACCACCGACAACGCTGATCGCTTTACGAAGAGCTTGTCCTTTTGGTCCTACAAGGAATTCAACGGCTTTATCCCCTAATTGGTAACCTTTGAAGAAGGCAAAGCGCATACCAAAGTAGACTAAGAGGTTCCATACGACGATGTAGAAGAGGGCACCAGCGACGTTACCACCTTTAGAAAGTCCAAGGGCAATCCCCAAGAGAACTGGAATCAAGGTACCAACGACCAATGAGTCACCAATACCAGCGATTGGTCCCATCAAACCGGCACGCATACCGTTGATGGTTTCGCCATCTACTGCATCTCCGTTTGCACGCGCTTCTTCCAAACCAGCTGTGATCCCTACAACAAGAGATCCAAGTTGTGGTTCAGTGTTGAAGAAGGCCGTATAGGTTTGCATAGCATCCTTTTGTTCTTCTTTTGTGTCATACATTTCTTCTACGATTGGAAGCATAGAAGTCAAGTACCCGAAGGTTTGCATATGTTCTTGAGAGAAACAAGTCAAATGACCATAATACCAATGATGGAATGCTTTTGCTAATGTTTTCTTTGAAATTTTCTTTCTATCAGCCATTTTAAATATCCTCCTCATCATCGTCTTGGTCCACCACTCCGGCTGGAGCAGCTTTCATCGATTTGATCACTTCAAGTTCATAGTAGATTACTGCAAAGATTAATGAAACAACGGCACTGGATACCAAGTTCAATCCGAGAGATTTTGCCAAGGTAAATCCAACAAAGAATGGAATGAAGTCAGTTGCTTCTGTAACAATTTGTTTCAACAAGATGGCAATACCGACACATGGGAGAAGAGCACCGACTGTAAAGAGGGCTTTCATCCAGTAACCATCCATAGGAAGGTATTGTTTCATCAAATCAACCATGTTTTCACCGTATTTGGTGATAATCATTGTTGGAAGGAAAGAGAAGAGGAAGTGAGAGATCCAAGGGTAAACCCAGTCAACTGCGTAGAGTTTTTTGAAGTTTCCTTCTTCAACGGCTTTCCAACCAATGTGTTGCCAAACCAAGTTCATAGTAGCGGTACCGTAGAAAAGAACTGTACCAATTGTCCCAACGGCTGCACCGATTGGAGCTGCAGCTGCGGCGATTCCTGCTTCATCTGTGATGTTATTAGCATGCACAAACAAGATAGCAAGAGGAACACCGATGTAAGAGATGGCACGCACATCGGCAGATACGGTACCACCAGGTGTTACCAAGGCGATATAAACGACTTGAAGGGCAACCCCGACCATAATACCGGTTGTCACATCTCCAAGAATTAAACCTGAAATCAACCCACCGATCAAAGGACGACCGAGTGTATAGTTCCCGATACTGGAACCTCCCATACCAGGCATTGAAGACAAGCTGGCGAAAATACCAAGCAAGATTGCTTGAATCCATGAAATTGTCATAACAAACGCTCCTTTTGTTTGTAAATTTATTTACCTAACAGATAGGACTGTTAGTTTTAAAAACCAAATTTTGATTTGAAATCATCCCAATACCCGATGGAAACATCTGGCAACAATTGGAATTTCACCTTGTAGCCTGCTGCTTGAATGGCTTGGAAGGCTTCTGCTTCTTCCTGAGTGATGGATTGGTTATTTCCCAATTTCACAGCTCCAGGACGATCATTTGCAGGGCCAACAATGATTTCTTTGACATCACCTGGGACAAACCCTTGGTCGACCAAAATTTCCTTCATATCGATTGGATTTTTGGTGATTAAGAAGTAACGACTATCTGATTCTGTTACTTTTGCTGATTTTTCCTTAAAGGCTTCCTTTGTCCATACAAAGGTTTTCTTGTCTGATGCGCCTTTGTAAGCTTGGATCAAAACCTTGTTTGATGCTGCTGCATCGTTTACGGCAATCAAACCATCACATGGTTTTTCTTTTGCCCAGCGTGTGACTGTCTGACCGTGAATCATGCGATCATCAATCCGTACAAATGTTACTACCATAAGGTACCTCCCTATTAAATATCGTCATCATCTTCTTCAGCACTAGTAGCTGAAACTTCAAAAGGCTGTAGTGCAGATCGTGCTTCTGCTAAGATGGTTGCTGACAAATCGTCTCCATCCAACACATCCTTCATCACAACTGCCGTCAAAGCCATGGTGAGGTTCATTCCCCCAAGAATCAAGGCTCCATCGAGCTTTCCAGCTTCTTCTAGAACAGTAGCTGCAGTGGTTAATGGACTCCCCCCTACAATATCTGCCAAGACCAAAACAGAATCATCAGCTGTCAATCCTGAAATGCTCTCTCTGAAATCAACTGCGAAGTCATCGACCGATTTTCCTTCTTTGAGTCCAACTGCGATGACCTGATCCATCTTATCACCAGCAAACATGGCTAGTGATGTTTTTAGACCTTCTGCCAGTCCACCATGACTGACCAAAACGAGGTATTTCATTTTTCTACGCCTCCTTTATTTGACTCTATTGTAGACTATTTGAAAGCGTTTTTATATTGTCAAATGTCACATTCCCAATATGACATTTAGCAATAAAAAATGACATCTGTCACTTGACAAAATGCCATCTTATTTTACTCTAAACTCCTACCTGTAGACTACTTTCAATCTCCCTCTGAATTTGAGGCAAGCGGTTCTCAACATCTTGATCGCGCAAGGCATTGCCAATCAAGTAATCTAACTTTTCTAACACCTCTTTTGAGACATTTTTAGGACTACTTTCAACAGCTTGTTCCATGATGCGGTTCAAGGTCTGATTGGTCAAGGAATCCGTCCCAAAATCATCTACCTGCAAAAGGTCTTTACTAGAGCGACTCTTGACGACCTGTGGCATGACAGAAATCCCCTGGGATTGGGCAAAGAGGGTTTGTTGAATTTCGGGATCCTCTGTTAAGAGTTGCATCAATTCCCAAGCCAACTTGGAATGAGAACTCCGAGCTGACATAGCAAAAGAAGTCGTCGTGACTAAGGTTGCCTTGGTCGTTTTTGACTTAGCAGGCATCGGGATACAGGTCCAGGTGAAGTTTGAATATTTTGAAACGTGGTAGGGATAAGGTTTATAGGTCCGATATTGGGCCAAGGTCATGGGATAGAAGGCGACTTTCCCCTGGTCAAAATCTTTAGAGCTCACCTTGTAATTTTTATTTAGATCTTCCAATTTTTGCAGAAAAGTCAAAGATTCTTTGACTTCTGGAGCTGTCAGCTTGAGCATGCCTCCTTGGAAGAGATGACCTCCATTTGCCGCCAAGGCTTCTTTCCAGGTGTATTCTGTACTCCCAAATTGGTCCAATTGCCCATCCCCATTGGTATCTTTGGTTAGTTTCTTGCAAATCGTATAGAACTCTTCAAGGGTCCAGCCTTCTTTGGGAACCGCGATACCTTCTTTATCCAAGAGATCTTTATTGACACACATCAAAATCGGATTGCTTTCATAAGGTAAGGCATAGGTTTGCCCCTGATAGACACCGGATTCAAAGGCAACGGGATAAAAGGCAGCTTGATCTTTTCGATCCATATAGCCGTTTAACTTTTCTAATACGCCTCGCGCTGCTAATAAGGAAAGATCTTGCTCAGAGACCATAAACACATCTGGCGTCTTTCCTGAGACAATCTTTTCGGAAAGCCAGTCAGAATAATCCGACTGAGGAATCCCATTTTCATACTCTACACGAACGTGGGGATGGGATTTTTCAAATTTTTGAATCGCACGATCCAAGGCATGGGAACGTTGACTGGTCGGCACATCCCAGCTAGAACCTGCATAAACGCCGATATGGAGGACGGTCGGTTGCTGTTTCCACCAATAGAAACCCGCGCTCGCACAGAGCACAACAAGGAGGCCGATCCCCCAACAAAGATGCTTTCGCTTCAATTTCATTCTGTATTTCCTTTAGAAAAATCACGTCTCGTCACTCCTGTTTGGACTGACCAGATCGCTAATTGCGTTCGATCTCGTAGGTTTAATTTCGCCAAAATTGTTGATAAGTAATTGCGCACGGTTCCTTCTGATAAGAAAAGTTTAGCCGCAATTTCTTTATTAGACTCCCCATAGCCGACTTCTTGGATAATGCGCCATTCCGTCGTGCTCAAATCCTTGACATTGTCCTCATCCACAGCAATAGAGAAGTTGGTCTTGGCCATTTGTGAGAAAATTTGAAAGACTTTACTAGCGATATTCGGGTTGATCATGGCTCCGCCTTGATACACCACCTTAATCGCTTCATAGAGTTCCTCTGTCGAGGCTCCCTTTAAAAGATAACCTGAAGCACCATACTTGAGTGCACTATAGATAAATTCATCATCATCAAAGGTCGTTAAAATAATAATTTTGATATCCGGATAGTGCTCTTTGACTTCTTTTGTCGCCAAGACCCCATCCATGCCTGGCATCCGAATATCCATTAAGATCAGGTCAGGATGTGTCTGTGGAATGCTCGACAAGACGTGATTCCCATCTTCCACTGTGGCCACCACTTCAATATCGGGGTGGGCTGACAAAATAATTTTCAGAGATTCTCGAATCAAGGCCTGGTCATCTGCTACCATTACTTTTATCACCATCTCTATCTCCCTTCTTTATATTTCGGTAAACTGACGCGCGTGAAAAATCCATCGCGACTTTCAAATTGAAGCTGTCCTCCTAGGATGGAAATACGCTCCATCATCTGCTTGAGCCCATAGCCATAGGTCAAGGTTTCAAATCCAACCCCATTGTCCTGCAACTCAATCAGGTAATTTTCTTTATCCTCAAAAAAATGAAGGCTCATCTGACTGGCATGACCGTGGCGAACCGCATTGGTCATAGACTCTTGGATCACACGAAAGATCGTATCTTCAATCATGACGTCCATATCGACATCGACCCATTCATAGCGTAAATCAACCTGCAAGTTGGAGAGCGTCTGGTACTCGCGGATCATCTTTTCTAAAGCATCTTTGAGGGTTCGTCCCTCAAGGGCACCTGGACGGAGGCGGTTGAGAGAGCCTCTCACATCCTGGATTCCTTCACGAACCACTTCTGAAACACTTTTCACCTGCTCTTTTGCCCGATTGGGATCGATATCAATCAAGACTCCGACAGCATCTAAACCTGCTGAGATCCCTGTTAGCGCGTGTCCCAAGGTATCGTGAATTTCCCGAGCAATCCGCTTGCGCTCCCGATCTTCTGCAATCTTCTCAGACAAGGCCATATAGTTGTTCAACTCCGTATTGACCTTCGAAACCATAGCCAACTCTTCTTCCACTTCGTGGTTTTCCGCAAGAACATTCATAATATAAAACAAAAGCGAAATAATGAAGAGCACCATATTCAAGGCATAGAGGGAATTCTTCAAGAAAAAGGCCAGAATCCGAATGGAGGCAGGATAAAAATGAATATAGACATCCAGAGAAGGAATCGGAAAGAAAAGCGAAAAGACGTCTGAATTGGTCACAAGAAGCATCAAGAAACTTACTAGGATAAAAGCAAACCAATACTTGCGGTCTCGCTTGGTATTCAACTCTTTGGAACCATAGAAGATATCCGCAAAAACCAAGAGAATGAGCCCGTTATAAGCTACATTTTGGACCCACATCAAGAGCAACATCAGGAGGATCTCCAGAATATTCCACTGATCAAAAATAGACCATCTACTCGTTTGAGACCGGTAACGACTCATGGAGATCAAGGCAATCCCAGCAAATAAGAGCGCAGACAACCAAAAAGTTGTAGAGGGCGCAAAAGGAATACGCTCTAAGCGTTCTACTAATAGAGAAGCTTGCCGTTGGGCAATGATATAGTTGGTTGCTTGAAGATAGATGATACTGTTGAGCATCACAGCGATAAAATTTACGACCATCAGGATGGCCAAACTGTATCTCACACCTCTAAATTTTCTCATTACTGCCACCCATTCACATCAAAGTGATCGATGTTTTCCTTTGTCATCATTTGAACCGGAATGGTTATCTCTTTTTGGTAGCTTTTCCCAGCCGTCATATCTTGGATGACCTCCATCACGCGGTCTCCCATCTTCAACGGAGACTGGGCAACGGTTCCTACAACATCATCTGTCGAGTGCAGCAAGGCTTTCATATCTGGTGAGCCATCGATCCCATAAATCGCAATGGGATGGGTGATTCCTTGCTCCTTGATCGCTGCTAAAGCTCCTATAGCCGAGCGGTCATTTAGGGCAACTAGTGTATCGACATTCCCCCCTGACTGCAAGAACTTACGGACAGCTGGCATGGCGATCTCCGTCTGACCCTTGGTTTCTAGTTCCGAGATAATCTCATATGACCCATGTCCTTTGATGGTATCCTTAAATCCCTGAATCCGCGTATCTGCTGAAACAGTCCCTTTGTGCTCCAAGAGAAGGATCTGAGCATTTGAAGAGCGTTTCATCAGCTCTTTCGCAATCAAGACTCCTGCTTGGTAGTTGTCGGAGACAATGCTGGCATCCGGCTTAAAATGCTTGAGCTGGGTATCAACTGCAATGATCTTAATTCCTTGTTTTCTAGCTTTTTTAAGAGCCCTTAAAATGGGCTGACTATCCCCTTTGACCGGATTAATCACAATCACATTTACTTTTTGGGCGCAAAAATCATCGATCTGCTGGCTCTGCCTTTTTTCATCCAATTCCGGATCTCGAACAGATACAAGAGCACCTCTCTCATCGGCAATTCGACTAATTTCCGAATGAATACTTTTATAGAACTCATTGTTCATGGTCATATAGGTGACACCGATCTTGGTCTGATCCTTGATGGTACTGGTTTGACAAACGGCATAGATCCACAAGAGGATGCAAGCCACTGGAATCACCAGTAAAACCCGTTTTATCAGCCATTTCAACCGTTCTTTTCTTTCTTCTTTCCCCTTCAAACTCCGTTCCTTTTCTGAAAATTTTGAATATATATTACTTTATTTTACTACTTTTTCAAGAAAAGTGCTGGCTTTTATTGTACAGATGCATATTTTTGATTTATTTTTAAAAGACTTGTTCCCGAATGAAATCCCTACCAAGTATCAAAAAAAGCTGGTCTATAAACGAACCAGCTTTCTTTTTTTGTTTCTAAAAAGGAAGATCTTCCTCCTCTAAAATGATGTCGGCTAAATCTCCCGTTCCACCATTTTCACGCATCGCTCGCTGAGCGCGGCTCTCTAATAACTGAAAACTTTGGCAGAGGACCTCTGTCACATACTGCATGATGCCATTTTTCTCGTAGCGGCGCGTCCGAATCTCTCCATCCAAAGAGATCAAACTCCCTTTGCTGGCATAACTAGCCATGGTTTCAGCCAATTTCCCCCAGACAACGACATTGACAAAATCAGTCTCTCGCTCCCCGTTTTGATCCTTGTAGCGACGATTGACCGCAACGGTCACTCGGGCAACGGATTTGTCTGTGCTGGTTTTATGCAATTCTGGGGCCGCCACCAGGCGACCGATTAAAATAACTTTATTATACATCATTTACCTCCTATCTATTTATTCGAAAAAATTTCAAAAAATGGGGGTGACAAACCAAAATCAAAAAAATCTAGGATTCAAAACATCCTAGATTCTTCTCTTTATTCATGCCAGTGACGAGCAGGATCAAAAGGTGTCCCTGCTACTTCTGCGTCATCCAATTCAATAATGCCTCGTTTTTGAGGAGCATTTGGCAAGTGCAATTCACGCGGACTGCACATCATGCCATAGCTTTTTTCTCCACGAAGGGCACCTGGGAAAATCAAGCTACCATCTGGCATCATGGCACCTGGAAGAGCGACAATGGTCTTTAGACCCACCCGCGCATTTGGAGCTCCAGCTACGATCTGAACCGTCTTATCTGGTCCAACTGCTACCTGGCAGATATTCAAGTGGTCACTATCTGGATGGGCCACCATTTCAAGGATTTCTCCCACCACAAATTTTGGTTCCCGATCGTTGACCAAACGTTCTGCGAAGCCTTCTCTTTCCAATTCTTGGTTCAAACGAGCTACTTGCTCATCTGTCAAAAAGACTTTGCCCTTGCCTTCGATGGCGAAGAAAGATGAGGCATCAAAGATATTCCAGGCAACGGTTTCTTGGTTGTCCTCACGGTAAACGCGAGCCACTTTCCCTTTTCTCTCCACCGCGAGCTTTGCTTCCCCACTATTTTTCAAGGTCAGCATCAATACATCGCCGACTTGTTCTTTGTTGTATGTTACAATCATGTTTTTCTCCTATTTTAATCCTGCTAAGAATGCTGTAATCTGCGCTTTGGTTTTCCGATCCCGATTGACAAACCGACCGATTTCCTTATCCTTTTCCAGAACCACCAAACTTGGGATCCCATAAACATCCCAGACTTTCGCCAGATCCATATAGGCATCTCTGTCAATCAAGATAAAGGTAAATTCGGGATTTTCAGCTTCAATCTCCGGCAAAAAAGGCTTGAGGTAACGACAATCCCCACACCAGTCGGCTGAAAAGACAAAGACTTTCTTGCCATCTTGCTCTACGTATGAAGCAATTTCTTCTAGAGAATTTGGTGTAATCATAATTTTTCCTCTTCGTAATGCAAGAGACCGTCCTCATAGACAAAGCGGTAATGGCGCTCATCTTCAAAAATGACGCCTCCTACTAAGCGCTCTTCACTAGACTCGTAGAGTTCCACATACAGAGTCGCAATCGTCCCCATGGCTTCCATTTGCTCCCGTACTTCTGCTACCAATTCTTCTTGGGTACGAAGACGCTTTTGATCTTTTGCAATTTTATAAACACCGGCCGCAAGGGCTCCTGCACTTGCTACAGCCAGACTAGACAAAATAATTTTTTTAGCTTTCATAGTGCCTATTGTAACACAAAATAAGCAGAGGGACAACGGTCTAGGCTAGATCTCTCCCTCCGCTTTTTGGGACTGATTTCCATAATAACGCTACCATCCTTGTAGAAAAAGTGATAAAATAGCATCAGAAAGAAGGTAACCTATGACTGATTTATTTTCTAAAATCAAAGAAGTAACTGAAATCCCTGCCATCTCAGGTCACGAAGCTCCTGTACGGGATTATTTGCGCCAACAATTGACCCCTCATGTGGACGAAATCGTGACAGATGGTCTCGGTGGGATCTTTGGAGTCAAACACTCAACAGCTGCCGACGCTCCTCGTATCTTAGTAGCTGCCCACATGGACGAAGTTGGTTTTATGATCAGCGAAATCAAAGCTGACGGAACTTTCCGTGTTGTCCCAATCGGAGGTTGGAATCCGATGGTCGTCAGCAGCCAACGCTTCAAACTCTTTACACGTGATGGACGTGAATACCCTGCTATTTCCGGATCTGTTCCTCCACATTTGACACGTGGTACAGGTGGGCCAACCGTACCTGCCATTAGCGACATCGTCTTTGATGCAGGCTTTAGTTCTAAAGCTGAAGCTGAGAGCTATGGCATCCGTCCTGGAGATACCTTGGTCCCAGATAGCTCTGCAATTCTCACTGCTAATGGTAAAAACGTCATTTCTAAAGCATGGGATAACCGCTACGGTGTCTTGATGGTCAGCGAATTAGCCAAGAGTCTTTCTGGACAAGCCTTAAACAACGAACTCTATGTAGGGGCTAACGTTCAAGAAGAAGTAGGACTTCGTGGTGCCCACACCTCAACTACTAAATTTGATCCTGAAATCTTCCTTGCTGTAGACTGTTCACCAGCAGCGGATGTCTTTGGGGACCAGGGCGCGATTGGTGAAGGAACACTGCTTCGCTTCTACGATCCAGGTCACATCATGCTACCAAATATGAAAGACTTCTTGCTCACAACTGCTGAGGAAGCGGGCATTAAATTCCAATACTATTGTGCCAAAGGTGGTACCGATGCAGGTGCAGCACACTTGAAGAACGGCGGAGTCCCATCAACAACCATCGGTGTCTGCGCACGTTACATCCACTCACACCAAACCCTCTATGCCATGGATGATTTCTTGCAAGCGCAAGCCTTCTTGCAAGCATTGGTTAAGAAATTGGATCGTTCTACAGTTGATCTGATCAAACACTATTAAGCAAATCCTATCTGAAGCCCCGTAAGGGGCTTTTTTAGGAGGGAAACAAAGTTCTCTTGGAAACTTTCCACTGTGAGTAACCATTGAGCTCCTTGGCATCCACACTTCCCTATGGAAAGTATCTTAGAATATTTTATCTTCCATCTGTTTTCTGATATAATATGAAAGAATGAAATGGTAGGGAACTGAACACTTATCCTTGGTTCTGTGTAGCAGGCCCTTTCCTTATATACAGGAGTTTTACATGAAAAAACAAGCTTTTAGTTCTGAAAAGTATTTGAACTTGCAACGTGACCACATTATTGAGCGGATCAATCAATTTGATGGCAAGCTCTACCTTGAATTTGGTGGTAAGATGTTAGAGGACTTCCACGCTGCTCGTGTCCTCCCTGGATACGAACCAGACAATAAGATCAAGCTGCTCCAAGAATTGCGCGACCAGGTGGAAATTGTCATTGCCATCAACGCCAACAACATTGAGCATTCAAAAGCCCGTGGGGATCTAGGAATTTCTTATGACCAAGAAGTGCTACGATTGATCGATAAATTCAATGAATTAGGGATCTTTGTAGGATCTGTCGTGATCACCCAATATGCTGGACAAGCTGCAGCAGACGCCTTTCGCAAACAACTGGATAAGAGCGGGATCGCTTCTTATCTACACTATCCGATCAAGGGCTATCCAACTGATATGGACCACATCATCTCTCCTGAAGGGATGGGGAAAAATGACTACATCAAGACTAGCCGCAATTTGGTCGTTGTGACAGCTCCTGGACCTGGTTCTGGTAAGCTCGCAACTTGTATGTCCAATATGTACCATGACCAATTAAATGGAATCAAATCTGGTTATGCTAAGTTTGAAACCTTCCCAGTTTGGAATCTTCCTTTACACCACCCAGTCAACTTGGCTTATGAAGCAGCGACTGCCGATCTAGACGACGTCAATATGATCGATCCCTTCCACCTCCAAACCTACGGGGAAACAACGGTCAACTACAACCGCGATATTGAAATCTTCCCTGTCTTGAAGCGCATGTTGGAACGTATCCTAGGAACCTCACCTTATGCTTCTCCAACAGACATGGGCGTCAATATGGTCGGTTTTGCCATCGTTGACAATGACGCTGCGATTGAAGCTTCCCAACAAGAAATTATCCGTCGCTACTACCAAACCATCTTAGATGTCAAAGCTGAACGCGTCGGTGAAGGAGCTGTCAAGAAGATTGAGCTCTTGATGAATGATTTAGGGATTACTCCAAATGATCGGAAAGTGACCGTGCTTGCCCGTCAGAAAGAAGAAGAAACAGGGGAGCCCGCCTTGGCGCTTGAATTGCCAAACGGCGAGATGGTAACTGGAAAAACCTCTGATCTCTTTGGCCCAACCGCAGCCCTCTTAATCAATGCGATTAAGAAATTAGCGCATATTGACAAAGAAACCAAATTGATTGAGCCAGAATACGTTCAACCCATCCAAGGCCTGAAGATCAATCATTTGGGTAGCCGCAACCCTCGTCTTCACTCGAACGAGATCCTCATTGCCCTTGCCATTACGGCTATGACTAATGAAGACGCTAAGCTTGCGATGCAAGAATTAGGCAAGTTGAAAGGCAGCGAAGCCCATTCAACCGTGATGCTGACAGACGAAGACAAGAACGTCCTTCGCAAGCTCGGTATCAACGTCACCATGGACCCTGTCTACCAGTACGATCGCTTGTATCGTAAATAAACTGAGACAAAGAAAAACAATCCCGTTCGAGGGATTGTTGAGAGTGTATATAGACGAATCTTTAATAAAATCTAATCAATTCTTTAAAAATTATACTCGTTATAGTTATTCAATCATATTCTGAAACTTTCCGCCGTGAGAAAAGTGCCTGAAACGACTCAGTTTCAGGCACTCGGAATGATTGAGACCACAGGCTCAATCATTAGTCTTGGAACTTCGTAGAAGTTCGCAGACGTCCGTACTCACCTAAGGAAAGTTTTTTAAGAAGTCTTTGTCTTCAATTTGAACAATCCCTCGAGCAGGGATTGTTTTTTATGAAGCAAAGATGAGAGATTATTTGACGGCTTCCCATAATTGGCGAATGGGCTTTCTTTGAACAGGGTCCACAAAATGAGGAACAATTTCATTCAAAGATTCTAAGACAAAGGCACGTTCTGCCACATAAGGATGCGGCAAGATCAAGCTCGGACTGTAACAAACGGTGTCCTCCATATAGAGCAGATCTAAATCGATCACACGCGGTCCCCACTTGACCTCACGGACACGCCCCATTTCCTGCTCGATGGCAAGTAAGGTCTCTAGTAAATCCTCTGGGGTCATCCAGGTTTCAACCTCTGCCACCTGATTCAAAAAGGCGTCTTGCTCCACTCCTCCCCAAGGTTCCGTTTCAATCCTTGTGGACGTTTGAAGAAGGTGAATGCCTCGATCCTTGATTTTTTCTAGCGCCGTCTCTAGCTGCAGTTGTTTATCTCCCATATTGGTACCAAGGCCAATAAAGGCTCGTTTTTTCTCTCGTTCGATTGTCACCGAACAAGTCTCGAGTGGCAAGGGAACAGGAGCCCAAGGTTTTTTCAACTCCAGACGAACTTTTTCTACAAAGGCATAGCTTTCGAAAATTTTTTGCACCAATTGAAAGGCAACCGTTTCAATCAGATCGATCTTTTCTGCCTGCATCCACTCGGTCAACCGTTCCGCCAAGATTCCGTAATGGATCGAAGCATCCAAATCTCCTGTGCGGGCTGCACGGGTCATCTCATAATCCACCCATAGGTCTAGGACAAAGCGTTGTCCCAATTCTTTTTCTGCCGGAAAAACACCATGATAGGCGTATATCTCTAAGTCCTTGATCCGTAATTGATCCACTCTCTTCACCTCTTATAGCCGGCCATTAGTGGCCCATGAGTTTATAGGCTTCATTTTTCAAGTCTTTATCTGTCTCAAGCAGTCCACGTGCAGCAGTTGTCACTGTAGCAGTCCCAGGTTTACGGACACCACGCATGTTCATACACATATGCTCTGCTTCTACCCAGACAAGGGCACCTTGCGCTCCAAGATATTCCATCAAGGCATCTGCGATTTCTACCGTCAATCGTTCCTGAATCTGTGGTTTTTTAGCATAAACTTCGACCGTACGAGCCAGTTTTGAAAGCCCCGCAACACGGCCATTTGGAATGTAGGCAATGTGCACTTTTCCATAAAAGGGCAAAAAGTGATGCTCACACATGGAATGGAAGAAAATATCCTTCTCAACCACCATATTGTTATCAATGATTTCAAATGATTTAGACAGGTGCTCTTCTGCTGTCTGTCCTAGTCCTGAAAAGATTTCTTGGTACATCTTTGCAATGCGGGACGGGGTTTCTTGAAGCCCTTCACGGTTCTCATCTTCACCGACTGCCTCGATGATCAATTTTACTGCTTCTTCAATTTTCTTTGTATCCATATCATCTCCTAGTTGGATTTTTCTGTTTTTAATAAATAAGGTCGTACCTGGCTAAGGAAATAGAGCGATCCTGTTACAATGAGGAGCTCATCATCTCCAGCTTGCCAGTTTTGTAGAAATTCTCGCCAGTTGACTTCCTCCAGCTGGTGGTGGTTTGCAGCAGCTGTCATCTCTTCTTGAGAATAGGCTCTTGGATCTTCAAAGGTCGTGAGTATCAAGCGACTATTTTCCAGTTCCTGCCACTGAATGAGCATCTCTTCTAAGGCTTTGGTCCGGATGCAGGTAAAAAGAATGGTCTTTTTTTGACTTGGGAACAGTTCTCGAAGACTTGCGATCAAAGGCGCAACGGCATGGGGGTTATGGGCCCCGTCCAGCAAGATCATGGGTTTTTGAGAGATCACTTCCATCCGACCAGGCCAGACAACCTGACGCAAAGCCTTATCTATCAACTCTTTTGACAAGAGTTCACGCCTTTCTCTTTCAAAAAGTACATCACAAATACTGATAGCAAGAGCTGCATTTCTGGCCTGGTGATGACCTAAGAGTGCTACTTGATAAGAAGCTGTTTCTCTTTTGGAACTATGATAAGAAAAGGATTGGCCCGATAGGCAAGAGGCTTCTAGCTCAACTTGGTAATCTCTGTCATAGGCTGTTATCGGTGCCTGCTCTTGAATCGCAATGCCTTCAATGACTTGGCTAGCTTCTGCTTCTAATTTCCCTAGAACCAGAGGAATTCCTGGCTTAATGATACCTGCCTTTTCACGGGCAATGGAAGCCAGATCTGGCCCAAGAAGAGCAACATGGTCCAAGCCGATCGATGTGATCGCAGTCAGAACGGGCTGGCAGACGTTGGTACTGTCTAGTCGTCCCCCCATACCGACTTCCATAATCGCATAATCCAGCTCCTCATGAGCAAAATAATCATAGGCGATCGCCGTCATCACTTCAAATTCCGTCAAACCTTGAAAGATGTCTCTTGATTCTTCAGCTTCCAAGAGCTGTTGGTAGATATCCAGATAGGTTTGCAGGTCTTGATCGGAGATGGCTTCGCCATTAATGGTGATCTGGTCATTGTAATGGATCAGATAAGGAGAGGTAAAGACTCCAACGCGTAAACCTGCCTGCCTCAAAAGTTGGGACAAGGTAGCAATGGTAGAGCCCTTGCCATTGGTCCCCGCAACATGAATGACCCGACAGTCTATGTGAGGATTTCCTCTCAACGCCAAGAGAGCTTCCATGCGCTCCAAGCCAAAATGTGGATCCTGCGAACGATAGGCTTCTAGCCAACGAAGATCCAACTGATGTTCTTTCTTCTTCATTTACTTGTATTGTTTCAAATTAGTATCTGCTGCCTCTTGGGCTTGGAAAATGGCTTGGCCCAGACTGGCTGCCATCTTGTGTAGGGGAATATCATGCACCCGCACCACTTCGACTCCTTGACTAGCTGCAATACTCGTCAAATGGCTCGAAGCCAGGTCCCGATTCCAAAAACCAGTCTCCGTTGCAGAATCTGTCTCAAATCCAGCTTCTTCAATAATATTGACCACAAAACGTTTGCGGGAGACCCCTAGAAAGATCGGATAACCTTTTTGGTGGATGGTTTCAAGCTCTTGTAACAAGAGCAAATTCTCGCGCTTGGTCAAACCAAAGCCGATCCCAGGGTCTAGCATGATCCGTTCCGTCTGGACACCGGCTTCTTTTGCGACCGCAAGCGAGCGGTCAAAGAAGGTCCACATCACGTCTTGAATCGGTTCTTGAGCCATTGTTTGAAGCTCTGCTTCTGTAAAAGCTGGTTCAAAACCAAAAGTTGGAAAAATAGTGGAACTTGGATGATGCGGTCTTGCCATCACTGGATTAAACATGAGAACTGCGCTGGCTTCATACTCTGTAACCACAGTAGCCATCTTAGAATCTCCAAGAAAACCAGTAATATCATTGACAATATCGGCTCCAGCTTCCAGCGCTGCCGCCGCCACCTGGGACTTCCAGGTATCCACTGAAATCAAGACATCACTTTCTTTCCGAATGGCTTCAATCACCGGAACTACGCGGTCAATCTCTTCTTGAATCTCCACATAATGACTACCAGGTCTGGTTGATTCTCCTCCGATATCCAGGATCTGAGCTCCTTCTTGGATCAGTTTTCTCGCCTGCTGCAAGGCTGCATCCACACTCGTATACTTACCGCCATCAGAAAATGAATCCGGAGTGACATTTAAGATCCCACAAAGAAGGGTCCCTTGGCCACTCAGCCATTTATTATCAATCATTTTCGTCCTCCTTTGATTCCCTTCCTACAGCATGATTGCGAACAAAAGAGGCTAGAACAAATGTTCTAAACCTCTGAGTTCATTCTCCATACGGATTGCTTATTTTTTCTGACCTTCTGTACGAAGATTCTGCATCAAAACTCATTGGTACCTACCATTTTATCATAATTTATCATGGAAGAAAACTCTCGATACCGGCAATAAACAAAGGAGGAGTACAGCCGGATAATAATAAGCTAGCGCATTCAAGGTCATATGGAGACAGATGCTATACTCGATCCGCTTGTAGCGATAAGCCACCCAAGTTAAGATCAAGGACATGCCTCCGTAAGCTACCCATTCCCCCAAGGTACTCGGTCCATGTAAGTAAGTAAAAAAGAGAGCACCAGCTAGGTAACCGATCGGTTCTGCTCCTCGAAAGATCAAACGAGGGATGATGGCCCGACAGAGCAGCTCTTCTAGAATCGGAGCGACAAGGATCACGACCATTCCCATAGCAAGAAAAGGAGCATGAGATTGCAGTTGATTTAGAGCTGCTTGATTTGCCGTCGTACCACCCGCCTCTTGTTTCAACAAGGGATAGGCGAGCAGGTTATTAGCCATCAATAAGAGAAGAAAAAGAAAATTTCTCCCCAGAGCCGGCCAGGTAATCACCCGAACATCTAAGTTCTCCAGCGGGCTCATCTTGATGATTCTATAAAAAGCAAAGAGCACCACCGCTGTAGCTAAGGCTGTAAAAATAGTAACCGACTCTGAATTCACTCCTTCTTGAAGGGAATAAACCATGGTGATGAGGGGAAATTGGGAGAGAAAGAATAAGGGCACAAAAAGCAGGAGCCAGAGAACATTCTTACATAATGGGTGCTCTCGAACAAAAGACTGTATTATTTTCAATGGACAACCTCTTTCTTGTATAAAATAAGAAGACTGGGGCTTTCGCCTCTAGCCTTCTCACTTTATTTCAGTTTACTGATTTTTGAAACGTTCAACGTCACGCGCAATCACCAACTCTTCATCAGTTGGAATAACCAATACCTTCACACGGGAATCGTCTGTAGAAATATCTCCGACAACTCCAAAGACGTTCTTTTCAGGGTCGACCTTGCATCCAAACCAGCTGATCCCATTGATAATAGAAGAACGAACGTTTACTGCATTTTCACCGATCCCTGCTGTAAAAATGATGGCATCTGCACCATTCAAGACAGCTAAGTATTGACCAATGTATTTTTGCAAACGATCGATAAAGATATCGTAAGCCAATTTGGCTTTTTCGTCTCCATTGTGCATCGCTGTATGAATGTCCCGCATGTCGCTAGAAGATTCAGAAACACCCAGAAGACCTGATTCACGATTGAAGATGCGGCTGATGTCTTCAGGCTTATTGAAATCCTCTGTATGTTCCATCAAGTAAGGAATAATCGCTGGATCGAGATCCCCTGTCCGCGTTCCCATCATGACGCCACCTAGAGGCGTGAAGCCCATCGATGTGTCGACAGAAATTCCCTTGTCAACCGCTGTAACAGATACCCCATTTCCGACATGGCAGGTGATCAATTTCAATTCTTCTAACGGTTTTCCAAGAAGTTTAGCAGCTTCACCAGCTACATACTGGTGACTGGTTCCATGAGCGCCATACTTGCGGACCTTATTTTCTGTGTAATATTTGGTTGGAAGAGGGTAACGATAAGCTTTTTCTGGCATGGTTGTATGGAAAGAAGTATCAAATACTACAACACTGGTAATATCTGGACAAATCTCTCTAAAAGCCCGAATCCCAGCTGCATTTGCAGGATTATGAAGAGGTGCTAACAAAGACAATTCCTCTACTTTTCGAAGGACTTCGTCATCTACCAAGGCAGAATCCTTGAAGTATTCTCCACCAGCAACGACGCGGTGCCCCACACCTGTAATCTCATCGTAGGATTTGATAATATCAAAGCGAATCAAATCATCCAACAAAATTTTTACAGCTTGTGTATGGTCCTGGATATCTAATACTTGTTTTTCAGAGCGTCCTTCAAATTTAACAGTTGAAATAGAATCTTTCAAACCGATCCGTTCAATCAACCCTTTTGCAAGAACAGTTTCTTCTGGCATTTGGTACAATTGCCATTTCAAACTAGAGCTTCCTGCATTAATAGAAATTGTTTTCGACATATATTCACCTCATTAAGCGTTTTCACTTCCTCTATTATATCAGATCTTTGATCAAATTTCACTATCCTTTAACCAGTTTTGGAAACTTTCCATGAAGTGAACTACCTGGTCTTGATCCTGGAGATCGGTAAACGGATAGACAAAGGGCTGAACAGACTCTTCTTCTTGTTTTCGTAGGACGAAAATCGTCTTAGCATAGGCTGGATTTGAAAAAAGAGACTCTGGCAAGGTCAGCATGGCCAGGATTTGAGCCTTGTCTTTCAACCAAGCTTTTAAAAGATCACTCTGAGGACTCGTCAAGAGGTTGTTGGGAGCTAAAAAGATAGCCACTCCTTGAGGTTTCAAGTATTTCAGCGCCTGTTCCATCATAAGGTGATGGGCATAAGTATGCCCTTCGGAGCTCGCTACCTGATAGCGCTGTGCAATCGCATCATCTGGATAATATCCAATCGGTAAGTCGCTAACGATCAAGTCACTTTCTTTTAAAACTTGTGGACGCACTGCGTCTCCTTGTGCAAAGACAACACTTGATTCCATTACGTCAGCGATACTAGCAGATAGGTCAATCAAGAGATCATCTACTTCCAATCCTAAATAATCGATCTTGAGACGGCTATTGTTGACAATGGTCTCAGCGAGATTCCCGGTCCCACTTCCCACTTCTAAGACATCCAGTTGGTCGCTTTTGGCCAACTGGTCGATCAAAAATGTAATGATAAAACCAATCGCATCTGGTGTGAACTGGTGATTTGCTTGCAAAGGCTCTGTTTGAGCAGCTTTCATAAAAAGGAACTGGTAGGCTCTGCGCCATTCTTCCTTACTTAAACCTAGCTCTTTTAATTTTTGGCTATTATTTTTGACAATGTCTAGATCTGTCTTGCCCTCTAAATACATGGCATTTTGCTCAATCAAGGCGTCATAAAAGTTAGTCGACAATTCATTTTGAATACTTTGAGTGTTTTCCAATAGATAGGTATAGGCTTGTTCAATTTTTTCGAAATTCATGATTTCCTCCGCACCCTATCATACCAAAAATTAGTCTTTTTCGCTATTTTCTGATGACTCCTTCGTCTCTTTTGGCGTCTCTTCAGAAGGCTTTTCGCTCCCTATCTGCTCTTTATCTTTCTGTGTCTTCTTCTTTTCTTTTTTGCTCTTTCTACTTTCTTTTCTTCCCTTACAGGAAGAACAAACTCATAACTTTCTCCATCCATCTTAGCCTGGGCATGAAGAAAACCAGGATCCTGCTGTAGCTGAACAACTCCAGACTTTAAATGAATCTCTGATGTCTTCTCATCACTCTTTCTCTTTTCAAGAGCCAATTGCACCAAAGCATAGGCCCGTAGACGATCTTGACTCGTCTTTAAGATCCGTCTTTCCGCAACCTGACGATGCAGGTAAAACTGAAGCAAGAGACTAAAAATCGCTGCCATCAAGAGAGCGTAAAGCAAGACACCAGCCTTAACTTTTTCATTTTGTATCGCTGGTACCACATGGTAGACATACTCCCTTTCTAGACCTTCTTCAAAATTCAACCGCAGATGAAGGAGCTCTCCCTCCTGCCAAATTTGGCTAGAGCGAACCCCTGAAATCATAGGCTGATAGCCTCTGCCCTTATCATCTGTTTTTCGGATATCATCTCCTTTAGATTGGCCAATAGCAATTGGTTTTTGATCCTGAACCAAGTAGATATGATTGTCCGCTACTTTTTCAAAATGACTCCGGTCCAATTCCACCTGCAATTGTTGCTGAAAAAGTATCCATTCCTCCTGCTTTTGGTGTGCTTGGTAGTCCAATTCAGCATGCAGGAGCTTAGTCAAGCCTTGAAAGACCAACACACCCCCACTAAGGACCAAGAGAGCGACCAAGGCTTCGAGCAAAGTAAAGGCCTTAACCCTTCCTTTATTCCACATGCAGTACCACCTTTCCTTGATGATAGACCGTGATTTGATCGGCATCTTTGTCAACATGAACCTGAATGCCATTAGCCTCCAGATGATTTTGCCCTGTCTGAAGCGCCATTTGAGCGACAGATAAGACCTCTACTTCATTGAAATCCGCTAGTCGCTCCTTGCGCGAACGCCGGATCTCCCCTAATAATAGGGTCGTAATCATGGCAAATAAACTCAAAGCTACTAGGGATTCTATGAGTATACTAGCGGGAACGGATGCTCTTTTTAATTTTTCCATTTCCAAGCGAAAGCTGATAGGTCACCACTCCTCTCTGTGTCTGAAAGTGAACATTAGCCAGGGATGAATTGCCACCTGCTCGGTCCAAGCGAATAGTTTTGGGATCTTGCAGCGTGACAGAATCAGGAATCTCCACCGTCTGGTAGGGCGTTTGAATCTTCCTTGCACTCACTTCAACATCCAATTCCGTTTGCCTTGCCAGTGCTATCTTCTGGCTTTCTTGATAGAGGTGTTCAAACTCTGCAAAAAATACTTTTTCTTCCACCTGTTGAAAGCTCGTCTTGATCGATCCTGATAAGCCCAGATAGATAAAGCTGACGATCATCAAGGTTAGAAGGGTCTCCACCAAGGTGAAGGCCTTAATCTGCAACCGCACGAGTTTCTCCACTATTTTTCGCATAATAGGCACGATAAGATTCTGCTTGTTTGTTGGTAATATTTCCATCAGCAATCAGTTTGGCTAGAGTGGCTTGGTCATTGGTATGATTGAGTTCATACAATTCAGCCTGGCTTTCGACCACCTTGACAACGGCTGCATTGCCTGTCTCTTTCACAGAGTCTTTTTGCTTGGTCAAATTCGGCACAAAGAGCAATAAGAGTACACTGATGATCAATAAGACCACCAACATTTCAATAAGCGTAAAAGCTTTTACCTTATATGTGTTTAATTTTTTCATAAATGAACCTCCATATTTTGATAAATCGGCAGCAACATGGCTGCGTAAAGTAAGACAATCACAAGAGCCACAAAGACAAAGACCAAGGGTTGTATCACATTCATGGCCTTGTGGACCCGACGAAAGAAGTCTTCCCATGTTTTTTCAGCGTAGATCTCTAGCTCATTTCCAAGCTTTGATTTGACCTCACCATATTCAATCATAAGGGGCAATTCTTTTTTGAAAAAAGGATACCCCCTGACCGTCTCTGAAAAGGACTGGCCACGGTCTAAAGAAAGAGCTAAGTCCCTTCCAATTTCCTGAAAAAGCTGGGATTTTTGCTCCTGCATCATGGAAAAAATCTGAGACAATTCCAATCCTTGCCCAATCAGATTGCCCCATTCTCTGGCATAATAGGCTGTCAAATAAGCTTGAATCATGCCTTTCCCGAAAGGCAGATGAGACAAGCTTCTAAAAACCTTGATCTTTCCTGACTGGCGGTAATAGAGAAAGCCGAGTAATAATAAGGTCACCAGTCCCACTCCTAAGGCCAAAAAGAGTTGGGGGAAGGAACTGATCAATTGCGTCCCAATATTTTGAGCATCCATTTGAGGAAGCAAATAATTGCGCAAGCCTAGCATAATCAGAACTAAAAACCCAAGCAAGATAAGAGGATAGGTGCTCACCTCAATCAGCTTTTTCTTGACCTTGCGCATGTTTTCTAGGTAAGCACTGATTTTCTCCAAGCTCAATGCAAGATTGCCATGAAGCTCAGCGAGAGACAGCTGTGTCGTGACCGCATCTGAAAAACCGATCCCCGCCATCATTTCTGAAAAACTCCGCCCCCTCGAGAGGTCCTCTCGCATCTGGGAAACCAAACGACTCTCCACTAGGTGAGAGCGATCCAGAAAATCGACAATCTCAGACAGATGAAAACCACTCGAATAAAGATTCAAAAACAATTCGATGATTTGCTTTTGTTTAGCGGTAGATAATTTTTTCGGCTTGCGCCTGAGCCAGCTGGATATATCCCGATTGAGCCAAGAGATCCATTTGTTGGTTCCAGCGGCTGGCTGAGTGCTCTTGGTAGTTTTCCGTCGCAAAATCGACCACACCTCCTCCTGCAATTAATCGTTGGTAGCAAATACCTTGTAAAACAATCTTGAGTTCTTCCTCACTCACTCCAAGCTCTAAAAGCCTCTCATAAACACCTCGAACGCTTTTCGCATGAATCGTAGAGAAGACGGTGACTCCTGTCAAACTAGCTCGTACGACTGCACGAGCTGTTTCCTTATCTCGGATTTCCCCAATGATGAGAAGGTCCGGCCGATGGCGCAAGGAGAGTTTGATCAGGTTGTCATAGGTCATGCCGATCTGGTCATTCAGCTGAAGCTGAAGCATATTATCCTGCTTGATCTCGACAGGATCTTCAATAGACATGACTTGCTGGTCCGCAAAGCGCTCTTGCGCCAAAGCATGCATGAGAGTGGTCTTTCCCGAGCCAACGGGGCCCGCAAAAAGATAAAGCCCACGACCAGCCAATTTCTTCTGCAAGTCTGGCAGCTGGTCAAACCAAAACCGCAATTCACGTTCCTCATCATGCAAGAGCCGAATGACCAAGCTTTCATAACCACGATAATCCCCCACCGTTGACAAGCGAATCGAGACCACTCCATCCTCTAATGGGTAATCACACGACCCTAGCTGGCTGCGCCTTTTTTCTCCCACATTCATCCCTGCCACGAACTTAAAGTGGCTGATAATAGCCGTCATGTCCTCAAAAGGGAAGGACTTTACAAAGCGCCTCTCGTCTCCCACCCTCATAAAAACCTGGTACTCCTCCTTCCGAGGAATGAAGTAAAGATCCTGAGCTTCTTCCTTTTTCCCCATGCGGATCAGTTTTTTTGCAATTTCTTGAACCATAGTTCCTCCTCTCACTTATACTATTCGAAAAAGAAGACAAAAAAAGAAGACTTTCTAGATCGCTCTAAAAAATCTTCCGAATGTCTCTTATGACAGGGTTGTCCCCTTTTTTGAATCGAGTGTATATTGACAAGAACGGTGTTTGCGACTGCCTCTTTCCTTTTCGTAGCCTGGGCGGAGCTTGCTTTTAGGGATCTTGTGCTCGTCTTCTAGAAGGACAATCGAATGGAAAAACTGCACATCTTCACTGCAGTCCTCACACCACTCTTGCTCGTTGGTATCCCAAAAGATCGTCATGAGATCACTCCGACTCTTATAACTTGGAAAGTGTGCATTCAACTCCAACCACTTCTGCTTGTAGTATTTCAAAGCCTGGTAATAGTCTTCAAACTTCCGGCTACTGACGATATCTTCTTCCCAACCTTCTAAAAACCACCAGGGTTCACAGTCCCCGTACATTTCAATCACTCGATACATAAACTCTTCCATCCTTTGTATCCTCTATTATATAGAAAATCCTTTGAGAATAAAAGTTTTCTGCTCAGAGCATGATTTTTCAGGTAGTTTTCAGGTGATTTTCACAATTATTTTCCAAAAATAGACTGCCTAATTGCTATTGGTTCCTTTTTTCAAAAAAAGCCGGAACATGTAGTTCCGACTAATTTTCTTATTCTTCTACGACTTCAGCTGTTTGAACTTCATCGACTGTTCCATCTGTTAATGGTACTTCTTCGATAATTTCAACTTCATTAATCGCTTGTGGTTCCAAATTACGGTAACGAGCCATACCTGTACCCGCAGGAATAATCTTACCAATGATAACATTTTCCTTAAGTCCAAGGAGATGGTCTTTCTTACCGCGGATCGCTGCGTCCGTAAGAACACGAGTGGTTTCTTGGAAGGAAGCAGCTGACAAGAAACTGTTGGTTTCAAGAGAGGCTTTGGTGATTCCCATAAGGACTGGACGAGCAGTCGCAGGAACTCCACCAGAGATAAGGACATCCTTATTAGCATCTGTAAAGTCTGTAATGTCCATAAGCGTACCCATGAGAAGGTCTGTATCTCCTGGATCCATGACACGTACTTTACGGATCATTTGACGAACCATTACCTCGATGTGTTTGTCGCCGATTTCTACCCCTTGGCTACGGTATACTTTTTGTACTTCCGCAAGAAGGTAAGTTTCAACCGACAAGACATCACGAACGGCAAGGAGACGTTTTGGTTGGATAGACCCTTCTGTCAGAGCCGCACCACGAGAGACTTGATCTCCCACTTCGACTTTCATGCGGGCAGTGTAAGGGACAACGTATTCGCCCTCACCAGTTGCTCCGCTAACAAAGACTTTCTTGGTGCGTGTAGAAGCATCTTCTTCGATCGCTGTGACTTCCCCTTTGACCTCAGTGATGACCGCTTCCCCTTTTGGATTGCGGGCTTCAAAGATTTCTTGGACACGAGGAAGACCTTGCGTGATATCGGTATTTGAGGCAACCCCACCCGTGTGGAAGGTACGCATGGTCAACTGTGTACCAGGTTCCCCGATAGATTGGGCAGCGATAGTTCCGACTGCTTCACCCACTTCAACCGCATCACCAGTCGCCAAGTTGATACCATAACAGTGACGGCAGACACCATGGCGGGTGTTACATGTAAAGACAGAGCGGATAGTGACTTCTTCCACACCAGCTTTGACAATTTCACGTGCTAGGTCTTCTGAAATCAAGGTATCTGGACCAACGATGACTTCACCTGTTTCAGGATGTTTAACAGATTTCTTGGTATAACGACCAGTCAAGCGTTCTTCGAGTGGCTCGATCATTTCCTTACCATCAGTAATGGCACGGATCACAAGTCCACGGTCTGTTCCACAGTCGTCTTCACGGATAATGACGTCTTGGGCCACGTCAACCAAACGACGAGTCAAGTAACCTGAGTCGGCTGTCTTGAGGGCCGTATCGGTCATCCCTTTACGGGCACCGTGAGTTGAGAAGAACATTTCGAGTACTGACAAACCTTCGCGGAAGTTTGACAGGATTGGCAATTCCATGATCCGTCCGTTTGGAGCGGCCATCAAACCACGCATACCGGCAAGTTGCGAGAAGTTTGAAATGTTACCACGGGCTCCAGAGTCCATCATCATAACGATTGGGTTCTTCGGATCTTGGTTATCCACTAAGCGTTTTTCCAATTTTTCACGGGCTGCACGCCATTCAGCTGTAACGGCATTGTAGCGTTCGTCATCCGTGATCAAACCACGACGGAATTGTTTGGTGATTTGTTCCACACGTTTGTGAGATTCCTCAATGATTTCTGCCTTATCTTCAACGACCGGAATATCGGCAATCCCCACTGTCAAACCAGCAAGGGTTGAATGATGGTAACCTAAGTCTTTCAAGCGGTCCAAGAAAGCAGACGTTTCAGTTGTACGGAAACGTTTGAAGATTTCGGCGATGATATTTCCAAGATTTTTCTTCTTGAATGGAACGTTTAATTCCAATTTCTCAATCGCTGATTTAGCATCTTGACCAGGCTCCAAGAAGTACTTAGCTGGGACGCCTTCTGTCAAGTTGGCATTATTAGGCTCTTGAAGGTATGGAAGCTCTGCAGGCATGATATCGTTAAAGAGAATCTTACCAACAGTTGTCAAGAGAATCTTGTGTTGTTGTGCTTCTGTCCATGGTTTGTTCAAGCTATCCGTCGCAATTCCGACACGTGTATGCAAGTGAACATAGCCATTGCGAAGAGCCATCACGGCTTCATCACGGTCTTTAAAGACCATTCCTTCACCTTCACGACCAGCTTCTTCCATCGTGAGGTAGTAGTTCCCCAATACCATATCCTGAGATGGCGTAACGACTGGTTTACCATCTTTAGGGTTCAAGATATGCTCAGCAGCCAACATCAAGATACGAGCTTCTGCTTGGGCTTCTTCTGAAAGTGGTACGTGGATGGCCATTTGGTCTCCATCGAAGTCGGCATTGTAGGCTTCACAGACAAGGGGGTGCAAGCGAAGGGCTTTCCCGTCAATCAAGACAGGTTCAAAGGCTTGGATCCCCAAACGGTGAAGGGTCGGTGCGCGGTTCAAGAGAACTGGGTGTTCTTTGATCACTTCTTCCAAGATATCCCAGATACGTTCATCTCCACGTTCGACCAAGCGTTTTGCAGCTTTGACGTTTTGCACGATATCACGCGCGACGATTTCACGCATGACAAATGGTTTGAAGAGCTCGATGGCCATTTCACGTGGCACACCACATTGGTACATCTTCAGAGTTGGACCAACGGCGATAACGGAACGTCCTGAGAAGTCCACCCGTTTACCGAGCAAGTTTTGACGGAAGCGTCCTTGTTTCCCTTTGAGCATGTGACTCAATGATTTGAGTGGACGGCTACCTGGTCCTGTGATCGGACGACCACGACGACCATTGTCAATCAAAGCATCCACGGCTTCTTGGAGCATCCGTTTTTCGTTTTGCACGATGATACCAGGGGCATTCAATTCCAACAAACGAGCCAAACGGTTGTTCCGGTTAATTACCCGGCGATAAAGGTCATTCAAGTCAGAGGCAGCAAAACGGCCACCATCCAATTGGACCATCGGACGAAGATCTGGTGGAATAACGGGAAGGATGTTGAGGACCATCCATTCTGGCTTGTTGCCAGATTTGTAGAAGGCGTCCAAGACATCCAAACGACGCACAGCCTTCACACGTTTTTGACCAGTTGCAGTCTTCAATTCTTCTTTCAAGAGAGCAATTTCAGCTTCCAAATCCACTTGTTTTAAGAGGTCTTGGATGGCTTCTGCACCCATCTTAGCTACAAAAGAACCTGGTCCGTATTCACGCAAGCGTTCACGGTATTCACGTTCCGTCATGATGGATTTGTGCTCAAGTGGAGTATCTTTTGGATCGATCACCACATAAGCTGCGAAGTAGATGACTTCTTCAAGGGCACGAGGGCTCATATCCAAGGTCAATCCCATACGAGAAGGGATTCCTTTGAAGTACCAGATGTGTGATACAGGTGCTTTCAACTCAATGTGCCCCATGCGTTCACGACGAACTTTCGCACGTGTTACTTCAACCCCACAGCGGTCACAAACAATCCCTTTGTAACGGATTCGTTTGTATTTCCCACACGCACATTCCCAGTCTTTTGTAGGTCCAAAGATGACTTCATCAAAGAGACCTTCACGTTCTGGTTTCAATGTACGGTAGTTGATTGTTTCAGGTTTCTTGACCTCTCCATAAGACCATGAACGGACCTTGCTTGGAGAAGCTAGGGTGATTTGCATACTTTTAAAACGATTTACATCAACCACTATTTCTTACCTTTCCTTGTTTTCATACTTGTTTTATTTGGATACAGCTTAGGTGGAGGAAGAAAGGAAACTTTCTGCCACCTCCTTGTGTCTGTATCTTGTTATCGAATCATCCTGCTAGAAGCATTGGTTGCTCACAGGACAATCATTTTTACTGATTATTTTTCTGATTCTTCGGCATCAAAGGCTGCTTTTGCTTCCTTTGCTGCTTTTTCACGTGCTTTTTCAAGGTCATCCACATGAATCACATCATCATCTTCGCCTTCATCAAGGTCACGAAGTTCCACTTCTTGATCATCTTCGTCCAAGACACGCATGTCAAGACCAAGTGATTGCAATTCTTTGACAAGAACGCGGAAGGATTCTGGTACACCTGGTTTTGGAATTGGTTTACCTTTGGTAATCGCTTCATAGGCTTTCAGACGTCCGTTGACATCATCTGACTTGTAAGTCAAGATTTCTTGAAGGACATTTGATGCACCATAAGCCTCAAGGGCCCACACTTCCATTTCCCCGAAACGTTGTCCACCAAACTGAGCTTTCCCTCCGAGTGGTTGTTGGGTAACCATTGAGTATGGTCCGACTGAACGGGCATGGAGTTTATCATCAACCATGTGGTGAAGCTTGATCATGTACATGACACCGACAGAGACACGGTTGTCAAACGGTTCACCAGTACGTCCATCGTAAAGAATCGTCTTAGCATCGCTATCCATACCAGCTTCTTTCACAGTATCCCAGAGGTCTTCTGAGCTTGCTCCATCAAAGACTGGTGTTGCGATGTGAATACCCAAGTTACGAGCTGCCATACCAAGGTGAAGTTCCATAACCTGACCGATATTCATACGTGATGGCACCCCAAGAGGGTTCAACATGATATCAACTGGTGTACCGTCTGGAAGGTAAGGCATATCTTCAACTGGAACAATACGAGACACAACCCCTTTGTTTCCGTGACGACCGGCCATCTTATCTCCGACGCGGATCTTACGTTTTTGTGCGATGTAAACACGAACCAACATGTTGACACCCGATTGTAATTCATCACCGTTTGCACGGGTAAAGATCTTAACATCGCGAACGACTCCATCTCCACCGTGAGGTACACGGAGTGATGTATCACGCACTTCACGAGATTTATCCCCAAAGATAGCGTGAAGGAGACGTTCTTCAGCAGAAAGGTCTTTTTCACCTTTCGGTGTTACCTTACCGACAAGGATATCGCCTTCTTTAACCTCAGCACCAATACGGATAATACCTGTTTCATCCAAGTCACGAAGAGCATCTTCCCCGACGTTTGGAATTTCACGGGTAATTTCTTCAGGGCCTAACTTGGTATCGCGTGTTTCTGATTCGAATTCTTCCAAGTGAACAGATGTGTAGACATCTTCTTTCACCAAGCGTTCGCTCATGATAACGGCATCCTCGAAGTTATACCCTTCCCAAGTCATGTAAGCGACGATTGGGTTTTGACCAAGGGCCATTTCCCCTTTTTCCATCGATGGACCGTCAGCGATAAAGTCGCCTTTTTCAACGACATCGCCAACTTTTACAAGGGTACGTTGGTTGTAAGCCGTACCTGAGTTTGAACGACGGAATTTTTGGATATGGTAAACATCAAGAGCTCCATCTTCCCGACGAACTTCTACCTTGTCTGCATCTGCATAAGTAACTTTACCATCGTGTTGAGCAATGACTGCAGCTCCTGAGTCATGGGCTGCTTGGTATTCCATACCAGTACCCACGTAAGGGGCTTTTGGATCAATCAATGGCACAGCCTGACGCTGCATGTTGGCACCCATGAGGGCACGGTTGGAGTCATCGTTTTCCAAGAAAGGAATACATGCTGTCGCAACGGCAACTACTTGTTTTGGAGATACGTCCATGTAGTCGACTTGATCAGATGGGAACTCTTGGTTGTTACCACGATGACGTCCCATAACGATCGGCTCAGCAAAGCCACCTTTTTCGTTCAACTTAGAGTTGGCCTGAGCGACGATGTACTCATCTTCTTCATCGGCTGTCAACCAAACGATTTCGTTGGTCACTACACCTTTTTCACGGTCCACTTTACGGTATGGCGTTTGGATGAAACCATATTTGTTCAAGTGTCCATAAGATGACAAGTTGTTGATCAAACCGATGTTTGGTCCTTCAGGTGTTTCGATTGGACACATACGACCATAGTGGGTATAGTGCACGTCACGCACTTCATATCCGGCACGGTCACGTGTCAAACCACCAGGCCCTAAGGCAGACAAACGACGTTTGTGAGACAACTCAGAAAGTGGATTGTGTTGGTCCATGAACTGTGACAATTGTGAAGAACCAAAGAATTCTTTAATTGCTGCAGTTACTGGACGGATGTTGATGATTTGTTGTGGTGTCAAGACATCGTTATCTTGTACAGACATCCGTTCGCGAACGTTTCGTTCCATCCGTGAAAGTCCAAGACGCACTTGGTTGGCAAGCAATTCACCAACGGCACGAATCCGACGGTTTCCAAGATGGTCGATATCATCCACACGGCCAAGGCCTTCTGCAAGGTTCAAGAAATAGCTCATTTCTGCCAAGATATCAGCAGGTGTGATGATACGCACTTTGTCAGATGGGTTAGCATTTCCGATGATGGTGACAACGCGGTCTGGATCTGTCGGAGCGACAACTTTGAATTTTTGCAATTCTACTGGCTCTGTCAAAACAGCAGCATCATTTGGAATGTAGGTGATTTTGTTCAAACCGTTATCCAATTGTTCTGAGATGCTGTCGATCACATCGCGCGTCATGACAGTACCAGCTTCTACAAGGATTTCCCCTGTTTCAGCATCTACCAATGGTTCTGCGATTGTTTGGTTCAACAAGCGGTTCTTGATATTGAGTTTCTTGTTGATCTTGTAGCGACCGACAGGAGCCAAGTCATAACGACGTGGATCAAAGAAACGAGCTACCAACAAGCTGCGTGAGCTTTCCGCTGTTTTTGGTTCACCCGGACGGAGACGCTCGTAGATTTCTTTGAGGGCTTCATCTGTCCGTGAATCCATTGGATTTTTGTGGATATCTTTTTCAATGGTATTACGAACCAATTCGCTATCCCCAAAGATATCGATGATTTCATCATCTCCAGAGAATCCAAGAGCACGCACAAGAGTTGTAAATGGAATCTTACGTGTGCGGTCGATACGTGTGTAAGCAATGTCTTTTGAGTCGGTTTCAAGCTCTAACCAAGCCCCACGGTTAGGGATAACAGTTGATCCATAACCAACTTTACCATTCTTGTCCACCTTATCATTGAAGTAGACACCTGGTGAGCGGACCAACTGAGATACGATAATCCGTTCTCCACCATTGATGATGAAAGTTCCCATTTCAGTCATGATTGGGAAATCACCAAAGAAAACTTCTTGGGTCTTGATTTCACCTGTTTCTTTGTTGACCAAACGGAAGGTCACAAAGATTGGTGCTGAGTAGCTGGCATCGTGGATGCGCGCTTCTTCAAGCGAATACTTAGGTTCGCGGATTTCATAACCCACAAATTCCAATTCCATTGTATCCGTGAAGTTTGAGATGGGAAGCACATCTTCAAATACTTCCTTCAAGCCATGATCCAAGAAATCTTTGAATGAGTCTGTCTGGATTTCAATCAAGTTTGGTAAATCAAGAACCTCTTTGATTCTTGAAAAACTACGACGGGTCCGATGTTTCCCGTATTGAACGTCATGTCCTGCCAAAGTTTTTAGCTCCTTTTTCCATACTAGGATAGCTTGGTGAAATGACTTTCACCACCTATCCGGTTTTAACTACAATTGTGTGATTTGCATCACGTGAAGAGCTGTCTCTTCACCTCATTCGTCGCTTTTTATAATTTTTAGAAAAATTAAATTTGTGTAACAAACTAGGATTTTTCTGAAAAATAGGCACAAAAAGAGCAGCTAAATCGACTTATTCAAGTAAGATTTAACTGCTGTAAGCTCTTATTTGGACAATATTTCAAATAAAGCACACGACAAATTAGTTATCACTATTATACCGTTTTTTGCTCCAAAAATCAAGGCTTTCTCTATGTTTTCTACTGGATCAGACTAGCGTCGATTGCCACGATTTGAGCTGTTTCGATTTGAACTATTGCTGGATGAACTATTGGTTGTCGAATTGTTCTTATTATTCGACTGATTTCCACTGGAATTGCCGAGAATCGCTGCCCAAGCACTTTGATAATCGCTATCCGATCCCCCGATGGCAAAGCGGTATTGAGTGGTTGGCGCTCCGTTTTTGGCCCAAAGGCTCGTCACCATTTGACCGCTCACATCGATATCCCGGCCATTGACATTGACGCGGCCCGGTCTTTCACCAGTCGATTTGAGCACTTCAGAGCGGATCACACTCTTATCGAGAGTGAATTTATCCTGAATCCCAAAGAGACTTGGATCTGCTTGGTAGATTGCATTCGCCAACTGCGCCATGTATTGGGCATTGTTGTTGTATCCAGTCAAGGTCTGCATGGAAGCATTGTTGTCATGACCGATCCAACCTCCTAAAGAAACATTAGGGGTGGACAGCATCAACCACATATCTCCATTTGAGTTAGTGGTACCGGTTTTTCCAATCCAGTCTGCACCTGCCAGCGTTGGGTTGACTTGGCTAATCCGTGACTTAAAGGTCGTTGTAGCACCAGACGTAATAACCCCGCGCAAGAGATCCTGCATAATCGTTGCCGTTGCTGGAGAGTAGACACGAACTGGATCTGCCTCGTGCTTGTAGACTACATCCCCATCTCGATCAATGATTTGCTCCACCATGTAGCGTTTGAGGTAGTTCCCATTGTTAGCAATGGTTTGGAAACCATTGGTATGTTGGGCAACAGTGACCTCAATTCCTCCCCCCATTGGCAAACTCTCAATGCCATATTCAGGGATATCATAGCCCATCTTCTTCATGTAGGATGGGACATCCACACCCTTTTCACGAAGGGTTCGGTAAGTCCAGTAAGCTGGAATATTCCATGAGGTATTGAGGGCCTCACGGAGATCCATCATGGCTGTCCCTCGGCTATCCACGTGCATGATCGGCTCACCACTTGAGAAATTAGTCGGGTAGTTAGAAAGGATGCTATTACTTCCCATCAAGCCTTGGTCGATGGCAATCCCATAGGCCAACAGTGGCTTGATAGTAGACCCTGGGGAACGTTCTGTATCAAAGGCATGGTTGTTTTGGTTGCCGTCAAAATTCCGTCCGCCGATAAATCCTAAAACGGCACCCGTTCGGTTGTCCATAAGGACATTCCCAACTTCTACAAGACCCGTCCCATCATCCAAGACGCTGCCAAAATTCGCTACTGCGGCCTGCATCGCATTGTGAACCGGTTTGTTAATCGTGGTTTGAATGGTGTAGCCACCTTCGCGCAACTCGCTCTCAGCTAATTCCTGGTAAGCCTTGACGGTTTCATTATTTTTCAAGTCTTGCTTGGTGACATTGTCTCGCTTGATCAAGTAATCATACATGGCCTCTTTTGCTTCTTCCATGGCTTGGAAGTAGAGGTAGTCATGCGGTGTTTTCTCGATGCCATCTGGAGCCATGAAGTCTTTGGTCAAGTCGTATTGAGCATAGGTCTCATAGTCTTTTTTCGACAAGACTCCCGTCCGGTACATATTGAACAAAACGTCTTTGGCACGCGCCAGACCTAACTCGAGATTCTCCTTGCTCTTTAGGCTACCGTCTGCAGCATAAGGAGAGTAGACAATCGGACTTTGTGGCAAGCCAGCGATAAAGGCTGCTTGTGGAACAGACAAGTCTTTTGCAGAGACTCCAAAGATCCCTTGAGCCACAGCTTCCACACCTGCAATATTTTGTCCCCGATTGTTTCGTCCAAAAGGCGAAACATTTAAGTAGGTGGTTAGGATTTCATTTTTATCCATTCCCCGCTCTAAAGCCAAGGCATCGACAATCTCTGTCGCCTTACGAGTAAAGGTTGGAGCGTCTCCCACGACTTGCTGTTTGATCAACTGCTGGGTCAGAGTTGATCCCCCACTAGAGGAACCCACACCGGCTACGGATCCAAGTGTTGCCCGAAGAACGGCTTTAGGTACAACCCCCTTGTGGCTTTCAAAATTCTCATCCTCAGTAGCGATCACAGCCTTCTTGACATTATCTGAAATGGCGTCTCCTGCGACTGGCGTGCGGATCAAATCACTGTCCACTTCTGCAATCAAGCTCTTATCGGAATAAGTCAGTTTTGAAACACTGCTGACGTTGCGGACCTGCTGGACCAATTCTTCTGTCTTTGGAACCTTGACATTGCTAAAGAGGCTCGCCGCATAACCAATCCCGATCCCTGCACCAAATAAAAAGAGGCACACGAACAGGGCGATCATGACATCCCACAAGAGTTTGAGGGTCCTCAAAAAGGTCGCAAAAATATCACCGACAGACCAGCTACTTTCCTCATTTTTTTCCTTATTCGGAGTTTCTGTATACATCTTTGCAAAGAATTTTTGGACTTTCTTCCAAAACTCTTGCAGCTTCTCTTTTAATTGATTCACTGATTCTTTCTCCTTGTTCCCTATATTATAGCAGATTAGGCCCTTTGTTTTCAATCACAAGAGTGTAGAAATCGTCACTCATTCTTCTCAGGTAAGGACAAGAAAATAATGGAAACCATTGCCATTTCCGTGGTTTATGGTAGAATAGAGAGATGAATAAATTGATAAAGGAGAAAAGACACATGCACATTTTTGATGAGCTAAAAGAGCGTGGTTTGGTATTTCAAACGACGGATGAAGAAGCCTTGCGCAAAGCACTGGAAGAAGGTCAGGTTTCTTATTATACTGGTTATGATCCAACTGCTGACAGCCTTCACCTTGGTCACTTGGTTGCCATCTTGACTAGCCGTCGCCTTCAACTAGCAGGCCACAAACCTTATGCGCTCGTTGGCGGTGCGACTGGTCTCATTGGTGATCCGTCCTTCAAAGATGCTGAACGTAGTCTCCAAACAAAAGAAACTGTACAAGAATGGGTTCGCTCCATTCAAGGACAATTGTCTCGTTTCCTCGATTTTGAAAATGGGGACAATAAAGCCGAAATGGTCAACAACTACGATTGGTTCGGAAGCATTAGCTTTATCGACTTCCTTCGTGATGTCGGAAAATACTTTACAGTCAATGCTATGATGAGTAAAGAATCTGTTAAAAAACGGATTGAAACAGGGATTTCTTACACAGAGTTTGCCTACCAAATCATGCAAGGCTATGACTTCTACGTCCTCAACCAAGAACACAATGTAACCCTTCAAATCGGTGGATCTGACCAATGGGGAAACATGACAGCCGGTACTGAGTTGATGCGTCGTAAAGCAGATAAAACTGGCCATGTTATGACTGTGCCTTTGATCACAGATGCAACTGGTAAGAAATTCGGTAAATCAGAAGGCAATGCGGTCTGGCTCAATGCAGACAAAACATCTCCATACGAAATGTACCAATTCTGGATGAATGTGATGGATGCAGATGCTGTGCGCTTCTTGAAGATCTTCACTTTCTTGTCACTTGATGAGATTGAAGAGGTCCGCAAACAGTTTGAGGCTGCTCCTCATGAACGCTTGGCTCAAAAGATCTTGGCGCGTGAAGTGGTCACCCTTGTCCACGGTGAAGAAGCCTACAAGGAAGCCCTCAACATCACCGAACAACTCTTTGCAGGAAACATCAAAAACCTTTCTGTCAAAGAACTCAAACAAGGCCTTCGTGGTGTGCCAAACTACCAGGTCCAAGCAGAAGACAACCTCAACATTGTTGAACTCTTGGTCACAGCTGGTGTGGTAAATTCTAAACGCCAAGCCCGCGAAGATGTTCAAAATGGAGCTATCTACGTCAACGGCGAACGCATCCAAGACCTTGACTATGTCTTGAGCGATAGCGATAAATTAGAAAATGAATTGACCGTTATCCGTCGCGGTAAGAAAAAATACTTTGTTTTGACTTATTAAGAAAGCAAAACCACGAAGTTTGGTATGAACTTCGTGGTTTTCTTATACACTTTTTTCTGGGACTATTTCCCTTTTCTGCGATGCAACAAAGCTTGGTTAATTCGTTGAGTTTTTTTATGGAGCTGCCAAATCTGATAAAGCCAGATCAGGCCGTAAATTGCTAGAAAGATCAACCAAGGAATCGGGCTCCGTAAGGCTGCCCCCCAGCCAAAAAACAAGTAGGTTAATGCTAAGATGGTAGCTGTCACAACTAAATGCAGGACCACACGCAAACTATAGGTCAAAAACTCTTCTTCCTCAAGAATGAACGTCAAGACTCCCATTGTTCCACTCATTAAAAAGATCGCTAGAATGTTGCGTACATTCACAGCAGGATAGACGATGTTGGGATAGACATGGGATAATAACACCAAACACAAATAAAAGAAGGAACCTGTCCTCATACCAGATACAAAATAAGCTATAAATCGTTTCATCACTTTCTCCTATACCCCTAAATAATCCATCAAGGATTTGACATATTTCCGACTGACACTTGATTTCACTCCGCGTGTCAGTTTAGCCATCATATTGCCTGAAAAACTATCCGATAGCGATTCCAAATGGTCGATATTCATCACCGCGTGGCGGGATATCTGTAAAAAATTACGACGATTAATCCGATGTTGAAAATTTGTCAAAGTATCTCTGACGATGAACGTTTTGTCTGTCGTATAAATGGTTAGCTGATTCTTATCAATCTCGGCTAGAATAATGTCATCAATTTTCACCATGATCAAATGATCATCTGTTTTGATAGGGATCACTACTTGATTCACTGTCGAAAACTGTTCGAGATAGTCCATCACCTCTCGTGCTTGATCGGATAATTGCTTGGCTTGAATGACCACACAGGGGTCGTTTTCTGGGATATCCTGTTTTTCCTCAAAACGAATCTTCATTCCTACTCCAATTCTCACTTACTTTCTTTTATTCGATCTTTTTGCTAAGGAAACCCAAATCCCCAAAGCTAGAAGAATACCACCTAACACTATAAGGTATGTTTGTTCCTTTGTCAATAACGCTTGCCATTTGAGCTGAACGCCCATTTTTTCTTGAAATTCTCGAAGAAGATCATCTCGCCCCTTAAAGGTTTCGCTCACTGCTTCTTTCATGAGTACTTGTCGATAAAGTGATGCAATATAAGTTGCTGGAGTGCACTTCATTAGTAGTTGTGCAAAATCAGGTAGAACACCTAAAGGTACATAAGTCCCTACCAAAAAACCAGAAGCTGTACCCACTATGGTCGCAAACTTCCCAAGACTGTCTACGGATTGGAAAAAATGAACAAAAATGGCATTCACTAAGCTAGAAAGCAGGCTACTAAACAGCATAATAAGGAGCACTTCAGGTAATAAAGACAGTGCTGGAACTTCTCTAAAATAGCCACACATCAGTACATACATCAGGACTTGCATGAAAAAAGAGATGATGATTGCGCTCGTTAGATACGAAAATGGTAACCGCCACTTTCCTTGATCCGATAAATAAAGATCCTGATCTACTTGATGTTCACGGTCCTTTACTAACTGAGTCAGGGCAGCCAGACTTGTCGTAATTCCTGTCACAGCCAGCGTCCCACTCATTAACCAATTATTTAACACAGGACCACTATTGGGGAGCTGAGCCCAAGCATCTGTTAGATTTTTTTGAAGAAAAATAATATAGAGAACAAAGGAAATCAAGGCTCCCAACAGGGAGAAGAAAACTCCTGAACGATTTCTGAAGTACAATAAAAAATTTCGCTTTAGTAAGGCTAGCATTAGCGAACCTCCCTTCCTGTAAGTGCAATAAAGGCATCATCCATGGTCCCTGGACGAAACTCAAAATGGGCTAGATTATCTCTAACTTGCGCCAGGTAATCAATGGCTTCCCTTTCACTCTTGGGTTGAAAAACATATTCTAATGATCCCTGTTGTTCTACTGACATTCCTGAATTTTTAAGACTTTCTATCTGCTGCATCTCCTTGAAACGAATCTTCAAGATGTTTTTTGCATACTGACTCTTAATATCTAGTGCTGATCCCTGAGCAATCACTTTCCCATGGTCCACAATATAAATCTGATCAGCTTCATCTGCCTCGTCAAGATAATGCGTGGTCAAAACAACAGTCATTCCCTCTTCCCTCTGCAATTGATAGAGCAAATCCCAAATAGACTTCCGAGTTTGGATATCCAAACCTGTCGTTGGTTCATCTAAGAACAAAAGGTCTGGACTGTGTAGTAGAGCACGCGCAATGTCAACCCGACGCTTTTGGCCACCTGAAAGCGTTCCGTATTTCTGCTTTTGGAAAGCTGATAGGCCTAGCCGACCAATGAGATCAGACACACGATCGGGTTTTAAGCCTTTATACTGTTTCGCACGAATGGTCAGATTTTCCCTAACCGTTAGCATCTCATCTAAGACACTAGTCTGGAAGACCACACCAATTTTAGTACCTGGTTCATAGATGATTTCACCTTGCGTTGGTTGTTTCAAACCAATCAACATGGAAATCGTTGTTGATTTTCCCGCCCCATTTGGTCCTAGAATCGCATTAAAGGTTCCCTTTTCAAACTGTAAGTGAATATTGTTTACGGCTAAATGATTTCCATATCGTTTACTGATGTTTTTAGCTTGTAATATCATGTTCTCTCTCCTTTTGATAGAACCAGTCTAGCAAAAAAGCCGTTTAAAAAACGACTTTTGGGGATAAGTGGTCAAAATGAAGAGATGAGTGGCGAGATAGAAGAGATTAAAATGAGGAAAAAATTTATTGCAGCCATTCTTTTCCCCATTGATTCAATTCCTTTAAAATCGGCATCAGTGACTTGCCTTTTTTTGTCAGCTCATATTTTGTTTGGTGCTCTATTAGAGCATCGGTTGCTATCTAGAGGCTCTTTTGTTACACTACTAATATGAATACACCGATCAAACCAAAATTACAACGATTTCAAACAGCGACTGCTTTTGCCTGTCCCATCTGTCAACTGGGCCTAGAACTTGTGGAGACCAGTTTTAAATGTCCCAAGGGCCATTCTTTTGATTTGGCGAAATTTGGCTATGTCAATCTGGCTCCCCAGATCAAACAATCGAAGGACTATGACAAAGAAAATTTCCAGAATCGCCAGCTAATCTTGGAAGCAGGTTTTTATGAGCCGATTCTAACAGCGATCGGACAAAAAATTCCGACCAGTGATGCCAGAATTCTAGATATCGGTTGCGGAGAAGGCTATTACTCCCGAAAACTACAAGAAGCCTATCCCAAGGCTACTTTCTATGCCTTTGATCTTTCCAAGGAATCTGTGCAACTAGCTGCCAAGAGTGACGATAGCTGGAAGGTCAATTGGTTTGTAGGAGACTTAGCTCATTTACCCATTCAATCCAAGAGTATAGAGGTCATTTTGGACATCTTCTCCCCGGCTAATTACGCTGAATTTGAGCGTGTCTTAAAGGCTGAAGGGGTGATCATTAAAGTCGTCCCAACCTCTTCTCATCTGAAAGAAATTCGTCAGTTGGCCCAAAATCAATTGACCAAGCAATCCTACTCCAACCAGGAAATTTTGGAGCACTTTGAAGACCACTGCCAAATTCTCTCATCCGAAACAGTCAGCCTCACCAAGAGTTTAACTCCTGAAGAACGCCAAGCGCTCCTCGCTATGACCCCTCTTCTATTTCACGTAGATCAAGAGAAAATCGACTGGAACCAACTCACAGAAATCACCATTGAAGCGGAGCTGCTGGTTGGAAAAATCAAGATACAAAGAACGTAAAATGAAAAGTAAAAAGGCTGAGACAAATCGTCTCAGCCTTTTAATCATCTTCTGCTTGCTCTGTCATGACTTGTAAGCGATAGGTTTTAGGCGATTTTCCACAGAGTTTACGGAAAACCTTATAGAAATAGCCCACATTGCTGTAACCGACTTTATAGCAGATATCTTCAATACTGTCATTGGTCGATAAGAGGAGCTGCTGGGCAGCCTTAATCCGCTGTTTGTTGAGGAGTTCTGCGAACGTTGCATTGGTTTCTCGTTTAATCAATTGGCCTAAATAGACTGGATTGATAAAGAGAGCCTGACTGATATCCTTGAGCGACAGCTCTTTTTGGTAATCACGGCTAATCACTTGGAGGACACTCGCTACATTTTCATTCATCCGATAGTGGGATAAGAAACGGGATAACTCTTCCTGGATGAAGCTAATCATCTCGCTAAAGGTAGCAGCTTCTTGGACTTTCTTGACCACATCGGCCAAATCATCTCCTTGCAGGTATTCAAACAAATGAAAGACATCCATCAAAAATTGGATAAAGAGCTGCTTGGTCAACGAAACCTTGGGTGTCTTCTCAAGGATCATTTTTTCCAACCAGTCCAGTTCTTCTAAGATCTGTTGGATATTTCCTTGCATGATCACCCGGTAGGCCGGCTCGTAGTAATGGAAGACCTCTTCATCTTGATTGAGAGGGGTCGCTCCATAAAAGAGGCTCCGCTCTACTAGGTCCTTAAATTGACGAAAGTGCTCTTTATAAGGAGGCTCAAAGGCCTTCTCAATCATGGCTTCTTCTTCTTGATCTGAGATAAAGAGTTGAAGATTTTGCCCGAGAACTTGGTAAGATGAGCTGATAAAGCCTTTTTTCTCCTTAGCAACCCCAATCCACAATGAATTTCGTCCTGCGATATACCGACAAAACTCTTCCTCAGAGATATCATCGTGAATCAAGCGGTTGGCCAACTCTTGGCTTGGTTGCTGGATTTGGTGCTGAATTTTTTCTAGAATATTGCCCATCTCCACCTTATTGACAGGTTTGAGCAGGTAGTCTGCCACGCGCAAATTGAGAGCTGTCTTGACATATTCAAAATCCTGATAGCCTGACATAATGATAAAAGCAGCATCTGGGATCAAATCCTTCATCTCTGCAATCATCTGAAGTCCGGTCTTTCCAGGCATATTGACATCCGTGATCACCACATCCACCGGATGCTCTCGCACATAATCAAGGGCCTGGTCGGCGTCTTCTGCAGTTGCGACCACTTCCATATTCCAGTGGTCAAAGGGGATTAATTTTTTAACCCTTCTGTAATCATATACTCATCGTCTACTAATAAGACTTTGTACATTCTGTCTCCTTTATTCATCTTGAATGGTTATCGTATAGGTCACTCCATGGTGAGGTTGGGAGAAGACTTGGATATGGTAGCGATCTCCAAAAAAGAGTAGCATGCGTTCATGGACATTGACAATTCCGATGGACTGCCGGCCACTCTTTTCTTCGATTTCTGAGCGGGGATTGCGATTGGCCAGTATCTCTTGAATTTTTTCTAGCTGTTCTTCTTCCATCCCACGCCCATTATCAGTAACTAGGATCATGACTTGCCCTTCTCCTTGCAAGACTTTGACACTAATCACATTGTCCTTGCGTTTGTGATCCACTCCATGCGCAAAATAGTTCTCGACCAAAGGCTGGATGGTGAATTTGGGAATCTTCATCTTTTCCAAACCTGGATCGATCTTAAAGCCATAGGCAATCGATTTTGGATAACGCACCATACAGAGGTAGCTGTATTTGCGACAAAATTCGAGCTCATTTTCAACTGTCGTCACTCGCTCATCTGAGATATTATTGCGCAAGAGACTACTAAACTCATAAATAATATCACCCAATTCATCCTGCTCTTGCATGACGGCATACATCCGGATAAATTCCAGTGTATTGTACATGAAGTGGGGATTGATCTGGGCTTGTAGCGCCCGCATATTAGCATCTTTTTGGCTGAGCTGCAGCTGGTAGATATCCCGAATATTCTTATCCATATTGTCTAACATGGTATTGATCATATTACCAATAACCAGCAGTTCTTGGTCCTTGGTCGAGGTATCAATCCGTCGTTCACTCTCGCCTTGACTGATCAGATTCATGGTATCGACCAAATCGAGGACTTGACGCCGGTAATTTTTGAAAATCTGACCTAATAACAAGTAAAGGATCAAGAAAATCAGGAAAGCAATGGAGAGAAAAGTGGTCAGGTTAGCTAGACCCTTTTTGACCAGATAACTTTTAGAAACAGCTACATCCACCTTGTAGCCATAGATCGTGCTACGGGTTTGCCATTTAACATCTTTTGATTGTCCCTTATCCCCTTCATGGTACATCTCTTTCCCAAAGGGAGTGAAGATTCGCACAGCGATCGGAAGATCGCCTCTGGCATTATCAATCGCTGCCGTCAAAATTTCTTGGTCCAGCGTCATATAAGCAATCCCAACTCCAGCACCCGTAGTAGGATCTGTCAAAGGAACCGGAATGGCTGTCGCAGGAGCCTTGTAATGGTCCGCCGATACTTGCTTGCCTCCCTTTGATTGCCGAGTAGAGACAAATACCGTCTTGTAATCAGACAAGGTGACATCGATGCCCTCGATGTTTTTATTGCTCAAATAGAGGCTGTCAATATTCTTATGTAGGGACAATTGGATATAAGAAGGGAATTGGGCATTCAATCTCCAAGTCTCATACTCCGATGGTGACAAGGTAAAATAGCGATAAACTCCTTCTAATTTTGCAGGGTTTTCAACGAGGCTACGTCCTTCTTGTGTGACCCGCTGATAAGAGGTCTCAAGATCCGTCACCACTTCGGTCAAGACCCGTTGGGCGATCCGGTCGGCTTCAGCTTGCTGGTTTTTCCAAGAGATCCCCGCGACAACCAGGCCCATGATGGTCAAAATGACCACCATGACATAGGCGTAGAATTTTAAAAGCGTACTTAACCAGATTTTTTTCATCGTTAGGATACCAATTTTTCGTGGATGTTTTGATAAACAGGGTCAAAGATATCATTGACAAAGAAATGCCATACACCGATCAAGACGAAAAAGAGAAGGGCTGGCATATAGTAGCTAATGACGCCAAGTAGCGCAGTTCCAAGGATGAACTTCAGAACCGGACGAATGTCCAGCAACATTCCGATCAAACTGAGCTTGATACTATTGGCATAAGAGAGATCGAAATGAACTTGCAATTTCAAATAAACGGCGTAAGCTAGAGGCGCAACCAAGAGAAAAACCAGATTAAACAAAAGAACCAAAATTTGGAAGAAATTCAAGTGAGGAATCTGGATCATGAGGTACATGCCATAGAGAAGAACCCCTTCAATGGCAAAGAAGGTATAAAAGACTTGATTAGCCGGGCGTAGATTTTCTTTGAAGAGTTCCCAAGCGCGTGACCAATGATAGTCCTTGTAGGTCATGCCATTTTCCGCATAGAGGCTCATGATAGTGGCACTAGCGGGTCCTACTCCTAGCAGAACACCCCCACAGATCGTCAAGACCCAAAAAATCCCCGTTACCAGCATAGCAACATAGACTCTCGTAAAAATGAACTCGATGATTTTTCCCATCATTCAGCCTCTTTTCCAATTAGTGATTCTATTATACCATAAAAATAAAACGCTTTCCCCCTATTTGCATTGGTAAATTGAAATATTGATTTTCATTTACAGGATTCATTTTCATAAAGACACAAAAAGACTTTGGAGATCCCTCCAAAGTCTTTTCGCACTACCTGTTCTTATTTTTTAGAAGCAAGGAATTCGTCGTATTGTTTTTGCATTTCGTCAAGCACTTTTTGGTAAGCACCTTCTGATTTCAATTTTTCAAGCATCTTAGGAACTTCTACTTCAGGATCCACAGTACCAGTATTGATAGCACCTGCGAATTGGTTCAAAGTATTTGTAAGAGCAGTGATTTCTGATTTCACTTTATCTGTGTTAAAGATGAAGCCAAGTGCTGGAGATTCTTTTGCAGTTTCCAAGTCTTTCTTAGATTGTGCAATTTGTTCATCTGTTACGTTTTCGTTGATGTAAAGAATCCAGTTGTTACCAGTGTTCCATCCAGACATATGAGTGTTTCCGTTGTAGCCATCCAAGACTTTAACACGGTTTTCTTTGCCGTCAACTTTTTCCCAGTTCTTGCCTTCTGGTCCATAAACAAGGCCGTTCAAGAGTTCTGGATCAGTGTTCAAGAGGTTCAACACTTCCATTGCTTTTTCTTTGTTCTTAGAGTTGTTTGAGATAACAAAGTTAGCTACTTGAGTAGTATTGTTCTTCTTGTACAGTTCAGTAAATGGTTTGATTTCGATCTTACGGTTTGCTACACGAGAAAGCAAGCTGTTACCGTAGTCAGCTGGTCCTACTGTTTCTTCACGAACCAACCATGTATCTTGAGAAAGATCATAACCAGTGTCGCTAGTTGCTACGTCTTTTGGAATGTATCCTGCTTCGTAGTATTTGTGAAGAGTCTTCAAGTTTTCTACATAACGAGGAATGGTGTAACGGTCAACGATCTTAGTAGTGTCACCTTTCAAGTCAACAACGAATGGAAGTCCATCAACAGCCACGTAGTCGAAGTCATCTGAAGGTCCACCGTAGCTCTTGTTCATTGCAAATGGAACAACGTTTGGATCTTTTTCTTTGATAGCTTTCAAGACTGGTTCAAGAGAAGCATAGTCTTTCACGTTTGAAACGTCGATACCATATTTTTCAAGAAGTGGTCCGTTGAAGGCAAAGTTTTGAGAAGATGCCACGTTAGCTGCTACTGGAACAGCATAGATCTTGCCATTTACAGTGTTCCCTTTGATGTAAGCTGGGTCAAGTGCTTTGTAAAGGTCTTTTCCTTCTTTCTTGTACAATTCTGTCAAGTCAGCATAAGCTCCTTTTTGAGCGTTGATAACGTAGTTATTAGCAAAGGCAATATCATAGTTTTCACCAGATGAGATGATAACGTTCATTTTTTGTGCGTAGTCACCCCAACCAAGATATTGGATATCCAATTTTGCGCCAACTTTCTTTTCAATGATCTTGTTGGCATTTTTAAGAAGAACATCCAAGTTATCTGGTTTATCACCGATTTGGTACATCTTGATGATTGGTTTACCGTCTTCAGTTGTTGCTGACTTCTTGTTGTTCCCTGTAAGGTTTCCACAAGCAGCAAGAGTAGCTCCAAGAGCAATGACACTAGCAGATGCTAACGCGTATTTTTTCCAATTTTTCATAAGAAAAATCTCCTTTATGTTATTTTCTTTTTAGACTAAGTTATGAGTTGAAAATCTTACTGATTTTCAATGAACGATGTTATTCTTTCACACCACCGATGGTCAAGCCTTTTACAAAGTAGCGTTGGAAGAATGGATAGAGAATGGCGATTGGCACTGTTGCCACAACCACCATGGCCATACGTCCTGTTTCCCGTGGGATGGATTGTACAGCTCCTGCCAATTGGCCGGATACCCCGACGTTTTTAGCGATGTAATCCATATTGTTTTGGATTTGCATCAAGAGGTATTGCAATGGGTAAAGGTTGTCACTCTTAATATAGAGGAGGGCGTTGAACCAGTCGTTCCAGAATCCTAAAGCAGTGAACAAACTGATAGTCGCAATCCCTGGTAGAGACAATGGCAAGCAGATTTGGAAGAAGATCCGTGTTTCACTTGCCCCATCGATCCGAGCGGATTCAAGGATAGCTTCTGGAATGGTCCGTTTAAAGAAGGTCCGCATCAAGATGATGTTAAATGGACTGAGCAACATTGGGATAATCAAAGCCCCGATGGTATCACCTAACTGCAAGAGTTGAGTGGTCACAATGTAGCTTGGAACCAACCCTGCACTAAAGAGCATACTAAGGAGTGAAAATACGGTAAAGAACTTGCGGTATTTAAAGGTACTCCGTGAGATTGCGTAAGCATAAGTTGTGGTGATAAAGACATTACATGCTGTTCCCACAATGGTCACAAACAAGGTAATGAAGAGGGCTTGTAAGATTTTGTCTTTGAATTGTACCAAGAAGAGGTAACCATCAAATCCAAATTTTGCTGGCCAGAATTGGAAGCCATGGACTGCCAAACTTTGTTCGTCTGTCAAAGAGATCATGACAACGAAGATGAAGGGAAGCACACAGGTCAAGCCGACCAAGGTCAACAACAAGGTAAAGAAGAAGTTGCTCTTCTTACTGAAAGAATGGATCCCGACATTATCAATTTTTTCTTTTTGAATGGTTGATTTTTTCATACGATCCTCCTTTCTAGAAGAGAGCGGCATTCTTATCAATGCGACGGGCAATGATATTTGAGATTAACACAAGAACCAAACCGACTACCGATTGGTAAAGACCGGCTGCTGCTGTCATCCCGATATCCCCTGACTTGGTCAAACCGTTGTAGACATAAACATCAATAACGTTGGTCACACTATAGAGCGCTCCAGCATTATGCGGGATTTGGTAGAATAGACCGAAGTCTGCGCGGAAGATATTTCCGACTGCAAGAATGGTCAAGACCGTAATCAAGGAAGACAACTGAGGAATGGTGATGTTGCGAATGCGTTGCCACTTAGACGCACCATCCACGGTCGCTGCTTCATAGTAAGTTGGGTCAATTCCCATGATAGTTGCATAGTACATGACACTACTATAACCAAAGCCTTTCCAGATCCCTAGGAAGAGGAGAAGCGCTGGCCAGATCCACAATTCCGAATAGAAATTGATGGCCTTCATGCCAAATGAAGTTAAGATGTGGTTGACCAATCCTTTGTCCACGTTAAGGAAGGCATCGGTGAAGAAGCTGATGATAACCCATGATAAGAAGTATGGGAAGAGCATGGAGGTTTGAAGCACCTTGACCACTCTTTTTGATCTCAACTCACTAAAGATGATGGCGATTCCAACGGAAACAATCAATCCTAAGAAGATGAATCCTAAGTTGTACAATACCGTGTTTCTTGTAATAATGTAGGCATCTTTGGAACTAAAGAGGAACTTGAAGTTGTCAAAGCCAACCCACTTACTCTTCATGACACTGTCAATAAAACCCTCTCCCGTAATATGATAGTCCTTAAATGCTACGATATTCCCAAAAACCGGAATATAGAAGAATAAGATTAACCACGCTGCACCAGGTAAGACCATTAAAAGAAAAATGAAATTTTCTCTCAGAGTCCTTACAAACTTTTTCATTTAACTCCCCCCTTTGAGCCTTGAGCGTGTTTATTTGCTTTGGTAGCGTTTACATCACCTATTATAAGATAGCCCATTTACATTTTCAAACTCCTAATTATAGAAAAAATTCTACAAATTTATGACATAGCTTTAAAAAAGGAGTAGAAAAGGGTGATCGTAAAGACAACTCTTCTTCTACTCCTATCGACCGCGGATGAGATTTCTGTCATCCGACTTGGCATTTTTTACGTTGTATAAATGGTTGAGGCAGTCGCAATAGTATGCCACTGATTAGCCGTTGTGGCTGCGAAGTCCTGATCTCCGTAGAAATCGTTGAATGGCAAGATCTCTACTTCTAGTTCATCGATACGAGAGATTTCGCCTGCTAGGTAGTTTTCAATCCGACTTTCAGCTCGCTTGATCCGTTGCAAGAGTCCACCCATCCGGATGTCTACGGTATCCAAGCCAAAGACCTTGTTTTCTTTCAACCATTGGTGGCTAAAGAGGTCATGGAAGGTTTCAATCTGGCTTCTGAGTTTTGGCAATTCTCCTCTAGCGATTTGTTGCAAGCTCTCTTTATCACCTGCTTGATAGGCCTCACGAATGCGTCGGCCCACATCCACTTTATTACTTAAAATGGCATTCAACTGAGCCTGAGTCTCAAAGAGATAGGCGTAGACACCAGCTTTTTCTTTAATGTCAGAAAGAATTTCAGCCGCCTTGGCAAAGTATGGCTTGTCCTGTTCAGGAGTCATGTGCTTGTCAAGGATTGGGCAAAGAACATCCTGATAAAAGACATAGCGGTTAGGATTGATACCACTAAGATTGTCTGGTAGGTCTGGCAAGAGGTTGGCAAGATCCAGCTGCATAAAGTCCTCAACAGATAGACCTGTATTAGTCTTGAAGTGGGCAGATAGACGCTCTAAATCATTGCGATAGCTAAGTTCTGCCCAGATTTGCAAGCTTGGCAAGATAGAGAACTGGGCTGTTTCCCCACCATTGTCCCCCCAACCCGTCACGATAACTTCCTTGATTTGGTTGGCACGGCAAGCTTTATTGGCTTCTACTGCAATGAGACGGCTGAAATGGTTGTGGGGCGTAAAACCAATCCACTTCCAAGCTCCACCTGCAAAGGCAATATCCTGGCTAATCTTGTGGTGGTTACTGAAGTTACGATTGTATTTTTCTTCGCTATCCTGATAATAATCCCAGTAAACCAAGGTCACACGGTCTTTGAGACGGTCAAGGTAAACACGCGTTTCTTCTGGAATTTCCACCTCACGGTCGTACTGGCCATCTGCTGACATGAGCTTGAAGAACATATCGCTCCACATCTGGCAGTGGAAACCATACTTATCGGCAATATCCAGCACGCGCTCCAAGTGTTGACACATGAGGAGGCTACGATCCACCACACCATTTAGGATAAGGTAGCGTCCCAAACCAACCAGGTGGGCTTCGTCCATCCCGATATTGACCTTGCGAGTTTGTAGTTTAGACAACGTCGCAAACATACCGTCAATCAGGTCGTAAACTTTTTCTTCACCGATAAGAAGAATATCTTCTACATCGCGGAGCTCTTGCACTTCTTTGACGCCCCATTTGACAAAGGCTGATAAGTGAGCCAAAGTTTGGATACATGGCACAAAGGTCATGTCAAACTGCTGGGCGTAGCTTTCGATTTCCTGTAACTCTTCAGCTGAGTATGCTCCACGGAAATAACCAAAGTAAGGTTGTCCTTCAATTTGATAAGTGTCTTCCATGTAGAGCTCAAAGGTTGAATAACCCATCAGAGCCAAGACTTCAATCATCTGCTTGGCAGATGCGACATTGAGCACGGCATTGCGCGAACAGTCCGCCATATAGGCTAAATCTTCATAGGCCGCCTGCTCTTCAATCTCTACCTTGTCCCCTTCTGCTAAAGCTGTTGCGAGCACAGATAAGGCACGGTAGAGTTGATGAGGTTTACGGTAGGTCAATTGATACTGCCCATTCTCCCCTTGATAGAGATGGAAGCATGGTCAGACTGAGCGACTGCCACTTCTACATCTGGTAGAGAAATGTGATTTTGGAGCAACTCTAAAGCTTGCGCTTGTTTACTGTTGATTCCGGTAAAACTTACCATTGGTTTTCCTCCTGTAACCAGTTGACAAGGGCACCGTAGAGATTGGCATCTGCCTGATAGGTGCAAGCTTGAATGACTGGAGCGATGGTATATTCTTCATATCTTTCCACAAAGGCATCTACGGCTTTTTGCACGCCTTTGATAAAATCAAGGTTCTGACTGATAGAGCCGCCTAGACTAATCACATCTGGATCAATCAGGTACTGGATATTGAGCAGTCCTTGAGCAAGATTACGATTCATGCGCTCAATAGCTTCTTGGCAAAGGGCATTACCTGCTGCCGCCTCTTGGTACACCTTGCGGCCATCCCAATCGGTTTGACCAGATTTTTCAATCACATAGCGAACCATGTTTCCTGTAGAAGCGAGTTGTGACCAGTTATTGAGTCTTTCTGCGGGCTCGATTGTGGTCATGTAGCCAAACTCACCGCCCAAACCATGACGACCACGGTGTAGCTTCCCATTGATAATCATGGCTCCACCGATTCCTGTACCAATCACGACACAGGCTGCATTTTCAATCTCAGGATGAGCTAGCAGTTCACTGAGTCCAACACAGTTGGCATCATTTTCTAGGTGGATAGGAAGCTTATGATGAGCAAGCGCCTCATACCATGAAAAACCATGGATGTAAGGAATGGCACTGATCCCTTCAATTACCCCTGTTTCTTGATGAACGGCTCCTGGCACACTCATGGCAATCCCACGGTAGTCACGTTCTGACAATCGCTGATCCAACCAAGCTAGCAACTCTTCCAGAGTCTCTGGCGTTGCGGTGCTGGCCTTATCTAAAATCTTTCCATCAGGAGTTAGACTAGCAAACTTAATGCCAGTCCCTCCGATATCAATCGTTGCAATGGTCATTGCTTTTACCTGTAAAAAGGAGCGAATCAGCAGTCGGTTCTTACTCTTTTCGCTCCTCCTTTCTTTTTATGTTATCTTTTTGAAATTAGATTTCTTCTTTTTTGATCCATTCTGTCCGGATTTCTTGCGGTGCCAATAAACCTGTATGGACCGGATACGGTTGTTCCAGAAGATCGACAACCGTTTGTTGTCCTTCTGACACGCGAACATTTTCTTGACTCATATTGTAGTAACGAAGGACGTATCCTTCTTCATTTTCAGCCACCTTAAAGGCTGTTGGGCAGACTTGTGGCAAGTTGAGGGCTGCATGGTTGAAGAGACTACCTGTTGCAGCAACTCTACCTTCTTGTTTTGCAACTTGAAGAGCTGTAAATGGCACCTGGAAGGCTTTAGCACGACGGAAGGCCGAGAAGCGTTCCCCTGCTTGATGGCATTCTACTGCAAACTCAACTTCGATATCGCACAAGCACTGAGCTTCTGGCGTTGGGAAGTAGCCCCAGTCACCTAGCTCACCTGAAGCACGGAGAAGGGTTACAGCCATGGTGTCGTCCTCAAGGATTTCGTATTCGTGCAATCCTTTATTGGCTACTGTCACTCCTTTAACATCGTCATACAAGCTAACAAAGGCTTGTTGGTGTTGTGGATTTTCAGGATTTTCCCAAGAAGCTGCTGGTTTATTTGGTCTTGTAACAACTTCATAGATGCTTTCAGAATCATTACTTGGGCGTGTGTTATGAGTTTTGACCAAGAGACGAATGCGGTGGTCTTTGGCTGTATTGGTAAAGCGAGTCTTGAAGCGAATTTGTGGATCATCTACAAAAATGGTCATCTCCGTTTCAAGAGGAATGGTTGTCAACTCTTCTGAACGACCTGCATCTCGTTTCATGAACTCGATGATACCTCTTTGTTCAGCATCCAATTTTTCATCTGCGCTAACTGGAATAGTCAAGTCATGTTTGAGCAAAACCTTAGCATAGCGAGCATTGTTTTCCAGAATTTCATAACCTTTCAGTTTTGCGAAAATTGGCTCTGTTCCTTTTGGTTGGAAATAAATGTACTCATTCCCGATATCGCCACGGTCCTCAAATTGGATAAAGTCCTCGTAAGCTTCGTTTGTAGTCTTGTCGTAGACTGTGATACCTTCATCTACACTTACTGTCACAAATGGAGTATCAATAACTCCATTTTGGAAGATACCATCGCTTTGTGCTGCTGGCCCTTCGACTAGTTGGAAGCTTGACCAAGAAAGTGGTGCAAGGTGAATTGGAATTGTCACGCGCACTTGACGTGCAATATAAGGTTGACGGAATTTATCCTTAGGCAGGGTATAGCCAAAGCTTGCTCCCAAGTCCTCAATCTCTGCTTCTACAAGATGTCCATCTAAATCCTCTACATGGTAGTCTGGCAAGCTCAAAGCAGCCATTTTCTTGAAGCCTTCTGTCGGATGCAATTCCTTAAATGGACAAACCGCAACATCGACAATCGTGCTGACGGTGTCCACCTTATTATGCAAGCCAGTGTTGATGACCGTAAAGAGGTGCTCACTCTGGGCTTTTTGAGTCGCTAGTTTACCCTTCCATTCGTTCAGAAGGTTGGTCTTGACAAAGTTTCCGACTTGGTTGACCTTGGCAAAACGAACTTCCATTTCACGGTGAACATCATCTACGCTACATCCACAAATACTATCGTGTGGCGCATTTTGTAAGAGTGTCTTCCAAGCATAGGTCAATTGATCCTTATGGTTGTGCCCACCAGTAATGATGGTCAAAGGTTCCACCACTTGCTCGAGCAAGTTGCTGTTTTCTTGGAAGGCTTGCTTGAGATAAACGCGTGAAGAAGAGGTGTTGGCAAGAGTATACCAACCATCCGTTTCCTGACTGGTCAACTCACCTGTGACGGTTGATAATTGTTCAGGAAGGGCACTTTCCACTGCTTGCACGTAGTCATCAAAGGAACTGTGAATAAAGGTCACGTCAGGGAAGAGTTCGTTGGCCACACGAATGGCTTCACTCAAATTTCGTTGAACCGGTTGGTGGTCACAACCATTCATCATCAACCATTGGTTGGTAGATGCATAGTCACGAACATCTGCCAATTTTTGTTTCCAGAAAGCCAAAGCTTCATCTTTATCTACTGGAATTTCATTCCCATTACTGTACCAGTTGGCAAAGAGAATGCCCAGTACACGGCTCCCATCTGCACCTTGCCAATACATCTCAGAAAATTGAGAAGTAAATTGCTCATCTCCAAGAACTTGGTTGTCAAATCCAATTGGCTTGACACCACGCCCAAAGGCCGCTACGTGAATCCCTGATTTTTGAAGGATTTGAGGAGCCTGCCCCATATTTCCAAAGGTATCTGGGAAGTAACCGATCTGAGTAGATTTGCCCCATTTGGCACATTCAGCTTGTCCAATCAAGGTATTGCGAACATTGGCTTCACTGGAAATCAAGTAATCATCCTGCAAGATATAGAAAGGACCAATCTTGAGCTTGCCTTCATCGATATAGCGCTGCACCTTGTCGCGGTTTTCAGGGCGAATTTCTAAATAGTCGTCAAGGACAATGGTTTGGCCATCCAAGTGGAAACTTTTGAATTCAGGATCATTTTCAAAAAGATCAAAGAGATTGTCAAACAGTTCCACCAACTGCATCCGGTGACTTTCAAAAGGTAGATACCACTCACGATCCCAGTGGCTGTGAGAGATGATATGTACAACAACATTTTCCATGAGTAAAACCTCATTCTAACTTAAATTTAAAAATAGATTTGTGATTCTTTAGAAGAATCTGTTAAGCGACAGCTCATTAACGAATACCCAAGTAATCCAAGACCAATTCGCAGAACATCATGTTGGCCCAAGAGAACCATTCGCGCGAGTATTTAGTCGGATCATCTACGTGGAAGCTTTCGTGCATGACACCCGTGCCACCATCGCAAGCAACCAACTGATCGAGCAAGAATTTCTTCTCTGCCTTGTCTGTCGTTGTCAATCCTTGGATGGATAAAGCAATCGGCCAAATATAGCGATAAAAGGTATGAGAGCTTCCGAGACCGCTAGCGTACTTCCCTTCATAGAAGTAAGGGTTTTCAGGGCTCAAAATCGTCCGACGAGTAGCTTGGTAGACCTCATCGTCAATAGCACAGTAACCCAGATAGGGAGCAGCTAACAAACTTGGTACGTTAGGGTCATCCATGATGCTAGCATTTCCTAGACCATCCACCTCAAAGGCATAGATTTTCTCGCCCTTGCTGTTAGTCGTGTAGGCGTAATTTTCGATCCCTTCTTGGATTTCAGCTTGCAGACGTTTAGCATCAGCAATCATGTTTTCACTATCAGCTAGACTCAATGTAGCAAAGATTTCTTGGACATAACCTAAGACAACGACCGCAAACATATTGGATGGAATCAAGTAGCTATACTGACAGCAGTCATCGCTTGGACGGAAGGCTGACCAGGTCATTCCTGTCACGGCAAAGTCAGGACCAAAGCCGTCATTCACTAACGTGTCTTCCTTACGATCCGTATCCCGAACAAAACGATAAGGAGAGTTCTTGTGGTCTTGTTCCACCGTCCAGAGATGAAGGATCTCCTTGGTCGCCGTAACAAAAGTTTCATCAAACTGGCTAGTCTCACCAGTTTCTTTCCAAAGGAGATAAGCCAACTGCAAGGGGTAGCACAGCGAATCTACTTCATACTTGCGCTCCCAAATCCAGCCATTGAGATCTGTATGGTCGGTCTCGTGGTGACCCTTCCAGTTCTCTTCAATGTTGAAGGAGTTAGCATAGGGATCCTTGAGAATCAAAGTCATCTGACGTTTAACCAAGCCAGCAATGGTCTGGCGCAAGAGAGGATCTCTTTTAGCTACATGAAGATACGGTCTCAGCTGAGCAGTAGAGTCACGCAACCACATAGCTGGGATATCCCCTGTTAGCACAAAGGTTGAACCGTCTTCTAAAATTTCAACTGTATTGTCTAAGGTATCTGTGTAGCAACGTTCAAAGACATCCACCCACTCAGGGTACTCCTTAGCTCGCTCAGCCACTTGATCCAACCATTCTCGCACAATTTCTTTTGAATAGGTCATTTATTTTCCTCACACGTATCGATTCTTTCCTATTCAGTATAAAAGATTTCAAAGGGGAAATACATACGCAAACTATAGCCCTTTTTCTACAAAATTTTCCATTTGATAAAAACGCTATCATATTTAACAACACTTTGATACAATGAAGAAAATACCACCGCGTGTTCCAAGAAAAACACAGATCATTTAAGGTTGATGAAGAAAAAGGAGACAAGATGCGCACCACTTGCCAGACCATCGATACCCGCTGGGGAAGCGATAATCATCCCCACTATTCGCACGGAAACACCCTCCCTTATACCGGAGTTCCTTTTGGAATGAACTACTTTCTTCCTCAGACGACACATGAACAAGGGGCTTGGTTTTTCAACCCCAATCTCCCTATTTTTCAGGGATTTCGCCTCACCCACCAGCCTAGTCCTTGGATAGGAGACTACGCTTGGTGCCTCATCACGCCCATCACAGGAGAAGTTGCAAGTTCCGACCTCTTCCGTCGCCAAAGCAGTTATTCAATGAAAGAAGCTCTTTTCCAGCCCCACTACCTCCGTATTTTTTCGAAACGTTATCAGATTCAAAGCGAGCTGGTTCCAAGCCGCTACGGGGCTGTCCTGCGCTTTCAAGCGCCAGAAAAATTGACTCTCTGCTTTCATGCAGTAAATGAACTAGAGGACTTGACCCTTACAGACCACACCTGTCACTTTCACATTCTGGATCAGGCCCACACCGCAGATACTCCCTACTCTTTCTATCTCCAGTGGCAATTTAGCCAGCCAATCGAGACTGTCACTCACATCGATCAGGATCTTTTTCTCACCTTTTCTAGCAAGGAAGTGACCGTCCAATTAGGAAGCTCTTATCTGTCCCAAGACATGGCTCACAGCCATCTTCCCCACCTTCCCTTAGAAAAAGCTAAAAAAGAAGCAGCCGATCAATGGAATCAGCTACTAAAACGAATTGAAGTGAAAGATACCGGAGGGCGTGACCAAGCCTTTTTCGATCATTGCCTTTACCGACTCCTCCTTTTCCCTCAAACCTTTTATGAAACAGATAGCAAGGGGAATGACTGGCACCTGGATGTTACTCATAATGAAATCAAACCAGGAAAAGCTTATACCAATATCGGATTCTGGGATCTCTTCCGAACATCTTTTCCGCTCTTTAGCCTTGTCTACCCCGATTATTACCGTCACTTTCTCGAAGGATTTTTAAATACATACAAGGATACTGGTTTTCTACCAAAATGGTTGGCCCCAGATGAACGAGGAATGATGCCAGGTACCCTCATCGATGGCGTCTTTGCGGATGCTGTCACAAAAGGGATCGCACCAGACCTACATGAAAACATGCTGACAGCTATGCTCCAGACGGCCCAAAAAACAGACCCTACTCAACATTTTGGTCGCCATGGCAATGAAAGCTACAAGGCCCTTGGCTACCTCCCCGATGATTTTCACGAAAGTGTTAGCCATAGCCTAGATTATGCCTATAGTGATTTTTGCATTGCTACCGTTGCCAAGCAATTGGGTCAGACAGAAACAGCCACTCGGTATGCTGCTTCCAGCCTCTCCTACCGAACATTGTACGATGCCCAAACAGGCTTCATGAGGGCGCGATCCACTAATGGAAACTTTAAAGAACCCTTCTCTCCTACCAGCTGGGGAGGAGATTATGCAGAATGCTCTGCAACGCAGGCTACTTTTGGAGCCTTACACGACCTCTCCGGCCTGATAGAGCTAATGGGCGGTAAAAAAGCCTTCACCCAACGACTACTGGATTTAGCCAATCAAAGACCTCAATTTGACGTAAGAGGGTATGGCTATGAAATCCACGAAATGAGTGAGATGGCCCAAGCCCCATTTGGGCAGATCGCCATCTCCAATCAACCCAGTTTTCACATTCCCTACCTCTTCCGCCACAGCCTTCACCCCGAATATACCAATCTCCTTATCCACCAGATCCGTTCCCAAGCTTTCCATCAAGATTTCCAAGCCTATCCAGGTGATGAGGACAACGGTAGCCTATCTGCTTGGTACATCTGGTCGGTCCTTGGACTCTACCCAACCTGCCCAGGAAAACCAATCTATGATCTGGGCCTCCCTCTCTTTAAAGAAGTTCTTCTCCATCTTCCAAACCATGAGCTCAAAATTTGTGCCAACTCCCATACTACAGGTGCCTATTTCATCCAAAAAGCCCGATTAGATGGCAAAGCGCAGCAAGAGATTTTCCATCAAGATCTCCTTGAAGCCCAGCTACTTCAGTTCGATCTTTCTTGGCTCCCCCCACATCCATAAAAAAAAGTCGTCTGCTTTCAGACGACTTTTTTCTGTTATTCATCTCCTACATGATAGTAGATCGATCCTTGTTCCCCAAAGCTAGCGATTCCAACACCAGACCACAAGCGGTTCTTAGAGGCATCGGATGTATCCTTAAAAACAACTTGTCCTTGATCATCGACCTGATCACCAATGGTTACTCCCGCAGGAATATACTCCAACAAGAAGCCACCATCACGACCACCATAGATCCCTTCTGAGGCTGTCCCATAATCCGTCAAAGAAGCACCATAGCCCTCCAACTCTTGTGAAACCAACCCTTTGTCGTTAAAGACCAGCTTGTTCCCTTTATCATCTTGCCAGACACCAGCAATACTGCTGTAATCCCCATTAGCAATAGCCTCAAGATCCATTTTCTTCACTTCTTTTTTCTCTTCTTTTTTTTCTTTCTCCTTCACTTCCGAACTAGAAGCTGTCGTCTTTTTCACCTCAGAAGAAGCACTTGTTTGACTAGAATAATCAGATTTCTTACTCGCGCTCTGTTGCGAACAAGCCACCAACAGGAGTACACTAAGAAAACTCACCAGAATTGCACCAACTTTTTTCATTAAAAATTCCCCATACATTTTTTAGTTTAAAGCCCTCTCATTGTAACGTATTTTCAAACATTTGACAAGCTCTACTTCCTATTTCTGATCAAAAAAAGACCGGGATAATACATCCCAATCTCTCTTTGAATACTACTTTCAGTGAGCCAGCATTTCCTGTGCCACTTCTAAACCAGATAAGTTGGAAGGATAATAAGTTGGCCAATTTTCCAACTCATCATAAAGCGCCTCTTGACTCTTTCCTCCATGGAAAATGTGGAAGTGAGCTGCCTTTACCGGAGTGATTTCATGGTCACTAAATTGAACATATTTGAAGTCTCCCGCATCGCTCTCCTTGGCTTCAAAGAGATACCGAACACCACGATTCCCCTTTTTATAAGTCAAAATGTGCTTACCTACATATTTATAGGTATATTTCTTAGAAGATCCTTTTTGATAAAATTCCATTGAATCCTTATCAATCTTAATCCGATCAATATCTGTTTGGTAACCCTTGGTATAATATTCCTTATACTCAGCAGCAGTCATGGTTGGATTTAATTTTGCCTTATAATCAAAGACCTGATCCAAAGTTCCATCTTGCAAGTATGGATAAACCGATTTCCAATCACCCGCGTAATTTTCTAAGCTACGATCCTTCACTTGACTATCCTCGAAATAGCCCTTTTGAACCGTCTTAGTTTCCTCCTCATGTTCCGGTTGAATATCCTTACCAGCTTGGGATGTGGTTTTCTCTAGCGCCTTCAGATTCTCCTTCATGACAGAAACGTAGTCTTCGCCATCTTTCATTTCTTGATCCGTCAGGCTTTCCAAAGGATTTAAGACAGCCAACTCAACACCAGCTTCAGAAGACAAGGTTTTCGCCAAGGACTTGGAAGCATTTTCTTCAAAGTAAATCACCTTGATCTCATTTTTCTTGATATACTCTGTCAATTCACGCAATCGTGCAGCAGAAGGTTCGCTATCAGGTGAAATCCCTGAAATGGCCACTTGGTTTAAGCCATAATCCAAGGCCAAGTAACGGAAAGCCGCGTGTTGGGTCACAAAATTCTTTTGTTTAGCATCTTTCAAGCCATCCTGATAAGCTTGATCCAAAGCCTGTAACTTCTTCAAATAAGCTTGCGCATTTTTCTCAAACGTCTTTTTCTTATCTGGATAAGCTGCGACCAACTGATCGCGAATCGACTCTACCATCTTCATGGCACGATGTGGAGAGAGCCAAAGGTGAGGATCATATTCATGATGGTGTTCTTCGCCCCCTTCGTGTTCATGTTCCTCTTCCAATCCAGGAAGCAAGACCATGCCCTTGGTGGCATCGATCACTTTGGTTTTCTTATCCTTCATTGATTTCAAAAGATTTGGAACCCACGTTTCCATGTTTTCATTCTCATAGACGAAAACATCCGAATCTTGAATCATAGCCCGCCCCTTAGCAGACAATTCATATTCATGAGGCTCTGATCCCGCTCCAATGAGCAGGTCTACCGTTCCTTCATCTCCGACAATATTTTTTGTAAAATCATAAACAGGATAAAAAGTGGTCATCACTTTTAATTTTCCATTTTGACTCTGACTTTTGCCACAAGCAGTCAAGATAAGGGCAAAAGCCACCAACAACATTAAACCTATTTTTTAAATTTCATATTTACTTCCTCAAACGTGATCCAAGATTCACAAGCAAGAACAAGGCCACAAATAAAAGCGTGATGCTGGCACTTGCTGGTGTATCTGCAATATAAGACAAAATCAACCCACTAAACATACCGATAAAGCCATTGATGACTGCAATCAGCATGACCCCACGGAAGTTCTTCCCTAATTTCAGCGCAATACTCGCTGGTAAGACCATGATGGTTGAAACCAATAACGATCCTGCTGCAGGAATCATTAAGGCGATAGCAACCCCCGTTACCACATTAAATAAAATGGACATAGTCCGAACCGGAAGGCCATCTACAAAGGCCGTATCTTCATCAAAGGTCAAAATATACATAGGACGCAAGAATAAAGCCGTCAACACTAATACAACGAAAGCAATCACAAACAAAGCGATCACCTGTTCATCCGTAATGGTTAGGGTAGAACCAAACAAATATTGATCCAAGCTCATCGAGCTTTTTCCACCACCACGCATCAGTACCAAAGCTAGGGCAAGACCAGTGGACATTAGAATTGCCGTCCCGATCTCCATAAAGTCCTTAAATAAGGTCCGCAAATACTCAAGAAAAACCGCAGCTATAATGACAATGATCATAGTCGAGAGCGTAGGAGAGATCCCAAGGAAAAGCCCAAAAGCGACACCCGCAAGAGAGACGTGACTCAGCGTATCACTCATCAGACTCTGCCGTCTCAAAATCAAGAAAATCCCTAATACAGGAGAAAAAATACTCATGGCAACCATAGCCAACAAGGCCCGTTGCATAAAATCATACTGGAATAAATCAAGCATGGTCACCCTCCCCTTCTGTATCATGGACGTTAAAACATCTCCAAGGAGAGCTTTGGTCACGAACCAAATGAATATTCCGATCCGCAAACTGGTTAACCTCTTCAGGGTCATGCGTAATCATCAAAACAGATTTTTGATGGTGATGCGCACTGTGATGCATCAACTCATAAAAATCACTCTTTGTCGTCGCATCCATCCCTGTTGTCGGTTCATCTAAAACAAAGATATCCGGATCTGAAGCAAACATCCGAGCAATGACGGCCCGCTGTTTCTGACCACCAGACAAAGAACCAATCGCCCGATCCTTGAACTCCAGCATCCCAACAGATTCTAAACTCTTTAGAATATGCTTTTCATCGTGCTCATTCAACTTTCGAAACCAGCCTTTACGAGGATACCGACCTGACTTCACAAATTCATAGACCGTACTTGGAAATCCAGCATTAAAACTAGCAATCTGTTGTGGCAAATATGCAATCCTTAACTTCTTTCCCTTAACATTCGTCTTTGAAATCTCAACTGTCCCGACCTTGGGCTGTAAAATCCCAAGACTAGCCTTAATCAAGGTTGACTTAGCAGCACCATTTTCCCCGGTCAAGGTCACAAACTCCTCACTATCTAAGTAGTAATTGATCCCTTCTAAAACCGGTTCCCGATCATAATAAAACGATAAATTTGAAACCGTAATATACCTCAAACTATAACTCCTCTTCCAATAAATCTAAAAACCTCGAAATAACCCCTTGCTCATTCTTAGTAAACTTCGACAAAACATCCTCATAAGTGTGAAGAGTATGCTGATGGTGGTGCTGATGCTCTAATGCAATTGGCTTACCAATCTCAGTTAAGCGATAATAGAGAACTCGAGCATCATTCTCATCACGATAAGTCTCTAACATCCCCTGACTTAATAAGGGCTTCACGGCCTTTGTGATAGCCGCCTGACTGACATTCAATTTCTTAGCTAAGACAGAATTGGTTAGAGCTTCATCAGCAACCAGCATCAAAATATGTTCCTGAGTGTTAGTTAATGAAACACCACTTGTACAAGAACCAACTAAAATCTCATGCTGATTTTCTGATAACAATAAAATAGAATTTAAAAATCGATCGATTTTATTTGCAACTTCAGACAAAATTAACTCCTTCTAATTCACTAAAAGAAACTTTACCGGTTAATTATATCATAAAAAAGAAAAAATAAAACAAAAAAAGGAGTAAAACTCCTTTATAATCTATACCGGCGGCCGGGGTCGAACCGGCACGTCCTTGCGGACACTGGATTTTGAGTCCAGCGCGTCTGCCAATTCCGCCACGCCGGCATAAATTTAACTGGGGTAGCTGGATTCGAACCAACGCATGAGGGAGTCAAAGTCCCTTGCCTTACCGCTTGGCTATACCCCAATAATAATATTAATAAATAGGCGAGTGATGGGGATCGAACCCACGCATGCCAGAGCCACAATCTGGTGTGTTAACCACTTCACCACACCCGCCATAATTATTAACACGGGCAGTAGGAATTGAACCCACACTGAAGGTTTTGGAGACCTTAGTTCTACCTTTAAACTATGCCCGTAAAGGATGGAAGGGGAGGGATTCGAACCCCCGAACCCGAAGGAGCGGATTTACAGTCCGCCGCGTTTAGCCTCTTCGCTACCCTTCCTGATTATTGAATTGATGGCGCGAGACGGAATCGAACCGCCGACACATGGAGCTTCAATCCATTGCTCTACCAACTGAGCTACCGAGCCAAATTGCGGGAGCAGGATTTGAACCTACGACCTTCGGGTTATGAGCCCGACGAGCTACCGAGCTGCTCCATCCCGCGTTAATATTAAGGAGGATGTGGGATTCGAACCCACGCACGCTTTTACACGCCTGACGGTTTTCAAGACCGTTCCCTTCAGCCGGACTTGGGTAATCCTCCAAATATATAGTCCGTACGGGATTCGAACCCGTGTTACCGCCGTGAAAAGGCGGTGTCTTAACCCCTTGACCAACGGACCATACTATTAATGGGCACGAGTGGACTCGAACCACCGACCTCACGCTTATCAGGCGTGCGCTCTAACCACCTGAGCTACGCGCCCAAGTTTTAAAAAACTTGGTAAAAATGAACAAAAGTTCAAAGCGGGTGACGAGAATCGAACTCGCGACAACAGCTTGGAAGGCTGTAGTTTTACCACTAAACTACACCCGCTTAAATGGGAGTTAACGGGATCGAACCGCTGACCCTCTGCTTGTAAGGCAGATGCTCTCCCAGCTGAGCTAAACTCCCAAATGGTCGTTTAACTCACTGGATCCCTGTCGTGCACTGACTTACGTCAGTTTCGACAAAGTCGAACTTGCGTTCTCCTTAGCTGAGCTAAACTCCCAAATGAGCCTAGTATCTACTAGGCTCAATCTCTTGCTAAGCGACTACCTTATCTCACAGGGGGCAACCCCCAACTACTTCCGGCGTTCTAGGGCTTAACTGCTGTGTTCGGCATGGGTACAGGTGTATCTCCTAGGCTATCGTCACTTAACTCTGAATGATTAAACATTCAAAATTGAACATCTATATTCTAACAAGTTAACCTTACGTTGTCAATATCTTCTGACTCTTTGGATAAGTCCTCGAGCTATTAGTATTAGTCCGCTCCATTGCTCACACAACTTC
>NZ_CM002128.1:1914401-1934316 GCF_000448565.1 Streptococcus sp. HSISM1 | reverse complement strand
CAGGTTACCTACGCGTTACTCACCCGTTCGCAACTCATCCGCTCGGTGCAAGCACCAAGCTTCAGCGTTCTACTTGCATGTATTAGGCACGCCGCCAGCGTTCATCCTGAGCCAGGATCAAACTCTCATTAAAATAATTGTTTGTCTTAAACTCATTCTGTCACTGACAGATTTATTGTTTTTTTATTGTTCAGTTACTATAACCTTAGTTATAGCGCCCTGCACATTGGTTCGTCTTGTTCAGTTTTCAAAGGTCTTTGTCGCTCTCGCGCGACAACTATATTAGTATATCATGACCTACCCTTACTGTCAATACTTTTTCTCAAAAAAATTTATTTTTTTGAAAGTTTTTTTAAAAGTAATAAAGAAAAGCCTGTAATAAAGGCTTTTCTATTAGTCTAGTTCTTTGTTAATGATGAGAAATTTTTCTTCCCTGTAGCCTCTTTTCATTAAACCTGCTCTAGCTATGCCTATTAGATCTTTTGAAAAGGATTGGATCGCTTCTTTTTCTTCTTTACTTAGAATTTTCTTTGAATATTTCTTTCTAAGTTTTCGATAGTCCTGTTCTTCATTGTAAATGAATGAAGAATCTTCTAAATAGTCTTCTAGTTTTTCTAACTGTACAAATAAGCCCAACTCAAAGGCTATCGGGGCAAAGGTGGTTTCTAATGGTTGTGTACAAACACTTCTAAATTCCACAGTCCCACGAGCAGTTAAATCTTGAAATTGGTAACTTCGATGTTGTTTTAGATCTTCTTTTACAGGATTAATGATCTTCTCATTTCCATCAGCCGTATAGGCTGTAATTTCTTTTTGATCTAGATAGTCCTCCACTCGAATTGGTTTAAAATAATAAGATTTCTCCTCTCTAGTTGCCGTAAAAATAGCCGTTCTAGCGAGATTATTAAAAAACTCTTCTTCGCTTTGGTAGTCCTTAGGATAAATCCCTACATTTTCTTTATAATAACCATGTAGGGATTCTTCCCAGAAAATATCTCTGGCAATTTTTGTATCCCAAGCTTCTGCTGAAAATTCTGAGTTAGAAAACAAATATGCTTTTGCTGCTTCAATTTTATTAAATGCATTAATGATGCGAATATAATTTTCGCGCCTTACATCCAATTGAACCTGGTTTCCGCATATAAATGCTCCGTACGAAGGATAGGAGTGTGTCTTCATCCCTGTACCATTCATTGCAAGGAAAGTCATTAACATCTTGTATCGTTCGATTTTCACTGGGCTATTATCATTTTCTTTCCACAAAGGATGGATTCCGTGCCCTTGAATTTCGTGATTATTTTCTTGTAAAATCGGTTGAATGATCTTCAAATAGTCCTCAAAACGTTTGGCCACCTCATTTATAGAACGAGCTCTCTCAAATGCAAATTCAATTGTATTGTAACTCAACTCGAATAGAATACGATCTTTAGAAGAGCAGTGAATCAATTGAATAGGATTTTGTTCGTCATCTATTTTTTCAACTTCAAAATCTGATAAGTTGGCTAAGGTTCTAAAAAGATTTTTCGTCACCTCTATATTTGTTTTGTTTCCATTTGTTTCTACAATCGGAAACTCTAATTCAACTCCGACAAAGAGTTCCGAATCCTCTTTCATATTACTAAGGTACTTTTCTTTTAGTAATTTAATTGCTTGTTGTTTTGTCATTGAATCCTTTTTCTTCTATTGGAGATATGGGTTCCATTATATCATTTTTTGCTATTCTCGACTACTCACGAAAGCAAGACAAAACGCCTGCTTACGAAATTGTTTTAAATTAAAGCAATTTCGTAAACAAGCGTCTACCATTCATTCAATATGATGAGTGTTCCCGCTGGGGAAAATCCCCAGCGGTAGACCAGAGCTAGACTAAGAATAACAGTGTATTCCATCATCATAACACTCAACAAAATTGATGATATTATACCAATTCGATGATAGCCATTGGCGCAGCATCACCACGACGTGGTTCAGTTTTAAGGATACGAGTATATCCACCATTGCGCTCAGCATAACGAGGTGCTAATTCAGAGAACAATTTTTGAAGTGCAGTTGTTTCTGAGTATTTACCTGTTTCTTCATCAAAGTTTTGTGATGCAACTTCGTTACGTACGAATGCAGCAGCTTGACGACGTGCATGCAAATCACCACGTTTACCCAAAGTAATCATTTTTTCAACTGATTTACGGATTTCTTTCGCACGTGCTTCAGTTGTTACAATTGCTTCATTGATGATAAGATCTGTAGTCAAATCGCGAAGCATCGCTTTACGTTGTGAGCTAGTGCGTCCTAGTTTACGGTAAGCCATGTATTCCTCCTCTATTTATCGTTTTTTAACCCAAGGCCTAAGTCGGCAAGTTTGATTTTAACTTCTTCAAGACTCTTACGTCCCAAGTTACGAACTTTCATCATTTCTGCTTCTGATTTTTCAGTCAAATCGTAAACAGTATTAATGCCAGCACGTTTCAAACAGTTATATGAACGAACTGAAAGATCTAATTCTTCGATCGTACGTTCTAAAATGCGATCATCAGAAGTTGTATCTACTTCCTTCATAACATCTGTTGCAATAGCAATTTCAGTTAAGTTTGTGAATAGATTTAGGTGTTCTGTCAAAATACGAGCAGACAAACCTAAGGCATCTTCTGGAATGATTGTCCCATTTGTCAAAATTTCAAGGGTTAGCTTGTCAAAGCCATCGTTGCTACCAACGCGTGCTGGTTCAACTTGGTAATTGACTTTAGTCACTGGCGTATAGATTGAATCTACAGCAAGTGTTCCCACTGGTGCATCATCTTTTTGTTTTGATCAGCTGGAACATAGCCACGTCCACTGTTTACAGTAAGCGTCGCTTTCAAAGATGCTCCCTCTCCGATTGTAAATAGATAATGATCAGGGTTTACAATTTCGATGTCACTATCAGTAAGAATATCTCCAGCAGTTACTTCTGCAGGTCCTTCTACATCAAGTTCAATAATCTTTTCGTCTTGGACGTAAGATTTAACGGCGATTCCTTTAACGTTAAGAATAATTTGCATAACGTCTTCACGGACTCCTGGAACGGTATCAAATTCGTGGAGTACACCTTCAATGTTGATTGAAGTGACAGCTGCACCTGGAAGTGAAGCCAGAAGTACACGACGAAGTGAGTTTCCAAGTGTTGTACCATAGCCACGTTCAAGTGGTTCTACGACAAACACGCCATAATCTTTGTTTTCATCAATTTTTGTTATATTTGGTTTTTCAAACTCAATCATTTGCTATACTCCCTCTTAAACGAAAAGCTGTGTAATTGTTGATGATTATACACGGCGACGTTTTGGAGGACGAGCACCATTGTGTGGTACAGGAGTTACATCGCGGATTGCAGTTACTTCAAGACCAGCAGCAGCAAGTGCACGAATAGCAGACTCACGACCTGAACCAGGACCTTTAACAGTTACTTCAACAGATTTAAGTCCGTGTTCTTGAGCAGCTTTTGCAGCAGCTTCTGATGCCATTTGAGCAGCAAATGGTGTAGATTTACGAGAACCTTTAAATCCAAGTGCACCTGCAGATGACCAAGCGATTGCGTTACCATGCACATCAGTAATCATAACAATTGTGTTGTTAAATGTAGCGTGAATATGAGCAATACCAGATTCGATATTCTTTTTCACACGACGTTTACGTGTTGGTTTAGCCAAGATTTTTACCTCCTTATTTTATTTTATTTTTTCTTACCTGCAATCGCAACAGCTTTACCTTTACGAGTGCGAGCATTGTTTTTAGTGTTTTGTCCACGAACTGGAAGTCCACGACGGTGACGGATACCACGGTATGAACCGATTTCCATCAAGCGTTTGATGTTCAAGTTTACTTCACGACGAAGGTCACCTTCAACTTTGATTGCGTCAACTTCACGACGGATAGCATCTTCTTGATCTGGTGTAAGATCGCGAACACGAATATCTTCAGAAACGCCTGCAGCAGCAAGGATTTTCTTAGATGTTGGAAGTCCGATACCGTACACATAAGTCAATGAAATTACTACACGTTTGTCATTTGGAATGTCAACTCCAGCAATACGAGCCATGTTTTCTCCTTTCTATCTTATCCTTGACGTTGTTTGTGTTTTGGATTTGCTGGGCAAATTACCATAACACGACCATTACGACGAATTACTTTACAGTATTCGCAAATTGGTTTGACCGATGGTCTTACTTTCATTTTTATCCCTCCAAGTTTTTCGATTATTTAAAGCGGTATGTGATACGTCCACGTGTCAAATCGTACGGACTCATCTCCACTGTAACACGATCTCCCGCTAAAATACGAATATAGTTTTTACGAATTTTACCAGAAACTGTTGCTAAAATCTGATGTCCATTTTCAAGTTCAACCGTAAACATAGCATTCGGCATTGTATCGACTACTTTGCCTTCTACTTCAATCACATCGTCTTTTGCCACGCAAAAGTACCTCCATAAATTTCGATTCATTCCTCTGAGCACAGAGGTAACAATTATAAGCCAGACTAACTAATTGTAACACTAGTTGTCCAATATTGCAAGCATGAAAAACGCTTTTATTTCAAATTTGACAAGACTTTTTCAATGTCTGAAAATACATCATTGATATCTTGGTTCCCTTGGATGTCATGTACGAGTCCTTTTGAACGATAAAATTCAATGATTGGTTCACCTTGGGCAATATTAACATCCAAACGACGTTTTACTGTCTCAGGTTTATCATCTTCACGTTGGTAGTAATCTTCCTCTTTGTAATCAACTGGTGGATTGAATACTTTATGGAAAGTTTCTCCAGTTTGACGATGAATGATACGTCCGCTCAAACGCTCTAAAAGACTGTCTGGATTTACTTCGATGTTGATAACACCTTCAAGCTCAATACCAAGTTCAGCCAATGTTTTATCTAAAGCATGAGCTTGCTCAATAGTACGTGGATATCCGTCTAACAAGAAACCTGTTTCTTTAATATCATCTTGAGCAAGGCGTTCTTTTACAATTCCATTAGTTACTTCATCTGGTACCAACTCACCTTTATCAATGTATGATTTTGCAAGCACACCCATTTCAGTTTGGTTAGCCATTGCTGCGCGGAACATATCGCCGGTAGAGATATGCGCTACGTGAAACTCTTCAACGATTTTCGCCGCTTGGGTCCCCTTACCTGCTCCAGGCAATCCCATAATTAAAAGATTCATGATGAATCCTCCTTATTTTGTTTTTAAATGGAAGCAGGAGCGAATTCCTATTTCCATTTAAAAACAAAATAGAAGGCTGACAAAGTCAACCTTATTCTATTCTGTTGTTGTGTCCATAAATCCGACATACTTACGTTTTAATAAGTAGCCTTCTAATTGTTTCATTCCTTCAATACCTGTTGAAATAATGATTAACAAACTAGTTCCTCCAAGAGCAACTGCATCTGTCAAACCAAATAAATCTCGGGCTAAGATTGGAATGATGGTAATAAAGCCAAGGAATACTGATCCGACGCTTGCTAAACGACGTAGCAAACGAGACATAAACTCTTCTGTTCCCTTACCAGGGCGAACACCTGGAATATAGGCACCACTCTTTTGAAGGTTTTCTGCTGTTTTTTCAGGATTGATCTGAACAAACGTGTAGAAGAACGTGAAGAGAATGATCAACAAGGCATACATAGCGACACCAGTTGGTGTGTTTGTAGCCAACATGGCTTGGGCTGTTTTCACCCATCCTGCATTGTAACCCATAGCGCTAATTACTTGGAAAATGGCAGCTGGTGCTGCTGTAATCGAACTAGCGAAGATGACAGGAATAACTCCTGCTGGGTTCACTTTTAAAGGAAGGTAAGAACTTGATGGAGCTCCTTGAGCAATCTTAGTATATTGGATTGGAATCTTGTATTGTGCTTGCTCTACAAAGGTTGTAAAGTAAACAATAACCAAGACAGCAAGGATTAATACCCCAACAAAAATAAGGGAATTAGTCATTTGGCCAGAACGTACGTTCACAAATGCATTTTCATAGATTTCTTTAATCATCTCAGGAATTGATGACACAATTCCCGCAAAGATAATCATTGAAACACCATTTCCGTATCCTTTATCTGTGATTTGTTCTCCAAGCCAAGTCACAATCATGGAACCGGTCGTCAGAATTGCACCGATTAACAGATAGGTCTTGGTATTAGGAGTTGCAACTAATTTCGCCTGAGACAAGGTGTGGAAGGTCGCTGTAATCCCAATGGATTGAACGAAAGCTAGAACCAAAGAAATATAGCGTGTTGCTTGGTTGAGCTTTCTTCGACCAACTTCTCCTTGTTTGCCCCATTCAACAAACTTAGGTAACAGATCCATTTGCAAAAGTTGCACGACGATCGAAGCTGTGATGTATGGGCTAACCCCTAATGCGAAAACTGAGAAGTTCCTCATAGCATTCCCAGATACTAAACTGAGCATGTTCAAGAAGGACACATCTTGAAGGTTGTTCAGAATTTTCGCATTTACACCAGGTACTGTAATCGTGGTTCCAATGCGGAAAACAAGAATGATGAAGATCGTAAACAAAATCTTCGACCGAACTTGTTTTACCTTAAATGCATCTTTTAATAATTTAAAAACATAGGTCACCTCACTTAGATGACTTCAACTGAACCACCTTTAGCAGTGATAGCTTCTTCAGCTGATTTAGAGAATTTAGCTGCTTTAACAGTCAACTTCTTAGTCAATTCTCCGTTACCAAGAATTTTGATACCTGATTTTTCAGCTTTTACAATTCCTGATTCTACAAGTACTACTGGAGTTACTTCAGCACCATCTTCAAAGGCGTTCAATTGATCAAGGTTCACAATAGCATATTCTTTAGCGTTGATGTTTGTAAATCCACGTTTTGGAAGACGACGGAACAATGGAGTTTGTCCACCTTCAAAACCAAGACGTACACCGCCACCGCTACGAGCTTTTTGACCTTTTTGACCACGGCCAGAAGTTTTACCATTACCAGATGAAGTACCACGACCAACACGGTTGCGGACTTTACGTGAACCTGTAGCAGGTTGTAATTCATGAAGTTTCATTATTTATTTTCTCCTCTTTTGTAAATTGCTAACGCATGTAATCAGGAAAAGGTGTCCTAACTACAAACTCGCCTATACTTATATTTAGTTTTAGGGGATGAGAACCTCTCATACCCCTGAAAACTTTGTTTCTATTTTAAATAGATTATTTTACTTCTTCAACTGTTACCAAGTGAGATACAGCAGTGATCATACCACGTACTGCTGGGTTATCTTCTTTAATAACAGAGCTGTTCAATTTGCCAAGTCCAAGTGCTACAACAGTTTTACGTTGTGACGGGATGCGTCCGATTGGAGACTTAGTCAAAGTAATTTTAATTTGAGCCATTTGAATCTCCTTTCTTAAGCCAAGTCAGAAACTGAAATACCACGAAGGGCAGCAACTTCATCAGCGCGTTTCAATTGTGCCAAACCGTTAACAGTTGCACGAACGATGTTGATTGGAGTGTTTGATCCAAGTGATTTAGATGTAACATCTGCAATACCTGCCAATTCGACAACGGCACGAACTGCTCCACCTGCAGCAACCCCAGCCCCTTCGATAGCTGGTTTCAACAATACACGAGCTCCACCAAATACTGATGTTACTTCGTGTGGAATTGTTGTTCCAACCATAGGAACTTCGATCAAGTTTTTCTTAGCATCTTCAACAGCCTTACGGATTGCTTCTGGAACTTCTTGAGCTTTACCAGTACCAAATCCAACACGGCCATTACGGTCACCAACAACTACAAGAGCTGCAAAACGAAGACGACGTCCACCTTTAACAACTTTTGTTACACGATTGATGGCAACTACGCGTTCTTCAAGTTCAACTGCATTATCTTTAAATGCCATTTTCTAGTGTCCTCCTATTAGAATTTCAATCCGTTTTCACGAGCTGCATCAGCCAAAGCTTTAACACGTCCGTGATATAGATATCCACCGCGGTCGAACACCACTTCAGAAATACCTTTAGCAACTGCACGTTCAGCAACAAGTTTGCCGACAACAACGGCTTGTTCAGTTTTAGTTCCTTTTGAAACTTCTTTGTCAAGAGTTGAAGCGCTTGCGAGCGTTACACCCGCTACGTCATCAATTACTTGAGCGTAGATGCCTGTATTAGAACGGAATACGTTCAAACGTGGGCGATCAGCAGTTCCAGAGAGTTTTCCGCGAACGCGACGGTGGCGTTTTTGACGGATTTTGTTTTTATCTGGTTTCGAAATCACAATTTTCACCTCTTAATTTTAAAATCATGTGCTAAGCACTGAGTTGGTAAAATGAAGGTTGGTTGAAAAACAACCAAACTACATTATTTACCTGTTTTACCTTCTTTGCGGCGAACGTATTCACCAACATAACGGATCCCTTTACCTTTGTATGGTTCAGGTGAACGAAGGCTACGTACATAAGCAGCTGTTTGACCAACTACTTCTTTTGAAATTCCGCTAACAACGATTGTTGTTGGATTTGGAAGTTCAAAAGTAATTCCTTCTGGAGCTTCAACTTCGTCTGGGTGTGATTTACCAACAGCCAAAACAAGTTTTGATCCTTGAAGTTGTGCACGGTATCCAACCCCGCGCATTTCAAGTTCTTTCTTGAATCCTTCTGATACACCAGTAACCATGTTGTTCAAAAGGGCACGAGTTGTTCCGTGGATTGTTTTCATTTCTTTTGAATCGTTTGGACGGTGAAGTGTTACTTCAGTACCTTCCACACGGATTTCAATATCTTTTGAGAACGTACGAGTAAGTTCTCCTTTAGGTCCTTTTACAGTTACAACGTTGTCATTGTTAGTGATTTCAACACCAGCAGGCAACACGATAACTTTATTACCAATACGTGACATGTTTTTTATTCTCCTGTTAAATTGTCAGGCCTTTGCGGGCCAGTTTTCACGGGGTTTAACTCTTTTTGATTTAAAAGTTAATGTTTAGGTCACAATTTCTAAGTGAATCGAGGCATTGTCTCGCAGACATAACTTTGGGTTAGGCAAGAGACAATAACGAAGAGTCACAACGAAATTGGGAACTAAATATTACCAAACGTAAGCGATAACTTCCCCACCAACGTTCTTTTGGCGTGCTTCTTTATCAGTAAGCAAACCTTCAGAAGTTGAAAGGATAGCAATTCCAAGTCCGTTAAGAACTTTTGGAAGATCTTCACGTTTTTTGTAAACACGCAAACCTGGTTTAGATACACGTTTCAAGTTTGTGATAACTTTTTCACCGTTTTGTCCGTATTTCAAGAATACACGGATGATGCCTTGTTTGTCATCTTCGATGAATTCAACGTTTTTTACAAAACCTTCGCGTTTAAGGATTTCAGCAATCCCTTTTTTGATGTTTGATGCAGGTACTTCAAGTACTTCGTGTTTTGCTTGGTTAGCGTTACGAATACGTGTAAGGAAGTCTGCGATTGGGTCAGTCATAACCATTATAATTTCTCCTCTTACTAGTAGTTTGCAAGTTGCACTTGCTAGTTAATACATGATACAGAGAGCGTAACAGCGAGAGCAAAAATAGGCAATTTGATGCAGGAGCGATGCTCCAAAGAAAATTGGTCTTTTTCGCCAAAGCTGTAGCTCGTGTTCAAATTGGCAAGCCCAACTGAACCCGGGCTAAACTCTGTGTGAAAAAGATAAACTTTCCTAGAAACTAAAGTTTCTTCGTCAAGTTTCCTATTTTCACTTGGAGTTTTAACGCCCTTGATATCTTAAATTACCAAGATGCTTTTGTTACACCTGGGATTTGACCTTTGTATGCCAATTCACGGAAGCAAACACGGCAAAGTTTAAACTTGCGGTAAACTGAGTGTGGACGTCCACAACGTTCACAGCGAGTGTATGCTTGAGTAGAGAACTTCGCTGGGCGTTTGTTCTTAGCAATCATAGATTTTTTAGCCATTAGTTTTACCTCCTATATTATTTTGCAAACGGCATACCTAGGCCAGTAAGCAATGCACGTGATTCTTCGTCTGTGTTCGCTGTAGTTACGATTACGATATCCAAACCACGAGTTTTATCAACATCATCAAAGTTGATTTCTGGGAAGATCAATTGTTCTTTCACACCAAGTGTGTAGTTTCCGCGTCCATCAAATGATTTTGTTGGAACACCATGGAAGTCACGTACACGTGGAAGTGAAACTGTTACCAATTTATCCAAGAATTCGTACATACGTTCACCACGAAGGGTAACTTTTGCACCGATCGCAACACCTTCACGAAGACGGAAGCCGGCGATTGATTTTTTAGCCTTAGTGATCAATGGTTTTTGACCTGAGATCAAAGCAAGCTCTTCAGCAGCTTTTTCAAGGTTTTTAGCATTTGATACTGCATCACCAACACCCATGTTCAAAACGATTTTATCAACTTTTGGCACAGCCATAACTGATGAATAGTTGAACTGTTCAGTCAATGATGGTACTACTTCATTAAGGTATTTTTCTTTTAAACGATTAGCCATTATACTTCTCCTTTCCTTCGTGATTAGTCAAGCACTTCGCCTGATTTTTTGTTGTAGCGAACTTTTTTGCCGTCTACAAATTTGTAGCCAACACGTCCAGCAACACCGTTTTTGTCCAAAACTTGTACGTTAGAAGCATGGATAGGAGCTTCTTTTTCAACGATTGCACCTTGAGGGTTTTCGTTATTTGGACGTTGGTGTTTCTTGATGATGTTTACACCTTCTACAACAACTTTATTTACTTTTGGAAGAGCAGTAAGAACAACAGCTTCTACGCCTTTGTCTTTACCAGCGATAACGCGAACTTTGTCGCCTTTTTTTACAAACATTTTATTCTCCTTTTATTCTTACGCCCGATGGGCACCCTGGCTGAGCCAGGGGACTGTGTTTGTTTTTTATTGATTAAAGTACTTCTGGAGCAAGTGATACGATCTTCATGAATCCACCGTCACGCAATTCACGTGCAACTGGGCCAAAGATACGAGTTCCGCGAGGAGTTTTGTCGTCACGGATGATCACTGCTGCATTTTCGTCGAACTTGATGTATGAACCATCTTTACGACGAGCACCTGATTTAGTACGAACGATAACAGCTTTTACAACGTCACCTTTCTTAACCGCACCACCAGGAGTAGCTTGTTTTACAGATGCAACGATTACATCACCGATGCTCGCGAATTTACGTTTTGAACCACCAAGAACTTTGATTGTCAAGATTTCGCGTGCGCCACTGTTGTCAGCGACTTTCAAACGAGTTTCTGTTTGAATCATTTACGTTTTCTCCTTTCAGGTATGATTAGATGATGACCGCTTTTTCAACGACTTCTACAAGACGGAAGCGTTTTGTAGCTGAAAGCGGACGAGTTTCCATGATACGAACGATATCGCCTTCTTTAGCAACATTGTTTTCATCATGAGCTTTGTATTTTTTAGAATAGTTGATACGTTTACCATAGACTGGGTGGTTACGTTTAGTTTCAACTACAACTGTGATTGTTTTGTCCATTTTGTCAGACACAACGCGTCCAACAAGAACTTTACGATTATTGCGTTCCATTGAAATTCTCCTTCCCTAGTCTATTATTTAGTTTCTGATTGAACAGTTTTGATACGAGCGATTTGTTTTTTCACTTCTTTCAAACGTCCAGTTTGTTCCAATTGACCAGCAGCTGCTTGGAAACGAAGTTCAAACAATTCTTTCTTCAATTCATTTTCACGCTTCGCGAGTTCTTCTTGAGAAAGACCACGAAGTTCTTTAACAAATTCTTTTACTTCTGTAAGTTTCATGACCTCTCCTTATTCTGCTTCACGTTTCACAAATTTAGTTTTAACTGGCAATTTGTGGCTAGCAAGACGAAGTGCTTCGCGCGCGATCTCTTCAGATACACCAGCGATTTCGAACATTACTTTACCACGTTTAACTGGTGCTACCCAACCTTCAGGAGCCCCTTTACCAGATCCCATACGTACCCCGATAGCTTTAGCGGTGTATGATTTGTGTGGGAAAATCTTAATCCAAACTTTACCACCACGTTTCATGTAACGAGTCATGGCGATACGAGCAGCTTCGATTTGACGGTTTGTGATCCAGTGGCTAGTTGTAGCTTGAAGACCGTATTCACCGAATGCTACTTCTTTTCCACCTTTTGCTTCACCGCGCATTTTACCACGGAATTCGCGACGGTGTTTTACACGTTTAGGTACTAACATTGGTTATTTACCTCCTTTAGCGTCTTTACGAGCTGGAAGAACTTCACCACGGTAGATCCATACTTTAACACCAAGTTTACCGTAAGTAGTGTCTGCTTCTTCCCAAGCGTAATCGATATCAGCGCGAAGTGTGTGGAGTGGAACAGTTCCTTCAGAGTATCCTTCTGCACGGGCAATATCTGCACCGTTCAAACGACCTGATACTTGAGTTTTGATTCCTTTAGCTCCAGCACGCATAGCACGTTGGATCGCTTGTTTTTGTGCACGACGGAAAGCAACACGTTGTTCCAATTGACGAGCGATTCCTTCACCAACAAGGTGAGCATCCAAGTCAGGACGTTTGATCTCAATGATGTTGATGTGTACTTGTTTACCAGTCAATTTGTTAAGAGCTGCACGAAGTGCATCAACGTTTGCTCCACCTTTACCGATAACCATACCTGGTTTAGCAGTGTGAAGAGAAACGTTAACTTTGTTTACTGCGCGTTCGATTTCAATAGTTGAAACGGCTGCGTCAGCCAATTCTTTTTGAATGAATTTACGGATTGCAAGATCTTCATGAAGGTAATCCGCGTATTCTTTTTCAGCATACCATTTGGCATCCCAATCACGGATGATACCAACACGCATACCAATTGGATGTACTTTTTGACCCACGAGTTTACCTCCTTATTTTTCTGCAACAGCTACTGTGATGTGAGCTGTACGTTTGTTGATTGGTGAAGCTGAACCTTTCGCACGTGGACGGAAACGTTTCATTGTTGGTCCTTCGTTTGCGAATGCTTCAGATACTACCAAGTTAGCTTTTTCCAAACCAAAGTTGTTTTCAGCGTTTGCTACTGCTGAGTTCAACACTTTAAGGATGATCCCTGCAGCTTTGTTTGGTGTGAATGTCAAAATAGCGATGGCATCGGCTACGCTTTTACCACGGATGTTGTCAAGAACAAGACGTGATTTACGAGGTGAAACACGCACTGTACGAGCCATTGCTTTAGCTGAAGTAATTTCTGCCATTTATGTTCTCCTTATTTTCTACGTGTCTTCTTGTCGTCTGCCGCGTGACCTTTGTAAGTACGAGTTGGTGCAAATTCACCAAGCTTGTGACCTACCATGTCTTCTTGGATGTAAACAGGTACATGTTTACGTCCATCATAAACTGCGATAGTGTATCCGATGAAACTTGGGAAGATCGTTGAACGACGTGACCAAGTTTTAATTACTTTTTTCTTTTCGTCGTTTGCTTGAGCTTCAACTTTTTTCATCAAATGCTCATCGACGAAAGGTCCTTTTTTAAGACTACGTCCCATTTTGTAATTTTCTCCTTTAAAATTTAGTACCACAGCGGCTTGCGCTGCTATGCAGCGCTACCGAGCTGGCGGAAAGTGTAAGCTAGTTGCTTATGATTATTTTTGGTTGCGACGACGAACGATAAGTTTGTCAGATTTCGCTTTCTTGTTACGAGTTTTAAGACCAAGCGCAGGTTTACCCCAAGGAGTAGATGGCGCTTTACGTCCAACTGGTGCTTTACCTTCACCACCACCGTGTGGGTGATCATTCGGGTTCATTACAGAACCACGAACTGTAGGGCGAACACCTTTCCAGCGGTTACGTCCCGCTTTACCAAGGTTTACAAGTCCATGTTGTTCGTTTCCGACAACACCAACTGTAGCACGGCAAGTTCCAAGAATCATACGAACTTCGCCTGATTGAAGACGAACAAGTACATATTTACCTTCAGAACCCAATACTTGAGCAGAAGCTCCAGCAGCACGTACCAATTCTCCACCTTTACCAGGTTTCAATTCGATGTTGTGGATCAAAGTACCAACTGGGATGTTAGCAAGTGGAAGAGCGTTTCCGACTTTGATATCTGCTTCTGGTCCTGATACGATGCGTTGACCTACTTCAAGACCTTTAGGGGCGATGATGTAAGCTTTCACACCGTCAGTGTAGTGTACAAGCGCGATGTTAGCTGAGCGGTTTGGATCGTATTCGATCGTTTTAACGACTGCTTCAACTCCATCTTTGTTACGTTTGAAATCGATCAAACGGTAATGACGTTTGTGTCCACCACCTTGGTGACGAACAGTGATACGACCGTTGTTGTTACGACCTGCTTTGTTTTTAAGAGAAACAAGCAAAGTTTTCTCAGGTGTGTTTGTTGTGATTTCAGCGAAATCCAAAGAAGTCATATTACGGCGACCGTTTGTTGTTGGTTTATAAACACGAATTCCCACGATATTTCCTCCTTAGATTATTCAGCTTCAGTAGCAAACAACTCGATTGCTTTAGAATCAGCTGCAAGCGTGATGATAGCTTTTTTAGTTTTTGAAGTAAAACCAGTGTAACGTCCAACGCGTTTTGCTTTAGGTTTTACGTTTACAGTGTTCACATTCGCAACTTTTACACCTTCAAAGGCAGCTTCAACAGCTTGTTTGATCAAAAGTTTGTGAGCGCGAGTGTCAACTTCGAATACATATTTGCCTGCTTCAAGTTGAGCCATTGACTTTTCAGTGATAACAGGTTTTTTGATAACATCATACAAATTCATTATGCAAGAACCTCCTCGATTTTAGAGATAGCTGCTTGAGTAACAAGAAGTTTGTCACTATTTGCGATGTCAAGAACACTTGCAGTTGTAGCAGTCGCAACTTTCACGTTTGGAAGGTTACGAGCTGAAAGAGCTGCGAATTCATTTCCTTCTTCAAGAATAACAAGGACTTTAGAATCGATGCTCAAAGCTGCAAGAACTTTTGCAAATTCAGCAGTTTTTGGAGCTGTAAATTCAAGAGAATCAACGGCTACAAATTTGTTTTCAGCAACTTTTTCTGAGTAAACAGATTTAAGTGCAAGGCGACGAACTTTTTGAGGAAGTTTGTACGCATAGCTACGTGGAGTTGGTCCGAAGACAATTCCACCACCACGCCATTGTGGAGAGCGGATAGAACCTTGACGAGCACGTCCAGTTCCTTTTTGACGCCATGGTTTGCGTCCGCCACCTGAAACGGCTGAACGGTTTTTAACTGCGTGAGTTCCTTGACGAAGGCTAGCACGTTGGCTGATGATCACATCAAATACAACTGCTTGGTTTGGTTTGATACCAAAGATCGCATCGTTAAGAACAACTTCGCCCGCTTGTTTACCAGTTTGGTCGAATAATGTTACATTTGCCATTTTGACTGTATTCCCCTTTCCTTATTATTTACCAGCTTTAACTGCTGACTTGATAGTGATAAGAGATTTCTTAGCACCTGGTACGTTACCTTTGATAAGGATAACGTTCTTTTCTGGAACAACTTGTACAACTTCAAGGTTTTGAATAGTTACACGATCGCCACCCATGCGTCCTGCAAGGTTTTTACCTTTGAATACGCGGTTAGGTGCAACAGGTCCCATAGAACCTGGACGACGGTGGTAACGAGAACCGTGAGCCATAGGTCCACGTGATTGTCCGTGGCGTTTGATAACACCTTGGAAACCTTTACCTTTAGAAGTACCAGTTACATCAACAATGTCTCCAGCTTCGAAAGTGTCAACTGTGATTTCAGCACCAACTTCCAAGCCTTCAACGTTTTTGAATTCACGAATGAAGCGCTTAGGAGCCGTGTTAGCTTTTGCTACATGTCCTTTAGCAGGTTTGTTGCTCAATACTTCGCGTTTGTCATCGAAACCAACTTGGATAGCGTTGTAACCATCTGTTTCAACAGTTTTAACTTGAAGAACAACGTTTGGAGTTGCTTCGATAACTGTTACAGGGATCAATTCGCCAGCTTCAGTGAAGATTTGAGTCATTCCCACTTTTTTCCCTAAGATTCCTTTTGTCATGAGAAAATAGTTCCTTTTCTATAGTTTTTTATTCAAAAAGTTTTTAACGAGCGTTTTTTATGCTCTGGATCAAGCTTTAGATTAAAGTTTGATTTCTACGTTTACACCACTTGGAAGATCCAATTTCATCAAAGCGTCAACTGTTTTTTGAGTTGGGTTGATGATATCGATCAAACGTTTGTGTGTACGCATTTCGAATTGTTCGCGAGAATCTTTGTATTTGTGAGTCGCACGAATGATTGTGTAGAGGCTACGTTCAGTTGGAAGTGGGATTGGACCCGCAACTTGTGCACCTGTACGAGTAGCTGATTCTACGATTTTTGCAGCCGCTGTGTCGAGTGTACGGTGTTCGTACGCTTTCAAACGGATGCGGATTTTTTTGTTTGCCATCTTTTTCTCCTTTTCGTCTATTTAAGATAATAGGCTAGCTCCACAAGAAAACCGACGCGCGTTGCGTGGCAATGCAACCGAGCGTGTCGCAACCTCTTGCATCAAAGCTAATAGCTGTTTTTCACAGCACCATAGTAGTTTAACACAAACAAAGGCCCAATGCAAGGGATTTGAGAAGATTTTTTTCGTTTTTTTGATGAAAGTGTTTTCGAAAGAAAAAGCGTGCTAAAAAAGTTGCTATTATATAGAAAAAAAGTTCTACTTTTCAGTAGAACTTCCTATTCTTTTTCAATACAAAATTGATCTTGTGATGTATTGACCAGGATATCCGCTTCGCCTTCCATCAGTTGATAATACTGATGGTATTGTTCTCGCCTGATCTGGTGAGTTCGATAGATGAAGTCTATCTCTCGATTTCGTTGGGCAACGTCTCTGCTTAATCGTCTTTCTAGCTCCGTAAGATCATCTGTGTAAAAACAAATGGTTTGATCAAACAAAGATTTTGGTAAAAAAGCTACTGACATCCCTTCTACGATGAGAATAGGCTTGTTCCCAGATAATATATGGCTTGGAGACCATGGCTGATCAATCGTCCGTATATCCATTACTGCTTGAAGGGCTCGAATATCTCGCTCTAGACTAGCCAATTCATGGGCACTCGACAGACACGCGGTTACTTTTTGGTCCGGTAAGTCTTTTGGCACAACCAACCCTCTTGGACTTCCAATAATATAGGGATCTGTCTCCAAAAGGTTAACTTTTGTGGGGTCCAATCGCTCACAGAGCGCTATTGTAAAGGTTGTTTTTCCTGAACCACCATGACCATAGATCCCAATAGTCTGCAATTCTTTTGCCTGGATCTTTTTTACCAAGTAGTCTAATAGTCTTTCGCGATCCATCCTAGAAATTCCGTCCTGATTTGTTATAGCCATATTTTTCGACGAAATGCTCACGGAATTCTAAGAGATTGTCATCCATGATGGCTTGACGGACCTGCTTCATGAGGTTGATCAAGAAATAGAGGTTGTGGTAGCTTGTCAAGCGAATGCCGAAGGTCTCATCTGCCTTGAGGAGGTGGCGAAGATAAGCACGGGTGTAATTCTTACAAGTGTAGCAATCACATTCGGGATCTAGCGGTGTAAAGTCTTCTGCAAATTGCGCATTTTTCACCACTAGGCGTCCTTGGCTGGTCATACAGGTACCATTTCGCGCAATCCGCGTCGGCAAGACACAGTCAAACATGTCCACTCCACGAATAACGCCATCAATCAGACTGTCTGGAGCTCCTACTCCCATGAGATAGCGTGGCTTGTTCTCTGGTAAGAGCGGAGTTGTGAAATCTAGTACCGCATTCATCTCTTCATGGCTTTCCCCAACAGCTAAGCCACCGATAGAATAACCTGGAAAGTCCATGCCGACCAAATCTTGAGCAGACTGACGGCGTAAGTCTTCAAATCCAGCCCCTTGGACAATCCCGAAAAGACCTTGATCATGAGGGCGACGGTGAGCCTTTAGGCCACGTTCTGCCCAACGACTGGTCCGTTCGATTGATTTTTTCACATAATCATAGGGCTGATAGAACTGAGGGCATTCATCAAAGGACATCATGATGTCGCTCCCTAGATTGTTTTGGATGGAGATGGCCTTTTCTGGAGAGAGGAACATCTTCGAGCCGTTGAGGTGGTTTTTAAAGGTTACCCCTTCTTCAGTAATATTGCGGGTATCCGCTAATGAATAGACCTGAAAGCCTCCACTATCTGTCAAAATGGGCTGGTCCCAGTTCATGAACTGGTGCAATCCTCCTGCTTTTGCAACTAGATCATCCCCGGGACGAAGCCAGAGATGGTAGGTGTTGGCCAAAATAATTCCGGAGCCCATTTCCTTGAGCTCTTCTGGCGATTGGGTCTTAACGGTTGCCTGAGTCCCTACAGGCATAAACATTGGGGTTGGGAAGGTCCCGTGAGGGGTGATAATTTCTCCCAGACGAGCACCTGTATGCTTTTCTTTTTTGATTAATCGATATTGAATCGGTGAATCTGTCATGGTTACCTCCGTACTGGGAAAAACAGTCCCAGCCTTCTTATTCCTGTCACAGTTTTCCTGTGAGCACCTGTACGATTGTACCAAATTTTACCGGCTCTGTCACGGACTTATGTTATAATAAAAAGTACTACTATGAAGAGAGTGTCATCTATGAACCTTAAACTGATTCGCCTCCGGGCACGTACCATGCAAGTCCAGCAACCGGGCTTAGCTATCCTTTTTGCTCTTCCGGTCCTGTTGACCATTCTTGCTAACTTCCTCTTAAGTGGGCAAGATCTGGTCGATCTACTACCGGATATGACCTTGCAGCAAGCAAGTATCTACATGATCCAGCGGCAACTCTTTCCTTCTGTCGTCTCCTTTGTCATCTCCATTTTAGTGGTCGGTGCGACTTTTAGCTATTTAGATACGATTAATCCCAAGATCGAACACCGAACACGTGTGTTAGATATCTTTAAACAAGATCGCTTTACCTCTGTATTTGCCACCTTGATCTTGAAGCAAGCCGTCCTCTTTTTATGGGGACTCATCCTCTATGTGGGGAGTCTCATCAGCACCTACGCTAGCATTCGATTTTTGGCGATCTACGATAAGGTGGGCAACCCTAGCACTCTGAGTGCTTCCAGTCCTGAATTCCAATCTCTCATGCAACAAATGCCTCTGATGACTGCTGGTGTCATACTTGGCCTGATTGGCCTCCTCTTTTACCTGCCACAATACTACAGTCTTAGCCTGGTCGAATTGATCCTCTATGAGCAATTACGAGACGGCGACTACAAGGGAGCCTTTGGAGTCCTTCGCCAAAGTCGTGAAACAATGAAAGGGTTCCGCAGCAATCGCTTGGTGCTCGATCTAACCTTGGTTGGTTGGTACTTCTTGAATTACTTCACGCGCGATGTCATCGGCTTTTATACCATGCCTTACTTTATCAACTGCCAAATTGCCTTTTATGATCAAATCAAGCAGATTAAACAAGGGCCTCGCCATTTTACAGGCCATCCAAGCCATGAAACTGAATCATGACCACCCGTCAAACGGGTGGTTTGTACCAGGGCTATAAGCCCAGATAACTAGCCAGCGCCTAAAGACGCTGGCTTTCACTTTGTTCAAGCCTTATTGCATTTGACTCGTCACAGACCTCTCAAAGAGGTATACGTACTACTTGCCACTATCCCTAAAGGGATCTTCATATTCTTTTACACTCAACTTATCTAAAGCAATATCTTTTCGCTCTTGTTCCTGAATGTATTTCTTTATTGTGGCTTCGTTGAGGCCAACTGTACTTACATAATATCCCTCTGCCCAAAAATGTCGATTTCCAAACTTATATTTCAGATTGGCGTGTTTATCGAACATCATTAGAGCGCTTTTACCTTTTAAATATCCCATGAAACTTGCAACACTAATTCTAGGTGGAATACTTACCAACATATGAAA
>NZ_CM002128.1:1889763-1913226 GCF_000448565.1 Streptococcus sp. HSISM1 | reverse complement strand
CCAACATATGAACATGATCTGGCATTAAATGGCCTTCAATAATCTCAACACCTTTATAACTACATAATCTATGGAATATTTCTCCTAAACTACTTCGATATTGATTATAGATCACTTTTCGTCTATACTTAGGGGTGAACACAATGTGATATTTACACATCCATTTTGTGTGTGATAAACTATGTGCTTTTTGAGCCATATTTTTCTCCTTTCGCTTTACAATTGGCTTGAACACCTTAATTGTATCGCGTTTGGAGTTTTTTTGGTATAACCTTTGATGCGCACCCGCATAGCGGGTGGTTTTTTTGTCTCGCACCTAACGGAGCGAGACGGACTGAAAGTCACATAATAAGAGTAAGAAGAAAACCCCAGCTTGCTGGGGTTTTCTTCTATGTCAATTGTTTATCATTTATAAACCGTATAGGGAGTCTCCTAAGATCAGTCTGGTATGTTCCCGTTTGATACAGCGGTTCATGACGATATCTTCCCGTCCAGCTCCACGAAGGATTTCTTCTGCTTCTTGATTTTCCAGCTCCAATTGTGCCCAGAAAATTTTCGCATCCGTCTCAATAAAATCACGTGCCACATCTGGTAAAAACTCACTGCGACGATATACATCAACGATATCTACTGGGAATGGGATCTCCTGTAAGCTAGCGTACACCGTTTCTCCAAGGATCTGGCCACCAGCTGCACGAGGATTAACGGGAATAATCCGATAGCCCCGTTCTTGCATCTCCTTGCTGACACGATGACTGGTCGTATCTTCACGATCAGATAATCCAACTACAGCGATGATCTTGCTCGTTTCTAGGTAATGTTTGATAATGCCATCACTAGGATTGCGAAATGAATAAGCCATAAGAATCTCCTTTTGTGTTTCTTGTCTTAAGAATTTATATGGTACTGGACGTGCTTGTATGACGTCCATTTTATTTGGCTTCATACCATGTTTTGCCTTCATTTTCATCGGCTTCCAGTGGTACCACAAGTTCGATAGCGGATTCCATGGTCTCTTTGACGAGTTCTTTGATCGCTGCCAGTTCATCACTTGGTACCTGCAGAACGATTTCATCGTGCACCTGAAGAAGCATCTTGGTCTTGTATGCTCCTCTTTCTAGCGCTTGGTCTAAGTGGATCATAGCAATTTTCAAGATGTCTGCTGCCGATCCTTGGATGGGTGAGTTGATAGCCGTCCGCTCCGCAAAGCCTCGAACATTGAAGTTGCGAGAATTGATATCTGGAATCTCCCGACGACGCTTGAAGAGAGTCTCCACATAGCCTTTGTCACGCGCTTCCCGTACCACTCTCTCCATATAGTCCTTGATGCCAGGGTAGCGTTCGAAATAGGTCTCAATGTAGGCCTTGGCTTCTTTTCGACTGATCCCTAGGTTGTTAGACAGGCCAAAGTCGGAAATTCCATAAACCACACCGAAGTTTACTGCTTTTGCATTGCGACGGTCGTTCGGCGTCACATCTTCTGGTTTTTCAATATTGAAGACGCGCATAGCGGTCGATGTATGGATATCTGCCCCATGCTGAAAGGCGTCAATCAAATGCTCATCTCCCGAAATATGGGCCAAGACGCGCAATTCGATCTGTGAATAGTCCGAACTGAGCAAGACACTGTTTTCCTCTTCTGGGACAAAGGCTTTACGAATGAGACGACCTTGTTCCAAACGGACAGGAATGTTTTGCAGGTTGGGATCCACACTGGACAAGCGGCCTGTCTGCGTTAAATCTTGCACATAGCGGGTATGGATTTTCCCATCTTCCAAAATCCAGTCTTGAAGACCAATAACATAGGTCGACTGAATCTTGGCAATTTGGCGGTATTCAAGAATCTTAGACACAATCGGTGCAATTGGAGCCAGGCGTTCCAAGACATCAACGGCTGTTGAATAGCCGGTTTTGGTCTTCTTGGTATATTCAAGAGGGAGTTCCAATTTTTCAAAGAGGATGACCCCCAATTGTTTTGGAGAATTTATGTTAAATTCCTCTCCAGCAAGCTCGTAGATTTCTTGAGTCAAACGCTCCAAGACCACTTCGTTTTCCACCTGCATATCTTGGAGGGTCTGGCGCTCTACCTTGATCCCCGCGATTTCCATCTTGGCCAAAACAGCTGCTAGTGGTTGCTCCATATCATAGAGCAAATCTAGTTGGTCATGGGCTTGCAACTGCTCCATCATGGGCTCTTCGGTATCCAGTAGAACAGCGACTTTCCGTGCCAAATGCTCTAATAGGACCGTCTTTTCTGGGATAGCTTTTTTGGCTCCCTTGCCATAAACGACTTCGTCCAGCGGCAGCGCAATCTGACTATAGAGACTCGCAATGGTTGAAATTTCATTGTCCTCTACGGTCGACAAGAGATACTTGGCCAATCGACTGTCAAAAGCTGGATTTTGAAGGGAAATGCCCAAGTGGCTGAGCAAAACCTTGGCCCGCTTGAAGTCATAGACCTTGAAGGGCGTTTTTTCGAGAAATTCTTTGAAAATCGGTGTTTGTAAAAGACCAGTATCTGTACTCGCGTAGAGCTGACCTTTGGTCCCCCATGCGAAACCGATGATGGGTTCCGTATGGTAATTGTCCCCAAAAATCTCAAAATGGAAGAAAGTATCTTCCGTGAGCATATCTGAAGTGACTTGCTCAACTTCTGTATAGTCAATAGCTACAGGAGCTGCTTCTTCTCCACTGAGATCCAAGGCCTGACGGAGTTGCTTGAAGCCCATCTCCTCATAAAACTTGGCGAGATTTTCTAGATGAGGGCCCGTATAGGTGATATCGTCCAGGCCAATCTCAATGGGTGCATTGGTATCAATGGTCGCAAGAGTCTTAGACAGATAGGCCTGCTCCTTGTCGTTGATGAGGTTTTCCTTCATCTTAGAAGCCTTCATCTCGTCGATATGCTCGTAAATACCATCGAGAGAGCCGTACTCTAGGAGCAGTTTGATTCCGGTCTTTTCTCCAATCTTAGTGACACCTGGGATATTATCCGACTTATCTCCCATCAAGGCCTTGAGATCGATAAATTGCTCCGGTGTCAGTCCCATCTTTTCTTTCAAATAGGCTGGAGTGAATTCTTCAAACTCTGCCACTCCTTTTTTTGAGATTTCAACCACCGTGTTGTCATCCGTTAGCTGAATCAAGTCCTTGTCCCCTGAGACAATAGTCACATCAAAAGGAACAGAAGTTGATTCTGCCAACTTGTCCAGCGTTCCAATAATATCATCTGCTTCATATTGAGCTAGCTCATAGTGGCGAATTCCTAGATGGTCTAATTGCTCGCGAATGAAAGGGAACTGCTCACGGAACTCATCCGGTGTTTTTGCCCGCCCCCTTTGTAGTCAGCATACATCTCCGTCCGAAAAGTAGTCTTTCCTGCATCAAAGGCGACGAGAACATGGGTTGGTTGAATGCGCTCCAACAGATGGCTCAACATGAGATTAAAGCCATAGACCGCATTGGTATGCAGACCATTGGCATTTTTGAAGCGATCAATTTGATGATAAAGTGCGAAAAAGGCACGAAATGCGACGGAAGACCCGTCGATGAGTAGCAATTTATTCTTTTTTTCCATAGGCCTATTATACCACGAATCACAAGGTCTCTGGTACATAAAAACTCTACCCTTTCGGGTAGAGCCTTCTTTAGGAGTTCCTTATGAAAAATGAAGAGAAGCGTTTATTCGCCGTAACAAGACCCTTGTTGTGGCAATTTCTTAAAGCGTTTTGGATAATTGACTGAGATTTTCATTTTCTGTACCTCATTTCTTATTGGATGAGTACAGTATACACGAGAAACCTAAACCATTCCTTATAGAAAGCTTCAAGAAAACTAAAAACTGAGACGCAAAACACGCGGTTGTTTTTTGCTGCAAGCTGGTAATTGAAGATGGAGGCCTGCCTCATCTTGACTCCAAGAAAGAAGCTGACTTTCTCCAAGGAGCTCTATCTGCCGAATACGCGCATGAAGGATTCTCGGTTGCTTGAGATCATAGGCGAGAGACGGCAAGGTCAGCTCTTCTGTCCGTCCACTTGGTTCCAGCTGGATGGCATAAAGAAAGCCATCACGCATGGTATAGCGGAAATCTTGGCTGGTATAGAGTGGTGCTTGTCCATCTGAGAAAGAACCTTCCTGGGCCTCGGTCGGTCCGTCCGATGACACCCGCCAAGGCCGGCTCTGATAAATGGCTTCTCCGTTTACCGCCAGCCAGTCCCCGATCTCTGTAAGGATGTCTTGATCTTGCTCAGGGATGGTGCCATCTGCCTTGGGTCCAATATTGAGCAGAAGGTTGCCATTTTTGGCCACAACATCAACTAGATTTTGCAACAATTCCTTACTGGTCTTGTAGGCTAGATCCTGGGTATAGCACCAAGAATTACGGGCAATTGCAGTATCCATTTGCCACGGAAAGGCTTGCGTCTCTCCGTAGCCTCCCCGCTCCATCTCAACGATTCCTGAACCAAAAGGGAGGGCATCCTGTTTGTAACAAACAGCCACCTTGCGATCCTCTTGTGCTGCTAGATTGTAATAGTAAGCCAAAAAGCGCATCAAGTAGGGACGGAAGCTCTCATGCTGGATCCACCAGTCAAAATATAGGAGCTCTGGTTGGTAGTCCCGCACTAGTTCACAGGTTCGCAAGAGCCAGTCTTCCAAGAATTCTTTGCTGGGATAAGGCTTGGAGGTGAGATCAAAATGATCCTTCGGTTCTGGCTCTGCTGGCCAATAGAGGCTGTCTCTTGGGACTTCTTGCAGAATATCACTAGCAAACTCCTTGCCATGTGAAAAGAAAAACTGGTGCTCTGCCCGGTGAGAAGATGTACAGAAGTGTAGACCACGTTTTTCTGCTTCCGCCCTCAGTTCTCCTAAGACATCTCGTCTTGGCCCCATTTCTAAGCTATTATAAGGCGAGAGAGTAGAGGCATACATCTGAAAACCATCGTGGTGCTCCGCAACTGGGAAAAGATACTGGGCTCCCGCTTTTTGAAAGAGGTCCAGCCAAGATGCCGGATCAAATTGATCTGCTGTAAAGAGAGGAATGAGATCCTTGTAGCCCAAGCTAGCCTGGTCTCCAAAATGCTCTCGATGATAGTCATAGCAAGGATTCCCTTGAATATACATATTTCGTGAATACCACTCCGAACCGAAGGCAGGTACACTGTAGACGCCCCAGTGGATAAATATTCCAAATTTAGCATCCCGATACCAGTCTGGACAGACTTGATGGCTAAGAGAGTCCCAGCTTGGGTCAAAAGGGCCTGACTGGACGACTTGATCAATCTCTTCAAGGCTTATCATTCTCTTCTCCTCTTTTCTTGTTACTATCTCTATTGTATCGAGAAACCCTTGTTTGTAAAGACAAACGAGGGGAATGTTTAAAATAGTAGACAAAGAGCTTGATCTAGGAGAATCGAGCCAATTACAAGTAGAATAGACCTGCTAGCCCTTCACTGCTTGAGAAATAAAATGAGCGACGGCGTCTGTCTCCCCTTGGTGGAGAGCCTTAACGATTTTAGATCCCACAATAACGCCATCTGAGACCTTGTTGAAACGGTGAATATCCTCCATGCTGGAAACTCCAAAACCTGTTAAAACAGGAATCGAAGCTATTTCGTGTAATTGGGCCAAGTGGTGGTCCAGATCGTCTCGATAGCTACCAGCTTTCCCCGTCACTCCATTAACCGCTACAGCATAGATAAAACCTTCTGCATCTTGGATCAATTTCTTCTGGCGCTCGATTCCTGTGGTTAAGCTCACTAGTGGCACCAAAGCGATGTCTTTATCCGCTAAGAGAGGCTCTACCAGATCCGCATGCTCATGAGGAAGATCTGGAATAATCACTCCTTTGACCGCTGTTCCTTCTAAATCTCTAAAGAAGTTTTCGAGCCCATATTGGAACAAGGGATTGAAATAGGTCATGATGACCAAAGGAACACTTGTCTCCAGACGCTGGATCGTTTGCACCAGACCCTCTGTCGTCGTCCCATGGCCTAAACTGCGTAGTCCTGCCTCTTCAATCACAGGGCCATCTGCCACCGGATCCGAAAAAGGAATACCAACTTCAATGGCTGAGACACCAAGATCTTCCAAAAATTGGATGGTTTCCTGCAAACCCGCTAAGCCTTTTTCATGATCTCCTGCCATGATATAAGGAACAAAGATCCCTTGCTGCTGGTCTTTCAGCTTTTGTAAATGCTCTGTTAAGGTCTTTCCCATCTTACTCTCCTCTCTCTTGTTCTAGGCGGTCTTTGACTTGTACCACATCTTTATCCCCACGACCTGATAAGCAAACGATCATGGATTTTTCAGGCCCCATTTCCTTGGCCAACTTCACCGCATAGGCGATAGCATGGCTCGATTCCAGAGCTGGAATGATTCCTTCTACTTTTGAAAGCAATTGAAAGGCTTCTAATGCTTCTTGGTCTGTCACAGGCACATAGGTTGCCCGCTTGATGTCATGGAAATAAGAATGCTCTGGCCCAATCCCAGGATAATCGAGACCTGCCGAAATCGAGAAGGCTTCTAAAATCTGTCCATGGGCATCCTGTAAAACATCCATCAAGGCGCCGTGAAGGACTCCCGGACGTCCCTTGGTCAAGGTTGCTGCATGCTGGTCTGTATCTACTCCAAGCCCAGCAGCTTCCGCCCCATACATGGCAACAGAGGCATCTTCAACAAAAGGATAAAAGAGGCCAATGGCGTTCGATCCGCCTCCTACACAGGCTAGGACGGCATCTGGTAGCGCACCATCATTTTGCTCTGCAAATTGGCGTTTGGCTTCTCGACCGATGACACTTTGAAAATCACGGACAATCTCTGGGAATGGATGAGGTCCTAGAGCAGAACCCATGATATAGTGGGTATCCTCCACATTTGCTACCCAGGCTCTAAGGGCAGCATTGACTGCATCCTTGAGGACACGTGACCCATCTGTTACTGATTGAACCTTGGCGCCCAACAATTCCATCCGAAAGACATTGAGGGCTTGGCGTTTGACATCTTCTTCCCCCATGTAGATGGTACATTCCATATCAAATAAAGCAGCAGCCGTTGCCGTTGCAACACCGTGCTGTCCAGCCCCTGTTTCTGCGATGATCTTCTTTTTGCCCATCCGGTGTGCCAACAAAACCTGTCCTAGGGCATTATTAATTTTATGAGCCCCTGTGTGGTTGAGGTCTTCTCTTTTAAGAAAGATCTTGGCTCCACCGACATACTTGGTAAGATTTTTAGCGTAATAGAGCGGTGTTTCCCGACCGACATATTGTTTCAGAAGCTGATCCAATTCTGCTTGAAAAGAAGGATCTGCTTGACTTTCTCTGTAGGCTTCTTCTAATTCTAAAACTGCTGTCATCAAGGTTTCAGGGACAAATCGTCCCCCGAACCGCCCGTAAAATCCATTTTGATCTGGTTGTTTATATGCCATGCTTGACCCTTTCTATAAATCGTTTTATCTTTTCTTGATCTTTTTTTCCATTTGTCTCGACCCCACTGGATACATCCACCGCATAAGGATGAAAGAAGCAAATGGCATCTGTTACATTGTCTACCGTCAAGCCTCCTGCAATAAAGAAGGGCTTTGTGAAATTTTGGGTTTCGAGCTTTTGCCAGTCAAAGGTCTGCCCACTTCCTGCTACAGGAGCATCAAAGAGCAGATAATCGGCACTGGTCTCAGGAAGAGCTGCATCTTTCCCCACTTGAACAGCGCGGATCGTTTGTTGGGGAAGCTCTTGTAAGATGGTATCATCTATCGATCCATGCACTTGTATCAGGTCCAAGCCCACAACTTGGCAAGCCTGCTCCACTTCTTCTCTTTGTGGGGATACAAAAACACCGACTTTTTGAACCCCCTTTGGAATCCCTGTAGCCAACTCCCGGGCTTGCTCCAGCGTGACTTGCCGTTTGCTTGGTGCAAAGACAAAACCAATGTAGTCCGCACCAGCTTCAACAGCGGTCTGGACAGTTTCTGGAGTGGACAATCCGCAAATTTTAACCTTTGTCAATCTGCAACTCCTTTACTTTTTCAGCCACATTGTCTGCCTTCATGAGGGCTGTCCCAACGAGAATGCCACTAAAATAAGGAGCCAGCATGCGCGCGTCTGCTGCTGTGAAAATAGCAGACTCAGAGATGTAAACCGGTTCTTGTTCAAAGCTTGTCGCCAATTCAAGGCTAGTATGGAGATCTGTCTCAAAGGTCACCAAGTTACGATTATTCACCCCGATGATCTGAGCCCCAATCCGGTGAGCCACCTCTAGTTCTGTCAGATTATGGGTCTCCACCAAGACCTCTAGGCCAAGATGGGTCGCAAAATCGAAGAGTTCTTTCAGACGAACCTCTGATAAGGCTGCAACAATCAACAAGATCACAGTCGCCCCTGCGTTTCGCGCCCGAATTATTTGCTTTTCATCCACAATGAAATCTTTGTTGAGGGTGGGAATGCGCACCTGACTAGATATTTCCCGGAGATACTCGATACTGCCCTTGAAAAACACTTCATCGGTCAAGACAGAAATCATCACGGCCCCATTTTCTTCGTAAGTCTTAGCCTGCGCGACGATATCCACATCGACATGAATATCTCCCAGACTCGGGCTAGCCTTTTTCACTTCCGCAATGACCTGAAGCTTTTCTGGATGACTCTTTAGGTAATCATACAAGCGGTAGGTCTCGCGCAAAGGTTGGAGTTCCTCTTCTTTCATCGCAGCCACTTCCCGCGCCTTTTCCTTTAGAATCTTTGGCAAGAATTCTTGACTCATTTTTGATACTCCTGTAATAATCTCAATTTCTCAAGGGCAGCCCCACTGGCAATCACTTCACGTGCCAAGGCAATTCCCTCCTTGATAGAATCTACCTTGCCGTTGGCATAAAAACCAAGGCCTGCATTTAAGACCGTCACCTCTAAGAAGGGACTCGCTTCATTCTTCAAGACACTGAGCAAAATTTCCGCATTGCGTTTAGCGTCTCCACCTCGTACTTGATCAATTTCGATGCGCTCCATTCCGATATCTTCTGGTTGAAAGCTGGATAAGGCAACCTGTCCATTTTCCAGAATAGCGAGCTGGGTTGCCCCATCAAGGCCTGCCTCGTCTAAACCTTGTGGACCACTCACCACCACTGCGCGTTTCCGACCCAAATTCTTTAGAATCTCCGCCGTACTTTCCAGCATATCTGGACGACTGGTTCCCAATAGCTGGGTTTCTAGAGGAATCGGATTGATAAGAGGACCGGTTAAGTTCATCACCGTTGGAACCCCTAGCGCCAAGCGAGCGGGCATAATATAGCGCATGCCAGGGTGCAGATTTTTGGCGAACAGAAAGACAATTCCCGCCTTTTCAAACACTCGTCCCAAGTCTTCTGGACCCAAATCAAGGTTAATCCCTAGAGCTTCTAGTACATCCGCAGAACCAGATTTAGAAGAGATCGAACGATTTCCGTGTTTCGCTATCTTGATGCCACCACCAGCAAGGACGAAGGCAGCTGTTGTTGAAATATTGAAACTATAGGAACGATCCCCACCAGTTCCACAATTGTCCATTGCTCCTTGAACTTCTGTAGGAATAGCGACTGCATAGGCCTGCATCACTTTTGCAATAGCCGTCCGCTCTTCAACCGTTTCTCCCTTCATTTTGAGACCTAGAAGAAGGGCCGTCACCTGGGCTTCTGAAGCACGACCAGCAACGACTTCCTCCATAGCAGCTTCTAACTCTGCACTGGTTAGATCCATTCCTTCCGCCACTTTTGCAAGCACTTGTTTCATCTTCCGCTCCTTGACTAGTTTGACAAAATTTTCGATGGTCTTTAGCCCATCTGGTGTTCCGATACTTTCTGGATGGTATTGAAAACCATAAATCGGTAAGCTGCGGTGTTGAATTCCCATAATGGCTTGATCATCCGTCGTCCGAGAGGTAATGACAAAATCCTCTGGCATGTCTTCAATCGTCAGCGAATGATAGCGCATGACTGGGACTTCTTTTGCGACACCTGCGTATATCGGAGATGGAGCTTCTAGCTGGATCTGGCTTTGTTTGCCATGCATGACCTGTGGTGCCAATCCCAAGCGCCCTCCAAAAACTTCCGCAATCGCTTGATGCCCCAAGCAAATCCCCAAGATTGGTTTGATCCCCGCGAAATCTCGGATCATCTCCTCCATCTTGCCCGCATCCTTTGGCCAACCTGGACCTGGAGAAAAGACCAAGGCATCTGCTTCTTGGGCAACCTGGTACAAATCCGGATCATCATTTCGAAGCACCTGGACCTCATCAAATTTTCCGATATACTGTGCTAAATTGTAGGTAAATGAATCGTAATTATCTACTAATAAAATCATCCTTCTTCTCCAATCCTTGTCATCGATTTTGCCTTATTGACGGTTTCTTGGTATTCATTTTCAGCGATCGAATCATAAACGATTCCTGCTCCGGCCTGCACATAAGCCTTCTTATTTTTGAGGATCATGGTTCGAATCGCAATAGCAAAATCAAGATCCCCCGTCACAGAGAGATAGCCAATAGCTCCCGCATAGACGCCTCGTTTCTCTTTCTCTGCTTCATAGATCCGCTTCATGGCTCGGATTTTCGGAGCACCCGAAACGGTCCCAGCAGGAAGAGTTGCCTTCAGAGCCTCAATGGAGGCTAGTCCAGGAAGTAATTGTCCCTTGACAACACTGGTCAGGTGCATGACATAACGGAAGAATTCCACTTCCATATATTTGGTCACTTCGACCGTCCCATTTTGAGCGATACGACCAATATCATTTCGCCCTAGATCTACCAACATGCGGTGTTCTGCGACTTCTTTTGGATCCCCTGTCAACTCAGCTGCCAACTGCCGATCAGCCTCTTCATCGATCCCTCTTGGACGCGTGCCGGCAATAGGGTTAGTCGTCACCACTCGATCCTTGACCGACACCAGACTTTCTGGACTGGCACCAATAATTTGGTACTCCCCAAAATCATAAAAGTAGAGATAATTCGAAGGGTTGGTCACACGCAAATTGCGGTAATAATCCAATGGTTTACCTGAAAAATCAGCTGAAAAACGTTGACTAAGCACGCATTGGAACATATCTCCTTTTCGAATATAGTCCCGCGCTAGGGCCACCATTTCCTCAAACTCTTTTTGCTCCAAATGATTGTGGAAATGAAGCGCATGCAGGTCCTTGTCTTGAAACTCTTCCTTTGCAGGTCTTGCCAACTGTGCTAATACTTGCTCCAAGCTCGACGCTTGCTCTGCTTCACTCCGTCCACTATAGAGGTTCTCTTCCACCACATAGACCTTTTCCTTTTTGTGGTCAAAAATCACATAGCTTTCATATAAGAAAAAGTGGAGATCTGGTGTGCCGATCGTATCTTCCGGAATGGAACCAATGTTCTCATAGAGGCCAATCAAGTCATAGCCGACAAATCCAATCGCCCCACCGTTAAAAGGAAGCTCTTCAGAAGTTTTCGTTTTGACCGTGATGCGATTCAAAAAGTCCAAAGGATCCTCTTCAACAATTTGATCATTGTAATAGAGGACGCCATTTTCAAACTTGACTTCACTGACTGGCCGATAGGCTACAATTGAAAAACGCGCATTCTCTTTTTCACGAGGGATCGACTCCAAGATCATTTTATGGGGCGCATCCAAACGCATATAAGCCAAAATTGGACTCAACACATCAGCAGATAAAACTTTTTTCATATCAGAAACCTCTCTTCTAGAACTCTTTTATTCTAATGAATTCAACCGCACCCTACTTCGCTTGCTAAGGCGATTAAGGTTATCCCATCGCTCTGTTTGCGCTTTGGGATCAATGTGCCTAAGCTCGCTTCGCTCGCTAAGGCACATAGAAAAGCCCTCACACAAAAACTGTGTGAGGGCGTAGTGTCCGCGGTGCCACCTCTTTTATAGGGAAAAATAGCTGGTCTTTCCCTACATCTCTATCTCCTCTATCAAGGAGTTGCACGGTAAGGGGTGCCAACCGAATTCACATGGGTTAGAATTCATTAATCATAACAGTCCAATTTTCATCAGTCGCTATTGCTTGTTCACAATTCCCACAAGCTCCCTGAAAATAGCTGACTCATTACTTTTCTGTTGCTACCATTATAACCCTTTTTCTTAGAAAGTCAATAAAATTTTTAGTCTTTTTTTATACTTTTTTCTACACTAATTTAATAAAATCAGCTTAAAGAGCCTTAGTGGCCCGTCCTTTTTATCCCAACAATAGGATACTCAATAAAGCTAAAATTGCAGGACCACCTTGGGTCAAGATAATCTTTTTATTGGCTGTCATCGCACCGTAGGCTGCAGCTCCAATAATAAAAAGCACAAAAATCGTAACAACTTCACTATTTTTAGAGACAAACAATCCATACAAGAGGAAGGCACCAATCAAGGCATTGTAGATTCCTTGATTCTTAAATAAAGAGGTCACAGATGGGCGAGCGAGTTCTTCTTTATCCATGTTGAAAACCCGACTTGTGGTATCAGATGTGGTTCTGATGCTCTCCAAATAAAAAATATACAAATGCTCCAGTGCAGCAAGACTTGCTAAAATAATCGTCAGTAATGACATCGTAGATTCTCCTTTTTATTCAACTGTTATTTGTTCAATGCCAGATACTAATTTGTCCAGCAGGTAAGAAAATTGCTCTTGTTCTTGAGCAGTCAAAATCCGACTCATCTGTTCTTTCACCGCCACATGATAGCAAGGGGGATGTTTGACCAAACGATTATAGGCCGTATCCGTCAAATGAATTAAGATTTCCCGCTGGTTTTTTGGATTTCGACTCCGATGGACAAATCCTTCCTTTTCTAATATTTTGAAATGCCGGGTTAAAGCCGCTGGATCAATCTGCAAGCGCTCCTGAACCGCGATCTGATTGCAAGGTGCTTGTTCTAATAAATCCTGCAAAATTTGATAACGTGTTAAGCTAATCCCTAGGCGCTTTTCAAAGAGTTGCGTAGTTGATTGATCTGCCAAGCGTAGTTGGTAGAGCAAATCATTTATTTCTGCCATATTCCTTCTCCGTATTATTTTTGATAAATCAATAATTGACTAATCAATTATAAAATATTTCATATCCTCTTGCAAGGAAAAGAGCTTGCACTGTTTTTCCGCACAAAAAAAGCCGCCTGATTTGGCGACTCTTAGGGAGATTATTATGAAAAAGAAAAGTTTTAGGATTTTTCTAAACAAAGTTAGGAGGTCTTTGTTTATGGTTCTATTATAGCGGACATTTCTTAAAGAAAGCTTACGACTTTATTTCAAAATGAAAACAAATTCTTTACAGATTCTTTTCAGCGTTTAAAATAACTGGAATATCTAGTAAGGTGTTCATCTGATGATTACCTTGATAGTCAGACGCCAAGAAATTGATACTCTGAATCTGGCTATTTCTTGCAAAGTCAATATCCAGGCTCCGATCCCCAATATAGTAGGTATTTTCTGGCTCCACCCCGTACTTCTCCATCAGATACCTAGCAGCTTCTGGGTCAGGCTTGCGGGCAAAACCACTTTGACTGGTCAAAATCTCTGTAAAAAAAGATTCCAAACCCAAGTCCCGCAGGATGACAAAGGCATTCTCTCCCTTATGGGTATAGACAAACTGCTCAATTCCAGCTTCTTGTGCCCAGGATAGGACATCACGCGCCCCATCCATCAGAAGGACCTGGGCATTTTTCTCTGCTAGACTTTCTGCTCGACGATGATTCAAGTCAGTCACATCCAGATGATACTCCTCCGCCACGGCTACTAAAAGATCTTGGACCGAATGCTTCAAGATGTAGTCTTTAATGCTGGCTCGGTCAAAGGGAAGCTGATAAGTTGCATAGGTCTCCTCAAGACCAGCCAGAATCGCATCATAGGAATCCAGCAAGGTCCCATCCAAATCCCAAATAAAGGCTCGTTTTGTCATTTTTTCTCTCCTACTTTTCGTCTATATAGCTGACTCAAAAATAGCCAACGGAAGCCATTGTCCAGCAGCGTCCCAGTCCAGACCCCTGGAAGGCCAAAGCCAAGGGTTACTCCAAGCAGATAACCGGCTCCAATTCGAATGACCCACATGCCAATCGTCGTTGCATAAAATGGAAGTTTCCCATTTCCCAAGCCTTGCCAAACAGCTGTATAGATGACCGTTCCTGCTGTAAAGGGCGTTCCCAACAAAGAAAAGAGGACAACCGATAGACTAGCTTCTACCGCTTTTGTATCTTGTGTGTAGAGATGGGTCAGAAGGGTGCCCCCAAAAAAGATACTCAGAGCAATGGGCAACATCAACACAAAGGACAAGCAGTAAGACTGCTTTCGAAGGCGGTCAATCTGCTCAAGATCACCTTCACCCAGGCTCCGTGCTACGAGCATGACCGTCGCTGTGGCCACTCCAAACACAGGCATGTAGTTGAACTGGGTCAAGGTCTCTCCGATGGCATTTCCTGCGACTGCCTCGGTCCCAAAAGCAACCACGATCGCAATGATTACCACATCTCCAGCCCGCATCATCAGCCGCTCTCCGGCTGCTGGAAGTGCTAAGTTCAAGAGCTTACGATCCAATCCCCAACCAAGGGGGGCAAAGGGTAGCTGGACCTTTTGCCACAAGAGGATGACGCCCACCAGACGGGCCAGCACAGTCCCCAAAGCTGCGCCGACAATTCCCCAACCAAAAAGGAAAATGGCCACAGAGGAGAATAGAGCGTTTAATAGATTGGTCAAGAGGCTCACATACATAGGAAGACGTGGATTGTTGGCCACCCGAACCAAGGAGCCCAAGGTCGTCATCAATCCTAAGAGAACTATGGTCCCGCCGACCAAGGAAAGGTAAATCCCCCCGCTTTCAGCTACTGCAGCTTCAGTCCCCAACAGCAAAATCATCTTGCGTCCAAATAACAGCGAAGCCCCTCCTAAGAGAGCACTCAACAACAAGGTCACCTTCAGTGACTCTGTCGCATGGTAGGCAATGTTGGCTTGATTTTTTTCACCCAAGCTTTTGGACATAACACTGGCAACTGCCGCACCCAGTGCCAAAAAGATGGCTTGATAGATGGTGATGATATTCCCTGCGACGGAAACACCTGAAATGGCAATCAAGCCCAGGTGAGCCACTAAATAAGAGTCCACCATGCCCATCAGCATTTGTAAGAAATTTTCACCCATGGCAGGAAGGGCGATGTTTAAGATTTTTTTGTATGAATTCATGCGTATAGAAAAGAGCCAAACGGCTCTTTTGATCTTTCTAATAGGAAGAATTAAAGTCCCAAGTAGTCTTCTACGGCCGCTTGCATGTCTTTGGCTGCCACGCTTGTACGATGGCGAACCGGTGCAGTTTCAAGGCCGTCTACAGCCGGTGGCACAGGAACACCTGAGAGTGTGTGTAATTTAGCCAAGGCTTCGAAATCACCTAGACCTGTCTCGCCCGTCACCGCTTCTACTGCCACCACTGGGAATTTATAAGGACTTGCTGTAGAGGCAATGACTGTTTTAGCAGTATCCCCTGTTTGGGTCCGGTATTTTTGATAAACGGCTGATGCTACGGCTGTATGAGGGTCTTCGATGTAATCAGACGCTTCATAGACCCGCTTGATCTCTGCAGCAGTTTCTGCTTCATCTGCGTATGCAGCCGCAAACAAATCTAAGATGTCTGCATCAAAGTTGGACAATTGGTACTGACCTGTTGCAACAAGGCTTTCCATCAATTCTTTGGTCTTTGTGGCATCATTGCCAACCAAGTGGAAAATCAAGCGTTCCAAGTTTGAAGACACTAAGATATCCATCGATGGACTAGTGGTCACCTTGAACTCACGTTTCTTATCATAGACATGTGTTTTGAAGAAGTCTGTCAAGACATTGTTTTCATTTGACGCACAGATCAATTTTCCAACTGGAAGACCGATTTGTTTGGCATAGAAAGCTGCCAAGATATTTCCAAAGTTTCCTGTTGGGACGGTAAAGTTGACTTTTTCTCCCGCTGTGATTTGGCCTGTCTTGACCAATTGCGCATAGGCGTATACGTAATAGACAACCTGAGGCACCAAACGACCAATGTTCATAGAGTTGGCTGATGAGAATTGCATCTTGTTGGCTGCTAATTTTTCACGAAGTGCCACATCATTGAACATGTGTTTGACATTGGTTTGGGCATCGTCAAAGTTTCCATCGATCGCAATGACATGGGTATTGTCCCCAGTTTGAGTCGTCATTTGCAATTCTTGCACCTTGCTGACACCATCTTTTGGATAAAAGACAATAATTTCAGTACCTGGAACATCGGCAAAACCTGCCATGGCAGCTTTACCAGTGTCCCCTGATGTCGCTGTCAAGATGACGATTTTATTTTCCAGACCGTGCTTTTTAGCTGCTGTTGTCATGAAATAAGGCAAGATCGACAAAGCCATATCTTTAAAGGCAATGGTTGAACCATGGAAAAGCTCCAAATTGTATTGCCCATCGAGTTTGACAAGAGGAGCAATAGCTGGAGTATCAAACTTGCTGTCATAAGCATGAGAAATACAGTAGTCCAACTCTTCTGCCGTAAAGTCGTCCAAAAAGGCTGACAAAACAAGCTTGGCCACTTCTTGGTAAGAAGCGTCTTTGAGGGTATCAAAATCCAGCTCTACTTGAGGATAAGAGACTGGAGTAAACAAACCGCCATCTGTCGCCAACCCTTGAAGGATAGCTTGACTAGCTGTTACAGTATTTTTTTCATCTCGTGTTGATTGGTAAACTAATGTCATGACTGTTTCATTCCTTTACTAGTAGTCTTCTCATTATATCATAAATGTCAGAAAATTTAACGGCTTTTCGCCAAATCTTGGCAAAGGTCGGCAAACAGAATCAAGATAAAAGAGAGCAGGAGCAACCATTTTGCCCCTACTCCCAGATAAATCTTGTCTATCCTTGTCTTTCCCGTTCGATCAAGCCAATCCCAACTCTGCTAAAACAGATGGGAAGTCTTTCTTCAAGCTTTCAAGAGCTACCGTTACTTCTTGACGAGTTTGGTTGTTTTTCACAGTGACTTGACCGCTTTCAACCTCACTGCTTCCTAAGGTAATCAAGGCTTTGGCCGCAAAGACATCTGCTGACTTAAATTGTGCCTTGAGCTTACGTCCAAGATAGTCACGTTCTGCCTTGAAGCCTTGGATTCGAAGGGCTTGAACCAAGCTAAGCGCTGCTTCATTGACCTCATCTCCTAGGACAGCGATGTAGGCATCTAGGCCTGTTTCGATCGGTAATTCAATGCCTTTCTTTTCAAGAACGAGAAGGATCCGTTCCACACCGATACCAAATCCAAAACCAGCTGTCGCAGGGCCACCGAAGTATTCAACCAACCCATCATAGCGACCACCTGCACAGACTGTCAATTCATTGCCTTCAATTTCTGTAATGAACTCAAAAATCGTGTGGTTGTAGTAATCCAAGCCACGCACCATATTGGTATCGATGACATAGGCTACCCCCAAGTCTTCTAACATCCGACGAACCGCATCAAAATGCGCTTGGCTTTCTTCATCAAGATAGTCTAGGATGGAAGGAGCCTGTTCAACCGCCGCCTTGTCTTCTTTTTCTTTTGAATCCAAGACACGAAGCGGATTTTCTTCTAAGCGACGTTGGCTGTCCTTAGACAATTGATCCTTCATTGGCAAGAGGTAATCAATCAAGGCTTGACGATAAGCCTGACGACTAGCAGGGCTTCCCAAGGTGTTCAAGTGCAAGGTTACATTGTCAATTCCTAGTTCTTTCAGGAATTGCGCTGCCATGGCAATGGTTTCGACATCCGTTGCAGGATTGCTCGATCCAAAGCATTCTACCCCAATTTGGTGGAATTGACGCAAACGACCTGCTTGAGGACGTTCATAGCGGAACATTGGGCCTATGTAATAGAACTTACTTGGTTTTTGTACCTCAGGCGCAAAGAGTTTATTTTCTACATAGGAGCGGACAACAGGAGCTGTTCCTTCTGGACGAAGCGTGATATGACGGTCTCCCTTGTCATAGAAGTCATACATTTCTTTGGTAACGATATCCGTCGTATCCCCTACTGAACGGCTGATGACTTCATAATGTTCGAAGATCGGTGTGCGGATTTCATCATAATTGTATCGCGCAAAGACCTTGCGTGCAAAGCCTTCTACATATTGCCATTTCGCTGAATCACCAGGAAGGATATCCTGGGTCCCTTTTGGTTTTTGTAATTTCATAGCCTTCATCCTTTGTCTTACTTTTGCCTCTATTTTACCACAAATTTGAAGAGAAATGGAGGCTGGACCGAATTTCCTTCGTTCGACACGTTCAAAACCTCTTTCTCTTCTTGCCTTATCAGCCGAATTATGAGAAAATGGAAGCCATACTACACTGAAAGGATCTTGCGATGAGAGAGGATATCAAAATCAATGACCGCGCCCTGGCACTAGAGAAGCCGTTAATCGAAAAATTGGAGCTTGTATTTGATACCGATGTTGAGTTAGATGTCTATAACCTAGGACTGATCTACGAGATCCATCTAGATGAAGCCGGTACTTGCAAGGTGGTTATGACCTTTACCGATACGGCTTGTAGCTGTGCTGAGAGCCTTCCGATCGAAATCGTCGCTCGCCTAAAAGAAATTGAGGGGATCGAAGATGTCAAGGTTGAAGTGACTTGGTCACCCGCTTGGAAAATTACACGAATCAGCCGATACGGGCGCATCGCCCTTGGTCTTCCACCACGATAATAAGCATTACCTTTTAAAAAATGCATTCAACTAATGAAGGAAGGCCTCTTTGGAAATCCGATCCACAATAAAAACGAGGAACACCAGCTCTGCCATCAGAGTCTGTTCCTCGTTTTTTATAATGTTTAAATCCATTCAAACTTTTTCACTACCAGAATGGACTAAGCCTCATCAGCTTTTGGTTCTGGAAGGATTTGATACAACACAATTCCAAGAATTGTTGAAGCTGCCACACCTGTAATTTGGAGACCACCGAGGTCAATCATCAAACCACCGATCCCTGATACCAAGATAACACTTGCAATCAAGAGATTCTTTTTATTATCAAAATCAATCTTATGTTCAACTAAAATTTTCAAACCGCTAGCAGCGATAACCCCAAAGAGGGCAATAGACAAGCCTCCCAATACAGGAGTTGGAATAGAGTGCAAGAGTGCTGATAGCTTCCCAATAAAGCTCATGACAACCGCAATCACTGCTGCGCCTGAAATAACGTAAACTGAGTAGACCTTACTAAGGGCCATAACCCCAATGTTTTCCCCATAAGAAGTTACCGGAGGAGCTCCAAAGAATCCAGCAATAATCTGTGCCAAGCCATCACCAGTAAGCGTATGATCAAGCCCTGGATCCTTGAAGTAATCACGCTCCGTCAAACTATTTAAAACCATGAGGTGACCAAAATGTTCCGTCATGGTCACAAAGGCAATCGGAGCCATGGTCAAAATCGCACTTGGATAGAGTTTAAAGCTATAATCCACAAATGGAATGTCAAAGTTTGGAACTTGAATCCAATGCGCCGCACTTACCTCTGAGAAATTAACAAAACTATGTCCTGTCAGCAAACCAAGAGCCAATGAGAAAAAATAGCCCACAATTAATCCAAGTAAAATTGGGACGACACCGACAATCTTCTTGCCATACATGTTAAAGAGGATAACCGCAAAGAGGGTCACCATCGAAATCAATAGAGCATAGCCGCTGTAGCTATTATTTAAGGTTGTCGCATCAGTGACGGCATTCTTCGCAAGACTCAAACCAATTACCATGATAATGGGACCAACCACGATTGGTGGAAGGACCTTATTAATCCAGTCTTTACCCGCATGCTTAACAATCAGAGCTACAAACAAGTAGACCAAACCACCCGCCATAGCACCCTGGGCAACTGCCGCGATCCCATCTGACTTCATCAGCATCTGCATAGCAGCAATATAAGCAAAACTAGACCCCATATAAGCAGGAATCTTATACTTGGTCACTGTCAAGTGAGCCAAAGTCCCCAAACCAGATGAGAACAAAGCAATGGCAGGATCAATCCCAACCAAAATCGGCACCAGCACTGTCGCCCCAAACATGGCAAACAAATGCTGGAAAGATAAACCAACCAATAAACCAGGTTTTGGCATATCATTCACATCATATTTAACGTCATTCACGATCGTAAAAACCTCCTAAAATTAAGATGCGACAAGCTATGGCTGAACAAAAGCGTCTATCTTCGATGACCAAATCGTAAGGATGGACTCCCTGCTTCCATCATCGACGGTTTCTTTTTTATCAAACCACTTTTCAACTATACAAAAAAATCCCCCACAACAAGGAGATACACAAAATATAGGCTGGTCTTCCCAGGCCTTTCATTTCCATAGCTCCTTGCCTGCCTCTCTGGACAGTATTAAAGGATTGATTCGATTAGTCACAATTATAGCAAATTATCGACGGATTTACAAGAAAAATGACAGATAATACACTCAAATCCCCCAAAAAGTAATATTCATACGCTTCAGCGACAGGGTTAAAAATAGCTACTTTGAGCCAAAAAAGAGGCTGGGACAAAAGTCCTAGCCTCTCAATTATTTTTGGATTGTCGAGCAAGACGCAGTGGCTGAGTGGGCTCTACTACGCTGACTTCATCAGCTTTTACAGCCCTACTCAACTGTGTGGAGGTGGGACGACGAAATCGAATTCTAACGAATTACCGATTTCTGTCCCACTCTCTCTTTGGACAAAGTCGTCCTTGCAATTACTGTTTACCAGACTGTTCCATATTCCAGAAGTCGGTCACAGCACCACGTGATGCTGAAGAAACGATGTGGGCGTATTTACCCAGAACCCCACGGCTATACAGTGGCGGCAAGGTTGTTTCTGCCTTGCGTTTCGCTAACTCTTCGTCTGAAACGTGCATGGTGATTTCTTTGGTATCTTGGTCAACCGTTACCAAATCCCCTGTGTGGAGGTAGGCGATCGGGCCACCAACCTGAGCTTCAGGCGCAATGTGACCAACAACGAGACCATACGTACCACCAGAGAAGCGTCCGTCTGTCAAGAGGGCTACCTTGTCTCCTTGGCCTTTCCCAACAATCATGGATGACAAGGATAGCATTTCCGGCATACCAGGACCACCCTTAGGACCTACGAAACGAACAACGACAACGTCGCCATCCACGATTTCGTCCGAAAGAACGGCTTCAATGGCCGCTTCTTCCGAGTCAAAGACCTTAGCAGGACCCGTGATGTTACGGACCTTGACACCTGATACTTTGGCAACCGCCCCTTCTGGAGCCAAGTTCCCTTTCAAGATGATCAATGGACCATCCGCACGTTTTGGATTTTCAAGTGGCATGATGACTTTTTGACCTGGTGTCAAATCAGCAAAGGCTTCCAAGTTCTCAGCTACTGTTTTACCAGTACATGTGATGCGATCCCCATGAAGGAAACCATTCTTAAGAAGGTATTTCATGACGGCTGGCACACCACCGACATTGTAAAGATCTTGGAAGACGTATTGACCAGAAGGTTTCAAGTCTGCCAAGTGAGGCACACGCTCTTGGAAATCATTAAAGTCTTCAAGTGTCAAATCAACGTTGGCCGCATGAGCGATCGCGAGCAAGTGAAGGGTCGCATTGGTGGAGCCACCCAGCGCCATAGTCACTGTAATCGCATCTTCAAAGGCTTCACGAGTTAAGATGTCAGATGGTTTCAGTCCCATTTCCAACATCTTGACAACAGCACGACCTGCTTCTTCGATATCGGCCTTTTTATCAGCTGATTCAGCAGGGTGAGAAGAGGAACCTGGTAAGCTCATCCCAAGGACCTCGATCGCTGTCGCCATGGTATTGGCCGTATACATCCCACCACAGCCACCAGGGCCAGGGCAGGCATTACACTCTAATTGCTTCACTTCTTCAGCGGTCATATCACCGTGATTCCATTTCCCGATACCTTCGAAAACAGAAACCAAGTCGATATCTTTTCCATCGAGATTCCCTGGGGCAATGGTCCCACCATAAGCGAAGATCGCAGGGATATCCATATTGGCAATGGCAATCATGGAACCAGGCATGTTCTTATCACAGCCCCCGATGGCTACAAAGGCATCCACGTTGTGACCACCCATAGCCGCTTCGATAGAGTCCGCAATGATATCACGAGAAGTCAAGGAGAAGCGCATCCCAGGCGTTCCCATAGCAATCCCATCCGCAACCGTAATAGTTCCGAATTGGACCGGCCAAGCTCCTGCATCCTTCACACCTTCTTTAGCCAATTTTCCAAAATCGTGGAGGTGGATGTTACAAGGGGTATTTTCCGCCCATGTCGAAATCACTCCAACAATCGGTTTCTCAAAACTTTCATCGGTCATTCCCGTCGCGCGAAGCATGGCACGGTTGGGAGATTTTACCATGCTATCGTAGACACTACTACGATGGCGTTTGTCTAATTCTGTCATGTCATTCCTCTCGTTTCATTTTTTACCATTATAGCATAAAAGAAGGCCCAAAGGCAGATCCAAACTTTAAGATCAACTATGGAGAAGCAAGTTTTTCCAAAAATTTCAATTTTTTTGTCAAGTAACTTTACTTTACAAAAAAGTTTTGTTATACTGTTACAGTTGATGAAAATCAAACCTAATTGAATTTATATCTTAAAAGGAGAAAAACGAAATGGCAGTACCTGCACGTCGCACATCAAAAGCGAAGAAAAACAAACGTCGTACGCACTACAAAGTAACAGCTCCATCTGTAAACTTTGACGAAGCAACTGGAGATTACTCACGTTCACACCGTGTATCACTTAAAGGATACTACAAAGGACGTAAGATCGCTAAAGCTGCATCAGCTGAATAATAGAAGGGAGATACCATGCGCGTAAATATTACACTTGAACACAAAGAATCTGGTGAACGCTTGTACCTTACTTCTAAAAACAAACGTAACACTCCAGACCGTCTTCAATTGAAGAAATACTCACCAAAACTTCGCAAACACGTTGTGTTTACTGAAGTTAAATAATTGAGTAAATCATGACCACCCGTCAAACGGGTGGTTTGTACCAGGGCTATAAGCCCAGATAACTAGCCAGCGCCTAAAGACGCTGGCTTTCACTTTGTTCAAGCCTTATTGCATTTGACTCGTCACAGACCTCTCAAAGAGGTATACGTACTACTTGCCACTATCCCTAAAGGGATCTTCATATTCTTTTACACTCAACTTATCTAAAGCAATATCTTTTCGCTCTTGTTCCTGAATGTATTTCTTTATTGTGGCTTCGTTGAGGCCAACTGTACTTACATAATATCCCTCTGCCCAAAAATGTCGATTTCCAAACTTATATTTCAGATTGGCGTGTTTATCGAACATCATTAGAGCGCTTTTACCTTTTAAATATCCCATGAAACTTGCAACACTAATTCTAGGTGGAATACTTACCAACATATGAACATGATCTGGCATTAAATGGCCTTCAATAATCTCAACACCTTTATAACTACATAATCTATGG
>NZ_CM002128.1:1885226-1888775 GCF_000448565.1 Streptococcus sp. HSISM1 | reverse complement strand
GCCCAAAAATGTCGATTTCCAAACTTATATTTCAGATTGGCGTGTTTATCGAACATCATTAGAGCGCTTTTACCTTTTAAATATCCCATGAAACTTGCAACACTAATTCTAGGTGGAATACTTACCAACATATGAACATGATCTGGCATTAAATGGCCTTCAATAATCTCAACACCTTTATAACTACATAATCTATGGAATATTTCTCCTAAACTACTTCGATATTGATTATAGATCACTTTTCGTCTATACTTAGGGGTGAACACAATGTGATATTTACACATCCATTTTGTGTGTGATAAACTATGTGCTTTTTGAGCCATATTTTTCTCCTTTCGCTTTACAATTGGCTTGAACACCTTAATTGTATCGCGTTTGGAGTTTTTTTGGTATAACCTTTGATGCGCACCCGCATAGCGGGTGGTTTTTTTGTCTCGCACCTAACGGAGCGAGACGGACTGAAAGTCACATAACAAAAGCCTTTGAAATCAACATTTCAAAGGCTTTTTTCTTTTTGCTAAATGCGAACTATTGCACTGCATTTTAATTCAAACTCTAGCTTTTTAAGCTGACAAAACATTCATCGTTATCCAAGAAAGAAACTTAGTTTTATTCTATGATTCTTAATTAGAAACTCATTCCTTGAAAAAACGATTCACATCTGACTGACATGCTTCCAAGAGTGTTTGTTCATCCGTTAATTCGAGTAGCTGTAATCCTTCATCGACCAACTTTTTATCAGTTAAACAAATTCCTAGTGTCACTTTAGCATTTCCTAGAAAATCATATCGCTTACTTTTTTTGCCGTATCTAACAATAGATAACTGATACTCGTACATTTCTCCATCAAACCATTCCACAGAAAAATACTAGCTAAATTTGAGAGTAATTTATACTTGGTGGGAAGAATCTCTGTATAATCAGAGTAATCATTCAGCCTATCTATAACTTCATCACTGATAGAAATCACTGTTTCTAGTGGAAGTGTAAATAAAATAACGACAATTAATTTAAGGTCACTATGATACCAGACATCCTGATTTTTGATTTCGTTCCAAGCTTCCGTGGCCATTGTTCTTACCTTTTCATTTGGACCAGATTCTCGTAAACAAAGAATGACCTCTACTCTCTTTAGTATATTTGACACAGGAATATCATTAGGATGTTTTTTTAAATAAGCTACACTCTTATTCTTCAGTTCCAATAATTTATCATTTGATTGGTAGGCATTGTTATCTTCTGCCAATAAGATAATTTCTTCTCTATCGGAGTGGTGGTAAGAATGGCATATATATCGAAATTCTTCGAAACCTAGGCCAACTTGCTTTAGAAGATGCTCCATCAACTCAAAACTAGGCACCACTTGGTTCGATTCAATACGCGACAAGTGCGCTCTTGAAGTGTAATCCTGGCAAACTTCCTCTTGACTAATATGTTTTGATTTCCGTATTTTTTTATAGATTGTACCGTAATCCCAACGCATAATAGCTCCACCTCTAATTATGTGTATATATGTGACATTTTTACATTTCGATATATGTTTAGTATATCATATATATTAAAGAAAGATGTGAAAACGTGTAAAAAATCACTATTTATTCTTTATAGCATCACTCCCACTCTTCAATTTGTTAGATAGTTGGCGATGGTGGGGATTCCATTAATTGAAGGGATGTGTCCATAGATGAACAAAAGAAGCTTCAAAAAAATGTTTCCAATATTTATTTTAGGTATCATTGTAGGTCTATTCTTAATCCCATTACTTAGACCACTTATAGTTGATTGGCTAAAAACTATATTTGGTTAATAGTAACGATAACCTTATTTAACAAAAAAGTTTTCCCTTATATTTTTTAATAGCATTGTTTTGACAAATTAACTTCCACGTTTATTGGCGGTAGAAGTTGGTTTGAGAATTTAGCACTTTGATGACCTTAGATCCTTATAATCCTACACGTACAGGTATGACTTTTAGTTTTAGATATTCTCATTAGTTTAATTAAAGGAGATCCGTGTTATGGTAACGAAGCATTACAAGTACATTCCTTGGTTGATCTTAGGAGCTATTGGATCTTATGAATCCGCAACTTATTTTGGACATAGTACATTTGATATGCTGTATTTATCTATTGTTTTTATGATTGTTTACGTAGCTTTGTTCATTCTACACGAAAAATATCTGAAATATAAATATAAAGAAATATTTACACAGATTATGAGTAATCCTGAAAAAGATCATCATCCTTAGTAAGATAAAGCATAATAAAGCCCTAGCAACCAGATTGTACTGACCCCAAAAAAGTTAGACAAATAGGATATCCAAAGGATTTAGTTCTGTATTGCACAGGACTGAGTCCTTTTAGTTTTTCCTTAATTCGTTTGTTGTTGTAATAATCAATATAGTCTACAACAGCTTGTTCCAATTGATTAAGAGACTTAAATGTATTCTCATAACCATAAAACATTTCTGATTTTAAAATGCCAAAGAAGGATTCCATCATGCTGTTATCTGGGCTACGTTCCTTATAGCGAAACTTCATCTAGTACGCTTTCAGATGAAGGAATTTGGTGTGCTCTTTTTTCAATTTGTTTTAGCTAAGAAAACGATGAAATCAAGCATTATAAAAACCAGTGGAAGTAATCCTAACATGGATTTCCACTGGTTTTTACGTTTTCATACTAACGATTTTTCCGACTTAATTGATAAGAGTACATCACAGGGATAAGGACAATGGCGAGGATGACCAGCACCAGTACATAAGAAAGCGCGAATTGAAGGCCTACTTCAAGTAGAAGGATCAAGCCACCAAGCACCCACAACTTCCCTGCCAAGCGATGGGTTTTGTGCCAGTTATCTTCACTCTGTAAGGTCCAAGGTAGGCGGATTCCAACCGTGTGATTCACTTTTAGCTTAGGCATGTAATTGCCCATGATTACAAAGATGAGACCCAGCAGAACCGAAACAAAAACTGATGGATTGGTAGTAGATCCTAGCGCCTTGCTATAGATGAGATAGGAGGTACTTAAGGAAACGATTGGGGTCAACCAGTAAATCGCTCTGATCATTTTCTCATTCATAGCGCTATTCTTAGAATCGCGACCGATCATAAAGATCATAAACAGATGCACCATGAGATCGAAAATAGGAAGACCAAACACAACCAGGGGTTTCGATTGGAAGTTATTAGCCTGGCCAGCAAAATTGAAGTGAATCGGGATTTGGTTAGGCAATTGCGACCAAATCATCAGCCCCCAAAGCATGGGGAAAAGGATCACCATAGAAGTTAATAGCAATAGTTTTTTATTCGTTTTCATCAGTAGAGTCTCCTTTCAAATCAACGAGCCAGACCATTAAATCCTCCAAGACAGAAGTATTGAGTTCATAGTAGATAAAATTCTTCTCTTTTTCCTCTCGAATTAAATCTGCCTGCTTGAGGAGGCTTAAATGATGGGAAATGGTCGCCCCTGCTACATCAAAGTGGCCAGCGATATCACCAGCAGATAATTTCCCCGCCTTTAGCAGTTCTAAGATACTTCTTCTTATCGGAT
>NZ_CM002128.1:1827367-1884294 GCF_000448565.1 Streptococcus sp. HSISM1 | reverse complement strand
AATAGTTTTTTATTCGTTTTCATCAGTAGAGTCTCCTTTCAAATCAACGAGCCAGACCATTAAATCCTCCAAGACAGAAGTATTGAGTTCATAGTAGATAAAATTCTTCTCTTTTTCCTCTCGAATTAAATCTGCCTGCTTGAGGAGGCTTAAATGATGGGAAATGGTCGCCCCTGCTACATCAAAGTGGCCAGCGATATCACCAGCAGATAATTTCCCCGCCTTTAGCAGTTCTAAGATACTTCTTCTTATCGGATTCGATAAAGCTTTAAATGTTTGCGCAAAATTCATTCTCTATCTCCTCTAATCTATTTAGAAATCTTTCTAAATAGATTCTAGTACTTTCGGATGAGTTTGTCAACTCTATTTAGAAAATAATCTAAATAGTTTCTGTTGTAAAAAAATATCAGACCTAAGACCGATTCTTATAAGCAGCGTCTTTCCTTAAGTTTTCTTTAAGAAATCAGCCTTATAATGAAACCATCAAATGAAGACCTCCTAACTTTGTTTGATAGAAAATCCTAAACTTTTTCATAATAATCTCCCTATAAGAGCCACCAAAACCGGTGGCTTTTTTCTACGTACCTTAGTGAGTCAAGTCCAATAGGGGCGTAGACGAACTTAGGTACGTTGACGCAGTTCGAACGACAGTGAGAACTACGATCCTTATAATACTTAATGAGGTGAACTCAGAGAGTTCAACCGAATTTAGAGATATTGACGCAGTTTGAGCGGAGCGAAAACTACGTGCCTTATTTTTTACGAGCATCAGCGAGTTTAGGTACATTGATGCAGTTCGAACGACAGTGAGAACTACGGTCCTTATTCTCTTTACGAGCATCAGCGAGCTTAGGTACGTTGATGCAGTTCGAACGACAGTGAGAACTACGGTCCTTATTCTCTTTACAAGCACCAGTGAACTTAAGTACATGGATGCCGTGCGGAACTACTTTTTACAGGAGAACAAAATAACCTCCACGAGAGCTCTGATTTTCGATCATGACTCTCGGGAGGTTTTTTCATCTTTTATCTTTTTGACATTACATATCTTTGTGGATGCGATAAGTATTGTAAGCAGTGACTACATTAGCAACGGCGCTGACCCTTGAGCTACGTGCAATATCGGCTTGTAGGGCATTGGCTTCCTCTTGCAGATTGACTTGCGTTTCATGGAATTGTTGCATTTCAAGCAGATTGTAGGCTTCTGGCAAAGTAGAGGCACGGCCTTCTGCGATTAAGTTATATAGTCGGAAGAGGTCGTGGTAATTGTAAAATTTTTGTGGGAAACCTTGCATCCCTTGTTGGTAGGCTGGTTGGCTGATTTCCTGGTTATAAAGATCCCGGGCATTGGCAAGAGCCTGCTTGGCTGGGGCTACAAATACAAAATATTTGATCGCAATCAACCCACCCATCAATCCGAGCATCAGTAGAAAACCGTGCATCAGGTGACTTTGTTCTAAGAGAAAAATCGTAAAGGCAAAAAGAAGATTGAGGGCCAGTGTGACCGTGATTGGCCCATTGAGTCTCTTCGCTGCTTTATTTAATCGGTTTTGTTGGCGCTGAACTTCATCCCAAGCAACTGCTGCAGGGGCTGTTAGCACGCGCTTTTCATCTAATAGCTGTAAAATTTCTTGTGTCGTCATTGTAAATCTCCTTTTGTTATAAGCGTATCTTCTAGAATTGACCTTATTTTATCAAAAATCCCTCCCTTAAAAAGGGCCATGTAAACTATAGTTTCATTTTTCTTAAAAATCGAAGAATTTCTAGTTTTTTTGTCAAAAATTAAACTCTGAGTTTAATTCCATCCCTTTTTGAGGTATACTAATGGTATGCTAATTGAAAGGAAGCCCCCCTATGTCCTCATCTTCGCCATTTGGTCCAACATTTCGTAAGATTCGTGAAGCACGCGGTCTTTCTCTAAAAGAAGTCGCTGCAGATATTGTCTCTCCTCAGTTCCTCAGCCAATTTGAGCGTTCTCAAAAAGGTGTAACCATTGAGACCTTCTCTCGCCTCTTGCTGTCTATGGGGGTGGATTGGGACACCTTTTTGTCCCATTATCCTGGCTTAACCATTCAAAATTTTAGCCCCATTTTGATGAAACACATCAATCAAGAAAATATGGATTTTCTTTCCATCATTGAGCGCTTGAAGCACGAAAAATCGCCTGTTGCCGAGGAGAATAAAGAGCTCTGGCAACTCTATTTGCGCTCGCTTGAAATCAATGTCAATAACGCGATGGGAAAAGAAATCCATCTGGAAGACGCACCTGTGTCGATTCAACGAATCGCTCAAGAAGTGCCTTTTGCCTATCAAAATGAAATTGAGCAAGACTTTACCATTGCTCTTTTGTCTGTCTTGCCCTATGAAGTCGTCGCTAAGATTCGAAAGGAATCCTTGGAACTTTTTGAAAGCAGTTATTCTGCCTACTCTGCCAATGCATTGGCCTCTTTACTGTTAAATCTAGCTAACTATCTTATTAAAAAGAACTCTACTTAGAAGCTCTGAATTTTCTTCAATCGATTAACCAGCTTCGCAAGCGCAAACCGATTTTAAACACCAGTATTTCCATGCAGTTAGAATTTATGCAGGTCTATGCCCTCCTTGGCTTAAATGACAAGGAAGGGGTTTACCGTGCCAAGCAGGTCCTAAAAGCCTTGGAAGGTTTGATTGCACTCGAAAATTTCGGAAGCCCGCTTGTTCAAATCAAAACAAAATTCATGTTGCGAGTCAATGAACTCAACAAAACCGGCATTGATTTCTTCAGCGAATAAAGACGTCTCAGACTTCAGACCGATTCTTTCAATCAGCGCCTTTTCTTAAGATTTCTTTAAGCAAACCGCCTTATAATAAAACCATCAAATGAAGACCTCCTAACTTTGTTTGATAGAAAATCCTAAACTTTTTCATAATAATCTCCCTATAAGAGCCACCAAAACCGGTGGCTTTTTCTACGTACCTTAGCGAACGTAAGTGAGCTTAGGTACGTTGACGCAGTTCGAACGACAGTGAGAACTACGGTCTTTCTCCTTCATTTGTATTATTACTCCAATTTGTGCTCAATCTATGTTATAATGAAGAGAATTTTTGTCTGAGGAGGATTTATGAAAAAAACACATTCTATGCTATTCATCCCGGGCATCATTATGCTTGGGATTATTTTACGAACACCATTTACTACGCTTCCGACGGTCTTGTCTGACATCGCTGCTGGTTTGGGGGTAGATGTGAGCTCTCTGGGACTATTGACTAGCTTACCACTTCTCACCTTTGCCATTTTCTCACCTTTTGCGATTCAATTTGCTAAAAAGTTGGGGATTGAGCGCCTCTTTTTCCTAGTTTTGATCGCGATTACGATCGGATCTGCTATTCGGATTATCAACCTCCCCTTCCTCTATCTGGGAACCATCTTGATTGGAGCTGGCATCGCCTTTCTCAATGTGCTCCTTCCAAGCCTCATTCAGGCGAACAGACCCCGCCAACTAGGCATTCTGACCACTTTGTACATCACTTCTATGGGGATGTCCACAGCGATCGCCTCTTCTGTCGCTGTTCCGATCACCAAAGCCACTTCTTGGCAAGGTTTGGTCAACATCTTGACAGCCTTGTGTGCTCTTGCTTTGGTTATCTGGATTCCTAACCTTCGCTACAACCACCGACTCAAAAAGGCTGCTACTACGGAATCTAGTAGCAAGTGGTATACCAATAAATATGTCTGGGCTATCATGATTTTCGGAGGCTTGCAGTCACTACTTTTCTATACAAGTATGACTTGGCTTCCGACCATGGCTGTTCAAGCTGGCCTTTCAAAGGTTGAATCTGGACTACTGGCCTCCGTGTTTACCCTGATCAGTCTCCCATTCTCCTTGACGATCCCAAGTTTAACGACACGGTTATCCGATCGCAATCGACGCTTGATGCTTGCCATTGTTGTCGGAGCAGGGATTCTGGGGGTAGCCATGCTCTTAATCCCGACCAGCAACTTCTTCTACTGGTTGGTATTAAATGCCCTAATTGGAAGTTCCGTTAGTTCGCTCTTCCCTTACCTCATGGTCGCTTTCTCTATGAAATCCAGCACACCTGAAAAAACAGCTCAACTTTCTGGACTTGCCCAAACCGGAGGCTACGTCTTTGCAGCCTTTGGTCCCATTCTCTTCGGCTACAGCAAATCTCTCTTCCACTCTTGGACACCAGCTATCCTCATGCTACTGGTCTTAACCATTATCATGGCGATTGCCCTTTATCAGGTGGAAAAAGTCGATCATATTTTATAACCATTGTCCGGCTGGAAGATTCGTCTTCCGGCTTTTTTTGTGCACACAAAAAAGAACTAGGCTCTAGGCCTAGTTCAATGTTTTATTATCCGTTAAATGAGATATGCACGTGGTCATAGTGGTTTGCTGTATCTCCACCACGGTCAGGCATTTGGTTCCAAGTGTTAGCTGGTCCGTAAATGTTGTCTACTGGCATGTAGAATTGTTGTTTCCAGATAACATATGAGATACCTGCACGGTCCATGTTGTCAATAGCATATTGGGCAACTTGATCCCCGAGTTGTGAACTGGTTGGTACCATTACGTCCACTGCAAGTCCTTTACCATGATCGTCTGGATCCCCTTCACGGTAACCACCAATGTTTGTGATACCAAATTTTGCAGCGATTTCTTGACGGAAAGCTTCCGCTTGAGGTTGAAGGTGTGGATCATTTGGAATCGTATTTCCGCTCGTTGAGGTTTCTGCTACTGGTTGCACTTCTGGTGCTGCGACAGTTTCTGCTGCCGGAGCTTCGTCTGCAGGAGCTGGTGTTTCAGCAGGAGCTTCTGGTTGAGTTGCTGGAGCTTCAGGAGCAGAAGCTGGGGCTGTTTCTGGGTTTTGAGTTGCAACATTGGTAGCTGGAGCACCGTAGCTTGGTGTTTCTGGAACAGCTGGTTGTGCTGGTGTTTCTGCTACTGGTACTTCAACTACAGGAGCTTCTTGAGTTTCCGCTGCTGGAGCAACTGGAACAGCTTTGTTATCTTCGTTAACTGGTTTTGACAAATCGTTGACAGCGACTGTTTGGTCATCAACTGTCACTTGGTTTGTTGTCAAGTCAGCACTTGCAACGGTTGCATCTGTCGCACCTGCTTGAGGAGTTTGGATTTCAACTGAAGTTACTTCTTTTTGATCATTTACTGTTGTTTTCAAAACAGTACCTGGGTAGATCAAATCCATGTTGCTGATGTTGTTCAAGTTTGCCAACACATGAACATCGATTCCAAGCGCTTCTGCGATCGAACTCAATGTATCACCATATTTGATGGTATAAGTTTGTTGGTTTTCACCGCTTTGTTGGATATCATGTTTGATTTCATCTACTGAGCGAGCTACCCAATCTTCAAGTGTTTCTGCAGTGGCTTTTGTAAATGGAATCACTGCAAGAGCTACTGTTGAAGCGATCAAGGCTTTCGTATTAACTTTTAATTTCATCTTTTATCCTCTTTTTTCTTTGTTTTTTTGCTCAAGATTTTCTTGAACAAATGAACTACTATACTATCTTATCACAATTTATAAATAATAAAAGGCCTTTTTGGCTATTTAACAAAACTGTATTTTTCTTGTAACATTTCGTCTTTCTTGTCACATTGTTACAAACTAGTAACATAAAAAAAGGGTGGCGGAAGAAGAGTTCCAGGGTGAAAAAAACCTCATCAAGGAGCCGTTCCTCAATGAGGTTCTTATCTTTTTTAAGTCATTAAGGCTGGGTGAAAAACGCAAACTGTAATAGTACTAACTTCAAAGGCACAGTAGCTGATTGGATTTTTCTCTCGCTTTAAGAGCTCGGAAAAATCCTAATCAGCCTTGTGGGGGCAGGACAACGAAGCATTCTATACAACAGTGCTTCTGTCCTGCTCCCTATTTTCCTTTGAGTTGCTTAACGGCTTTGTATCTTGATGTATCTTATTTTACCTTCATGATTCTGACGAGGTTGGCGCGCTCGGCTTCTTCGAGTTTCATTTCGATATAATAGATAGTCTCTTTGAGGTCTGGGATGGTCGCATACTCGAGTCCGTTCACTCGACGGCGGGTTTTCTCGATTTCATCTGCCATGAGTTGGCAGCTTTTTTCGATTTCCGCTAACTTGAGCAAATCTGGGAGTAGATCCCCCATTTCTTGGATGGTTCTATCCATTTGACTGTTGGAGGCTAAGTAGCTATAAACCACGTCCCCTTCATCATCTCCGTATGGATTATCGATACGGGCATGGAGCTTGGGCACGCGCACACTCATGACATTTTCTTCTTCGATATGGAGCATCACTTCTCGAGTGGGAACGGCGAAGATTTCTTCCACCATGAGGTCACTCTCTAAGGACTTAGCCATCACGAAATCTTGCATATTGCCCACAAGCGCTGCCTCCACCTTTTGGCGCAGACGATTATTCTCACGCACAGCTTCAATAAAACGGCGCATAAGTTCATCCCGCTTATCCTTGAGCAACTTGTGCCCTCGGGTTGCTGTCTTGAGGCGCTCTTTGAGAATATTAAGCTCCATCCGAGTTGGTTTTACATTTAATCGTGCCATAGGCTAATCCTCTTTGTTTGGCAGATACTTGTCAATCATCTCATCCTTGATCCGTTTAAGCTCTGTTCGTGGAAGGATGGATAAGAGTTCCCAACCGAGATCCAAACTTTCCTCAATCGTCCGATTGGTAGTGAAACCTTGGTTGATGTATTCCTGCTCAAAGCGGTCCGTAAATTTAACATAGAGCTTGTCGGTATCTGACAAGGCAGACTCCCCAAGCACTACAGCCAATTCTTTGGCTTGTTTTCCTTGGGCATAGGCCGCAAAGAGCTGGTTCATGGTCGCCGCATGGTCTTCCCGAGTCTTGCCTTCACCAGAACCCTTGTCCTTCAAACGAGAAAGGGATGGAAGAACATTGATCGGTGGGCGGTAACCACTATTGTAGAGATCGCGGGACAGAATAATCTGACCTTCGGTGATGTAGCCTGTCAAGTCAGGGATGGGGTGGGTGATATCATCTTCCGGCATGGAGAGGATCGGAATTTGGGTCACAGATCCTTTCTTTCCAACCAAGCGTCCTGCACGTTCGTAGAGGGTTGAGAGGTTGGTATAAAGGTAACCTGGATAGCCCCGACGACCTGGAACTTCCCGGCGGGCAGCGGAGACTTCCCGAAGGGCTTCACAGTAGTTGGTCATGTCGGTCATGATGACCAAGACGTGCATGTCTTTTTCATAGGCCAAATATTCGGCGGCTGTCAAGGCGATCCGAGGAGTCGCAATCCGCTCAATAGCTGGGTCGTTGGCTAGGTTGATAAAGAGGACAGAGCGGTCAATCGCACCTGTCTCCCGAAGGTCGTTCATAAAGAACTCGGCTTCTTCAAAGGTAATTCCCATAGCCGCAAAGACCACGGCGAAGTTTTCTTCAGAATTAAGAACCGTCGCTTGACGGGCGATTTGAGCCGCCAACTCCTTGTGAGGAAGACCAGAACCTGAGAATACTGGGAGCTTTTGGCCCCGAACCAAGGTATTCAAATGGTCAATGGCTGAGATCCCTGTCTGGATAAATTCATCTGGATAGTCCCGTGAAACAGGGTTGATGGCTTGTCCATCAATGTCCAAGTATTTCTCTGGGATAATCTCTGGACCGCCATCGATGGGTTTTCCCATCCCGTTAAAGATGCGTCCGACCATGTCTTCAGACACAGGAAGTTCTAGGGGACGTCCGGTAAAGCGGACTTTGGCTTTTTCCAAATTGATCCCGCTAGATCCTTCAAAGAGCTGGACCATGGCCTTATCTTCTTGGACTTCGAGGACTTGTCCCTGACGGGTCGTTCCATCATGAAGCTTGATTTCTACCAGTTCATTGTAGTGAACCCCTTCGACCTGATCGACAATCATCAAGGGGCCAACAACTTCGCTGACAGTACGGTATTCTTTAATCACGCTCATTGTCTACTCCTCCTTTTGCGACGATTTGGTGTAGGGTTTCTACGATTTCTTCTTTCAGGGCTTGAATGGTTGCCAACTGATCCTCATGGATGAACTTGCTCCGGGCAATGCGGTCCCGAAGAGCCACGGTTCCTTCCATGATTTCTGTGAAGTAAGCTCCTAATTCTAGTGCTTTTTGACTTTCTTGGTCAAAGGTCAAAATGTTGGTCAACAAGGCCACCTGCTTGCTGAAAGAGGTATAGGTATCGACCTCATCAAAGGCATTTTGTTGCAGGTAGTCTTCACGGATCATCTTGGCCGCATTCATGGTCAAGCGGTCTTTTTCAGACAAGGAATCTAGACCAACCAAGCGGACGATTTCTTGCAATTCACTTTCCTTTTGAAGCAAATTCATAGCGCGGGTCACTTTTTCAGACCAGCTGATTTGTTCATGTAGATCGATATAGCGACCGACTTCATCTTGGTAAAGCGAATAAGAACTCAACCAGTTGATGGCTGGGAAGTGACGACGTTGGGCCAATTGAGCATCTAGTCCCCAGAAGACCTTGACAATCCGCAAGGTATTTTGCGTGACGGGCTCTGAAATATCTCCACCCGGAGGAGAGACGGCACCGATGGCGGTAATCGAACCTTCACGCGCAGTGGTTCCGAGCGTCTTAACCCGACCGGCCCGTTCATAGTATTCGGCGATCCGGCTACCAAGATAGGCTGGGTAGCCTTCATCCCCTGGCATTTCTTCTAGACGACCAGACATTTCACGGAGAGCTTCTGCCCAACGAGAAGTAGAGTCCGCCATGATGGCAACGGAATAGCCCATATCACGGAAGTATTCGGCGATGGTAATCCCTGTGTAGATGGAAGCTTCACGCGCCGCTACTGGCATGTTCGAAGTGTTGGCGATCAGAACGGTCCGTTGCATGATGGATTGACCAGTCGTTGGATCGATCAATTCTGGAAATTCATTCAGAACGTCCGTCATTTCATTTCCACGTTCCCCACAACCAACGTAAATTACGATGTCTACATTGGCAAACTTGGCCACCTGGTGTTGCACAACTGTTTTTCCAGCTCCGAAAGGACCAGGAACAGCTGCAGCTCCACCCTTAGTCACTGGGAAGAAGGTATCGATGACCCGTTGACCGGTGACCAAAGGCTCTACTGGAATCAGTTTTTGTGCAAAGGGACGGCCTCGACGAACCGGCCATTTTTGCATCAAAGTACCAGTAAAGAGGCTACCATCTGCCTGCTCGATCTCATAAACCGGCTCTTTTACTGTGTAAGAACCTGCTGCGATCTTGGTCACACGTCCACTCACACCAAAGGGCACCATGATGCGGTGCTCCACCATATTGGTCTCTTGAACGGTACCGACGATGTCTCCTGCAACCACTTCTGTCCCTTCAGTCACGCTTGGTTCAAAGGCCCATTTGGTGTCCCGATCTAGATTTGGAACTTGCACCCCACGAACCAAAAAGTCACTGGCAGTAACTTCTTGGAAGCGTTCCAAGGGGCGTTGGATCCCGTCAAACATCTGAGAGATCAAGCCTGGTCCCAATTCAACAGAAAGGGGAGCTCCGGTTGTTACCACTGGTTCTCCTGGACCAACTCCAGACGTTTCTTCATATACTTGGATAGAGGCTTCGTCCCGCCGCATCTCAATAATTTCGCCAATCAAACCAAGATCGCCGACCCGGCAAATGTCTTGGATATTGGCCTCCTGCATCCCTGATGCAACCACCAAGGGACCGGAAACTTTGATAATTTTTCCTTGAGTCATGTATTCCTCCTGGGAATCCTTTGTTTCTTTGTTTTACTTTTTTGCTATCTCTCTTAGAGATTGCTTTTGTTGGCCATTGGCATCGAAATTGCTTGGACCCAACCAAGCTTCTAGTCGATGTTTGATTTCTGGCCATTTTTGGTCAATGATGGACAACCAGTCTGTATCACGGGTCCGACCTTTATAAACAACAGCCTGACGGAAACAGCCTTCATAGGTGAACCCTAAGCGCTCAGCTGCTTTGCGAGATGCTTGGTTTAAGGCATCGCATTTCCACTCATAGCGGCGTTAGCCTAAATCTTCAAACACGTAGCGCGCTAACAGATACTGGGCTTCCGTAGCCATGCGTGTCTTTTGGAGCGCTGGCGAGTAGGTCACTGCTCCGACTTCGATCACCCGGTTGGCTTGATCGATCCGCATGAGAGAGAAAGTCCCCAAAGCCTTGCCTGAATCTTTGTCTACAATCGCATAGTAAAAGCGACCTTGGGCTGTCATGAGATCATCTAATAAGTGGTCCCACTCCTCCTCATTGCGGGCAGGGCCTTTGAACAGAAAAGTCCACATAGCTGCTGGAGAGTCCGGCCCGTAGACCTGATAAAGATCTGCTCCATGTTTTTCTTTTGAGAGGCGCTCGATCACGGTATAGCGACCTTCGATCCGCTCAATAGCTGGCAGACGCCCCGGTGTAAAATCCGGCAGTGCATCGCCAATCGCTTGACCAAATTCATTTGTTCTCATAAAATATCCTGTCCTACTGCTTTTTCGACATTATCACGAATCCGCTGTTGGCCCAGTCCTGTAGTCCCTCTATGGGTCGGGATAAGGATCAGAGCCGGTGTCAGCTGCTGGTCGTAAAAAGCTACTGTATCTGGAATGGCCTGAGCAATATCCTCTGTCAGGTAAATAATCCCGAAGTTTTCCCGACTGAGTTTTCGCAAGGTATTGATCGCTTCTTGTGGCTCTGTGACCGGATAGGTTTGAAAGCCAATCAGGCGAAAAGGAAGGATGGCGTCCCGATTGCCCACAACGGCGATCTTATAGGTCTGTTTGTCCATAAATCGGTCTCATCCTTTCTTTGATTTCTGCTAGCGGAAAACCATTGTCCAAACCAGAGAGGACCAAACGAAGGTTGGTCACCTCTAACTCTTTTCCGTAAAGATAACGAACAAGAGGGAGTGGTCCATCGACTTCAAAACGGCCAGCATCTAGAAGACTGAATTTCACCAAACTTTCTAAATACTCCAACTCTACGGTCTTTAGTTGACCGGTGCGCATCTTTTCTTCATAAGTCTCTAAGGCGAGATCGTACTCCAGCGGATTGACTTGATAAAACCAGGTCAACCACTGACCGGATTCTAACAGGTCGATCACCTGATGGGCACTGAGGCTCCCTTCATCTGAAAGTAATTGGTGCATAAAGCTATGCGGTTTTTGCTGATCCAAGGCCCGCTTGACCGTAATCGCATTGTAAAAGTCAATGGTCACGTCCACCAACTGCTTCAGAATTGGATGATCTAGACTGTCCCCTAAGTATCTCAGGTGTTTAAAATAAGCTAAATCCATCCCGATTTCGAGAACCCGCAAGTCCTGATAGTCTTGGAATTCTTGCCAGGTTGCAGCCACTTCTTCCGCCATAAAGGCCGGACAATGCTCCGCAGAAAAGGTCGCCACCAAATGCTCGAGCACATCGAGAGAATAAGGGCCGATAGGGATCAATAAGTGCCCTAACTTGAGCTCTGTCGCCTTGTGTTTTAGATAAACCTTGAGATTATGATAGGTGTATTTCAAGGTAAAAAGGCTAACCAAGTCTGACTCAGGGGCCACTTCGAAAGCCCATTGGTATTCTGCCAACAAGGCTGCCATCAGGCGGGCTTCAAGGGCTGATAAATCCTTGATCTCCTTGCTGTCTAAAGCATAAGGTGTCCCTTGTAGCAAGACTTCTCGACTCTCGCTGGAGGGACTTGCAAGCAACTGCTCGAACTGACTGGGACTGACAAAACTAGCCTCACGTACACTGATTCCTGTATTGACTTGAGAATAGGTCCGTTCGCTCATTGCAACCTCCTAGTTCTCTTCATCTGTGAAAATGCTGGCTGCCATCTGATAGCTTTCTTGCTCCCAAATGGAATCCACCAAATCACGGTAGAGATAGTTGTCATCAATCTTCTCAACCGACAGGACAAAGCCTGCTTGAGCTGGGATCGTTGCATCTGCAACTGTCACATTCTGATGCGTCTGCTTCAATCTCTCAAGAGCTGCTGAATCAAATTTAGCAGCGCTCACTGCCCCAAAGGTCAGGGTCACAACTTGTCCCTGATAGCGCTCTAAGACCGCATCTACAAACTGCATTTCCTTTTCAAGGGGCCAAGCCACCATCGCTTCATAAGCATCTGCAAAGAGATCCTTTAAGACTCGTTGCTTGGTGACAAGGGTTGATTGGCGTTTTTTATTTTCGATTTGTTGGGTTTCACGTTGCAATTGACGTTGAATCCGCTTGAGCTGCTCGGAGCGTTGATTGAGTTTATCTTGGATCAAACGCTCTTCTTGCGCAGTCTCTTCTTTTAGGATGGTTTCCTTGGCCTCTTCTATGAGTTTACGCCCTTTTTCGTGGGCTTGTGCCAAGATCGAATCCTTTAATTGGGTTTGTTCATCCATATCGTTTTTTCTCCTATTGCATGCGTCTTGTGTTTTTCGCCTCGAAAGGCGAATCCATCAAAGCTAGCTCTTAGCCGACGCGTAGGGTCAATAGGAAGGACACAACGAAGGCCAAGATGGCGTAGGTTTCAACCATGGCCGCAAGGATAACCCCTTTCATCATGTCTTCAGGGCGTTTGGCCAAGATTTGCATCCCTGCTGTTGCAACATTTCCTTGGTGTTTGGCTGAGAAATAACCAACGATCGCAACGGGAAGAGCTGTAAAGAAGTAAGCAACCCCTGTTTCAAGTGGCATATCTGGCTTAATTTGCAACCAGATCAAGATCCCGATAACGAAACCGTACAAACCTTGTGTACCTGGCAACAACTGCAAAATCAAGGCTTGGGCAAATTTTTCAGGTTGTTCTTTCAAGAGCGCTGCTGCTGCTTGACCCGTTTTACCAACCCCAAGGGCAGATCCCATTCCACTAAGTGCAACGGCGATCGCCACACCAAATGCTGCAAAGAAGGCGCCCCCATGGGCTGAAAAATATGATGCTAAAGATTCCATGAATATACTCCTATTTATTAAAGATAATACTTATTTTTTGTTTTAATATAGCGTTCAGAAGGTTTGAGAGGACGAAATGGCTTGCCTCCTCCTTCGTAGAACTTACCGAAGAACTCCACAAAGATCAAACGGGCTCCATGCACATATCCTGACAAGAAGGACAGGAACATATTAATGGCATGTAGGACGATAAAGAGCAGAAGCCCTACCGTAAACCGTCCAAGCGGTGGAAAGAGATTGACAATGAGGTTAAAGGCCGAACCGATACTAGCTCCAGACAAGCCCAAGGCCATCAAACGGGTAAAGCTGACCAAGTCTCCGACATAGCCACTAACATTGTAGAGGTTAAAGAGACCAGACGCTAGACCGGATAGCTTCTTGGCACTGACAATGGAAACAATCAAGATCCCAATGGCATTCAAAATAGCCAGCCACTTGCCGATCGGAACTAGAAGGCTCATCCCTGGCAAGATATTGCCTACTGCTAGAAGCATTAAACCAAGTAGGATCAAGACCCAAGCAAAGCCAGCATTATAGGCTTCGGTGTAGTCTTTGAGGCGAATATTTTTCATCCCCCCTAGGAAGAGGCCCACTAAGACAGTGACAAAGCCAAAGACCACTGAGAGGATCAGGATGGTCATGGCGTTGCTGGTCGTACTGATCAGGGCGAAAGGCATCTCAAATCCAAAGAAAGAGCCATAGACCACACCCCAAAGGGCAACTGAAATTCCGAGGAGACTGAAGAAACGAAGGTTCTTCGCTGTACTAGGCTTGAGCTTAAAGGCCTTGAGAGCAAAGCCTGTCGCTACCGTTAGCAACAGTCCATAACCGATATCTGCGACCATCATGCCAAAGAAAACAAAGTAGAAGAGAGAAACGATCGGTGTCGGATCTTTCTCGTAATACTTAGGCAGGGCGTACATCTCTGTGACTAATTCAAAGGGCTCTACCAAGGCATTATTTCGCAACTGGATCGGAACGTCATCCCAATCTTTTTCCGTCACATCGCGCGTCTCTAGTAAGACCCGAGAACCAAAACCTTCTTGCAAGAAGTCTCGTAATGAGGCCACTTGGGAGGTTTCAATCCAACCCTCTAGAGCTACCAAGCTTTGCGTGCTGGCAAGAAGCGCCTTGGCTTCCTCACGAGCTCCCGAACTCAGCAAGTAATCCATCTGGTACTTGAGCTGGTCCAACTCCTTCTGGGAGTTTTGCAACTCGGCTAGGGTTGCTGCAACTACAGCTTCTTGCTCTTTGATTTCCCCTTCTAGGCGATCCAAGTAGACGGCCGGGACCTGCTCTTCTTCATAGTCCAATTCTTTGAACCCATGTTCTTCTAGAAGCTCCTGAACAGCCACACGATCTCCCGAACGATACAAGATGACATAGCCGTGTTCGGTTTCAGACGTAAAGACTTCTTCTAACTCCAGCTCAGGATGAGCTTTTAAGGAAGAACGAACAGCGTCTGTATCGCTATTTGGGATCGTCCCGATCAAGCCATGCACATAGTGAAAAGTAGCGAGGGCAGCTGGCGTCACCTCTAACGGTCGCCATTTTTCTAAGCGCTCTATCTCTCCCTTTGCATCCGCAATCTTCTGACGAGCCTTGTCTAACACGCGCAATTGGCGTTTCAACTTGGTCAATAGGAGATCCTCGTCTCGAATCATCCCGTGAGCCTGCAAGTCATCAAAAGACAAACTTAAGGGTTCTTCCTTCAGAGCTTGCAGAGCCTTCTTCTCAGGCATATAAGGCTCCAGAGTCTGAATCATTTTTTCAACTTGTTCTTGACGTTTTTGCAGCTCTACCAAGGCTTGACGATTGTCCTCTGTCAAGGGTTGAGACAAGGTATTTGCCTCAAAGGCAGCCTGCCATTCTTCATGCTCACTGAGGTCATAAATCTGGATTTTCGCCTCAGACTGTAGCGCTAGTAGGAGACTGTCCAAGTCATCTTTGGGCAAGATGAGGGACAGTTTTTGCATCTGACTAACGGCCATAGCTTGCTACCACCTTTTCTACAATGGCTTCAACTAACCCAGCTCGCTTATCGGTCATCGCCTGTTGTACCTTGGCATCATTGCGCGCAACCGTTTCTTCCAGATCTTTCGTTAAACGGACGAGTCTTTCCTGGGCGTTTTTTTCTGCCTCTGTGACCAATTGCTTGGTTTCCTCATCGTAATGCTGTGCCACTGTTGCAAGGCGATCGCGTGAATCCGTTCGGATTTGTTCAACTTGAGCTTCATAGCCTACGATCACGCCCTGAGCGGCTTGCTCGATCTCTTGCATCATCTCGAGTGTTGCATTCGACATCGTCACACCTCCTTATTCAACTATTGTTCTTCCAACAACAGTACAATTATCTTAAATTATACCACAATTCATATCGTTTGTTCAGGCCCAACCGGGAATTTTCAGAAAATTGTGGACAACCAACAAGCCCCAACTGCCAAGATTGGTAGCGTTCTCTTCTTTTCTCCTATCCTGTTCCTAGTTTCAGTATTTCTTACTTGCTTTTACTTGAATAAAGCGGTTACCCATGTTATAATGTGTAATATATTATAGGAGCATCCTGTTATTTCATCTCGTGAGAAAGGAGGATTGCTGTGAAACAAGATCAAGATTTACGCACTATTATCGCCAGCCATGAAGCTGAGTTAACGGATATGGAACGCGACATTGCCCAATATTTTTTATCATCCGAAGCACGACAGCACTCCCTGTCCTCTTCTCGCGTAACGGAGTTACTCCATGTCTCAAAGGCAGCTTTAACGCGTTTCTCTCAAAAATGTGGCTTCACTGGCTATCGGGAATTTGTCTATCACTTTAACGAAGAAACCAAAAATCAAAAACAGGTGCAAGAGCATGACGAACTCACTCTCAGTGTCTTGCAACGCTACCACCATATCAGTAACGTCACTGAAAGTCTGGTAAAAGATTCCCAATTAGATCAGGTAGCTGAACTAATTGATCAAGCGGACCGAGTCTATTTCTTCGGGATTGGTAGTTCCGGTTTAGTCGCTCGAGAAATGAAATTGCGCTTTATGCGCCTGGGGGTCGTTTGTGAAGCCCTAACCGATCAAGATGGGTTTACATGGACGACCAGTATTCTCGATTCCTCTTGTTTAGTCATCGGTTTCTCATTATCAGGAAGCACAAATTCCATTACAGACAGTCTTTTGGATGCCAAAGAAAAAGGGGCTAAGACGGTTCTTGTGACCGCTAATCCTGCTGCTATCCACCAAGGATTCACAGAAGTGTTACCGGCCGCACCCCTTCCTAGTAGTACCTATATCGATCGAATCTCTGCGATTTTACCACTCCTCATTGTGGTCGATTTGATCTATGCTCATTTCCTTAATAAAAGCCGAGAACAAAAGGAAATTGTCTTTAATAGCTACTGGGAAAACAAAAAGCTTTCTAGTCAACGTTCTCGAAAATCTTAATATGGTCTCCCTATTTAAAAAACCAAGAAGGATGAGTTTTATCTCATCCTTCTTGGTTTTTTGATTATTCTAAAGAAGTATTTTTACTCTATAATACTGAAACCATATCATCTACCTAGGCCATCTTTTGAGTTGCTTTTTCCTTTACGACAAATACAAAGCCGATAGAGCCGACGACGGCTCCAAGCAAGATCCAATAGACCATATCCGATGAAGCAATTGGTCCTGCCAAGAGACCTGCTAGTAAAAAGAGATCGATATACAGTCGGGTATCGCGATAGAAGGTCCAATTGAAATGGTAGCTACCTTCTGGATACTGACGTGGCGATACAGGTGGTTGAAAGACCTGAAGAAGGATCAAAATCCCAACAAAAGCAAGATAAGCTAGGCTAACTACCGAAAGCGGAGCCCGCATCGTCAAAGCTACAGCCGCTAAAAGCAAGACCAAGATCCAGAAATGGAAGTCCATCCAGAATTCACGATGATAACAAAACCGTTTCATAAGATCACACCTTTCTCTTTATGTAATCGTTTTCTGCACTTCTATTATAAGATAATGAATTTATTTTGCAAGGAATCATCTGCTATTTTGGATTGAAAATAGGACCAGAATATCTCTGGTCCGTCTAAAAAAACTATGAACAAATATTAGTTGCCACTTCATTCACTGATATCGTTTTCGATAATCACCTTGAGTGCATGGTTTTCACCCGCATGTTTAAAGACATCATAGGCTTTTTCAACTTCTGAGAGTTTGAAGTGATGGGTGATAAGCTTGGTCGCATCGATCTTGCCTGATTTCAAGACATTGAGCAACATTTCAGTGGTATTGGCATTGACAAGACCAGTGTTGAGGGTAATGTTCTTGATCCACAATTCGTCCAAATTGAAGCTAACTGGTTTTCCGTGGACACCGACATTGGCGATGTGACCACCGACAGAGATAACGTTTTGGCAGACATCAAAAGTAGCAGGATAGCCCACACATTCCATGGAGATATCGACACCACGACCTTCAGTCACTTCATTGATAAAGGCCTTGATTTCAGCGATATCACTTGAGCAGATGGTGTGAGTTGCCCCAAATTTCTTGGCTGCTTCAAGACGAGATTCAGACAAGTCCACCATGATAATCGTAGCAGGTGAGAAGAACTGAACGGTCAAGAGAGCCGCAAGGCCGATTGGACCAGCTCCAACGATACAGACATTATCGCCTGGTTTTACATGAGATGGAAGCACCCCAATTTCATAAGAGGTTGGGAGAATATCTGAGAGCATGACCAAGGCTTCGTCATCCACAGTTTCAGGCGCATGATAAAGACTACCATCCGCATGTGGAATGTGGACATACTCTGCTTGAGTTCCGTTGATCAAGTGACCCAAAATCCAACCACCATCTTCACAGTGAGAAGGCAGACTACGTTTACAGTAGTAGCAAGTATTACAAGCTGTGACACAAGAGATGATAACCTTGTCGCCCACCTTGAAGTTATTCACTGCATCGCCGACTTCTTCGACGATCCCGATTCCTTCGTGGCCTAAAATTGTGCCTTCCTTACAAGCCGGAACATCTCCTCCTAGGATGTGAAGGTCTGTCCCACAGATGGTTGTCTTCAAGACACGCACAATGGCATCCGTTGGATTTTTGATCACTGGTTTTGGTTGATCCAGCAGTTGCAGATTGCCTGCAGATACATAAGTTGCAGCTTTCATAAGCGACTCCTTTTTTGTTGGTTTGATAAAACCATTTTATTTTCGTTTCTTTGTGAATATTATAACATACTAAGTAAGCGCTTGCAAGAATTTATGAGCATATTTTAAAAAGTTTTTTGAGTAAACAAAAACATTCCTCTTATCTCTACCAGAGGAATGTTTCAATCACCTTGTTCTAATTGTTGACGCTGCTTATAGTACTCTTGCTGTTCGCGCTCACGCTCTTCTTCTAAACGCTCTTCATAGCGCTTGAGTTCTGCCTCAAACTCTTCTTGCAAGGCAAATAAACGCTCCAAGCCACTTTGGGCCTCCGCACTTGGCGCTTGAAAATGCAGAGCACTTAGCCAGTCCACTAAATTTTCTGTATGTTGGCGGACATCCATACGCATATCCGCATAATCCCACTCCAACTCGCTCAGTTTCTGGTTGAAGCGGTAATGTCGATCTTCTAGTTGTTCTAATTCACTATTTCCTGAATGGTACATCACATACCTCCTTTAATCGGACTCAATAAAATCGGCTTCTTCACTGATTTCAGTGCTGTTTCTACCGCGTCCGCTGCTCCTCCTGTAAATCCATCTTTCAAATCACTAACTAGGGTCGTTGTAGCAAAAGAGCGCATCTTTTCGGATTGACCGCCCAAGGTTACCTGCAAACTCATCCCTTCCAACATCATCAAGGCTTTTTGCGTTGCAATCAAACTTCTGATCGCAATCCGCTCTTGCTCCTTTTTAATCTCTCGATGGAGCTCCTCAATTCGTTCTCTGTCCTCTCCCAGGATCTCTAACATCTTTTTCTCCTACTTATGAAAAATCAAAGGCCGTTGCTTGTCCCTTGTCCAAGTCCACCAATTGAGCTGATGCAGCCTCCAGCTGACCTGCCAAGTCTGATAAGCGAGTGGAATAGGCCTTTGCTTGGGCGAGGTTCTCCGCCTCTACCGCTTGGTCCCAACAAGTATCCATGGAGAACTCTCCTAATAGTTGCTCCACTTCTGCGTCTGTTAAAAATTGGGCCATGCTGTGGGCCATTTGAGACACCTCAGCGACTTTATGGGAAACCATCTCCTTGGCCTCTTCCAGTTTATCCTTGACCTCTGCCTCAAAGGCAGTGGCCTGCGCTGAAGCATTCTGTGCTACTGCCAGCACCAATTCCTCCCGCAATTGAATAGTCTGGGTTCCAGATGCTCCTGCCAGTTGCTGATGGAGGCTAGAAATGCTGGACGAATGCCCACTACCTTGACCAGGCCTTTCCTGCCCATACATGGAGACCACCGAAGCAGATGATGGCTGATTTTCTGAAGTGGAAGTTCCCTGATCTCGTTGGGGCATGTCAATAATTTTCTGTGCCTGATCTTGTCTTCCTTGCACTTCACCTTCTAACTCCATATGAGATGGCCTCCTTTCTTGGTTCCTTATTATCTGTTTCCTATAACTGAAAAGCTATCATAACCCTTCAACTACAAGCAGATTCACACATTATAGGGTAACATAAATTAGCTCGCAATGCTATAAAAATAGCACAGATTTTTGAAAAAAGTCTAATTTTCTATGAAAGAAAGAGAATTCCAACCCTAAATTGCCAAGATAAAGTCGATTTTACAATTTCCATAGTCAGCATAAAATTTGAAAATCCTATCAAAAATCCCCCACTCTTTCGAGCGAGGGATAGCTGATAAACATCAGTTGTTCGTTGGCGTCTTATTTACGACGTCCTGGACGTTCCTTGTAACCATAGTATGCATCTTCGATGATTTCTTGCATATGGTCTACCATTGGAAGACGTGGGTTAGCTGGTGAACATTGATCTTCGTAAGCAAGGAAGGCCAATTCACGAGAATGTTTCTTCCATTCTTTTTCATCAATGCCTTGTGCTTTGAAGTTCATTTCGATACCACAGCGTTCACCGAGTTCGTATACAGCTTTTGCGTAAGCTTCAACAGCTTCTTCTGGAGTAGAGCATGGAAGTCCTAGCATACGAGCGATATCTTGGTATTTTTCATCTGCACGGTAGTAGTTGTACTTAGGCCATGTAGCTGTCTTGGCTGGGCGTGTACCGTTGTAGCGGATAACGTATGGAAGCAAGATCGCATTGGTCCGTCCGTGGATGGTGTGGAATTGCGCACCGATCTTGTGGGCCATTGAGTGAGAAATACCGAGGAAGGCATTGGCGAAGGCCATACCTGCGATCGTTGACGCATTGTGCATCTTTTCGCGTGAATGGAAGTCCGCATTCTTCACTGAGCTTTCCAAGTTTTCAAAGACAAGTTTAATAGCTTGAAGAGCAAGACCATCTGTGAAGTCGCTAGCCATTTGTGATACGTAAGCTTCTGTCGCGTGCGTCAAGACGTCCATACCAGTGTCTGCTGCAACAGATCCAGGAACTGTCAATACCAAGGCAGGGTCTACGATGGCAACTGTTGGCGTCAATGAGTAGTCTGCGATTGGGTATTTACGGTTGTTTGCTTTATCAGAGATAACGGCAAATGGCGTTACTTCAGATCCTGTACCAGATGTTGTTGGGATCGCAATAAATTTAGTCTTCTTACCAAGCAATGGGAACTTAAAGGCACGTTTACGGATATCCATGAATTTTTGAACCAAGTCACGGAAGTCCACTTCTGGTTGTTCGTAGAAGAGCCACATAACTTTGGCCGCATCCATTGGTGATCCACCACCAAGAGCAATGATCGTATCTGGTTTGAAGGCACGCATGATCTCTGTACCACGTTCAACAGTTGTGATATCTGGATCTGGTTCTACGTCTGCAAAGATTTGGTAAACCACCTTGTTACGACGAAGATCAAGCTGTTCGATGATACGATCAAGGAAACCAAGCTCTACCATAGCGTGGTCTGTAACGATCATGACACGTTCAACGTCACGACATTTTTGTAGGTATTCAATTGAATCACGTTCAAAGTATGTTTTTGAAGGAAGTTTCATCCATTGCATGTTATTTCTCCGGCGTCCGACTTTTTTGATATTCAAGAGGTTGATGGCACTAACGTTGTCCCCAACAGAGTTGCGTCCGTAAGAACCACATCCAAGTGTCAATGATGGCAAGAAGGCATTGTAAACATCCCCGATACCACCGAAAGTCGAAGGAGAGTTGCAGATAACACGAATAGCTTTGACTGCTTTACCAAATTCTTTGGTCAATTCTTCATCAGCAGTATGGATGGCTGCTGAGTGACCAAGACCGTTGAATTCAACCATTTGGCGAGCTTTGTTAATTCCGTCTTCACGGCTTTCAGATTTCAAGACAGCGATGACTGGTGACAATTTTTCACGAGTCAACGGTTCTTTTTCACCAACTTCTTTACATTCTGCCGCAAGGATATTGGTTCCTTCTGGGACTGAGAAGCCAGCTTGTTCAGCGATCCATGCTGCTGGTTTCCCAACGATGTCCGCATTCAATTTCGCACCCGCACAGTTCTTGCTGTTCGCTTTTACGCCGAAGCAGAACTCTTCAAGAAGGGCTTTTTCTTTTTTGTTGACAAAGTAAGTGTGGTAAGATTTGAATTCTTCAACAAACTCATCGTAGATTTCTTTATCGATGATGACTGCTTGTTCAGACGCACAAACCATTCCGTTGTCAAATGATTTAGACATGACGATATCGTGTGCTGCTTGGCGGATATTAGCTGATTTTTCAACATAAGCAGGTACGTTTCCGGCACCTACCCCAAGAGCTGGTTTGCCACAAGAATAAGCCGCTTTCACCATGGCGTTACCACCGGTCGCAAGGATCGTAGCAACTCCTTCATGGTTCATAAGGGCACTGGTTGCTTCCATAGAAGGTTGGGTAATCCATTGCACACAGTTCTCAGGTGCTCCAGCTGCAATTGCCGCATCGCGTACGATTTGTGCCGCATGAGCTGATGATTCTTGAGCAGATGGGTGGAAGGCAAAGACGATAGGGTTCCGTGTCTTCAAGGAAATCAATGCTTTAAAGATTGCTGTTGAAGTAGGGTTTGTTGTTGGAGTGATCCCACAGACAACACCAACTGGCTCAGCAATCAGCGTTAAACCAGTGACGTCATCTTCTGAAATGACACCAACTGTCTTCGTGTGACGCATGTTGTTCACAACGTGTTCACAAGCGAACAAGTTCTTGGTCGCTTTGTCTTCAAAGACCCCACGACCAGTTTCTTCATATGCATGAAGAGCGAGTTCACCGTGTGCGTCAAGAGCAGCTACAGATGCTTTCGCAACAATGTAGTCCACTTGTTCCTGATTCAATTTGCGCATTTCTTCAAGCGCAACCAGCGCTTTTTGCACCAACTCGTCTACGTGTTTTTCAGCAGCGAGTTTCTTTTCTTCAGGTGAGAGAGTTTTTTTATCAGCCATTTGATGCTTTCCTCCAATGTTTGAAACCCTTATCCTTTTCTAGAACTTTTTCATGTTTTCGGAAATTTTCAAGAATAGTGTAAGAAATTTCGTTTTGTTAATTATTTCACAATATAATTGTACTCTATTTTAAGATTTTTGTAAACACTTCCAAGCAACATTCACAAAGATTTTTCTATAAGTTTGTGAAGTTTTTATCTATACACTCTTTTCACTAGGTTTTCTTTAGCTATATTGTGAAGAAATTATTTTAAAAATTTTTTCTTCACAAAGTGACATTTTCATTTAATTTTTGTAAGCGTTTTCTATATTTTACTAAAAAAAGCAACCTTCCACAAGTAAAAAGTTGCTTTTATTCTGTTTAATTTATTTGTTTTATTGCAATTTCAAAGAAGTCTACCTACTTCTTAACCGGACCTTTTTCCGCTTTATCTAGGGCTTCTTTGACCGTTTGGGCATAGAGCTCCCCACCATTTGTTTCCATATTGAAGTGAACCGAGTCAGTTCCGACCCAAATGTTTGGATTTTCCACCGCCACTTGGTACCAATCCGCAATGGTGATAAAGTCGTACTTCTTAGCCAATTCCAACTCATAGAGACGGGTTTGGACCGATTCACTGGACTGATCACTCGCATAACGACCGTCATATGGTGTCACAAGAATCAAACGACGACCTTTTGGTAGTTTTTCAACATACTGATCCAGTAGCTCTTTGTAGTTGCTGACGGTATTAGTTCCTAGGGCAATGACCACATTTTTAAGGAGAACTTTATTGGAGATATCCGTCTCGAAAACCTTCATCCCATTTTCTAACTGACGGCTCACTACAGCATCAATCTGGATCCCAGGGATCGCATTTGTCAAGTAATCCTGTGCCCTCAAGTTGACCGAATCTCCGATCATAGTCACACCATTTGAGACGTTATAGTCTGTTGCAGTCGCATTGTCCACTTGCGTCCGTGTAACCTGCATTTTGCTATCTGCTTGATTGAGGCCACTTACAACCAGGCTCTCATCAAAGGCCCCAACTGTTGGCGCAAAGGCCGAAATTCCAATCATCAGCAAGGCCAAAGGAATCATAAGATAAAAGATCGGCTTGGTCAAAAAACTCAGATCCATCTTCATGCCAAAGACACGAGGTTCCTTGCCTGCAATGGTTGGCTCTAAGATATAGAAAGATAAAGCTGTCAAAATCAAGGATAGGATAGTCGTCACAATAGCCGCCATCATATTTCCCAAATGTTGAGAGAAGATGATAAAGAAAGGCCAGTGGAAAAGGTAAACGCCATAACTGGTATCTGCCAAGAAATTAAGGATGGCTGGTTCTTTTTGTCTGGCGTCTTTTCATGGAGAATGCGGGCCGACAGAATCATAGCACAAGCTGCGATTGTCGCTGCTAGAAAGCCAAATAGATAGGTCCATAAGCTATCAAATGGCAAGAAAAGACTGACCACAAACAAGAAGGCAAAGCTTCCACCCAAGACTGATAGTGTCTTTTTCATGCTCCAAGACTGTACCATCCGTGTGAAATTAGGACTGACATTGGCAATTCCTGTCACCGTCGCTAAGCAGGATCCCGCAAAGAAGGGGAAGATGTGAGTAAAGCTTGAGAAATAGATGGTTGAGAAATTGGCTGTCAGAAAGGCGCGGATGAACATAGACAAGAAGGTAAAGAGAAAGAGTCCGCTGGATGCCAGGAAGAGCATACCTCGGTATTTCCCAACAGTCTTAGCCCTCTTAGCCAAAAACCATGCCAAAAGTGCCCATAGCACATAGTAATGCACTTCTAGAGCCAAACTCCAGGTATGAAGGAAGAGATGCGGAATGAAGTTACTTTCGTAACTACCACCAGTTGCCATCTCAAAGAAATTGGTCACAAAACCAAAGACTGCCGCAATCTGAGTACCAATACTAGCCACATAGTCACGTTGGACCATAAAGGTAAAGGGCATCACGACCAAGACCATAAAGACGAGGGGCGGTACAATCCGATAAAAGCGTCGCTTCAAGAAAGCCAGGTAGTCGATCTCTTGCTTACGCGCAAACTCATCGATCAAGAGCGCTGTAATCAAAAATCCTGAGAAGGTGAAGAAAATATCTACCCCAATAAAGCCTCCAGGAAAGGCCTTCTGGAAGAAATGGTAAAGCAATACCAATAAGAGTCCTGTGACACGGACTAGTGAAAACCATTTAATGCGCATTTTGATAAATCCCCTGCTTGAATGTTCCTTTGTATACGACGTTGGCTTCTGTGGTTAAGGTACCTTTACCCTCCGGCTGCCCGTTGACAAAATAGCCTTCATAAGTCCAACCATCCTTGGCCTTAAACTTGCCATAACCACTAAAAGAACCGTTGACGAAGTTGCCTGTGTAGGTATCCCCATTTTTGAAAGTGACGGTTCCCTTGCCATTCATCTTACCACGGACTAAGGTTCCGTTATAACGGATAGCCCCCTTATCAAGCGTCAAGGCTCCCTGACCAGGAATGGCGGAAAGGAAGACCATCAAAATAGATAAGATCATGACGATCAATGCGACTATTTCTAAATTTTTTCGTGTCAGATAGACCTTGTAGGTCTCATAAAATTCTTTCATATCCTGTATTCTCTCACATATCAAACTCTTAGGAAGTTGCTAGCTGATCCAACCAGACTTCACAGCCAGCCAGAACCCTGCGATAGGTCTCCTCAAAATCACCAGTATACCATGGATCTGGCACACTTTCAGCAGCAAAAAGATGAATCTTGTGCTCTGTACCTACAGGAGCCATTTGCTTCAAATCTGCCACATTATTTGCGTCCATCCCTAGGATCAAATCAAAGTTGTAAAAATCCTCTTCTTTGATCTGTAAAGAAGTCTTGGCTGGATCATAAGGGACCTGGTATTGTTGAAAGATTCTCTGGGTTCCCCGATGGATGGGATTGCCATGTTCCCAGCTAGAGGTGGCACGGCTTTCAATCTCATACTGATCTGTCAAATCCTTCATGACAAACTCCGCCATGGGGCTCCGACAAATATTTCCTAAGCAGACAAAGACGATTTTTTTCATGATTCCACCTAACTCCTTGTTCGGACTGCCCAACTTAGCTGAGCTCTTCGCTTTCCACTAAGGAAAACCAGCATACTATTACTATTATAACAAAAATGTGACAGAAAGATGACAAAGGGGCTCCATCATTTTAAAGAAAAATCAGATTCCTTTTTCAAATCTGATCTGTTTCTCTATTTTGGAAAACGAACCTCTAATGGAGGCCATTTACTCTGCCAATTTTTCTTTTTCATACGCTCTGTATAAACCGCTAAACGCTCTGGACTGGCTAAAAAATGCGGAGTTGGCTGAACGATGAAGTCTTCGATATCGCTTGTCCCATAAGGGAGAAAGAGTTCTAGCTGACCCTCTTTCCTTAAGCGAACCGCAAGAGCCGTACACTGCTCGGGATATTTAGAAACCGCATCACAGGCACTGCGATAAGGAGCCGTCCCCGGACTATGCTGGTGCATATAGACTTGATTTTTCACTTCCCAAGCGTATTGGGGATAGGTCTTCTTTAATTCCTGCTCGATCTGCAGCGTCTCCTCATAGCTGATCTCAGGGTCATAAAAGACCAGATCCATATCGGTCGTCGCATCAAACCCTGGTCTTCCAGAGAGCTGATTCCAGATGAAATTGCGCACCGCGCCCGCTGCTAACCAGGCATCTGCCAAGTCTAGATCTCGAATAATAGTCAAGACTTTCATCATCTCCGGATCCGCTTGGATCTGTTCTACTATCGCTTCTTCCGTCAGCATCTTCTTCTAGTCTCCATTGTAGGGATAACCCAGGTGTTCATAAGCCTTACGGGTCGCCACGCGCCCTGTCCGGGTCCGCATGATAAAGCCTTTTTGAATCAAGTAAGGCTCATACATATCTTCTACAGTTTCACGTTCTTCGGCAATATTGACCGATAGAGTCCCAAGCCCGACCGGGCCACCGCCGTACATTTCAATCATGGTGCGCAGGATCTTTTGATCAACATAGTCCAGTCCTTCATGGTCCACATCCAGCATAGAGAGGGCCTTGTCTGTAATGGTATCGTCAATCAAGCCATCGCCCATGATCTGAGCAAAATCGCGCACCCGTTTGAGCAAACGGTTGGCAATCCGAGGAGTTCCACGACTACGAAGAGAAAGCTCTTCGGCAGCCTCGTGGGTAATTTCCATCTCAAATATCTCCGCGGTCCGCTCGACAATCTCTGTCAAATCATCTTGCTCATAATATTCCATGTGTCCGGTAATCCCAAAGCGAGCGCGCAAGGGATTGGACAGCATACCTGCTCGCGTTGTCGCCCCAATCAAAGTGAAAGGAGGAAGGTCCAGATGGACACTCCGGCTGCTCTCACCAGCGCCAATCATGATATCGATGTAAAAATCTTCCATGGCGCTGTAAAGCACTTCTTCGACTGACATAGGCAGACGGTGGATCTCATCGATAAAGAGGACATCCCCCGGCTCTAGATCATTGAGGATAGCTACCAAGTCACCGGCCTTTTCAATGACAGGACCAGAAGTCTGCTTGAGATTGACGCCCAGTTCATTGGCAATGACAAAGGCCATGGTGGTTTTCCCAAGCCCCGGAGGGCCAAAAAGAAGGACATGATCCAGTGCTTCATCCCGAAGCTTAGCCGCCTCAATAAAGATTTTCAGCTGGTCCTTGACCTTATCTTGACCAATATATTCATGTAAATATTGCGGGCGCAACGTCCGTTCAACAGCCTCTTCATCGCCCATGATTTCATTGTCTAAAATTCTACTCATACAGTCTATTATAGCAAAAAATGATACCTTCGGTACCACAAATAGAATGTGTTTTTTAAAGATCCTAGTTCTCTCTGTCGTTCGAACTGCGTCAACGTACCTAAACTCGCTGATGCTCGTAAAGAATAAGGAACGTAGTTTTCGCTCCGCTCAAACTGCATCAATATCTCTAAATTCGGTTGAACTCTCTGAGTTCACCTCATTAAGAGATATAGAAAAAGCCACCGGTTTTGGTGGCTCTTATAGGGAGATTATTATGAAAAAGTTTTAGGAGTTTTATCATTCAAAGTTAGGAGGTCTTTGATGATGGTATTAGTATACGACAGGAAGCTTAAACTTTCCTTATAGTTTTTCTAAAAAATTTTTTTCGAGAAAAAGAGGGAGCTCCAATCAAGAATTTTTCATCCTTGTTTGGGCCTCCCCTATTCATTTTATTTCTTAGCGATAGCGTGGTAGCTGGTCTTGCTAGTGAAGACTTGACCCGCTCTCAAGATGACCTTTTCAGCCTGGTCACTGTGAATGGCATCTGGCACTGTTTGGAATTCTAGAGCCAAGCCATTGTGCTGAACCATTGGTTGACCTTGCAGATGAACAGTTTCGTCTACGAAATTGGCTGAATACACTACCAAGGCTGGGGCTTCTGACTTGAAGGTCAAAAAACGTCCAGATGGCTGATGGTAAAGAAAGCCAGCATTTTCATGCCCTTCTGGAAGAGCAAATGGATGGTCTAATCCTTCTACCAGGCGGATTTGCGGATCAGAGTCCTTAAAAAGATCCTCCAAGAGCATAGCTTGATAGAGATGCTGGACAACCGGACTTTCTCTATCCACGGTCTGAAGAGGGACACCGTCAGGATGGATAGGGTAAAGCCCTTGATGGTTGATCTGAAAGACATGGTCGTTGATCGGTTGGGTGAAGTTCCCAGATAGGTTGAAATAGCTGTGGTTTGTAGGGTTGACCAAGGTATCTTGATCCGTTTCTACCCGATAGGCAATCTCGAGTTCACCATCTTCCGTCAAACCATAGGTTACCCAGATCTTGAGATTTCCAGGGAAACCGCCGGTACCATCTGCACGCTCTGTGTACAGAGTGATTTCCTGATCCGTTACCGACTCCACGCTAAACAAGGCACTGTCCCAACCCGTCGGTCCACTGTGGTTGCAGTTGGCACCGTTATTAGCTTCCAAACGATAGGTTTGACCATTGAGTTCAAAGCTGGCTCCTGCAATCCGGCCTGCTACCGGACCAATACTAGCCCCATATTTAGGGCTATTACCCACATAGTCCTCAAAGCGATCAAAGCCTAGTATAATATTAGCAAACTGGTCTTCTTTATCAGGCGTCACATATTCTAAGATCGTCGCCCCATAGGTCATGACAGATAATTGATAGCCCTTGTCATTTTCGAGGCGATAAGCCCGAACCTCTTGATTCTGCCATTCTCCAAACACGCTTTCTTGATACTGTTTCACAAACCTTCTCCTCTCACTGTTTTTCTCCATTGTATCAGTTTCACAAGAAGAAACACTCCACTTTTTATAGAAAATTAGTGGCTATTCTTTATGAAATGGATAAATGATCACCCCTTGCACAACCCGATTGACGGTACCAGTCGGTGAAGGCGTATCTGGGCGATTTTGCACCTTGAGCGAAGTCAAGAGAGAAATCAATTGACCATAGATAATGTATGGGAAGGCACGGTAAATATCTAGTGAGTCTGCTGATGCTTCTACTAACACTTCCCGTACATGCTCAATCCCTGCAACTTGATCCGTCAAGAGGACAACTTGACGGGCAATTTGATCCCCTGCAACTTCTCGAACCAAGTCCAGATCATACTGACGGGTATAAGGATCAATGGAGCCAAAGACCAAGACGAGGGTTTGGTCATTGATGAGAGATTTCGGACCGTGACGGAAGCCGACAGGACTCTCATACATGGTTGCGATTTTGCCTGCTGTTAATTCCAAAATCTTGAGCTGGGCTTCATGGGCTAGGCCAAAGAAAGGTCCTGCCCCCAGATAGATCACGCGCTCAAAGTCTAGATCGACCACTTCCTTGACCTCACGGTCCTTCTCCAAGATTTGCTCAGACAGATCAACCAGCTCTTCTACTCGTTTTTCCTTGATCTCTTCCTCACTTGGATCAAAGACCAAGAGAGCTGTCAAGAGCATGGAGGTGAAGCTAGAGGTCATCGCAAAGCCAGCATCATTGGTTTCTTTAGGTTGGAGAAGCAAGAGATTGCGCTCATCTCCGTGGGCTTGCTGGGCCAGCTTTCCTTCTTCTGCACAGGTAATGGTGATCTGATAAAGCTCAGCGACCAAGTCTTGGGCCAACTGCACGGTTGCGACACTTTCTGGCGAATTGCCACTCCGGGCAAAGGATACTAAAACCGTCGGAACCTCTTTTTTCAAATAGGTTTGAGGATGTGCTACGATATCCGTCGTCGCAATGGATTGAAAATTCCAGTGGCGTTCATCATGTACTTCCTGCAAATATGGAACCAAGGTATCTCCCACATAGGCTGAGGTCCCAGCCCCTGTCAAGATGACCTTGATATAGTCATGCTCTTGCCCAATTTTTTCTAAGAAAGCTTTTATTTCCGCTTTTCTTTCTTGGTACAAGCGGGCCGTTTCCTTCCAAACACTTGGTTGTTGGTAGATCTCACGAGTGGTGATCTCTGCTCCTAGTTCCTGCAAGTCTTCTTTTGTATAGTCTAACATAGAACCTGTTGTTCCTTTCTACAATCTAACGTTGATAAATGGGAAAGGAGCCTGAGATGATGCTCCCAGACTCCCATACCAACCTACTCATCTTCATCATCATCAAGGTTTGACAAGAGGTCATTGACCTTGACAATACTTTCTTTTGCACGTTCAGGGTAATCCCCTTCATTACCAGTCAGGCTGCTATTGATGAATTCGATGACCATCGGAAGATTCATCCCTGCGTATAAGTCAATCGCACGTCCTTCAAGGATCAAGCGGCTCACGGTGTTGCAAGGAGTTCCTCCTAAGAGATCGGCAAATACAATATAGTCTTCTAGACCTTGGACTGTTGCTTCAAATTTAGCAGTAAAGTCTTCTGGTCCTTCTTCTGGTAAGAGTGCAACCGTATGGATGGATTCTTGTGGCCCCATAATCATCTCTGTGCTAGCTTTGAGCTCTTCACAAAAGCGACCATGGCTGACCAATACTAACTCTTTTGCCATACCTTACTCCATTATTGCATGCCGAAGCAGAAATGACCAAAGGCAGAAAAGGCAATCGCTGCGACGATAATCAACAAGATGGCTTTAGTTGAGTTCATTCCTTTACGTCCAAGCAACCAGTAAATCACACCTGTGATAATAGCTGGAACCAAGCGTGGGAAGATCAAATTGAGCATGTCTTGAATATCGATGGCTTTGTCCCCGATGTGTGGCATCCAGGTTACATCCACATTGATCATGGTTGCAATCAAGGCACCGACCATGAAGATACCAAGTACAGAAGCTGCTTCGATCAAAGCTGTCAAGGTACTTTGCATGTTGTTGATCAAGTTGGTACCTTCTTTATAAGCAAATTCCAACTGTTTCCAACGGAAGATATCATACGCAACTGCTACAGCAATCCAAAGGAAGATCCCCCATGGTTGACCTTGTGATGCGATGGTTGCTGCAATCGATCCCATAATAGCTGGAACCAAAGATCCAAAGATAGAGTCTCCAAGAGGGGCAAATGGTCCCATGAGACCTGTCTTGATCCCGTTAACCGCATCTTTAGAGTTGACACCATCTTTTTCTTCCAAAGCCAAATCAAAACCAGTGATAATGGTGTGGAAGAATGGAGAAGTATTGAAGAATTGCGTATGCAATTTCATCATTTCTTTCAATTCAGGTGTGCCGTCTCCATACATTTTCCGCAATTGTGGAAGAAGCATGTAAAGGTAACCAGAAGCCTGCATCCGTTCGTAGTTCCAACCCAATTGGAAGGTGAAGAGGCTACGTTTGTTGATTTGTTTAAAATCCTCTTTAGTGAGTTTGTAGTTCTTAGAATTCGTCATCTTCAATTTCCCCGCTTTCTACATTGCTTGCTGGAGCAGCTACAACTGTACGTTGGCTGTTTTTAAAGTGTTGCACTGCAAGGAAGATACCGATGATGGCAACCCCGATCATAGATACAGATTTGAAGTTGTTTGTGAAAGCAACCATTTGTTCTTTTGGAAGTTTTGCAAAAGCATCTGTTCCAAGCATAGAAGAAATTGCAGCACCAACACTTTGAACATTGCTGTAAAGCACTGTCAACATCGCTGTCAAGCCAAAACCAAGGGCAAGATAGTGAAGGTGACGTTTCACAGGCAAGTAGTGAAGCAAGATTGCAAAACCAAGACCAGGGAGCATGCGACCTGCAAGTGTCAAGCCGTTTGCAAACCATTGATATTTTGCAACAAAGTCAACAACAGATTGGACAAAAGCACCACCAAAGGCAAGAGCCAAGAAGACTGGAAGGGCACGAGAGAGAGCCCAAGGAACCGCACCAAGAAGGTAGTTGCGTTCAATTCCTTTATAATCAAAGCGTTCGATTGCCGCATCAATACGGTGTGCAAAGGCAGTAGTACTCATACGGCCAAGGATATCTGCATAAGTCAAGAGAGCAGCTACGGGAACGGCAATAGTTGAAATCGCAATTTCTGGTTTAATGCCTTGCGCTACTGAGAAGGCAGTTGCAAGAACGGCACCAGATGTTGCGTCAATACGAGAAGCTCCACCAAAAGTACCAACACCGAGTACTGTCAATTGAAGAGAAGCTCCGATAAAGAGACCTGTTCCTAAATCCCCCATAACAAGTCCTGTAATGAAACCAGCAAAGACTGGTGAGCCTGCTGATGAAACAATCGTCAACTCATCACAGATTTGATAAGCTGAGTACAAAGTAAGTAGTAAAATTTGCCACCATTGTATCATGACAATTTCCTCCTAAAAATTTTCTTTTACTTTAATAACTTCATAAAGTCTTCTGCAGTGTCGTTTGGCACCATCTGAGACGTAATTTTCACACCTTTTTCGTGGATCTTGTTGAAGTCTTCCACGTCCGCGTCCACCACATTGATCGAGCGGGTAATCGCGCGGGTCTCATCGGATTGAGACATATTGCCGACATTCAGCGTTTCAAGCTGAACGCCTGCTTCGATCAAACGAAGGAAACGATCAGGTTTGCGAGCTACGATAAAGAGTCGTTGGCTATCATATTTTCCAGCCAAGATATTTTCCGCAGCTTTTGCGACTGGCAAGATACTGAGCTTGACACCAGGTGGTGTCGCTAGTTTCAAGCCACTTTTTTCGATATCATTTTGAGCGACTTCATCATCGATCACCATGATACGTGAAACATTTAGTTTGGTAGTCCAAAGATTGGCTACCTGCCCGTGGATCAAACGTCCATCGATACGGCATCCTACAATAGTCATAAGTTTTCCCCCTTTACTTCTTTGAATGTAGGTTGTTGAACAAGTTGAAGCGTCTCTTGGTAACGCCCTTCTGTCTCAAAGACGATCAGGCTATTGGCTCCTTCTTTGAGGAAACCATGAGGCACATAAAGTGAAGTGGTCGGTCCGACCTCCCAGAAGCGGCCAAGGTTGTGGCCGTTGACAAAGGCAACCCCCTTTCCAAATCCTGTCATATCTAGATAGGTGTCAAGGGTTTGGTCCAGCTGAAAATCATATCGGTAAAAAGCTGGAGCACCTGCCTGCCATTCCTTTGAAAAATCGAGCTGACTGAGATCTTGTAAATCCAGTGGGTACTGCTTCCAATGAAGGTGGAAATGCAAATCCACACAGACACCTGTGCGAATGCCCTTGTGCTGGCTATCAGCTAAGAGCTTGTGCCCGTAGTTGACACGTCCCATATTCTCAAGCAAGATTTTTAAATTCGTAACCGCTTTCTTTTTTCCTTTGATAAAAAGATCTTCACCGATCTCTGTTTGGTATTGTGTTGCTACATGGCGATCATCTAGATAAATTTGTACCCGATCCCGACCATCAATGACGCGCAGTTTTTCTTCCGCTGCATCCAACTCAAGGTCTGTCTCATATAGTAGATAACCTGTGGTCTGCCCCAACTCTTCCATCTTTTCGGGATAGAGGCTGGTCTCGACCTGAGCCAAATTGTCCAGATTCCCAAAAAGACTGGTCTTGGCTGCCAATTGCAAGGTTTGTTCTGGCAAACACTCTTTGATGAGCGGTTCTTGCTGTGGGTATTCCGAATAATAGGTCGCCATCATTTTTTGAATAGCATAATACTTCTCTGTCGGATTGCCCTGCTCATTGAGCAAAGCCCCATAGTCATAGGACGTCACCTGTGGCAAATCGAGCGTTCCCCGAGCTGAGCAACCATTCATAAAGCCGAAATTGGTTCCGCCATGAAACATATAGAGATTGATGGAGCCAAGCTCCAAGACCTCATGGACAGCTTCTGCCAACTCTTCTGGCTCCCTTTGAATCACGGGTTCCTTCCAGCGGGTAAACCAGCCATCCCAGAATTCCATACACATCAAGGGCCATTTCTTGCCGTATTCGTCAAAGAATTCTTGCATCTGGCCAAAATTGTAGGCTGCTTTGGAGCCGAAGTTCCCTGTCACAAAGAGGTCATCTTCGATCAAGGTTCCTGCTCTTAGCGTCGCTCGCCATGGACCATCTGATGTAAAGAGGGGACAGGTCACACCTTTTTTCTTCATCAAATCCCGAATGGCACGCAGATAAACTTTGTCCTCTCCATAAGAGCCATATTCATTTTCAACCTGCATCATCAGAATTGGACCACCCTGATCCACTTGGTAGCACGTCAACAACCCAAGCAAGTGATCATAATAACGATCAACCGCTTCGATAAAGGCTGGGTCCGATGAGCGGATGCGCATATCTTCTTCCAAGAGCCAGGCTGGCAATCCACCAAATTCCCACTCTGCACAGATAAAGGGCGACGGTCTTACAATCATGTAAAGTCCTAGGGACTGGGCTGTTTGAATGAAACGCTCTAGATCCAATCGACCACTAAAGTCAAACTGCCCTTTGCGGGGTTCATGCACGTTCCATGGCACATAAGTCTCAACCGTGTTGAACCCCAAGGCCTTTAGATTAAACAAGGAATGATACCAGTCAGCAGGATCAATTCGAAAATAATGAATTGCTCCAGACAAAATCTTGAAAGGTTGACCTTTTAAATAGAAATCATCGCGAATTTCAAAAACATCCATAAACGCCTCCCTTTCTTGTATGTAATCACTTACATTTATTAATATAATAAATTATTTTAAAAATGTCAACACTTTTGTAAAAAATATGTTAAAATAAGGTTACATAAGAGAAATCTAAAGAGAGGTAGCACTATGGCAATTCCAAAGTACCAACACATCAAAGATGAATTGAAGCAACAAATTATCTCAGGAAAATTTGAAAATGGAGATAAATTTTATACGGAAGCTGAACTCATTAAAATTTATGATGTCAGCTCTATCACCGTTGTCCGTGCTTTGAACGACCTCGCTGCCGATGGTTACATTGTCCGCCAGCAAGGAAAAGGGACCTTTGTTTCTCGTGCTCGAAAACACAAACTGGTTGAGTTTTCAGATGTTGAAACTTTCCCCATCCAAAAGGCCAAAGTCAAAGTTCTCTCTATTAAACGCGGAAATACCTTGAACATCCTAGACAAACTAGGCCTCAATCCAACGCAATTCTACTATAAGATCGAACGGACTCGTCAAATAGAGGATGATACGTATATCTTCCACCAAACCTATATTCCTGAACAATACATCAATCCAAACTATCCAAATTTGGAATACTATAGCTCTATCTATGATCGCTTCAAAGAAGACTACCACATTCATATGAATGATGAGCACTTCGAAGAAGTCAACGAAATCGTCTTCCCTACACCTAGCAAGGTGGCCAAAGTATTAAAGATCGACGAAAATTTCCCAACGGTCAAACAAGTGAAGACGACCAAGCTAGAAGCGACTGGCCAAATCCTTGAATACACGGAAACCTATAAACGCGGTGACTACTACAAGATCAAGTTCATCTCCTGTAGTCGCGATCACTAAGAACCAAAAAGACTGAGACACCTCGGTCTTTTTTATAGGTTCAGTATAACATGTTGAAAACGATTTCTAAAGGCCTCTTTAAAAATATATATAATTAGTGATAGTTTGGCTATAAAAAGTTTAAAAAAGAAGCAGATTACTCTGCTTCTTTTCGTCTATTTTTCAAATTCCCGTTTTTCGTTGCGATTAGTCACCCAAACCGATGCGTTCAAAAATTTCATCCACCCGTTTGGTGTAGTAGCTTGGGTTGAAGATTTCGTCGATTTCTTCTTGAGTGAGACGAGAAGTCACTTCTGGATCTGCTTCAAGAAGTGGTTTGAAGTCTACTTGGTTATCCCATGATTGGGCAGTCTTTGGTTGAACAAGGTCGTAAGCTTGCTCACGGGTCATCCCTTTTTCAATCAAAGTCAACATCGCACGTTGGCTGAAGATCAAACCAAATGTAGAGTTCATGTTGCGAATCATGTTTTCAGGGAAGACCGTCAAGTTCTTAACGATGTTTCCGAAACGATTGAGCATGTAGTCAATCAAGATGGTTGTGTCTGGTGCGATGATACGCTCAGCTGATGAGTGAGAGATATCACGTTCGTGCCAAAGGGACACATTTTCATAAGCTGTGACCATGTGACCACGGATAACACGCGCAAGACCTGTCATGTTTTCAGAACCGATAGGGTTACGTTTGTGAGGCATTGCTGAAGACCCTTTTTGACCTTTAGCAAAGAACTCTTCCACTTCCCGTTGTTCTGATTTTTGAAGACCACGGATCTCAGTCGCCATACGCTCAATAGAAGTTGCGATGCTAGCAAGAACTGCAAAGTACTCAGCGTGAAGGTCACGAGGAAGCACCTGTGTAGAGATTTCTTGAGCACGGATACCCAATTTATCGCAGACGTATTTTTCAACGAATGGTGGGATGTTGGCAAAGTTACCAACCGCACCAGAAATCTTACCAGCTTCCACGCCAGCAGCCGCATGCTCGAAACGCTCGATGTTCCGTTTCATTTCGCTGTACCAAGTTGCCAATTTAAGACCAAAAGTTGTCGGCTCAGCGTGCACACCGTGCGTACGACCCATCATGATGGTGAACTTGTGTTCTTTCGCTTTGTCAGCAATGATGTTAAGGAAGTTTTCAAGGTCCTTGCGGATGATGTCGTTGGCTTGTTTGTAGAGGTAACCATAGGCCGTATCTACTACGTCAGTAGAAGTCAAACCATAGTGAACCCACTTACGTTCTTCACCAAGCGTCTCAGAAACCGCACGTGTGAAAGCCACCACATCGTGACGAGTTTGCTGCTCGATTTCCAAAATACGGTCGATGTCAAAGTCCGCTTTTTCGCGAATCAAAGCCACATCTTCCTTAGGAATTTCTCCCAATTCAGCCCAGGCTTCGTCAGCCAAGATTTCCACCTCAAGCCAAGCACGGTATTTATTTTCTTCAGTCCAAATGTTCGCCATTTCTGGGCGGCTATATCTATCAATCATGTTTAATTTTCCTTTCTTTTGATGTTTTACATCAGTTAGCAACCGACTGTCGCTTTACTCAAATTCTTCTTTCCCGATCCACACAGATGGATAGTGATCGAGTGTATTCAAATCCGTATCCATCGGGACATCATAGATGGCTAAATAGTTTTCAGGATATTGAACAGTCAGCTCTTCATACTTAGCTTTCACTTTTTCGTGATCGCTACTAGCATATAAGACTTCGACGACTGCTCCTGTCTTGTCCTTCTCAACAAAAGCATTGACAATGAGTTGAATCATAAAACCTCCTAAATCGAAATGCCCTTCATATTTGCTTCCAGAATAGGCATCTTCACACCTAACTCCTGACCAGTCTGATAAACACTTTGACAACAATAGAAGATGTCCTGTTTGTCATTGTGCAAGGTCATGATTTTTCGGGTTAGCTCATTTTTCGCAAACATGACTTTCATGGCCTTGCCGGCTATCCAAGCGGGAATTTTGTAGGGTAAGAGTTCTGCCTTATAAAGCTTCAAATTCACGCCACGCGCTTCTACGACTTTCAAAGCTTCTCGAATGGCCTTGATGGCTAATGATAATTCCGATGAACTATTCATCAAATTCAAAGCCAGTTCTTCTGGGTTTTCCAGATTCCCTGAACGTGCTGCTGTCGAAGTGACACCTGCATTAATCGCCATGTGAATCCAAATCCACTCGACCATATCATGAGGCACTTCCCACTTCAAATCTGCAGAAACTAGTAAAGCCGTCAGATCAGCATAGTTAGAAATGTGTGCTTTTTGCTCACCTTCTAGCATTAAATGGTCGAACAAGACACCATCCAAATGGTTCTCCTGCATGTGACCACCCGCTGTCGGAAAAGCCAAAATATAGTCGTAATCCCCTGCCCACTCTTGGACCTCTTTTCGAGTATCCCAGAAATTACAGAAGAAAACAAGGGTGCCTTTGATATTGTTTTTTCGCAAGGTCTCCACAGCTTCTTTGACAAGTCCATGACGCACACTGAGAAAAATAAAATCATATTCCGAATGAGCTTCGGCCACATGAACCTCATAGGTATCATGCTTGTTCTCACCTTTGGAATGATAGCGACCATCTAGCAGATCAACTGACAACTCCTTCGGTGCATTGTTTTTCTTACTATCTCTCAGTACGTGTTCCACTTGATGGCCTGCTTTTTGAAAGGCGTAGGCATAAGTGGTCCCGATCACTCCGAGTCCTAGAATCGCTATTTTCACTTAAAAATCAATCCCTTTCCCAAATTCAACCACATTATCTGGCACATCACTAAACAAAGTCACATGCCCCATCTTGCGGTTATGCTTTGCTTCTAGTTTACCATATAAGTGGAGGTGGGCGCTTGGATTTTCTGTCACATATGTTTCAGCAGCCTCGACGTGTTGGCCGAGAACATTGAGCATGACAGCTGGCGAATGAAGGTTGATTGCTGGGAGTGGCGCTCCGAGAACACCCAAGATGTGGGTATCAAACTGGGAGAAGTCGCAAGCTTCAATTGAATAATGCCCTGAATTGTGTGGACGTGGCGCAATTTCGTTGACAATGATGTCATCTGCTGTCGCAAACATTTCCACACATAGCGTTCCAGAAAGGTTGAGTTGTTCAGCTATTCGCACTGCCATGGCTTTGGCTTTTTCAGCTAGACTTTCTGAAATGCGAGCAGGCACAATGGTTTTTGAAAGAATGTTGTTGCGGTGGATATTTTCCTGAACAGGGAAGACTGTCACGTCCTTGCCATTACCAGATACAATGACTGAAATCTCCAAGTCAAAGTTAACAAATTTTTCCAAGACACAGTCTGCTGAATCAGCTAACGCATAGGCTTCTTCCAAATCTGCTTCTGAACGAATAACCTTTTGACCATGACCATCGTAGCCACCGGTCGCCGTTTTGAGGACATAGTTTTTCGAGAGGTCGATAGCTGCCAAATCCTGGCTTGAGGTCACGACCTTGTAAGGGGCCACAGTGACTTGTGCCTTCTTGGAAAGAAAGTCCTTCTCAAAGATTCGGTTTTGGGAGATGCGAAGCAGGTCTGTCCCTTGTGGGAGTTGTCCATCTTTGATAACAGCGTCAAGGCCGTCAGCATCCACATTTTCAAATTCATAAGTGAGAACATCACAGCGATCTGCTAACTGACGAAGGGCATCCACGTCGTCGTAAGGGGCCACGATGATTTCCGCCACACGAGAGGCTGGGCAATCAGCTGCTGGATCCAAGGCGATAACCTTGTGCCCCATGTAGATAGCTGAGATCGCCATCATCTGACCGAGCTGGCCACCACCGATGATCCCAATGATTTTAGTTGAGCTCATTTGTAGACTCCTCTGCAATTTTTCCTTGTTCTTCAGCAAAATCTGCCAATGCTGTCGCAATAGCCTGGTCCTCTACCGAAAGAAGACGGAGGGCAAAGAGGGCCGCGTTAGTCGCTCCAGCTTCACCGATCGCCATGGTTGCGACAGGTACCCCACCTGGCATCTGAACGATGGAATAAAGTGAATCCACACCGCTAAGGGCACGAGACTTGACGGGTACGCCAATAACTGGAAGGGTTGTTTTAGCAGCAACCATCCCTGGCAAGTGAGCTGCACCACCTGCACCCGCGATGATGACCTTGATGCCACGGCTACGTGCTTCTTCCGCATGTTTGAACATGAGGTCTGGTGTACGGTGTGCGGAAACAACTTTCTTTTCGTAAGCGACGCCGAAGTTGTCGAGGACTTCAGCAGCTTTTTGCATGGTTGCCCAGTCAGATTTTGAGCCCATGATAATGGAAATTACTGGTTTCATTTATTCTCCTTTTTTGATAATCGTCTATTGTAGTGCGGACGTAAGCGACCGCCTGTGGCGTTCCATTACTAAAACTGGAGCCTGAGTCTCCAGTTTTCCGCTCCTAGTAGCTCTGCTACTAGGAGTTCCACTACTGCGACGATTATCCTATACTAGCTCGCTAACGCTCGCAAATTAAGCGACCATTATCTTACTTTGGCTCGCTTTCGCTCGCCATTGACAAATATAGTATCTGTTAATCTTTTATCGCTTTGCTTCCAATGTCGTTTCGGTAGAATAGGCCTTCTGTGTTTTGTTTGTTGAGTTCGTTGTAGATGATGTTTTGGCCGTCTTTGACAGTATCTGCTGTTGTGACTAGCATATAAACGCGTCCGCCGTTTGAGAGGAGGTCTTGCCCGTTTTCAGCGAATTTAGCACCGGCATAGTAAGTGATGATATCGCCGTCTGTCTTGGCTGGAAGCTTGACACCTTTCTCATAAGCGAGTGGGTAGCCGTTTGAGGCCACAACCACGCCCAATGTCACACCCTTATCCGTCCAAGTGATGGCTGGCTCTTTGCCTTCCAAAATGTCAGTGATGTTTTGTGCAAAGTCAGATGTCAAACGAGGCAAGATAATTTGCGTTTCAGGATCTCCAAAACGAGAGTTGAACTCGATGACTTTCGGTCCATCAGCTGTCAAGATTAGCCCCGCGTAAAGGACACCAAGATACGGACGACCTTCTTTGATCATGCCTTCAAGAACTGGCTTAACAATGGTGTCAACCGCTGTGTCAACCACGCTCTGTGGCAAGTGAGGAACTGGCGCATAGGCACCCATCCCGCCAGTGTTAGGGCCTTTGTCGCCATCGTAGGCACGTTTGTGGTCCTGTGCCGTTGGCATAATGTAGAACTTATCACCATTGACAAAGGCAAAGAGTGAAAACTCTTCCCCGTCTAGGAATTCCTCGATGACCACGCGCGCACCTGAATCACCGAATTTATTGTCCAAAAGCATCTCGTGAGCCGCTTCGACGGCTTGCTCCACTGTCTCCGCAACGACGACACCTTTACCTAGGGCCAATCCGTCTGCCTTGACGACGATTGGAGCACCTTTCTCCTCGATGTAGGCCTTGGCTTCCTCAAAGTCGGAAAATGTGCCATAGGCTGCTGTCGGAACGTCGTATTTGACCATGATTTCCTTAGCGAAATCCTTAGACCACTCCAGCTCAGCCGCAGCCTTGGTCGGACCAAAAGCCTTTAGACCAGCTACATTGAAATCATTCACGATTCCAGCTGCAAGGGCATCATCTGGGCCGATAAAGGTCCAAGCAATATCGTTGACTTTTGCGAAGTCAATCAGCTTAGAATGTTCGGAAATTCCAATATTGATCAAATCCAGACCATCTAATCGCATCCCATCATTACCAGGAGCCACAAAAACCTGCTCAACGTCTCTAGACTCCAACAATTTCTTGGCAATCGCATGCTCACGACCGCCAGATCCAACAACCAAAAGTTTCATCTCGAACCTCTTTTGCGAATTATTTTATTAAATTATATCATAATCGTTCGTTTTATTCTAATGATTTCAGCAAAAGTCTCCTATTTCCAGTAGAATCCAAACATTTTTTGCTATTTTCTCCTATTTCTCATTTTTTTCCGAATAGTATAGGTGAGACCTACTAATTGACGAAAAGGAGTATTATGCAAACGATCAAAAAATTTGTATTACTGACTTGTGCGACATGGGGGATGCAAGCCTCTATTACCCATGCAGATCAAGCAACCAATGCCATCTATGCCGAAAAAGGGCAGCTGGTGATTCATCTTGGAAACGTCCCGGATAAGTATCAAAAGATCCAAGTTCCCGTCTGGTCTGACCAAAATGACCAGGATGACCTGATTTGGTATCCTGTGGAACGCAGTGACAAGGGATTTGACCTACAAGTGCCATTGACCAACCATTCTGATCAAGCCGGACTTTATCATGTCCATGTCTATGGAGTGGAGGCAAATGAACAGCTAACCGGTCTTTACCCTCTCACGACTAGCGTCCAGCAAAAAGACCTGGCTTCCTCCCAGCCAAAGATTACGATCACACCCATCTCCCAACAAGAATTTGAGGTAGACCTAAAGTTGTTCGAAGACGTTGACGAGATTGTCTTCCCCATCTGGTCTGAAGAAAATGGGCAAGATGATCTGGTCTGGTATCCAGCAAAGAAGGTCGCACCTGGACATTTCCAACTGCGCTTTCAAGCTCAAAAACACAAGGGAAGCGGGCTATTTCACCTACATGTCTATCAGAAAAGCCAGGGACAACTAAAAGGGCTATTCCCCACTACATTTCAAGTAGAAAAGGCAAAGCCAAAGCTCACTCCACTCGCTACACATCCGGGAAACACCTATCCGATCGGTGAGTGCACCTGGGGAGCCAAAGAATTAGCCCCTTGGGCCCACAACTGGTGGGGAAATGGCGGCATGTGGGCAGCTAGCGCACGCGCTGCTGGATTCCGGACAGGAGACACTCCAGAGGTCGGTGCCATCGCCTGTTGGGATGATGGGGGATATGGCCATGTCGCCTTGGTTACAGACGTCGAACATAACCAAAAAATTCAGATCCAAGAGGCGAACTACAACGGCCATCGCTATATCGACAACTTCCGCGGTTGGTTCGATCCAACCAACCCCATCTGGGGAACTGTCACCTACATCTACCCAGATTAAGGCCTTCATAACCAGCAGAAAAGACACTCATCATTGAATGAGTGCCTTTTTTGATTAATGTCTAAAATGTCTAACTCCTGTAAAGATCATTGTCAAACCATGTTTATCAGCCGCTTCAATAGACTCTTGGTCACGGACTGATCCGCCTGGTTGGATGATCGCTTTAATCCCTGCTTTGGCGATTTCTTCCACGTTATCCGCAAATGGGAAGAAGGCATCGGAAGCAAGAACAGCGCCGTCAAGACGGTCTTTAGCTTGATCAATAGCGATACGGACTGAAGCCACACGATTGGTTTGACCTGGGCCAACACCAAGTGTCATGTGGTTGTTGGTCACGATGATACCATTTGATTTCACATACTTGATAGCTTTCCAAGCAAACTCAAGAGCTGTCGCTTCTGTCTCAGTTGGTTGGCGTTTCGTCACCACTTGCCAGTCAGCTGGGCTTTCTTTCACCACGTCTTGGTTTTGAACCAGGAGACCACCAACAACACCAGTGTATTCTGCTTCCACTTCACTAGCATCTTGAGCGTCAAATGGTAGCTCAAGAATCCGCAAGTTTTTCTTCTTAGTTGTCAAGATTTCAAGCGCTTCGTCAGAATAGCTTGGTGCAATGATGATTTCAAGGAACACACCGTGCATCTTCTTAGCTGTCGCAGCGTCTACTTCACGGTTGAGAACGACAATACCACCGAAGATGGATACTGGGTCAGATTCATAAGCATAGTCCCAAGCTGTTTCGATGTCGTCAGCTTGACCGATACCACATGGGTTCATGTGTTTGAGAGCCACAACTGTTGGACGGTCTTTAAAGTCACGGATAATCCGGATAGCGGCATCAGCGTCACGGATATTGTTGAAGGACAATTCTTTACCGTTCAACTGTTTCGCTGAAGCGATAGAGTAATCCGTTGGCAAAGCTTTTTGGTAGAAGTCTGCGTCTTGTTGAGGATTTTCCCCGTAACGCATTGGTTGCTTGAGATCATAAGTCAAAGTAAGTTTTTCAGGTTTACTTTCACCCACTTGAGCTGTGAAGTATTCTGCGATCAAAGCATCATAGGCTGCTGTGTGGCGGAAGACTTTCGCTGCCAAACGTTGGCGAGTTTCGTAACTTGTTTCGCCGTTGGCTGCCAATTCGTCCAAAACCACAGCATAGTCAGCAGGATCTACCACAACTGTTACGCTAGCGTGGTTCTTCGCTGCCGAACGAAGCATAGATGGCCCACCGATATCGATATTCTCCACCGCATCCGCATAAGTCACATCTGGCTTGAGGATAGTTTCCTTGAATGGGTAAAGGTTGACCACAACAAGGTCGATCAATTCGATCTTGTTGTCCTTAGCAGCCTCTAGGTGGCTATCAAGGTCACGACGAGCGAGGAGACCACCGTGGATATTTGGGTGGAGAGTCTTCACACGACCGTCCATCATTTCTGGGAAACCAGTCACATCATCGATGGCAATGGTGTCTACCCCAGCATTATCAAGGGCAACTTTGGTCCCACCTGTCGAGATGATGTCCCAACCTAGTTTTTTGAGTTCTTGGGCAAATTCAACAATGCCCGCTTTGTCTGAAACACTAATTAGTGCGCGTTTAGTCATTTTCTTTCTTTTCCTTTTTTAAAAAAGTTCTTTATCAGCTACAGTCGAAAATGTTTTTTCCGATCAATGGCTTCCTTATTTTCGTGCTACTCCCAAACGTTCCAAGACTTCTGGATAGAGCTTGTACTCTGTTTCGTGGATGCGCGTCTCGAAAGTATCAAGGGTATCCCCTTCAAGACGTGGCACACGGACTTGTTTGATAACCTTACCGGTATCAACACCAGAATCCACCCAGTGAATGGTCACACCGCTCTCAGCAACACCTGCATTCCAAGCATCTTCAATACCATGAGCACCTGGAAATTCAGGGAGATAAGCCGGGTGAATATTGATGATACGGCCTTCATAAGCTGCTAGCAAGGTTGGGCCAACGATTTTCATATAACCGGCCAAACAAACCAAATCAATCTGGTGTTCATCCAAGAGTTTGACGATAGCTTCTTCATAAGCTACTTTATTGCCAAATTCCTTGAGTTCAAAGGCATGGCTCACCACGCCAAGGTTTTTGGCACGTTCTAAGACATAGGCATCACGATGATCTGAAAAGACAAATTCTACTGGAAATTGTTCTGCAATCACCTGAAAGTTTGAGCCGTTGCCAGAGGCAAAAACAGCAATTTTTTTAGCCATTATTTAATCACCACACTTGTGCCATCTTTCTTCACAATCCGACCGATTTCATAAACAGGTTCGTCAAGAAGTTCTTTGACACGTTCCACATTTTCTGGCTTCACTGCAAGCATGAGACCAATCCCCATGTTGAAGATTTCAAACATTTCTTCATGTTTAATTTGGCCATATTTTTCAAGAGCTTTGAAAATTGGAAGAACTGGGACTTTGCTTTCGTCAATTTCAGCAGCCAAGTCATCTGAGAACATACGTGGTACATTTTCGATGAAACCACCACCTGTGATGTGGGCAATTCCGTTGACCAATTCTTCTTTGATGAGTGGCAATGCTGCTTTGACGTAGATACGAGTTGGCTCCAAAAGAACGTCTTTAAGTTTCTCCCCTTCCAATTCTGGGAGAACTTCTTCACCTGTGTAATCCGCAAAGACACGACGAACAAGTGAGTAACCATTTGAGTGGATACCGCTTGAAGCAAGTCCAAGAATCACATCCCCTTCAGCTACTTTTGAACCGTCAATGATTTGAGATTTTTCTGCAACACCGACAGCAAACCCAGCCAAATCATAGTCATCTTCACCATACATACCAGGCATTTCAGCCGTTTCTCCACCGATAAGGGCTGCACCAGCCTGCACACAACCTTCTGCAACACCAGCAACGACTTGCTCTAATTTAGCAGGTTCATTTTTACCAGTTGCGATATAGTCAAGGAAGTAAAGGGGCTCCGCACCTGCAGCGATGATATCGTTAACACACATAGCCACACAGTCTTGACCGATCGTATCGTGTTTGTCGTACTTAATAGCCAGCATGAGTTTAGTACCGACACCATCTGTACCTGAGATCAAAACGGGCTCTTTGACACCTGTTTTTGAAAGGTCAAACATGCCACCGAAGCCACCGAGAGCTCCCATAACACCTGCGCGTTCCGTACGAGCCACGTGTTTTTTGATCCGTTCAACAACTTCATAACCTGCTTCAACGTCTACACCAGATTGAGCGTATGCATTCTTATTTGTCATTTTTTAATCCTTTTCTTTTTTTGAGAAAGAGTGCGACGTATTTTTAGATAAACAATTATTTTATCTAAAAATACTAGTCAGGTCTCTAGCTTTGGTCCAATAGGGCAAAGCGTCTACTGACAAATGCTTTAGCTTTTAGTCAGTAGTGAGACGTGGAGCATCAGCATTTTTATTTGTCATTTGTTTCATTCCTTTTCTTTTGCACTGCTCTTAATAGAAAGAAGTATGTTCTTTCAAACTTTCCACATAGCGTTCTTCGTAGTCATACAAAGGCGTTGGATATTTTCCATCAAAGTAAGCCACACAAAGACCGCCATTTGGGGCATCTGTATCAATTCCAATAGAATCAACCAAGCCATCGATTGACAAATACGTCAAGCTATCTGCACCAATGATATCGCGTGTTTCCTCTACTGTATGATTGGCAGCAATCAATTCCTTACGTGTTTGAATATCGATCCCGTAGAAACATGGATAAGCCAGAGCTGGACTTGCGATTGCCACATGGACTTCTGTAGCCCCTGCTTCTTTCAATAACTTCACAATCCGACGTGATGTTGTCCCACGTACGATAGAATCATCAATCATGACAACCCGTTTGCCTTTCACGACACCGGATACGGCAGAGAGCTTCATCCGAACCCCTTGCTCACGTAATTCTTGTGTCGGTTGAATAAAGGTCCGTTGGGTGTATTGGTTTTTAATCAAGCCCATTTCATTTGGTAGGCCGGATTCTTCCGCAAATCCCATAGCTGCACTAAGTGAGGAGTTAGGTACACCGACCACAATATCTGCTTCATGTTTAAATTCACGTGCCAATTGAGCCCCCATACGTTTACGAGCTGTATGGACATTGACCCCTTGAATATTGGAGTCCGGGCGGGCAAAGTAGATATACTCCATCGAACAAACAGCCAATTGGGTGTCCGTTGTATAGTTATCGTAAGTGATGCCGTTATCATCGATGATCACGACTTCACCTGGATTCACATCGCGGATCCACTCAGCACCAACCACTTCAAAGGCACAGGTTTCAGAGGAAACTACGATAGCGCCATTGGCCATTTTCCCAATCGAAAGAGGACGGAAACCATTTGGATCCAAGGCCGCAATCAGCTTATCTTCCAGCATGAGAAGGTAAGCAAATCCACCTTTCACCGTATTCAGGGCTTCTTTCACCTTACCCATGAAAGAAGGGTTGTGGCTCCGACGAATCAAGTGGGCCAAGATTTCTGAATCAGAAGTTGAGCTAAAGATCGCTCCGTTATTTTCCAACTCCCGTTTAAGGGACTTGGCATTGGTCAAATTCCCGTTATGGGCCAGTCCAAACTGGGTATCATGAAAGCGAAAGAGGAAGGGTTGGATGTTATCCACCGAAGCTTCCCCAGCTGTCGCATAGCGAACATGGCCAATCGCTCCCGTTCCTGTTAACTTATCCAAGTTAGCAGGATTTCGAAATACTTCTGAGAGAAGCCCCGTGTCACGATACCGTTTTAATTGACCCGCATCATTCGAAAGGATCCCTGCCCCTTCTTGACCACGGTGTTGAAGACTGTGTAATCCGAAATAAGTCAGTTTTGCAGCATCTGGGTGTCCCCAGATCCCAAAAATACCACATTCTTCATTAAGAGATTTAACTTCGTATGTCATTTTGTATACCTTTTATTTTCCAGTAAAGTATTTAACCGCTGATGCAAAGAGATGTTGGTCTTTATTTCCTGGAATATTTTGGAAGAGACCGTCTTCGAAACGTTCTGAGTGTCCCATCTTCCCGATGATTTGACCGTTCTTGCTGGTAATCCCTTCAATCGCATGGACAGAACCATTTGGATTGTATTTTGAATCCATGCTTGGTTTACCTTCGAAGTCAACATATTGGCTAAAGATTTGACCATTGTCACGAAGCTCTGCAAATTCTTCAGCTGTCACGACAAACTTCCCTTCACCGTGTGATACTGGGATGGCATGGATATCACCAACTTTCACGCCTGCAAGCCATGGTGAGTTGGTGTTGGCAATCCGTGTTTCTACCATCTTAGCCACGTGTTGGTTGGCATCGTTGTAGAAGAGGGTTGGACTGGTGCTACTTGCATCTTCAAAGTTACCATATGGAAGAAGACCTGATTTGACAAGGGCTTGGAATCCGTTACAGATACCAATAATCAAACCACCACGTTCGATGAAGTGATCGATAGCTGCACGTACTTTTTCATTGAGCAAGATGTTTACGATGAATTTAGCTGATCCATCTGGTTCATCCGCTGCTGAGAAGCCACCTGCAAAGAAGATAATATTAGCTTTTTCGATATTGTCAACCATGGTGTCAACAGACTTGACAATTACCTCTTCATTCAGTGTGACAAATGGTACCAAGTTGACTTTTGCTCCTTCTTTTTCGAAGGCCTTAGCGGAATCATATTCTGAGTTGGTACCTGGGAATACCGGGATGTAAACTACTGGTGTGTCAACTGTTTCTTTAGCTTTAATCACAGCATTTGTTGTTACAGCCGGTACTTCTTCCAACTCAGTTGCTTGTGCAAATTCCGTTGGGTAAACTTCTTCCAATTTACCTTGGAAAGCACTGTCAAGTTTGTGTCCATCAAGCGTTACACCATTGACAGTAAGTGTAAAGTCAGCTACTGTTTGTCCAATCTTGGCAACACCTGCAATTTCTTCAGGCGATGTGAAGACGAATCCACCCAATTGAGCTGTCAAGCTAGTGTCAAGGTCAGCTAATTCGACGTTAGCTCCAATATGGTTCCCAAATGTTGCAAGGGCAAGAGCTTCAACCACACCACCATATTTAACAGCTGATGCAGCTGTCACTTTGTGGTCAGCTTGGATGGCTTCAAATTGAGCAAAGTTAGACTTGATAAGTTCGAAGTCAATTTCTTGTGCCAAAGTTTGACCAGGAATGTAGTAAATATTTTCACCAGCAGCTTTGAATTCTGGAGAAAGAACCTTACGGCTATCCGCAGTTGTTACCCCAAAAGCAACCAAGGTTGGTGGTACTGTCAATTCTTCAAAGGTACCAGACATAGAGTCTTTACCACCGATAGATGGCAAACCAAGTTGAATCTGAGCTTCGATTGATCCAAGGAGAGCTGATACTGGTTGACCAAAACGCTCTGCTTGTTTATCCATACGCTCGAAATATTCTTGATAAGAGAAACGAGCCTTAGACCAGTTTGCACCAGCAGCAACCAAACGAGCTGTTGCTTCGATTACTGCATAGGCAGCGCCATGATATGGAGACCATTCTGCTACATAAGGGTTGAATCCTTGCGCCATAACAGAAGCAGTTGTTGTCACGCCATGTTGGACTGGCAATTTCTGTACAGAAGCTTCCGTTGGTGTGATTTGGTAGCGACCACCGAGTGGGTGATTGACTGTTGAACGACCAACTGAGCTATCAAAGATGGTTTGTAAACCTTTTTGACTGGCATGGTTAAGGTCAGCCAAGACTTCAAGAGTATCAGCTTCAAGGGTTTCAGCAGATGTTTGACGCTCTTCTGGAAGCTTGACATCCTTGTCAACCACCTTAGCATCTACGACAACACGTACACCGTTTGTATCAAGGAAACGACGTTCCAAATCAACGATTGTTTCACCATTCCAGTGCATGACAAGATTTGGTTTTTCAGTCACTTTCGCAACGACAACAGCATCAATATTTTCTTTGTTACATGCTGCAACGAAGGCATCTACATCTTCTGGACGAACCACTACAGCCATACGTTCTTGAGATTCAGAGATGGCAATTTCTGTACCGTTCAAGCCTTGGTATTTCAATGGCACTTTGTCTAGATCAATTTCAAGACCATCTGCCAATTCACCGATAGCCACACAGACACCACCAGCACCAAAGTCATTTGACTTCTTGATAAGACGTGTCACATCCCCATTACGGAAAAGACGTTGAATCTTACGTTCTTCGATGGCATTCCCTTTTTGAACCTCAGCACCAGCTGTTTCAACAGATTCAACCGTTTGAACTTTAGAAGAGCCTGTCGCACCACCGACACCATCACGTCCAGTCTTACCACCGAGCAAGATAATCACATCACCTGCTTCAGGTTTCTCACGGACAACATTTTCCTTAGGAGCCGCACCGACAACTGCACCTAGCTCCATACGCTTAGCAACGAAACCTGGGTGGAAGTATTCACGAACGTAAGTTGTTGCAAGACCAATTTGGTTACCGTATGAAGAATAACCGTGAGCCGCTGTTTTAGAAATCACTTGTTGTGGCAATTTACCAGCGCGAGTTTCAGCAATTGGAGCTGTAATATCGCCAGCACCTGAGATACGCATAGCTTGGTAAACATATGAACGCCCTGACAATGGGTCACGAATGGCACCACCGATACAAGTAGCCGCTCCACCAAAAGGTTCGATTTCCGTTGGGTGGTTATGGGTTTCGTTCTTGAACATGAGAAGCCATGGTTCTTTGACACCATTGACATCCACTTCAATTTCAACTGAGCAGGCATTGATTTCATCAGACACTTCCATGTCGTCCAAACGACCATTGGCACGCTCATAACGACCAAAAATAGTCGCCATATCCATCAATGTTTGAGGTTTTTCGGTACGTCCCAACTCATCACGCATGGCAATATACTTGTCATAAGTCGCTTGCAATTGTTTTTCAAATTTAGAAGCTGAGAAGTCAATGTTTTTCAACTCCGTCTCGAAAGTCGTGTGACGGCAGTGGTCAGACCAGTAAGTATCCAAAACCTTCAACTCAGTCTCAGTTGGCACACGTCCAATAGACTTGAAGTAATCTTGAATGAAAAGAAGGTCATCCACTTCCATGGCCAATCCTTGCTCAGCCTTATACTGTGCAAAATCTTCTGCCGTATAAGTTTCAAAGAAATCCAAACTTGGAATGGTCTTGTCAGACTCAGAGAAATCCTGTTTCGCAATACCAACAGTGATATCTTTGAAGCGAGAATCCACTGGGTTCAAAAGGTAGTTTTTGACAGCTTCCAACTCATTCGCATCAATATCCTTGTTGGCCAAGTACAATTGTGCTGTGTTCACCGTTACATCATTTGAACTACCAAGCAAAAGCAAAGCTTCTTGTGAAGATGCCGCACGTTGGTCAAATTGACCAGGCAAACTTTCGATAGCAAAGAAAGCATGCTTCTCAAGATCAGCCTGAACCGCAGCTTCATCCAGAACAGTATCGGTCACTTGCTCAGAGAAGATATGTTTTTCCGCACGCGCAAACAAATCCTCTGCCAAACCAAAAACATCGTAAACCTGAACAATCCGAAGATCCTTCAAGGTTTTCAACTGAAGATTATGCTGTAATTCTTTTACTAAAGAGTCCGATTTCACACGAAAATCAGCTTTTTTCTCAACGAAAATACGTTTATCCATTTTAGTTCCTTTACTTCTATTCAAAAATGCTCTTGAAGACGAAGGTTTTCCGTTTCAACCAAATTATTTCAAGTCTTGCAACTTCTCTAACACAACCTTATATACATCCGTTAGGCTACCCAAATCTCTACGGAAAACATCCTTGTCCATATGGTGCCCTTCAGCATCCCAAAGGCGGCAGTTATCTGGTGAAAATTCGTCTGCCAAGATGATCTTACCATCCTTATCAAAGCCAAATTCCAATTTGAAATCAATCAAACGAAGACCAATTTGTGCAAACCAATCTTTCAGCAATTCATTGATACGACGCGTTTCTTCCTTGATATAGGCAATTTGTTCGTCGTTAGCAATATCTAAAAACTTCACATGCTCATCATTGATGAATGGGTCATCCAACTCATCGTTTTTATAGTAAAATTCAACGATTGGAGTTTTCAAGTCCAAACCTTCTTCCACGCCAAAACGTTTAGAGAAAGAACCCGCAGTCACATTGCGAAGAACCACCTCCAAAGGAATAATTTTTACTTTCTTGTTGAGTTGTTCGGTATCAGAAATACGTTCGATAAAGTGAGTCGCAACACCCGCAGCATTCAATTTTTCAAAAATAAGAGACGAAATCTGATTATTTAGCACACCTTTTCCTTTAATAGTCTCCTTACGAGCTCCATTTAGCATGGTTGCCTGGTCCTTATAGACCGACTTAATCACATGTTCGTCCTCAGTGGTATAGATATCCTTAGCTTTTCCAGTATAAATCAGTTGATTGGTCATGACTTTGTTCGCCTTTCGTATTTTATCACCTTCATTCTATCACATACAAAGTGTATTTTCAATAAAATTCCGTACAATATAAGCAGAATCCGAATAAAAAGGACAGAAAAAAAGATCATCCAGAACAATCTCTGAACGATCCCTTTTTCATTAGTGACCAGCAGTTCGTTTTTCGATATAGTCGACAACATCCCCTACTGTGTTAAATTCATCAATAGCCTTGTCCGGAATCTCAATTTGGTATTCATCCTCAAGATTGATAATAAATTCCATCAATTCAACAGAATCCGCCTGTAAATCCTTACGTAAGTCAGATTCCAAAGATACTTGAAAGTCTGGACCCTTGCGATCTTTGAGAAATTCCTCAATTGTAACTAAAATTTCGTTTTGTTTACTCATACATTACCCTTCCTTCGATAATTCCTTCACTGATTTTCCAACAACATCTGTCTCTAACATGGTCCGAATCTGACGAATCGTGCTATAGACAGCTTTGGCATCACTCGAACCATGCGTTTTAACAACAGGTGCTTGAAGACCAAACAAGACCGCTCCTCCAACATCTGAGAAATCCAAGGTTTGCTTCAATGATTTCAAACGGTCCTTGAGCAGAAAAGCTCCCAATTTCGCCTTCCAGTTTCCTGTGGCAATTGCTTGTTTTAATTGCTTCAAGATCCCAAAAGCCGTTCCTTCCATCGTTTTCAAGACAGCGTTTCCCGTGAAACCATCCGCCACAACGACATCAGCAACGCCATCCATCAAGTCACGCGCTTCCACGTTTCCAACAAAATGAATCGACTCATCCTCAGATAACAATTGGTAGGTTTCCTTGCGCAAAGGATCTCCCTTACTAGCTTCTGTCCCATTGTTCAATAGACCCACGCGTGGTTTTTGAATCCCACGAACATTTTCAGCATAGTAAGACCCCATCACAGCATACTGATGCAAGTGCTCTGGTGTATTTTCCGCATTAGCACCCAAATCTAACATGTCATACCCACGACCATCAACCGTCGGAAGTGTCGACATCAAACCTGGACGTTCCACGCCCTTGATGCGGCCAACAATAAAGAAACCTGCTGCCAACAAGGCACCTGTATTCCCCGCAGATAGCATGGCATCGACCTCACCATCCTTCACATCCTTGGCAGCTAAGACCATCGAAGCCTGTTTCTTCCGACGAATGGCCCGCGTTGGCTCATCATCTGAATCGATTTTTTCTTCCGTATGCACAATCGATACACGTTCTGTTGCGGTTAAATAGTCTTTGATTTTTGCCTCATCGCCATACAAGACAATCTCAATATCATCAAAATCACGAATGGCTTGATTCACACCTTCTACCAAGGCTTGAGGTGCATTATCGCCCCCCATTGCATCTACTGCAATTTTTTTCATGTTTCACCTCCAGATGAATCTTTCATAATCGCTCCCCAATCACTCAAGGAATCGATAAACTTTTTAGCTTTTAAATGGATCCCTACATACTCCTCATACAATTGATCAATTGCCTGACGCAGAGCTGCTTTCATCTCCGCTTGTAGAGAAATCGTCTCTAACTCACTGAATCGTACTGCTTGAAACTGATCCAATAAATAGAGAACATTCGGATGCCAGTGAGCGCGTCTCTCATCCTGATCATAATGATCCGGACAAAGGACCCCACTATAGCGAAAAGAGTAATCAAAAGGAAGACCAACCCGATGACAGAAACAGCATTCATGCAGATTCAAGACAACCCCAAATCGTGATAGAATCTGAATCTCAAAAATATTGGTCAAAACCTCATAATCCAGTCCCTCTTCCATCAAAGACAAGGTCTTTTCCAAAAAAGCAAACAGGGCCGGATCCACCTGATTATCCTGAATACTTGCATCTGCAAGCGCCAGAACATAGGTCGCGTAAGAAAGGGCAAAAAGATCTGCATTGATTTTCTTATAAACCTGCACATCTTGAAAATCATCAATATAACTCAACCCATCATCATTGATTTTCAATAACATATCTGCCGTTACCAAAGGTTGCAACATGGGATTCAACCGTGATTTTCCCGCATGTCTCACAAAAAACATCCGCTTCCCTGACTTCTCTGTGAAGATTTTGACCAGCTTGTCATCCTCACGAAACTCCCGATTATACAGGACAATTCCCCGGGTCTCAATTGACTCCAGCATGTTCTTCCATATACTCCTTCAAGCGTTTCATTGCTTCCTTGATAACCTCCATGCTGGCAGCATACGACAAACGCACATAGCCTTCACCATATTGACCAAAAGCAGCACCAGGAATGAAAGCAACTGCTTTTTCACGTGCAAAATCCTGTAAGAAAGCAAAGGAATCTTGATTATAACCAGCTGGGATTTTAGCAAAAATATAAAAAGCTCCATCTGGCTTAATCATCTCAAACCCAAGCGCGGACATCTGTTCAATAATATAATCGCGACGCTTCACATATTCCTTCTTCATCGGCTCTGCATCATCCCGACCAGCAGTCAAGGCCTCAATCGCAGCATACTGGTTCATGGTTCCAGCAGCAGTAACCAAATACTGATGGCTCTTGATAAGTTGAGCCGTCAATGTAGCTGGGGCAAAGACAAAGCCAAGGCGCCAGCCTGTCATGGCATGAGACTTAGATAAGCCATTAATGACAATAGTCTGCTCAGGAATGAAGGTTGCCATAGAGACATGCGCTTCTCCAGTATAAGTCAGCTCTGAATAGACTTCATCACAAATCACAAAGACTTCATATTTTTTTAAGACAGCAGCCAATTCCGCCATCTGTTCGCGTGAATAAGTAACACCCGTTGGGTTAGCTGGATAATTAAGAATAACAGCCTTCAATTTTTCACCCTGCTCTAAAATAGCCTTTTTCAACTTTTCAGGAGTCAAGACAAAACGATCTGCTGTCGTATCAATTTCGACAATCTCCGCCCCAACCAAATTCACAATGGGTTCATAACCAGGGTAGGCCGGTGCTGGAAGAAGTACTACATCTCCAGGTTCCAAGATTGCTGTCAAGGTTGCAGACAGGGCTTCTGTTGCACCGATCGTCACCAATATCTCATCTTCAGGACGGTAGTGAATACCATACTTATCCGCCACAAACTGACTCGCAGCCTCACGCAAAGCCAGCAAACCACTCATCCCAGTGTAATGGCTAAAGTTCGCATCAATGGCAGCCTTTCCTGCTTCTTTTACATGTTCAGGAGTTGTAAAATCCGGTTCCCCCAACGTCAAACGCAAGACACCAGGAATGGAAGAAATTGATTGATCAAACTGACGAATCAAAGATACTTCAATCCGATTCAGATTTTTATTAAAACGTTTCGTTAAATCCATAGAACACCTCCAAAAACACTTATATTCATTATACTATAAATAGGACCCCATCGCAAAAGAACAAGCAAGATCCCCACCTTTTGCTTACCACCAAAGGACATTTCAAAAATCCTTCCATGCAAAAAAGACTTAGCAATGCTAAGTCTTTCAAGTCATTATTGTTGGCCACGTGTTGCCACATATTTCAATTGATCTGCATGTTTTGCCACAAAATCCTTCATTTCTGAATCAGGAATTCGACGAAGGTAGAGGTTAGAACGAATGGTTTCATCCTCTTCACGACAAGTTGACAATACTAAGTATTTATCAGATGCTTTGATCTTAATATTTGGATTCTTCGTACGAGCTGACTCATAGATATTCTTCAACTGAGTGGTGAAATCTTTATCATCTGTAAAGCTTGTACGGTAGAAAGCGGTGTCCTCTGGGACAATGACCAATCCCATTACTTCATAGTAATATTTTCGCTCTGGTGTCTCAATCACAACATACGGATGTTGGTCCAAATACTCTTGTTTGTCATAGTAGTTAACATCGTTAAACATGCGGTGATCGCCGACCTTACTACCACGAGCATGACCAAACAACCAAGTCAAACGATCGCTGAAGTCTTTCTTGTTGTCCATATCCATGAAGACTGTCCCCATGTATGGTTCATTTCCACCATCAAACGTCTTATTCAAATAAGTTTCATTATCAGTAGTTTGTACAACAGGTTCATCCAACTCAGTACCCGGTGCATAGACATAAGCAATTGCCTCAGGGTTAACAGCTGTTAACTGAGCAAAACGATTTTTCAGATAATCTTTTTCTTCTTGACTAGGTTCATATTTAGTTGCTTGCTTGGTTGAGCTTGTTCCAGTTGTTTTTTAGCCGTGCTAGATGACTTAGCTCCTCCAAAAGGATTAAAGAAAATAAATCCAGCAACAAGCACAACAACTGCAACAAGAGCAGCAATCACAACACCTAATTTAGTTGAACTTTTTTCCCCAGCTCTTTTCATTGATTGATCTCCTCTTGATGATTTTTTCTAAAAAATAACACTGAACCCGAAGGTCCAGTGATATTTTACGAGCTAATTAATAATCAAATTATTTAACTGCGCTTGTTTTTGGAAGAGCTTTACCAGCTTGAGCTGAAGATGCTTTACCATTTTGAGCTGCTTTAGCTCCTTCTTCAGTTTTCTTAGCTGCGTTTGTAGCTTCATTAGTTGATCCGTTGTCGCTACCTGGAGTTACAGTTTGATCTGGAGCTTTAGCATTTGACAATACAATAGTTCCGTCAGTATACATTTGATCACCACTTACAATAAAGCTAGTTCCAGTAGAAACTAAGAAATATCCTTTAGGGCGAACTGCATCACGGTAAAGAACTGTTGCACCAGCAGGTGCTTCAAATTCTACAAATCCACCTTCGTTAGTTGGTACAGAATCCAAAACTACTTTTCCGTTTACCAATACATCTACTGGTACACCAGCTAAAGGTTTTCCATCAGGAGTTACTACGTTAACACGTCCATAATGTACACCTACACGAACTTCTGGAATTGAGCTAGTTGCATGTCCTTCTGAGTTCTTGTCATAAGGATTAGCTTGAACATTAGTACCTTGTGTAGATGCTTTTTCTGCGTCACTAAGTTGACGTTCCGCAAAAACTGGAGTTGCTGCTGCAAAGATTGCAAGAGCTGCTACTGATGATAATAAAACTTTTTTCATTGTTTTATCTCCTTTTTTCTTTTCAAAAATTATTCGTTACTTCGTAACTATGACTAGTATACTAGGATATTCTTCCTATGTCAAGACTTTTTCTTAATTTTTTAAAAAAAGTTTTAAGGTTTTGACCTATTTGAAAGATAAAAATACGAAGTTGATACAC
>NZ_CM002128.1:1825493-1826618 GCF_000448565.1 Streptococcus sp. HSISM1 | reverse complement strand
TACCAATACATCTACTGGTACACCAGCTAAGGTTTCCATCAGGAGTTACTACGTTAACACGTCCATAATGTACACCTACACGAACTTCTGGAATTGAGCTAGTTGCATGTCCTTCTGAGTTCTTGTCATAAGGATTAGCTTGAACATTAGTACCTTGTGTAGATGCTTTTTCTGCGTCACTAAGTTGACGTTCCGCAAAAACTGGAGTTGCTGCTGCAAAGATTGCAAGAGCTGCTACTGATGATAATAAAACTTTTTTCATTGTTTTATCTCCTTTTTCTTTTCAAAAATTATTCGTTACTTCGTAACTATGACTAGTATACTAGGATATTCTTCCTATGTCAAGACTTTTTCTTAATTTTTTAAAAAAAGTTTAAGGTTTTGACCTATTTGAAAGATAAAAATACGAAGTTGATACACAAAAAATTAATGGTATATCTTTCTCCATTATCTTACTGTTATGCACTACTGTTCAATCTATGCCGAAAAATTCTCAATAGATTATGTTTTTGCTTAATTACTATTATTTCACCACTCCATTTTTTGGCAATCGTTTCTTGGGCAAACTAGGATCAGCCTTTGCTTCTAGTTCTTTAGCTGCTCGAACTAGTTTTTTCCGTTTCTTTTCTTTTTTAGATTTTCCAACCATTTTCTGATTTCCATTTGTATTTCCTCCTATACAAAAGAGGCTGGTCTCCAGCCTCCTTATTATTAACATTTTTTGGCATTTCCGATTTCAAATAGAGGAGAAAGAGGACGATTTTCGTGAATGCGAACAATGGCCTCTGCAAGGAGTTTCGCAATCGAAATTTGCTCAATCTTATCAATTAATCGATCTTCCGGTAGATAAATCGTATCCAACACCACCAACTTCTTAATGGCTGATTTTTGGATGTTGTCCATCGCTGGTCCTGATAAAACAGGGTGAGTACAGCTCGCATAAACTTCAACAGCACCTGCTTCTGCAAGGGCATCCGCGGCATGACAGATTGTACCAGCTGTATCAATCATATCATCAATCAAAATACAAGTCTTGCCTTCAACACTCCCAATGATATTCATCACTTCACTCGTATTCATCTTATCGACACTTCGACGTTTATCAATAATCGCAATCGGTGTCTT
>NZ_CM002128.1:1819522-1824702 GCF_000448565.1 Streptococcus sp. HSISM1 | reverse complement strand
TATTATTAACATTTTTTGGCATTTCCGATTTCAAATAGAGGAGAAAGAGGACGATTTTCGTGAATGCGAACAATGGCCTCTGCAAGGAGTTTCGCAATCGAAATTTGCTCAATCTTATCAATTAATCGATCTTCCGGTAGATAAATCGTATCCAACACCACCAACTTCTTAATGGCTGATTTTTGGATGTTGTCCATCGCTGGTCCTGATAAAACAGGGTGAGTACAGCTCGCATAAACTTCAACAGCACCTGCTTCTGCAAGGGCATCCGCGGCATGACAGATTGTACCAGCTGTATCAATCATATCATCAATCAAAATACAAGTCTTGCCTTCAACACTCCCAATGATATTCATCACTTCACTCGTATTCATCTTATCGACACTTCGACGTTTATCAATAATCGCAATCGGTGTCTTCAAAAATTCAGCTAATTTCCGAGCACGAGTCACACCACCATGGTCTGGACTGACAACAACATAGTCTTTCCCAATCATCCCGCGACGTTCAAAATAGTCGGCGATCAAAGGCGCACCCATCAAGTGGTCCACAGGAATATCAAAGAAACCTTGAATTTGAGCAGCATGCAAATCAATTGTCAAGAGGCGATCAACACCAGCAACCTCAAGCATATTAGCTACCAACTTAGAAGTGATTGGTTCACGAGCTCGAGCCTTCCGGTCTTGACGAGCATAACCGTAATATGGCATCACCACATTAATGGATTGTGCACTAGCACGTTTCAAGGCATCTACCATAATCAAAATTTCCATCAGATTATCGTTAACCGGTGAGCTAGTGGATTGCAAAATATAAACATCTTTCCCACGGATTGATTCTTCAATATTAACCTGAATTTCTCCATCAGAAAATTGACGAACCGTTGACTTTCCAAGCGGTAATCCCATTTCGCGAGACACACGTTGAGCCAATTCTTGATTTGACGACAAAGCAAAGAGCATTAAATCAGAAAATGACATGATTTCCTCCAGTAAAATCTAAAACCATATTGTACAGTCAGCACAAATTTCTCCTGTAATCATTTTATCGCTTTTTAAGCAAATATTCAAATATTAATTTATGGAAACTACAAAATCTATCACTACCTAAATTCTATCAAAAAAAGAAGCAGAACAAATGTTCTGCTTCAGTGTAATTCTTAGTTTGGATAGATATAAGTAACAGTACCTTGTGCTGTTGTTGGGTTAAACCAACCACGGTAGTTACCAATACTACGGATACCATTATAGTTAGACTCAGAAACTTGGATGCTTGTTGTAGATTGAACGGCTGTAACAACTGCTACGTGTCCATATCCACCATCATTCCAACATGCAATGGCACCAACTTGTGGTTGAGATCCTGTACGGAATCCTGCTGCTGCTGCACTTGCTGCCCATTGTCCACCATTACCCCAGTAATCACCAGCCCATGGAGCCAATGTCTTCGCACCCCATGTACATTCACCAACTGGATAAGATGATGCAGATGTACTATAAGTTGGACGAGAAGTAGTTGCTACTGGTGCAGCCACTGATTGAGTTTGAACAGCAGGTTGAGCTGCTGCTTGAGTTTGTGCAGCTACTGGTGTTGCAGCAGGTGTTTGAGCTGCTGCTTGAACTTGTGCTTGAAGAGTTGTGTTAGCAGAGGCCTTCACAGCTGCTTGTTGTTCCTTTTGTTTTGCACGGTAAGCTGCCTCAGCTGCTGCCGCTGCCGCTGCCGCTTTTTCAGCTTCAGCTTTTTGTTGCAATAAAGCATTCTTTTCGTTTTCAGCAGATGATTTTTCAGCAGCCAAGTTCAATTGCGCAACCTTCAATTCAGCTTCTTTTGTTGACAAAGCTTGCGCATCATCTTCTAATTGCTGTTTGTTTGCAATAACAGTATTGATTGCGTCGTTGTTTTCTTTTTGTTTTTGTGCAATATCTTCTTTATCACGTTTTTGCTCTTGCAACATTTTGTTGTTAGCATCTGCAATTTCATTCATAGCAGAAATACGTGAGATCGCTTCTGTCAAAGATCCAGAGCTAACAATCGCATTAATATAGCTTGTTGCAGTCCCAGTTGTTTGAGCACTACGTGCTTGATTTGCAAGTGATTCTTGACGAGCAACAATATTTTTTGACAACTCATCGATCTCAGCTGACAATCGTTCAGATTCTTCATTCAAACGGTCATTTTCAGCTTGAAGATTTTCTTGTTGTTTTTTAATTTCAGATACTTGACCTTGAATTTGATCTACCTGAGCTTGTGCACTTTGTTGTTGTTGATTAATACTATTGATTTTGTTATCTTGAGCAGCAATCTTATCATCTGTGGAGTCAGCTGATACACCAGCTACGACAGCACCTTGTGATAAAGCAACTGTACTCAATAAGATTGTGGCAAATAATTTTTTCTTCATTAGATAAATTTTCCCTTTCTAATAAGACACTAACTAGTATAACAAATTTTTTAAAAATTTATATTACGCTATTGTTACATTTTTATTTCGAGTTTATAAATAAATCTTTTCAAGTAAAGGCTGTAATACTATTAATAGAAGCACATTCAAAATTAAACTTGGAAAAATTTGGTAAATAATTAGTGTAATCCAGTTAAATTTTATGCCGATAAAAAGAATCAAAAGAAGATTTGTTAAAATCTGAAATAATAGAATCGTTAATAAAAATGTAAAAAAACGAGTCAATCGATTGACCAAAATAATCTGATTACACCGATAAAAAATCACCTGTAGTATAGAAAATACTATGAATGCAATTCCTAGAGTGTGTAAAAAATACACATCAAAACAAAAACCAAAGAAGACTCCCCACCAAATACTAGCTATCTCAGAGAAATAGAGACTCAATAACATAAAACCATATAGAAATAAAAATGAAGTAGGTTCAAAGGAGTTTGGACAGAAACGAGAAATAAGAAAAGAGATCTGCCCGTCAACAAATAAAGATAAGAATAAGATTAAAGGGAAAAAATGGTACTTACGTATGACTTTCACACTACTCTCCGATCAATAGTACATAACGATTAACATCTAAATTAGCCTTTGGTTTCACACGAATTTCTTGACCTAACTGATCAGATGCCTTTTGAGTAGAAGTCACTGTACCAAGAGGTAAGTCACTACTCTTATATTTTCCTAAACCACTTGTTGAAACCAGAGATCCTTTTTTAATTTCAACTGGATCACCAATTTGCAACAACCGAAACTCACCTGTCTTCTCGTCATAACCATTTAATAAAGCAAAAATAGATTGACCTTGACTCTCAATTTTAAACGTCAGGTGTTGTGAAGAAATAGTATCTTCGACTAATAATTTCACTTTGCTAGAATTTTTCTCTATACTTTCTACCACACCAATGACGCCACCAGACGAAAGAACAAACATAGAATCAGAAATTCCATCTGAACTACCTTTATCAATAACAAATTCCTGATCCCACGAACCATAATTACGGTCAATAATCTCACTAACGACTTGTTTAGAACCCGATACAGAATTCTTGATTGACATCAAATCCTTTAATTCTCTATTTTCTGATTCCAAACGGTTAAGTTTTGACTGGTCAATATCCTTTTGATAAAGACGTGATTTTAACGAACAGTTTTCATCATTTAATTCAGATAAATCCTTTAAATCCTTTGCCTTAGATTCCACAACAACAAATGGTACCGATACTGCCTTATCAACAATAGCTAATAGATCAGAAGATTTTAAAACAATCGAAGTTCTAACAGATGGAAAAAGAAATAAAATTCCTGAAACAGTTAAAACAAACACAAAACTAAAAATTTTAAAGAATCGATTCAAGAACATAGACAAAACCTTCAAAAATATAAAAATAGTTTGAGATGATATCTCAAACTTCGAAATTATACGGAGAATGGGGGATTCGAACCCCCGCGCCAGTTACCCGACCTAACGATTTAGCAAACCGTCCTCTTCAGCCTCTTGAGTAATTCTCCAAAATGGGCACGAGTGGACTCGAACCACCGACCTCACGCTTATCAGGCGTGCGCTCTAACCACCTGAGCTACGCGCCCAAGTTAAAAACTTGGTAATGAACCTATGTTCAAAGCGGGTGACGAGAATCGAACTCGCGACAACAGCTTGGAAGGCTGTAGTTTTACCACTAAACTACACCCGCTTATTATTAAAAGAAATGGCGCGAGACGGAATCGAACCGCCGACACATGGAGCTTCAATCCATTGCTCTACCAACTGAGCTACCGAGCCAAATTGCGGGAGCAGGATTTGAACCTACGACCTTCGGGTTATGAGCCCGACGAGCTACCGAGCTGCTCCATCCCGCGTTAATATTAAGGAGGATGTGGGATTCGAACCCACGCACGCTTTTACACGCCTGACGGTTTTCAAGACCGTTCCCTTCAGCCGGACTTGGGTAATCCTCCAAGATAATAATGGACCTTGTAGGACTTGAACCTACGACCACTCGGTTATGAGCCGAGAGCTCTAACCAGCTGAGCTAAAGGTCCAACAAGATCAACAATATAGCGGCGAAGGGGATCGAACCCCCGACCTCCCGGGTATGAACCGGACGCTCTAGCCAGCTGAGCTACACCGCCATAATATCGGGAAGACAGGATTCGAACCTGCGACACCTTGGTCCCAAACCAAGTACTCTACCAAGCTGAGCTACTTCCCGATCTAAAGCTACCGCTTTATGCACCCTAGAGGAGTCGAACCTCTAACCGCCTGATTCGTAGTCAGGTACTCTATCCAGTTGAGCTAAGGGTGCTCGTTCCTATTCAATTATTACATAGCCTTGCGACCATGCACCCTAGAGGAGTCGAACCTCTAACCGCCTGATTCGTAGTCAGGTACTCTATCCAGTTGAGCTAAGGGTGCTTCTTTCAACCTTTGTCTATGCCGAGGACCGGAATCGAACCGGTACGATCGTTACCAATCGCAGGATTTTAAGTCCTGTGCGTCTGCCAGTTCCGCCACCCCGGCCTCCTCAAGCGAACGACGGGATTCGAACCCGCGACCCCCACCTTGGCAAGGTGGTGTTCTACCACTGAACTACGTTCGCATCGCTTTCTTTATATAAAAAAATGCCGGCTACATGACTTGAACACGCGACCCTCTGATTACAAATCAGATGCTCTACCAACTGAGCTAAGCCGGCTCATTATTATTCTCTTATGCGGGTTAAGGGAC
>NZ_CM002128.1:1783252-1819510 GCF_000448565.1 Streptococcus sp. HSISM1 | reverse complement strand
TATCATGCGATATCGACTTTTATGCGGTATTAGCTATCGTTTCCAATAGTTATCCCCCGCTAAGAGGCAGGTTACCTACGCGTTACTCACCCGTTCGCAACTCATCCGCTCGGTGCAAGCACCAAGCTTCAGCGTTCTACTTGCATGTATTAGGCACGCCGCCAGCGTTCATCCTGAGCCAGGATCAAACTCTCATTAAAATAATTGTTTGTCTTAAACTCATTCTGTCACTGACAGATTTATTGTTTTTTATTGTTCAGTTACTATAACCTTAGTTATAGCGCCCTGCACATTGGTTCGTCTTGTTCAGTTTTCAAAGGTCTTTGTCGCTCTCGCGCGACAACTATATTAGTATATCATGACCTACCCTTACTGTCAACACTTTTTCTCAAAAAAATTTATTTTTTTGAAAGTTCATTTATAAACTGTCAACTTTCAGCTTTTAAATTGAATTTTTAAAGTCCTTTAGATAGTTCTCCAATTTCTTTTTCATTTTTGTTTTTCCTAGACATCTTCTGTTTGCTAGTAATGCTTCATATTGTTCTTTTTCTTTTACGGTTAATTTTTCTTTAAAACGTTTTAATGCATCTCTCAGAACAACCAGCTCATCTAAATATATTTTTCTTGATGAAATTCTGTGACTAATTTCTCCAATTTCAATATATGGAAGTCTATTAATTTTTCTTTTATCACTTTCCTGTTGTCTTATTTTATCTTTAATATGATTTCTAAATTTTGTTTTGAAATATGTATAAAGTAATTCTTCATTTGTTTCAATTTCAGGATTTTTTTGATAAAGTTCAAAGAGTGTTAGCTGTCCTTCTTGTTCCCAATCATCCTTTTCCCATAATTGAATATAATATTCTTTTTCACATTTTCTTACGATATATTTTACTTTTTGATACATTTTATTAAATTCCATAAGCTCTCCTTTACTTTTATCTGTATTTTATAAAAATAAAGAAGCCCATTGGACTTTTTTTCTATTCTGCACGTTTTTTTAACTATTTGGTTATTATTTTTAGCTATTTTGTCCAAATACACAAAAAAACTGCCACTTGGTGACAGTTTATCGATAGTCCGTACGGGATTCGAACCCGTGTTACCGCCGTGAAAAGGCGGTGTCTTAACCCCTTGACCAACGGACCATTTTTACAACATATTCTATTATACAGAATATTTTTACTCTGTCAACACTTTTTTTAATAAAAAAGAAGGAAATATTTTCCTTCTTTTGAATTAGTTATTTTCTTCTAATTTTGACTTAATCTCATCATATGATAGAGGTTTTGCTTCTTCTTCTAATTCATGCTCTGAATTTTCAGGCATTTTTCCTGTTTCATATAATGATTTAATTTGAACACTATCCAAGGTTTCATATTTTAATAGAGCTTCCGCAATTAATTTATGCGTTTCTCTATTTCCTTGAATAATTTCTGCCGCTTTATTACGGGCTTCATTCAACAGACTACGAACTTCTTCATCAATTTCGTAAGCTGTTCGTTCTGAAATCATTTTTTGTGGACTTTGAGCACCAAACATTGCATGATTTCCTTCATATTGGACCGGTCCAAGTTTTTCACTCATACCATATTCTGTCACCATTGCACGCGCCATTTGGGTAGCTTGTTCAAAGTCATTTGAAGCACCCGTTGTTTGCGAATTGAAAATAATTTCTTCGGCAACACGTCCTCCCATGAGCCCAGCTAATTGTTCTTTCATATCTTCTTTAGAAAGTAACATTTGATCTTCTTTAGGAAGGGCAATCATGTAACCGCCTGCACGACCACGTGGAACAATCGTAACTTTATGAACTACACGAGCATTTGATAAGACCAGACCAACAATTGTATGACCAGCTTCGTGATAAGCAACCATTTCACGTTCTTTTTGTGAAATCGTCCGATCTTTCTTAGATGGACCTGCAATAACACGATCTTCTGCTTCATCGATATCAGCAGCATCAATTACTTTTTTATTTCGACGAGCTGCAACCAAGGCTGCTTCGTTCAAAACATTTTCGAGATCAGCACCGACAAATCCTGGTGTTTGTTGAGCAACCAATTTCAAGTCCACATCTTGAGCAAGTGGCTTATTCTTAGCATGAACACGAAGAATTGCCTCACGACCTTTCACATCTGGACGTCCAACCAATACTTTACGGTCAAAACGGCCAGGACGAAGAAGGGCAGGGTCAAGGACATCAGAACGGTTAGTTGCTGCGATAACAATGATTCCTTCGTTGCCTTCAAAACCATCCATCTCAATCAAGAGCTGGTTAAGGGTTTGTTCACGTTCATCATTTCCGCCACCAAGACCTACACCACGTTGGCGCCCAACAGCATCAATTTCATCGATAAAGATAATGGCTGGTGCTGCTTTTTTAGCATCTTCAAAAAGTGAACGAACCCGGCTAGCGCCGACTCCGACAAACATTTCAACGAAGTCAGAACCAGAAATACTGAAGAATGGCACTCCAGCTTCACCAGCTACTGCTTTTGCTAAAAGGGTTTTACCAGTTCCGGGAGGGCCTTCAAGAAGCACACCTGCTGGGATTCTTGCACCCAATTTAGTAAAGCGTTTTGGATCTTTTAAAAATTCAACAACTTCAACAAGTTCTTGTTTTTCTTCTTCAGCTCCTGCTACATCTGAAAAACGAACTTTAATATCTTCTTTATTAGCAGCGCGGGCTTTATTACGACCAAAGTTCATGGCACCGCGGGCACCTCCGCCACCGCCTTGGTTCATCATTGAGAAGAAGAAGAACATGACGATAACAAATGGAACAATTGAAGTCAGAATGGTTATCCACATGCCACTTGAGCTTTCACGTTTGATAGTGATTTCCGCTTTGTGGTCAGCTGCTAATTTTTGTAATTCATTGACAGTGATGTCAGATGGAAGGATGACACTAGTAAAGCGAGATACTTTTTGAACACTTGGGGTAAAAAATTGAATTCCTGTATCATCTTTTGATTCTTTAGCTTTATTATAGGTCCCTGCAATTTCAATCACACTACCATTTGGTTGGTAACTGATCGTTTTTACATTATCATTTTTAATTTCTTTGACCAATTCTGTGTAGTTGATTTGCTGACTTTGACCAACTCCATTACCCGCAAAAAAGTACTGGAACCCTGTCACAGCCGCTACAATAATCAACAAATACAGAAATGGATTTCGAACAAAACCGTTATTTTTCTGTTATTCATCTAGTCTCCTCTATTTTGAGTACACTTCCTCTTTTAATACACCAACATAGGGTAGGTTACGATAATTTTCATCATAGTCTAAACCATATCCTACAACAAACTCATTTGGAATCGTAAAGCAGGTATAATCTGCTTCAATCTCAACCAAACGTCCTTCAGGTTTATCCAGTAAGGTAGCAATCTTCACAGATCCTGCATTTCGTTCTTCAAAGAGTTCTTTTAGACTCTTGAGGGTTTTACCTGTATCGATAATATCTTCTACAAATAAAATATCTCTACCAGTAATATCTTGGTCGATATCCTTGATAATATTAATAATACCTGAGCTTGCTGTACCACCATGATAACTTGAAACCAGCATAAAATCCAATTCAATATGTGTATCCACGTGGTTGATCAACTCTGCCATAAATGGAACAGAGCCTTTCAAAATTCCAACAAAAATTGGATTTTTTCCTTGGTACTCTTTTGTTAGGGTTTCCCCCAATTTCTTTGCTGCTTCTACAATTTCATCATGTGAAACCAATACTTTTTTTATATCTTTTTCTAACATGTTTTTACCTATCTATTTTTTGAACATAAAGATCATCTTTCATTATACCACTTTTTGAGGGCTTACTCAAATCACTCGTTACCAATCCCACTACAGAAAGAATATTATGATTCTGTTCTATAATGAGAGCCTTTTGCCGAAGAGAAATTGGAATTTTATGGTTGATAAACCACCGCCTTAATTTTTGATGGTGGCCATTAACAAGCAGCTGATCTCCTTCCTTTCTCCTTCTAATTAAGATGGGAGTTTCGCGTGAAACAGAAAGAATTTCTACATTTTCCCCTACTAATGGTTGTCCAAAAGATAGTTTATAATTTGCAATTTCAAAAATATTCCCAAATTCTAACAAAAATGGGAGGGGTTGGTCATCCGACTTTTGACTGATTTTTTGTATTTCAAAGAAATCATATTCTTGATGTAGTTCATAATTCGACTTTAAATAATGAACGCAATTTCTTTTTTTTCGCAGTAAATCTAATAATTCTTGAAACTGTACCCTACCAAGTTGCAAATCTGGAAATTGTGCCAAATACTCTTCTAATAAGAATGATTGTACAGAATCAGAATACGTTCTAAAAGAAGCTAAATCTTGAATACTTAACTCGCTAGTCAATTCTTTCAGGGCTTGGTGCCAATGAGTCACTTCCTCTGCTAAATAACGAAGACTTGCTTGCATTTGAGGATTTTCTTTTTCAAATTCAGGAAGGTATTGATGGCGTACACGATTTCGGAAATAGTCCTGTGAGTCATTGCTACTATCTTCAAAGTGAGGGATTTCCATCAACTCATCTTTGGTAAAAATTAACAAAGGACGGATTAGCTCACCCTTGCCAAATGGTTGGCGTACAGGAATGCCACTTAAATGGCGTAATTTTGTTCCTCGTATCAAGCGCATGAAAGTTGTTTCAGCTTGATCATTTGCATGATGACCTGTTACTAAAGCAGTGCAATCTTCTTTCTCCATAATCTGTTTAAAAAAATCATAACGAAAGGTACGAGCTTTTGCTTCCGTAAAATCACCCGAATAGTGAGCCACATGAATACGTGTCTCTCGCCTATCAGCTAGCGTTCGAAGTTCACTTTCTTCTAAATCTGATTCTGGTCTTTGTCCATGATTGATATGAGCGAGTACCAGATGGATTTTCAATCGTTCTTTATTCTTATATAAAAGTTCATACAGATTCATTGAATCCAATCCACCAGATAAGGCAACTAAAACACGGCGATGGGGAGTAAATAGATCTTGTTTTTCACAAAACTCTAAAAATCGCTTTTCCATTATTTCAATACCTCATAGATATCCTTTGAAATGTTGGAAATCGTATCATAATTCGAATGATCTGTAAAAACGACTAGTACATAGGGTGAATTTGTGTATACAATCGCAACATCATGTCTAAAATCATAGGCATCTCCAATTTTATGAGCAACTTTTACTGGAAGGTCACGCGCAATCCGTTGATCATCATATTTTGTAGAGGAGAGTGCATCAATAATAGAGCCATTTTGTTGATAGACAGCCTCCATGACATTGCCAGCCATTTCAGCGGATGCTTCTCTTTTTTCAACATCCCAATGTTTCTTTGCAATTTTATCCAAAGTTTTTTGGAAGTCTTGATCTGATTGATGAGTGACATAATAATTCAAGATATTATGTCCAACATTATCTGATTCTTTTGCAATTTTATCTACCAACTCTTGAACACTATATTCTTTTCCATCTGGTGTTTTTGAAAGGCTACCACTTCCTTCTGGTTCATAGCCACCTTTGAAATCATTGACTTCTGGAATATATTTGTAGGTTGTAGTTGGAGAAATGGCTTTTTTATTGAGCTGTTCTTGGACGTAGTACAAGTATGGTAATTTCGTTACACTGGCAGAATACATTTCTTTTTGCGGATTGATTCCAGCAGTATTTCCAGTCTCTAATTGTTTTACATAGATTCCATACGAAGGAGAATTGTATTTACTATTTAACAAGTCCTGGACTTTTTCCATTCGATTATCTTTTTCAGTAACGAATGGTTTGTTCACCCAGCCCTGACCTTCAATCTCCACAAATTCATCTCGTAAAGTCTTAGCTGTACGTAAGACTGTCACTTTTGTATAAGGAGAAAGAGGTGTATTTTTTTCTTTTGCACCATTTATTAAGGGTCGGTCATACACTTTAAAACCAGGTTTTAGCCACATGTCTTGTTTTTTTCTTGTGTTTCTTGTACAACATCAGAAAAAATGACAGAAGAATCTGCTAATACATATCCTTTATCTACTATTTTAAATACAGCTTTCCCTTCATCATTTACAAAGAGTTGTTCGATTGTAAACGGTGTGTTGGGAAGAATTTCTCCTTTTGCTTTTTTCAACTGAGGATCAGAAAAAACAGAAATTTTGCGATAGACATTCGGGTTCGCTGGAATTGAAGAAAAATAAAGTTCTGATGGATGAGCCATTGTCTGAGAAGACTCAGACTGCTCGATACTCGCTGCTTGAGACCCAATAAATAAAATTGGAACTAACAATAGGAGCAGAAATCGTTTAGACACCTGTATTCCTTTCCTTTTCATCCTTTTGAAGTTTAATCATTTGGTTTTTCTTTTTTAATTCCTCTAATTTTTCATCCGAAAATTCAAGGAATTGTTTAACTGTTTGTAAGATATTTTCCATCGGTTATTGGGGGAGTAAATCTGGGATGGTATAAACATATTCACCATCTTTTGAAAAAGAATACTTAGCGCGTGCATATTTTGTTGCATAATCATCGTCTTTTAATTTTTTAGCGATGTCTTGTTGGTATTCTTTTTGTTCACTTGTTTCTTTATACTCTTTTTCCAACTGTTTGTATTGTTCTTTTTTATCTTGTAGCGATTGATAGCTCTGGGCTAAATTATAAGTTGGAAGAATAAACAATAACATGACCAATATCAAAACGAGCCCCAGAAAACGATTGCGTTTTTTTCTTTCTTCTTCTAAAAAACGTTTTCGCTGACTTTCGTCTTTGATATATTTATTGTTCATTTGAACGATATTTTTAGGCATCTTCTTCTATCCTTGTTTCACTAATTATTTCGTACATTTTGGATGCATCTTCTTTTTTGTACTATCCAACATTTCCAAGACTTTAACCGTCAATACTTTATTTCCAAAACGAACTTCAATTTGATCATTCACTTTCAAATCCGTTGAACTTTTGGCTAATACTCCATTAACTTTGATCCGCCCTTTATCTGCAACTTCCTTTGCAACAGGGCGACGCTTAATAATGCGAGAAACTTTTAAATATTTATCTAATCTCATACTGTCACCTCTAACATAGTATTGTATCATTTTTTATACATAAAATGCGAAAAATGAGCTGAGAACTGCTAGTTCTCTTCTTTTTCCTGTTTAATTTCCAATAAGGTTTGACCAAATTGCTTCAGAGCTTCTAAAATTTCAAAATCTTTCTTGTTTCGAATATCAAAGATCACTTCAATCAATCCCTTTTCTTCTGCAATCTGTGCCTTCAACTGTGTCATTGACAGAGCTTTGAAATAATCCTGTGTTAAAAACAGTTGTTTGGCAATAGGTTCAAATTTCACTGTCACTTTTTGTTGTTTTCTCTCAACAAGACGGACAAAGACTTGATCTAAGTAAGCTTTCACTAAACCAATTTCAAGTAGATAGGCCACAACATCTGGGTATTCTCCAAAACGATCAATCAATTCATCTTGCAAGTATTCATAGTCCGTTGTAGAATTCATTTCACGAATTTGTTTGTAAATTTCAATTTTTTGACGTTGATCTGAAATATATTCATTAGGTAAATACGCATCTATTTGAAGGTTCAACTCTGCATTGCTCTTTTGCCGACGATGCTCTTGGCCTTGTTTCTTAGCAATAGCTTCTTCTAACAATTGAGAATACATTTCAAAACCAACTGAATCGATGAAACCAGATTGAGAAGCTCCAAGGATATTCCCTGCTCCACGGATCGATAAATCTCGCATAGCAATTTTAAATCCAGACCCCAACTCAGTAAAACCTTTAATCGCTTCTAAACGTTTTTCAGACACTTCTGTAAGAGATTTGTCTGGACGATACATCAAATAGGCATAAGCAATTCGATTGCTTCGTCCCACACGACCTCTTAATTGATAAAGCGTTGAAAGTCCCATATGATCCGCATTTTCAATAAAGAGCGTATTGGCATTTGGAATATCCACACCTGTCTCAATAATGGTTGTCGTCACTAAGACATCGTATTCGCCATTAATGAAATCCAACAGGGTATTTTCTAAGCGAACCTCACTCATCTGACCATGAACAAAGCCAATCGAAGCCTCTGAAATCAACTCTTTTAATTCAGACACCTTTTGTTCAATTGTATCTACCTTGTTGTAAAGATAATAGGCTTGTCCTCCACGATCCATCTCCCGCAACACAGCGTCTCGAATAATGGTTGGATTGGTCTCTAATACAAAAGTTTGCACAGGATACCGATTGGTCGGAGGTGTTTCGATGACAGACAAATCTCGAATTCCTAGCATAGACATGTGAAGAGTTCGAGGTATAGGGGTAGCTGTCAAGGTAAGCACATCCACCTTTTTTTTCAATTCTTTCAAGGTTTCTTTGTGCTTCACTCCAAAACGTTGTTCTTCATCGATCACGATTAAACCTAAGTCTGAAAAAACAACATCTTTGGACAAGAGACGGTGAGTTCCAATAATAATATCCACTCGTCCTTTTTTCAACTTTTCAAGCGTTTCTTTCTGCTCTGCCTTACTCTGGAAACGACTTAAAACAGCAACCTCTACTGCAAAAGATTCAAAACGCTCCTTAAAATTGGCATAATGTTGTTGGGCAAGAACAGTGGTAGGAACCAGCACTGCTACTTGTTTATGATCATTTACTGCCTTAAAGGCTGCTCGCATAGCGACCTCTGTTTTTCCAAAACCGACGTCTCCAACCAGCAATCGGTCCATCGGACGATTCGATTCCATATCTTTTTTAATTTCTTCAATGGAACGTAATTGGTCATCTGTTTCAATATATGGAAAATCTTGTTCAAAAGCCTCTTGATTTTCATCATCTTGGGAATAGGCAAAGCCTTCTAATTGACTACGCTCCGCATAAAGTTTTATCAAATCATCCGCAATGTCCTCTACCTGGGTCTGAACCTTTTGCTTCGTTTTTTGGAAACGCCCATCGTTTAACTTGTTAATTTTTGGCGTTTTTCCATCACTTGCAACGTATTTGGACAACATCTGAATCTGATCGACAGGAATCGAGATGCGATCTCCATTTTGATATTGAATTGAAACATAATCACGATGGACACCCGAAATTTCAATCGTTTCAATTCCCAAATATTGACCAATACCATGAACTTGGTGAACAACATAGTCCCCTTTTTCCAATTCATTATAATTTTTTAGGCGTTCTGCATTGGAAATATTTTGCCTGCGAATCTTTCGTTTGATCTTTTTCTGATAAATCTCTGATTCTGTAATGTAGACAATTTTTTCATCAACAAATTGAAAACCGTGAGCTAATCCTCCAACGACTAATTGACTAGCTTGAGGAATGATCGTATCCCCATCAATATAATCTAATCGAATCCCATACTCTTCTAAATTTTTATGGAGCTGTTGAAGATTGTGATGAGAAGTTGCTTGGACAATAACAGTATAGTTTGATTTTCGATACCGTTCAATTTCCTCTTTTAGTAAATCAAATTGTCCAAAAAACTCCTGCATGGGATATTGATTGAATTGATACAAATGATCAAACTTCAGATTTCCTAATCCTTTTTGAAAGTTTGAAAAATAAGTTGCAGGCGTATATTTTCGTAATGTTGTACTGGTGTCTGCAAAATACACTTGGCGAGAAGAAGCTCTATTTTTATGTAAATCTTCCGTCAAGAGATTAGCTGTATCTAGTTCAAATCTCGCTATTTGGTCTGCTATTTTTTGATAATCATCCAGAAAGACTGGAGTATGTTTAGGGAGATAATCGAATAGGGTATATTGCTTTTTGTAAAAGAAACTAATAAATTTCCTAAGATCCGGATGGAGTTTCCTTTGAGAAATATCTCCCAGAATTTCTGCTAGATAAGATTTAAATTCTTCATTTGCACTCTGTTCTTGCAATTGTTCTATTTGCTGCTGACCACGGATAAAATCTTCCTCTTGCAACAATAGATCACTCACTGCCTTCAGTTGAACTTCTTCAACATTTTCAACAGAACGCTGACTTTCTGGGTCAAAGATTCGGATTCCATCAATCTCATCTCCGAAAAATTCAATCCGATAGGGTTGGAGTTGGTCGATCTCAAAGATATCTAAAATATCTCCTCGTAGACTAAACTCTCCCTGTTGCAAAACTTGGCTCACCTTTTGGTAGCCAATTTTCTGTAATGTTTCACTCAGAGTAGTTAAGTCTATTTCTTGACCAACCTTCAATTGAAAAATGCTAGATGCAAAAACTTTAGGAGAAGGTAATAGTAGTTTTATACCACTCACATTGGTCACAAGGATGCCTTGACGATCTTCTTGGCATAAAAAGTTCAAAGCCTCTAATCGTGCAAATTGCCTTTCTTGTGAAGCAAAAACAAATTCTGCTAAAGGGTTATCATCTCCCAAAAATGTATGGACTTTCTCTTCTCCAAGTAAGGCAATAAAATCACTGGCCAATCGTTCTGCTTCGTTATAACTGGAAGTGATGAGGACTGCTTTTTCAATAGAATCAAAGGCTGAAGCCATTACAATAGCCTTTGTGGTCGCAGATAATCCTAAGATCAATTCCCTATTATTTTTTTGCAAACCTTGTTGCCAGGATAGAAGGTTGGAGTTTTGACTCACTAAATCAATTACATTCATCTACTTACCCGTTGTATTTCTGCATGCTTCTTTCAAAATTTTCTTCTACCAAGTAATCGTTAACCGCTTCTTCTACTCGATCGATTGTTTGTAGAATAGTGATGTAATCGCCTTTATCAAATTTTCCTAATACATGATGAACAACTGACATGCCCTGCTTAGGTCTTCCAATTCCAATCTTAATTCGATAAAAAGTCTGAGTTCCAATATGATTGATAATCGATTTGATTCCGTTATGACCTCCAGCTGATCCTTTAGCTCGAAGACGAATCTTACCAACTTCCATATCTAAATCATCGTAAATAACCAAAAGATCTTCAATATCCAGACCATAATAAGTCAGAAGGGCATGGACTGCTTTTCCACTCTCATTCATGAAAGTGGTCGGCTTTACAAAATAGACCTTTTCTCCATTCAAAAATGTTGAGGCGATATCAGCTTGAAAAATCTTATCATGGGAGAAAGTAAGATTTAAAGACTTTGCCATTTGATCAACTAACATAAAGCCTACATTGTGTTTCGTTTCAAAATACTTATCACCTGGATTTCCCAATCCAACAATTAATTTCGTCATCTCTTTCCTTTCAAAACACTAAAAGGGTTGGAAATATTTTTTCCAACCTTTACATTTTTTTAACTATCTTATACATTAAAACGGAATTCCATGATGTCCCCGTCTTGGACAACATATTCTTTTCCTTCTTCGCGCAAGCGTCCTGCTTCTTTTACAGCCTTTTCAGAACCGTATTTAACTAAATCATCATAGGACATGGTCACGGCACGAATAAATCCTTTTTCAAAATCAGAGTGGATGATTCCAGCAGCTTGAGGAGCTTTCATACCACGTTTGAAGGTCCAAGCACGCACTTCTTTTTCACCAGCTGTGAAATAAGTGCCAAGTCCCAACAAGTGGTAAGCTGCACGCGTGAGTTTATCAACTCCAGACTCTGTTAGGCCAATTGCCTCTAAAAATTCTTGTTTATCTGCATCATCTAGCTCAGAAATTTCTTCCTCAGCACGCGCAGAAATCACCACGACTTCCGCATTCTCTGTTGCCGCAAAGTCACGAATTTGCTTCACATACTCGATAGAATCTGGATCTGCAACAACATCTTCATCCACATTGGCTACATAAAGAACTGGTTTGGTAGTCAAAAGGAAAAGTCCTTTCACCACTTTTTGTTCTTCCTCCGTGAATTCAATGGTCCGAGCTGATTTACCATCTTCAAGAACTGGTTTGATTTTTTGTAGAACATTAAATTCCGCAACAGAATCCTTATCTTTTTGTGTACGAGCGATTTTTTCTACACGCGCATAGCGTTTATTGACAGACTCTAAGTCGGCTAAAATTAATTCTAAATTGATGGTATCAATATCTGCCAGTGGATCAACAAAGGCATCTTCACGACCTTGCTCCCGCATGACATTTTCATCATCAAAAGCACGCACTACATGGACAATGGCATCTACTTCACGGATATTGGCCAAGAATTTATTACCAAGTCCTTCTCCCTTAGAAGCCCCTTTCACAATCCCAGCAATATCTGTAAATTCAAAAGTAGTCGGAACTGTCTTCTTAGGAGTAATCATTTCCGTCAATTTTTGGAGGCGTTCATCTGGAACTTCTACCATCCCGACGTTTGGATCAATGGTTGCAAAGGGATAGTTTGCGGCCTCTGCTCCTGCTTTTGTAATTGCGTTAAATAGGGTTGATTTACCAACATTTGGTAAGCCAACGATACCTGCTGTTAATGCCATTTTTCTTTTTTCTCCGTTCAAATTTCAATCTCTTTTATTATAACATAATTCAAAAGACAAGTAATGAAAAATAAAATATTTCATGACCTTTGAAACTAGATTTTTTCATCAAACTGTAACGTTCTAAAAAGATAAAAATGATATACTATATTTAACAATGAACAAAGGAGTTTTTCAGATGAAAAAACAAATATGGAAATCTATTTTTCTTTCTTTAATCGCTATCTTTACGCTCTTTCTTCTTGGAGCTTGTGGACAACAATCTGTTCAAAAATCCTATCTTCAGGCAATCAACCAAGAAAAGAAAACAGATGTTCGTATTACACTAGAACATAAAGGTGATAAAGCGATCAGTAACCAAACCACCACTACTATTTATTACAAAGAGGCGGGAGTTACGAAAGATCAATTAAAGAAAATGATCGATAAATATGATGAAGAATACAAAGATGTCAAAGGATTCACACATTCTGCTGAATATAAAGATGATTATTTGGTTGAAAAAACAACACTAAATTATGAAAAGGCAGACTTAGATCAGCTAATTGAAAAGAAATTAGTAACGACACAAAAAGATAAAAAAGTCGACTATATCAGCTTCAAATCAACTTTTGATATGATGAAACAGGGTGGTTTCAAAGAAGTTAAAAATGGAAAATTTGAAGAATTAAAATAATCGAAAAGGTTCGGTCACATAAGTGACTGAACCTTTTATAGTACTTTCTTCATTTTCTGTTCAAAATCATGGCGACTCATCATGACCACATGATCACAATTGCTACACTTGATTTTTATGTCTGCACCAAGTCGCGTAATTTCCCAACGATTTGCCTTCTTGCCTGTTTCTTTAATCACACAAGCGTGAGGCTTTTTCATTTCTACAAAATCACCTAACGTATACATGATTCACCTTTGTTAATTTGTGCGAACTGGCGTAATCAATTGAATGAACCCTTGTTCATTTCCTTCTGGAACCAATGTAAACGGTCTAACAGAAGAAATAAAACGAATAACAACTTGTTCACTGTCAATAGCTTTGAGCGCTTCAATCAAATAAGTTGGATTAAAGCTAATAGACAAATCCTCTCCTGAAACGGCGCTCGTATCGATCTCTTCATTTACTCGCCCAACTTCTGGTGAATGAACGTGGGAAGAAACCACTCCATTTTTGAACTCTAATTTAACCGTTCCGTTTTGAGTCGCATTTGAAAGAAGACGAGCACGCTCCATTGCAAATCGAAGGTTGGCCACATTGAAGGTTGCCTCTGTATTGAATTCTGTTGGAATGAGACGGTCTGTATCAGGATAATTTCCTTCTAGCAAACGGGTATAAAAACTAATGTGTTCACTTCTAAAGAGAATTTGATTGTTAGCAAAGAAAACCTCAACTGTTTCAATATCATCAGAAAAAACAGAGGTGAATTCACGAAGAGAGCGACTTGGGATGACAACATCAAAGTTGTCTCCATTTTTCTCCAGTGTAATCACTTTTTGACTCATACGGTGAGAGTCTGTTGCTACTGTTTTTAGCTCTTTATTATCCGATAAAACAAAGTGAACACCTGTCAAAATTGGACGACTTTCTTGTACACTTGCTGCAAATGCTGTTTCATTAATTAATTGTTTTAATAATTTTGTTTCCAAAACTAATGGATTACTTGCAGCAATTTCTTGAATACGTGGATATTGATCTGCATCTTTTCCTTTAAGTGTAATTTCTGATTTTCCACTTGTTAAAAGAACCTGTTTTTGTTCAATCTCTTTAAAATCTAAAGTAACATCTGGTAAACTTGAAACCACATTAATAAAGAAAGTTGCTTCCAATAAAATAGAACCTGGAGAGGTCACTAGTAAACCAGCATTTTCATCTTTGATAGAAATAAAGTTTTCAATTGAAATTTGGCCATTCGATCCAGATAAGGCAACTCCTTCTGGAGTGACATCAATTTTAATCGTGGAAAGAATTGGGATAGCATTTTTTGAACTGATCGCTCTTTTGGTAGTATTTAGTGCTTGTAAAAATAAAGTTTTGTTAATAGAAAAATTTATCATGGTCATTCCTTTTATTTATTTTATGATTAGTAAGTTAATAGTAATAGTAGGTTGTGTGGAAGTTGTGGAAAACTCTCAGAATCCTATCTATGACTTAAAAAGTTACTTGTTTAAAAATTGTGCATAACCCCTAGAAGTTTAGAGTAAGTTATCCACAGATTAATTTAACTTTTTCTTGATACTTTGAATTTCGAGTCGTAGATTATCATCTGTGTCGACCATACTTTTAATTTTTCATAAGCATGAATGACAGTCGTGTGGTCTTTTCCACCGAATTCTTTTCCGATTCGAGGAAGTGAGTTGTCCGTCATCTCTCTTGAAAGATACATGGCCACTTGTCGTGCTAGGACAATATTCTGAACTCTTCGAGAACCTTTGATTTCTTTTACACTGACTCCATAAAAGGCTCCAACTGCTTCCTGAATTTTTTCAATGGGGATGACAAGCGTCTTGCTATTATCGTTTTTACGAGCTCGAATAGCTTCAGCTGCAACATCGATCGTAATTTCTTTTAGTTTTTTCACCTTCGCCATTAAAGAAATATCATTTAAGGCACCTTCTAAGTCTCGGACATTTGAATCAAACTGACCAGCTAGATATTCTAGTGTGTCATTAGGAAAAATATAATCTAGATCTTCAATTTTATTTCGTAAGATGGCAATCCGAGTTTCAAAATCAGGTGGTGTTATATTTTGCGTTAGTCCCCATTTGAAACGAGTAACCAGTCGCTCTTCAAGACTATCTAAATGATCCGGACTTCGATCGCTTGTTAGAACAATCTGTTTGTTGTCGCTATGGAGGGCATTAAAGGTATTAAAGAATTCCTCTTGAGTCGTGACTTTTTTCCCACCGAGTGACTGGATATCATCAATCAGTAAGAGATCAAGACTTCGATAGGTATTCTTGAACGTCTTCATTTCTCCTAATCGAAGGTGTTCTAAAAATTCATTAATAAAGGTTTCTGCTGGGACATACTTAACTCGTGCATTTGGAATATTTTCTAGGATTTGATTTCCAATTGCGTTCAATAGGTGAGTCTTTCCAAGCCCTGGTCCACCATAAATAAATAGAGGGTTGTATGTTGTTGCAAGATTTTCAGAAACTGCAAGCGCTGCTGCTTTCGCCCAAATATTTCCATCCCCTTGCACAAAATTATCAAAGGTGTACTTTGATTTCAAACCTGTATCAATTTTAGGTAACGGTTCGGTTGTTAAGCTACCTGAAGATAATCTCCTATTCTCACCGCTATGACTACTAGGAATTTCTTCGGTATCTTCAAAAACGAAATGGAACTTCAAATCTGTATTGTAGACTTCAAAGCTGGCTGTGATCAAAGCATTTTTTAGATTTGTTTCCCAAAATAATTCTTTATAATTTCCATCAAGATAAATAGTAGCCGTTTCTCCATCGATTTTGACTAATTTTGAATCGGCGACAAAAAAATCATAGGCACTATCTTTTAGTTGTAATTGGGCTAATTCTAAAAAACGAGACCAAAATTGCTCTTCTTGTGACACTATCAGACTTCCCTCCTTTTCTTGAATTGTATCAAATCATACGTACTCCTATTCTACCACAAACAAAAATAGTTTTCCACAGGCTAAATTTCATGAAATTAAATTATAGTTTTAAACTTTTCCACAAGTTGTGGATTTAAATTCACATTGTTTTTAAAAGTTATCCACAAAGTGGGGATAACTAGAGAATATTCTTATTTTTCTGCTATTTACAAAAGATTTTTATGGTGGAAAAGCTTGTCAATATAAAAAATAAAAATAACAGCCTTATTTGAGGCTGTTGATAATTCGTTGGTATTCATCAAGACTGGAAAAAGAAATTTGGATAGTTCCTTTATTTTGAGAAGAGGAGTGTATCGTCACATCTGTTCCTAATATTTTTTTCAATCGTTGTTCCTCTTCTAGTAGGAAGCTCTCTTTTGCTTTTTTATTTTTCTGTTTTCTTTTTGAACTGATCTTATTTTCTAATGTTCGAACATTTAAATGATCCTGTTTGATTCGCTCCAACCAAAAGCGCTGCTCTTCTTCATCAAGAGGAACAAGAACACGCGCGTGAGCCGAAGAAATATCATTTTGAATGACTGCTTCTTGAACAGAGAGAGCTAGATGTAACAAGCGAAGCATATTGCTGATATAGGGTCTAGATTTCCCCATAAATTGAGCGATTTGGTCGTGCTTATAGCCATGATCAACGAGCTTCTGGTAGGAGATAGCTTCTTCAATTGGATTGAGATCTTCTCGTTGAAGATTTTCAATAATGGCTTGTCGCATCATTTCTTGATCTGTTAACTCTTTAATAATCGCAGGAACAAGCTCTAATCCAGCAATTTTTGAAGCTCTAAAACGTCTTTCACCTGCAAGCAATTCAAAACCAATTATTGGAGATTTTCTGACAATAATGGGTTGAATTAAGCCATTTTCTTTGATTGACTGAGCCAGTTCTTCTAATTTTTCTTGATCAAATACTTTTCTTGGTTGGAAAGGATTGGTTCGAATGTCCTTTACCGCTATTTTTTCTAATTTTTCCATCTTATGAATAGAATAACACACCTTTACAAATTCGTAAAGGTGTGTTTACAAGTATGTCAAGAAAGTGAACGTTAATCGCTCAGATCCTCAGTTGATTTTGTCAACTTGATAGAAGTTGTTTGTTGTTTTCCATCACGATAGAATGTGACCTTGATCGTATCATTGATTTGGTGAGAATAGAGGGCGGATTGTAAATCTGCAGTTGACTCGATATCTGTATCATCGATCTTTGTGATGACATCATAACGTTGCAATTTATCTGAAGCAGGCATATTTTCAAGTGTTGAACGAACCAGTACTCCTCCAGAGATTTTTTCAGGAAGTTTTAATTGGCTTAAATCAGAAGTTGAAAGGTTGGATAAATCCATCATTTGGATCCCAAGAGCTGGTCGAACTACTTTTCCTTTTTCTTCTAGTTGCTTGATAATATTGACAACATCATTTGCAGGAATTGCAAATCCCATTCCTTCTACTGAAGTTTGTCCGTTATTTGAAATTTTACTTGAGGTAATTCCAATGACTTGTCCTTGAATATTGATTAATGGACCTCCAGAGTTTCCTGGGTTGATGGCTGCGTCTGTTTGTAGGGCGCGTGTAGAGATATTTTGTCCATTATCGGCTTTCAATTTCACATTGCGGCCTTGGCTGGAAATAATTCCTTGGGTAACAGAATTAGCATAATCTGTTCCAAGAGGACTACCAATTGCAATTGCAGTCTCACCGACTGTTAATTGGTTTGAATCTCCGAATTCAGCTACTGCCTTTGCTTTATCCGCACTAATACGAACGACTGCAATATCAGAATAGACATCTGACCCAACTACTTCTCCGGGGACTTTATTCCCATCTGCTAAAAGAATATCTACTTTTTTAGCACCATTGATCACATGGGTGTTGGTAACAAGGTAGGCATATTTTCCTTCTTTTTTATAAATGACCCCAGAACCTTCACTAGAAATTTGTGAGTCAGAGTTTTCTTCTTTTTCAAATAACCCTTGATTCGAAGAATCAGAATAAGTAATCACAGAAACTACAGCATTTTTCACCTTGTCTACGGCCTCACTAGTTGAGGTTGTATTTTTATAAGCTGTTTTAACAGTGGTTGAGTGGACTTGCTTACTTTCAGTATTTGAAGTAGAAGAATGAGATGTTTGTAAGGTTAAAAAGGTTCCAAGAATACCACCTAGAAAACCTACAACAAAAATGAGGGCTATGTTTCCAACTTTTTTCAGTAAATTAGATGAAGATTTCATATTTTCCTCCTAAGGATATCAAATTGTCTAGAGTATAGAAAAACTTTCTTAATTATATCTTAAATAACTAAAGTTATCCACAAATTGTGGATAACTTGTAGAATTTAGTTGAGAAATGGCTTTAAAAAGGACTTTATAGAATAGATTTCCTTTCTATAGCTGTGGATTATTTGTGGAATTGAAGAATTATGCTACAATAGGGGAATGAAAATTAAATTGATAACCGTTGGAAAATTAAAAGAAAAATACTTAAAAGATGGGATCGCGGAGTATATTAAAAGGCTTGGTCGATTTGCAAAAGTAGAACAGGTTGAGTTAGTTGATGAAAAAACTCCAGATCGTGCCAGTCAACTCGAAAATCAACAAATCCTTGAAAAAGAGGGACAACGAATTCTCTCTAAGATTTCAGATAAGGAATATGTGATTGTATTAGCCATCGAAGGAAAACAATTTCCTTCAGATAAATTTAGTCAAACGATTGACCAGATTATGACATCTGGTTATTCAAACCTTACTTTTGTTATTGGAGGCAGTCTTGGTCTGTCTCCTGAAGTGAAAAAAAGAGGAAATCTATTAATGAGCTTTGGTCAATTAACTCTTCCTCATCAGTTGATGAAATTAGTGTTGGTGGAACAAATCTATCGTGCTTTCATGATTCAACAGGGGAGTCCTTACCATAAATAACCTTGACGCTCCTTCCTTTTTCTGCTAAAATGAAGTAAGTTCGGTCTCATAGCTCAGCTGGATAGAGCATTCGCCTTCTAAGCGAACGGTCGCAGGTTCGAATCCTGCTGGGATCAAATGAGAGATGCAGCTTTTGCTGCATCTTTTCTTTTATGTTAAAATGTATAAATTTTCATTATCTATTAATTTTTGTATACTTTGCTATAGATTAATAGTGATGAAATGATTTATTAGGAATATTTTAAAAAAGAACTAACAATCCCTATATAGTGCAAAGTGTAGATTATATAAATTGTGTAAAATAGTTTTCATTCATGTAACAAAAACATTAAAAACATTACAATTTTACCTATTCCCTTTAATTTTAGGCTATTTTATATTATAATTTTTTGTATATAAAATTTTATTTTTTATAATAATACTAGAGTATAATAAAATAGAAAAAACAAAGTGGGAGAGTTTGTGTGATTCAGTCATTAATCTTGTCTTTTCTCTTGGGAGGGATCATTGTTCTGACGTTTGCATTAGTGGACGAAAAAATCTATCAGGAACATCAATTTGCATTTATCTTTCTGCTGAGCACCTTTGTTCTTCTTTTTGAAAGTCTCTTAGTATTTTTAGATGTGACTTTATTTTCAAATATTCGACTCTCTGATTTAAATATGCTCTTATGGCCGGTTTATTTATATCCTTATTATCATTATGCCAATCGGACGAATCGCTTGTGCGCCATTTTTTATTCTTTTTTTACTTATTTAGCGGTTGAAGGAACAGCAACTTTTCTGACGATAATTGTCTCTTCAGTATTGGGGGATGCTGTTGTAGCAGCTTACTCGATTGTCTACAATATGTGCATTCGTTTGATTTCTTTAGGAATCATTTTGAAGTTAATTGACCTATTTGAATTTGATTTCACTCCTTTTTATGAGAAAGAATTTGAAAAATATTTAAAGAGACTCATCTGTGTCTATTTTGCTATATTTGTAGTGATTAATTTTGCTTTATGGATTAGTGAACAAGCGCAATATAAAAATTTTGGGAGTATGTTGGCAACGATTTGTTTTTTCTCTTTTGTAGTCAGCTTATTCCATATGAAAATCGAGCGAGATCAGTATCGTAAAAATTTAGAACTGGAGTATAAAGAATTTTCTGAGCAACAAATGAGTCGGTATATGGCTGAAATTCAAAGTCTCTATTCTATTGTTAGGGGATTTCGTCACGATTTGGGAAATTTAGTTATTTCTATGTCATTAGCTATTGAGGAAGAAAATATTCCAGAAATACAGAGAATCCATAGAGAAGTATTGGAAAAAGGTTATAAAGAGATCAATACAGAAGCATTATCAGGATTCAACTTGGTCAATATCAAAGATTCTGCTTTACGAAGTATTTTGATTCGAGGCTGGTTGGATGCAAGAGATGCTGGGGTAGAAATGACCTTTGAAACGAGTGAACCAATCGAGCAACTACCAGTTGATTTATTAGATATCGTGAGAATCGTTGGGATTCTAGTGACAAACGCTTTGGAAGCTTCAAAAGAAGCAGAAGAAAAGAAAGTTCATATTGCTATTTTCTCTATTTCAAAAATTGTTTACTTAGTGATTCATAATACAACAAATGAAATCACTTTTGATATTAGAAAAATATATGAAGAAGGCTATTCGACAAAAGGAGAAAATAGAGGACTAGGATTAAATAATGTGAGAAAAATCTTAGCAAATTATGGAACGATGTTTTTAGAAACAGAATTGCAAGGAAATCGTTTTTTACAAGTTTTGAAGATTGGAGGATACGAACAAGAATGAAGATTTTTTTATTAGAAGATGAGCTCTCTCAACAGATACGGGTAGAAAAACATATTGCAGAAATTGCTAAGGAATTAGAAATTAAACTTGAAGTGATTTCTACCGGTAAAATTTCGGAATTTGAAAATTATATCCAGCATTCGGATATCCACCAATTATATTTTCTAGATATTCATATCCAAGACAATGAGTATTGTGGGCTGGAAATTGCTCAAAAAATACGAGAAGCAAATCCTTATGCCATTATTGTTTTTATTACTACAAAATCAGAATTCGCTTCGATTACCTATCGTTATAAAGTATCTGCCTTAGATTTTATTGATAAAAATTTGAATGAAGATTTATTTAGATTAAAAATTAAGGAGTGTATTGAGTACCTAACGACTATTCAAATTGGAAATGATGATTTGACAGATTATTTTGAGTATGACTTTAAGGATAAAAAGATAAAAATTCCATTTAAGGATATTCTTTATATTGAAACTGTTGGTTCGGCTTATAAATTAAACTTAGTTGGGAAAAATTTTCAAAAAGAAATTGCGGGAAGTTTATCAGATGTCTTGGAGAAAGATGTGGAGGAGAGATATTTCAGTCCCCATCAATCTTTTATCGTGAATAGAAGTATGATCATTGGAATGGATAAGAAAAAGAAACAGCTACTGTTGAAAGAAGGCTATTCTTGTCCAATCTCAAGAAGCAATATCAAACGTGCCAAAAAATTAATTGAAGAGCAAAATTTAGAATTTAGTGCTTGACAATTAGTTAAATTTTGATATAATGGGATATGTTCTGTTAATGAATATATGGTCCGTTGGTCAAGGGGTTAAGACACCGCCTTTTCACGGCGGTAACACGGGTTCGAATCCCGTACGGACTATATCTCATTCCGCCATAGCTCAGTTGGTAGTAGCGCATGACTGTTAATCATGATGTCGTAGGTTCGAGTCCTACTGGCGGAGCTAGTATAGCACCCATTTGGGTGTTTTTTTGTTTTGAAAAAGGCTAGGATAATGACTATCCTAGCCTTTTATTTATAAGTGAACCGATGGTTAGATTCCTTAACTTTTTCGTCTTTTTATTTGTCTCCATTCGTAGAGGAAAAAGAGAATGATTCCAACGAAAAAGGCAATGAGTCCTTCAATGAAGCCTTGGGGAACAAATGTTAAGGTGACTGTTCCGGATCCTTTTGAAACACGAACTCCCATTAATCCTTTCTGGATGCGATGAATTTTGATAGGTTTTCCATTTTGTTTAGCTGACCAGCCTTTATCATAAGGGAGTGTAAAAATAAGGGTAGTGTCTCTATTTGCGTTATAGGCTGCTACCAATTTGTTTTCTTTTTGTGAATAGCAACTTCTTGCTGACGAATGCTAGCGATAGCTTGTGTGTATTGGTCAAGATCCAGAGCAAAAAATTCTGGTGTATCAAAAGAGACTGTCGAATTTTCTGGAAAACTCATACGAATAGTAACTGTTTCCTCTGTGTCAAAATGGCCAATCGAAAAGAATGGAAAGGCATTATCAATGGTATAGCGTTGAGTCTGTCCATTGTAGCTGATTTCAATATCTTTTCGATCATCGTTTGAAAATTGTAAATTTGGAACATTGACATATAGTTGGCTATGGGCAGGAACCGTTACTTCATATTGAATACTTGCGTAGGAAAGATGACTATCTTCTTCAATTTTTGCAGTTTGCAACGAAGATGTAGTATTTTGTGAAGTAGGCGAGAGAATATTTAATTTCTTATAAAATTTATATTTTTCATCTGTGATTTGATGGATGAATCGTGTCTGATTATCCAGTGTCAAATTCGTAAAGGAAGTATTTTTATAAGGTTTTGCTGACAGAAAGGCGATTGGTAAGGCATATTCGTTTTCTGAAAGTGAGACTCCATTTTTGGTTGCAATCTCTTTAAATCCAAATTTTTGAACAGGTTGTTGGCTTAAATTATAGCGAACACCAAATAGACTATCCATTAAAATAGAATTGTTTTGGTATCGAAGATTGAGGTTGGTTCCTTCAGATTTAAATCCTAGTTTGTCCAATGTCGAGCTAGCATCCGTATTTCGTACAGATGAAAATTGAGAAATTCCATTATAACCATACTTCATGCTATCATTGCCCGTTTGTGGCTGTAAAATCTCAGTCCGATAATTAGAGTCTGTCTTCTCTTTTACTAAGGATTGGATGGCTTTTAAGTCTCGTTCGTAGGATGACCGAGAAGCAAATACCCATTCATTCGCAATTCCTTCCATTTGATAATAACTATTCACCGATAATTCAAAGATGGAGAAAAACAGGATCGAAAGATAGAAAAGTCTAGGCGGTATCTTTTTTAGGATAAACCCTAAACAGACCAAATAGAAAGCAATTAAAAATTCAAAAGTAACAATAAAATTGACAGCATCTAAAAATTTATAGTGACTGCTGTAAAGGACAGTTGCTCCAAATCCTAGAATAAGGAGGAAATTAGCAAGACTAAAACGAATCCAAGTGATCTCCTCTATTCGATTTAGTACTTCTCCTGCCATCAGAATAATCGTCAAAGAAAAGATCCAAGAGTATCGATGAAGAAACATATTCGGCGCGTGCATACCTTGCCAAAGGAGATCTAATAATTGAAAACGAAAACTCAAAATAAGAATGGTCAAGAGTATAAAGTAAGAAAGTTTCACGTGAAACTTGATCGACTTTACAAAGAAAAGGTAATCGCTAAAAGAAGTGGAAATAATCCCACGTAGATCATTGGAATTGATCCATATTTAGTAGTGTCAAAACTTCCAATGAAATTTTTTGCAAATACGTCAAGATACCAACTTTTTTCTGTAAAGATACTGTCAACCTTTGAAAAACTTTCTCCATGAGTGCGTAAATCTAAGAAGGTTGGAAATAACATCACAAGGCTTGTTATAACTGATAAAAGAGATACAATCACAAAATGAAAGAAGCGTTTTCCAATTCCTTTGATGTCCCATGACAGTTGTGTCAAGTACCATAAAATAAGAAAAATAGACATCATAAACCCAAAATAATAATTTTGGATAAACAAGCTGGTTAAGCTGATAAAGTAGAGAATCTCTCCCTCATTGTAAATGAGTTTTTTAAATCCATAAAGAATTAATGGTGCTAGGATAAAAACATCTAGCCAAGTTTTTATTTCAATTTGGCTGATAGCAAAGCTCATAAGAGCAAATGATGTTGAAAGGGTAAGAACCAGGGATCTAGGAATTTTAGAAAACATTCCATGTAAACTAATATAAGTGCTTAAGCCAATAGCTCCAAATTTAAGAAGAGTGATGAGGTAAACAGCATCTGGCATGGATTGTGCATTAAAGAAGTAGACAAGAGGAGAAAAGAAACTTCCTAGATAATAACTACTGAGTGCATAGAAATTAATGCCTAATCCACTTTGAAAACTGTAAAATAGGCTATCTGTCCCGTGTAAAATATTTCGAAGTGTGGTATCAAAAATGACATACTGATGATAACCATCTCCTAATAAGGGGGATGTATCACTGTTCCAGTAGATTCCTTGTGAGAGGTAAATAAAGAACATCATGATAGCCGGAATCAGGAAAGAAGATACTATAAAAAGGGATGTTTTTAGCTTTGTTTTATTCATATATTTCTACTGAAAGAGCCTGAAATAATGATTTCAGGGCTCTTTATTTTTATGATTGGCTCCAAAGTTCTTTCACTTTTGCTTGAACTTCTTCATTTTCAAGAAACTCATCATAGGTTTCATCAATACGATCGATTACGCCGTTTTTTGAAAGAACGATAATATGGTTGGCGAGTGTTTGAATGAATTCGTGGTCATGGCTGGCAAAGATAATCGATTCTTTAAAATTCTTCAATCCATCATTCAAACTTGAGATAGACTCCAAATCCAAGTGATTGGTTGGATCATCCAGTACAAGAACATTTGACTTGAGGAGCATCAATTTAGACAACATGACACGAACTTTTTCTCCCCCTGACAAGACGTTGACAGACTTGTTAACTTCGTCACCCGAAAAGAGCATACGTCCTAAGAAACCACGAAGGAAAGTATTGTCATCTTCTTCTTTACTTGCAAATTGACGAAGCCAATCGAGAATACTTTCACCACCTGCAAAATCACGACTGTTGTCTTTTGGTAGATATGATCGACTAGTTGTAACTCCCCACTTGACAGTTCCTTCATATTCAATATCATCCATCAATGCACGGATCAAAGCGGTTGTTTGAATATCGTTCTGTCCGATAAGGGCGGTTTTGTCACCAGGACGTAAGATAAAGCTGATATTGTCAAGGATGGTTTCTCCATCAATCTTGACAGAAAGATTTTCAACTGTCAAGAGATCGTTACCAATTTCTCGTTCTGCCTTAAAGTTGATGAATGGGTACTTCCGACTAGATGGAACAATTTCTTCAAGTTCAATCTTGTCAAGCATTTTTTTACGCGAAGTTGCTTGTTTTGATTTTGAAGCGTTGGCTGAGAAACGTGCGACAAACTCTTGTAATTGTTTAATTTTTTCTTCAGCTTTTGCATTTCTATCTGCTTGTAATTTTGCTGCAAGTTCAGAAGATTCTTTCCAGAAATCATAGTTCCCGACGTAAAGTTTGATTTTTCCAAAGTCGAGATCCGCCATATGGGTGCAGACTTTATTCAAAAAGTGGCGGTCATGGGATACAACGATAACCGTATTTTCAAAATCAATCAGAAAATCTTCTAACCAGGTAATGGATTGAATATCCAATCCATTGGTCGGCTCGTCCAAAAGAAGGACATCTGGTTTACCAAAAAGGGCTTTAGCTAAGAGAACTTTCACTTTATCCCCATTGGCTAACTCGCTCATAGTTTGATAATGAAGGTCTTCTGAAATATTTAGATTTTGAAGCAATTGAGATGCTTCACTTTCTGCTTCCCATCCACCAAGTTCGGCAAATTCACCTTCAAGTTCAGCTGCACGGACACCATCTTCATCAGAGAAATCTTCTTTCATGTAGATAGCATTTTTTTCTTTCATAATGTTGTAGAGCTTTTCATTTCCCATAATGACAACATCGATGACCCGCTCGTCTTCGTAGTCAAAGTGATTTTGACGCAAAACAGACAAACGTTCATCAGGGCCAAGAGAAATATGACCAGTTGTTGGTTCAATATCTCCAGCTAAAATTTTTAAAAAGGTTGACTTTCCAGCACCGTTGGCACCGATGAGACCGTATGTATTTCCTTCTGTAAAGTTGATATTGACATCGTCAAACAATTTTCGATCACTAAAACGTAGTGAGACGTCTGATACTGTAAGCAATGATTTTCTCCTCTTTCTATAATGTCTTCATTTTACTAGAAAATAGGGGAAAATTCAACTTTTTTACTGTCAATTTGTTTTTACAATGATGTAAACGAAATTGACAGTTTAGTAAAGTGTTAATTCCTTACAAACATAGAGGATAGACTAACATTTTCAACTAGAAAGTGCTATAATGATAGGGATAACGATTAAGGAGAAGAGTATGACAAAACCCATCATTCTGACAGGAGATAGACCGACAGGAAAACTCCATATTGGCCACTATGTTGGTTCTTTAAAAAATCGCGTCTTGTTGCAAAATAAAGATGAGTATAATATGTTTGTTTTCCTAGCAGACCAGCAAGCTTTGACAGACCATGCAAAAGATCCAAAAACGATTGTAGAATCTATTGGTAATGTTGCTTTGGATTATCTGGCAGCTGGACTAGATCCTGAAAAAGTTACGATTTTCATTCAAAGTCAGATTCCTGAATTAGCGGAATTGACCATGTATTACATGAATCTAGTATCTTTGGCGCGACTTGAAAGGAATCCAACTGTAAAAACCGAGATTTCTCAAAAAGGTTTTGGTGAGAGTATTCCAACAGGATTTTTGGTATACCCTATTTCACAAGCAGCCGATATCACAGCATTTAAAGCGAATTTTGTTCCAGTAGGAAATGATCAAAAGCCTATGATTGAGCAAACTCGTGAGATTGTTCGTTCCTTTAATCATGCATACAACACAGATACTTTGGTGGAACCGGAAGGAATTTATCCTGAAAATGAAGCAGCGGGGCGCTTACCTGGTTTAGATGGAAATGCTAAAATGTCTAAATCATTGAATAATGGAATTTACCTAGCTGATGATGCGGATACTTTAAAGAAAAAAGTGATGAGTATGTATACCGATCCGGATCATATTAAAGTAGAGGATCCAGGAAAAATCGAAGGCAATATGGTGTTTCATTACCTGGATGTATTTGGCCGTCCAGAAGATTCAGCTGAAATTGCAGAAATGAAAGAACATTATCAACGTGGTGGACTTGGTGATGTAAAGACCAAACGATATCTTTTAGAAATTTTAGATCGTGAATTAAGACCAATTCGTGAAAGACGCCTTGAATTTGCAAAGGATATGGGTGAAGTCTACTCTATTCTTGAAAAAGGAAGTGAACGTGCTCGAAATGTAGCAGCTCAAACATTGGATGAAGTCAAATCTGCGATGGGAATTACCTATTTTAAAAAATAAAACGACTTCATTAATAGCGAACATTTTATACCGTTCATTGATAGTTACCAATAAATGATTGACAAATTGCCATAGAATGGTATGATATTAACAATAAAAATTCGAGCCTTGCTCAAATAAAAAGAAAAGAGGATCCAGCTAATGTCTAATTGGGACACAAAGTTTTTGAAAAAAGGGTTTACATTCGATGACGTGCTTTTGATTCCAGCAGAAAGTCACGTATTGCCTAATGATGCAGATTTAAGTACACAATTAGCAAGTAATTTACGCTTGAATATCCCAATCATTACTGCTGCTATGGATACGGTGACTGAAAGTCAAATGGCAATTGCTATGGCACGTGCTGGTGGACTTGGTGTGATCCATAAAAACATGTCAATTGAGCAACAGGCAGATGAAGTACGCAAAGTAAAACGTTCTGAAAATGGGGTTATCATTGATCCGTTCTATTTGACTCCGTCTCATACAATTGCAGAAGCAGATGAGTTGATGGGACGATACCGAATCAGTGGTGTTCCTGTTGTTGAAACACTTGAAAATCGTAAATTAGTTGGTATCCTTACAAACCGGGATTTGCGTTTTATTTCTGATTACAATCAACCCATTTCAAATCATATGACAAGTGAAAATTTGGTGACTGCACCGGTTGGAACTGATTTGGAAACAGCTGAACGCATTCTACAAGAGCACCGTATTGAAAAATTACCATTGGTAGATGAAAATGGTCGTCTTTCTGGCTTGATTACAATCAAAGATATTGAAAAAGTTATTGAGTTCCCAAATGCGGCTAAGGATGAATTTGGTCGTTTGCTTGTGGCTGGTGCCGTAGGGGTTACTTCAGATACTTTTGAACGTGCAGAAGCTCTTTTTGAAGCTGGTGCAGACGCAATTGTCATTGATACTGCTCATGGACATTCTGCGGGTGTTCTTCGTAAGATTGCAGAAATTCGTGCTCACTTCCCAGATCGTACCTTGATTGCAGGAAATATTGCAACTGCTGAAGGTGCTCGTGCATTATTTGATGCAGGGGTAGACGTAGTTAAGGTCGGAATTGGTCCAGGATCAATCTGTACAACTCGTGTTGTTGCAGGGGTTGGTGTTCCTCAAGTGACTGCCATTTATGATGCAGCCGCTGTAGCTCGTGAATATGGAAAAACGATCATTGCTGATGGTGGTATCAAGTATTCAGGAGATATTGTCAAAGCACTCGCAGCTGGTGGAAATGCAGTAATGCTTGGCTCAATGCTTGCAGGTACAGATGAAGCACCTGGTGAAACAGAAATCTTCCAAGGTCGTAAATTTAAAACATACCGTGGTATGGGATCTATTGCAGCAATGAAGAAAGGTTCTAGCGACCGTTACTTCCAAGGATCTGTCAATGAAGCCAATAAATTAGTCCCTGAAGGAATTGAAGGACGCGTTGCTTATAAAGGTTCTGTAGCAGATATGGTCTTCCAAATGATCGGTGGTATTCGTTCAGGTATGGGTTATGTTGGTGCAGCAACCATTCAAGATTTACATGATCATGCACAATTTGTCGAAATGAGTGGCGCAGGATTGAAAGAAAGCCATCCTCATGATGTGCAAATCACAAACGAGGCTCCTAACTACTCAGCACAATAAATTTACACATTTGTAAACAAAAATAACAGCATCTTGACAATTCTGTCAAGATGCTGTTTTGATATGACCGGCTTGAACAGTGAAAATTTTCAACTCTTCAGGCAGGTCTTTTAAATGATCGAGAGTGGTCGTTGTAATAAATGTTTGAATATTATTAGAGATGGTTTCAAGTAGTTGAAGTTGACGATAATTGTCAAGTTCGCTCATGACATCGTCAAGTAATAAAATAGGCTTTTCTCTTGTGATTTCTTCCATCAATTCAATTTCTGCTAATTTTAGAGAGAGAACAACACTTCGATGCTGGCCCTGACTACCAAAGGTAGCATTCATATTATTGATAAAAAATGCCAAATCATCCCTGTGAGGCCCAATACTTGTTGTTTTCCTAAAAATATCCTTCTGACGGTTTTTTTCCAACATAGAGAGAAACTGCTCTTCTATATCATTTCCTTCTTCAGAAAAAACAGTTGACTGATATTGAATCGATAGGTCTTCTTTGTTGTCAGAAAGTCGAGTGTGTTTTTCTTCTGCTTTAGCTTCTAATTTTTTAATAAACTCAAGCCGATGATGGATGACGCGACTTCCAAAATTAGCTAGTTGTGAATCTAAGACCTCCAAAAATGTAGCATCAATTTTTTCCGAATTTTTTAGATAACTGTTTCTTTGTTTCAGTACATGGTTGTATTGAGATAAGTCGGATAAATAGAGAGGTTTCATCTGACCTAATTCAATGTCAATAAACTTTCGACGCCCTGCAGGTGATCCTTTGATCAGTTGCAAATCTTCGGGTGCAAAAAGGACAACATTCATATGGCCAATATAGTTCGATAATTTGGCTTGTTTCAAATGATTTACCTTAGTTATCCGACCTTTTGGTGTCAAGGAAATTTCTAATGGAAGGGGACCAGTTTCTCTTTGTAATTGACCAGAAACTTTAAAATCGGTGGATTCAAAATAGATGAGATCTTTATCATTTCGTGTTCGATGACTTCTGGTTAAAGCTAGAAAATAAATTGATTCGAGAATATTGGTCTTTCCTTGAGCATTTTGACCTAGGAAAATATTTAATCCAGGATGAAACTCGACTTCAAGTTCTTGATAATTACGAAAATGTTGAATGGATAATTGTTTTAACCACATTACGAGATACCAGGAAAGCGAATTGCTTTTTCTTTTTGTTAGTCTTTGTCGGTAGTTTCTTTTGTTGTTGATTGAGTTGCTTGACAAGTTTAGCAACACGTTCCTTTTCTTCTTTCTCTTTAAGATGCTCTTCTATTTCTTCTTGAGAAGGTTCAAGAATGGTGATAGTTATGCTCAGTTCAGGAATGTCAATTTGATCATTGACACGAAGTTTACGGCCTCTCCGTTGTTCTAATTCACCATTAACAAAGACTTCTTTTTCTTGAAGAAAGGCTTTGATTGCACCACCACTCTGTATAATACCGAGTTCTTTTAAGATTGCTTGTAATGTAATAAAATCATCAAATAATTTGTAATTCATAGTTCACCTCTTTGCGTGTTATTATACCATATTTTTAGTTTTTCTAGGGTAGAGAATGTTGAGTGATTTGAGGAGCTTTTTCACAGTTTGAATTAGGATTTTAGTGTGATTTCGTGTTATAATGAAAGTTACTATTGAGTAGAACGAGGATGAAAATGGAATTAGTAAAGGGCGTGAATCTTCACTTTCTTCAATCAAAAAAATTTAAAACCAATAAAATTAAGGTCCGTTTTTCATCGCCATTAGATGAAAATACCGTGGCTGCGCGTGTTTTAGTAGCCTGTATGATGGAAACTGCAAATCAAAAATATCCAACTTCACAATTATTCCGTGAAAAATTAGCGAGTCTATACGGGGTAGAATTGTCAACCTCAGTCTCTAAGAGGGGGCGTGTTCATTATGTTGATTTGAATATTTCCTTTGTGCGCGATGACTTTTTAAGTAAGAAAAATGTTCTTACTGATGAGGTTTTGGACATTATAGAAACTATCTTCTTTTCACCTTTGGTAGTAGAAGATCACTTTGACAGTGACACATTTGACGTTGAAAAGAAAAATACGATTTCCGATTTGGAGTCAGAAATTGAAGAGCCTTATTATTATGCACATGGGCAATTGAATCAACTATTTTTTGAAGACGAAACAATCGGGATGTCAAGATTGGGGAAAGTTGATTTAGTGAGACAAGAGACAGCTCAAAGTTCTCTTGAACAGTTTCATCAGATGCTCCAATTAGATAACATTGACTTCTTTTTCATAGGTGACTTTAATGAGGTCGCTATTGTGGATCGAGTGAACCAGTTTGAATTCAAGCCACGTGATAACAATTTGTCTGTCACCTATCAACAACCTTTTACAAATGTTGTAAGAGAAAAGTTAGAGCAAAAACAAAACCAACAATCTATTTTAGAATTAGGTTACCATTTTTCTACCCAGTATGGAGAATCTCTCCATATCCCTCTAGTTGTATTAAATGGGATGCTGGGAGCTTTCTCGCATTCGAGACTTTTTCAAATAATTCGTGAGAAAGAAGGCCTCGCTTATACAATCTCAAGCCATTTTGATATTTTTACAGGCTTCATGAGAGTTTTTGCAGGCATTGATAAGGAATCTCGTACGAAAGTAATGACCTTGATTATGAGACAGTTGAATGATTTAAAACGAGGCAAGTTTACAGAGTCAGAGCTTCAATTGACAAAAGAAATGTTGGTGAATACGACCTTATTAGCACAGGATCGGCAAAATACCTTGATTGAAAGGGAATATTTGAAAACGATCCTAGGAAAGAAAGTCCTTCCTTTAGAAGAGTGGTTAGAGTCCATCGATAAGGTTAGTAGAGAAGAAATTATTGAAGTGGCAAAAACAATTAATTTACAGTCTGTTTATTTTATGGAAGGAAAGTAGTGTAAAGATTGAAAATTAAAGAAAAATATTATGAATCAGTTGGTGAGCAAGTATACTTTACACGCTTGTCAAATGGGTTGACTATTCATTTAATTCCCAAAGAAGATTATTATGAAACCTATGGAATAATCACAACTAAGTTTGGCTCAGTGGATACACGAATTCTAGTGAATGGTGATGAAAGGCAATATCCTGCAGGAATTGCTCATTTTCTAGAACATAAAGTATTTGAAGATGAAAATGGTCAAGATTATTTAAAAAAATTCGTTCATTTAGGATCGGAAAGTAATGCCTTTACAAGCTTTACAAAGACAAGTTATCTTTTCTCAACAACTTCAAAGGTCCCTGAAAATATTCAATTGTTATTGGAGATGGTTTCAAAGGTTTCCTTTACAGAAAAATCTGTATCTAAGGAAAGAGAAATCATTCAACAAGAAATTGGAATGTACCAAGATAGTCCAGACTATCGATTATTTTTTGGTGCTTTAGAAAATTTATATCCTGGAACACCGTTAGCAGATGATATTGCTGGGACTAGGGAGTCTATTTCTGACATTACAATAGATAATCTCCGTGAAAACTTTGATCTATTCTATCATCCCTCTCAAATGCACTTATTAGTGATCGGAAACTTTGATGTTGATGAAGTATTGCAAGTAGTAAAGAAATATGATCTAGTTCCTCCTCATCCATCTGTGGAGTTAGAACGTTTTCCTGTAGAAAAAAATGAAGTAAAATTGAATCAATCTTGTAGAATGGAAGTTGCTACTCCGAAGTTGGCAATTGGAATTCGAGGAAATGATATCATTAAGGAAGAGGAAAAATTTCGTTATAAATTGATGTTGAAATTACTATTTTCGATGATGTTTGGTTGGACTTCGCAACGGTTTCAAAGTTTATATGAAGCTGGGAAGATTGACAACTCATTGACACTTGAAGTCGAGGTTGAGGAATTATTTCATTTCGTTATTTTGACAATGGATACTCAAGAACCGGTGTCCTTATCTCATCAATTTAGGTCAGCGATCAAACAATTTGAGAAGGATCCAGATGTGAATCAGGAACATTTGGATACGATTAAAAGCGAAATGTTTGGTGATTTCTTACAAGGTTTAAATTCGCTTGAGTATAGTGCCACTCAGTTTGAATATTTTTCAGACGGTAGCACTTCTTATGATCTTCCAAAGATTTTACAAGGTATTAGTTTACAAGATATCATCAAATTAGGACGTCAGTTCATCGACCAGGCTGAGATAGTTGACTATATGATTTTTCAAAAGTAGTAAACAATGTATCAAGAAGGGAAAACATGAAGAAGAGAACGATTGGTCAAGTGTTAAGACTGTCAAGAGTAAATTTACACTTAAGTTTACAGGATGTGTCAAATAAGACAGCCATTGAAATTCCTTATATAGAAGCGTTGGAAAACGATGAGTTTGATCTATTACCGAGTCCCTTTTACGCTCAGATCTATCTTAAAAAGTTAGCATGGGCTTTGGGATTAGATGAGTCCATCCTATTGACAGCTTTTCGTGAAGGAAAAGAATTGTTATTTGATGAAGAAATACTTGTAGATGACGAAGAGCTTCATTCAAGAAAATTAAGACAGAAAGCGAGCTGGTTACCAATCCTGTATTATCTACTAGTTAGTTTTGTCATTCTTGGTTTTGTGATTTATATCGTATATTTTTATGAGTTTACAGCATCTGTAAAATAGATGTAAAGATAGTTTATTTTTTGGAGGAAGTATGAAAAAAGAAAATATTCCTAATGCATTGACATTAATTCGGGTTGTGATGATTCCTATTTTTATTGCCATTTTAAGTTTAAGTCACTCTTACTTAGGACATATTGTAGCGGCAGTTATTTTTGCAATTGCTAGTATTACAGATTATTTAGATGGCTTTCTTGCACGAAAATGGAATGTAGTGAGTAATTTTGGTAAATTTGCCGATCCAATGGCAGATAAATTATTGGTCATGTCAGCCTTTATCATGATGATTGAATTAAAAATGGTTCCTGCTTGGATTGCAGCCGTTATCATTTGTCGTGAGTTAGCTGTTACTGGTTTGCGTCTTCTACTTGTTGAGACAGGTGGTACAGTTCTTGCTGCAGCCATGCCTGGAAAAATTAAAACCTTTAGCCAAATGTTTGCCATTATCTTTTTGCTTTGCCATTGGACTCTTCCAGGGCAAGTGTTGCTTTATATTGCATTGATTTTCACAATTTATTCTGGTTACGACTACTTTAAGGGAAGTAGCTATCTCTTTAAAGACACATTTAAATAAATGAAACAGATGATTGAGCTAAAAAATGTATCCTTTCGATACGATAAAACAGTAGAAGAGTATCAAATTGACACGGTTTCGTTTCACGTGAAACAAGGAGAGTGGCTTTCGATTGTTGGACACAATGGTAGTGGGAAATCTACAGTTGTACGCCTGATTGATGGTCTTTTGGAAGCTGAGTCTGGTGAGATTTACATTGATGGAAAACAACTGACTCGTGAAACCATATGGGAAATCCGTAGTAAAATTGGGATTGTATTTCAGAATCCTGATAACCAATTTGTTGGTGCGACAGTAGAAGATGATGTTGCCTTTGGTTTAGAAAATCAAGGAATTCCACGGGAAGAAATGTTTCAACGTGTGGAGAAGGCTATTGAGCAAGTTGGTATGCTGGAGTTTAAAGATCGCGAACCATCTCGTTTGTCAGGTGGTCAAAAGCAACGGGTGGCTATAGCAGGTATTATCGCCTTGAGACCAACTATTATTATCCTTGATGAAGCAACTAGTATGTTAGATCCAGAAGGTAGAGAGGATCTAATGGCGGTAATGAGAGAACTTCAGAAAAAATTTCAATTAACAATTATCTCCATTACCCATGATTTAACCGAAATTGCCTTAAGTGATCGAACACTCGTGTTTCAAAAAGGAAAACTAGAGTCTTCTATGACGCCGCGGGAATTGTTTTCAAGAAATGACCTCAATGAGATTGGACTAGATAAGCCTTTTAGTAAGCAGGTTCAAGAATCTCTCAGCTCGCATTTTCCGCTAAAACAGGATTATCTAACAGAAAGTGAGTTATTAGACCAATTATGGGAATCTCTTTAAAGAATGTCTATTATACTTATCAAGAGGGAAGTCCTTTTGAAGGGCAGGCGCTTTCTGATATTAGTTTGGAAATAAAAGATGGATCTTATACAGCCATTATCGGGCATACTGGTAGTGGCAAGTCTACTTTGTTGCAATTACTAAATGGTTTACTGCGTCCGACTAAAGGAACGATTCAATTTGAAGATTTTGTTTTAGATAATCATTCTGAGCCAAAAGAAATGAAGTACCTGAGAAAAAAGGTTGGTTTGGTTTTTCAATTTCCAGAAAGTCAGCTGTTTGCAGAAACCGTTCTAGCTGATGTAGCCTTTGGACCACAGAATTTTGGGGTACCTAAGGACAAAGCGGAGGAAATAGCCAAAGAAAAATTAGCGATCGTTGGTTTAGAAGAGTCTATCTATGATAAAAGTCCATTTGAACTATCTGGTGGACAGATGAGACGGGTTGCGATCGCAGGTATTTTAGCTATCGAACCAGAGATTTTAGTATTGGACGAGCCAACAGCAGGTCTAGATCCTGCTGGAAGAAAGGAATTGATGGCGCTGTTTGAGACATTACATAAAAATGGGATGACCCTAGTTCTGGTAACTCATACGATGGATGATGTAGCAAATTTTGCTGATACTGTATTTGCTTTAGAAGCGGGAAAACTTGTCCTAAACGGATCCCCAAGGGAAGTGTTTCAACAGGTTGAGTATTTACAAAAACTTCAATTAGGAGTCCCACAAATTACGAATTTTGCTCTTCAATTGAAACGAAGAGGACTTCCTCTGGACAGACTACCAATCAAAATTGAGGAACTAAAGGAGCTGTTACTTCATGAATAATATGATTTTGGGAAGGTATATTCCTGGAAACTCCATTATCCACCAACTAGATCCTCGTGGGAAGTTGCTCTCAATGTTTTTATTCATATTTCTTCTGTTTTGGGCAAATAATATCCAGACAAATGTTCTTCTCTTTGGTTTTATTTTTGTTTTAATGTATCTAACGAGGATTTCGGTTAGTTTTTATATTAAAGGTTTAAAATCAATGATTTTTATCATTGCTTTTACAACCATTTTTCAATTATTTGCGACCTCTCAAGGAACTATTTTGTATCAATGGTGGTTTTTTAAATTAACCGACCAAGGATTGATGCAAGCCGCCATCATATTTTGTAGATTTATTTTAATCATTTTTTATTCGACGATTTTAACCGTGACGACGACACCATTGAGTTTAGCAGATGCTGTTGAAAAGATCCTCACACCACTAAAAATTATTAAAGTTCCAGCACATGAGATTGGGTTAATGCTATCTATGAGTTTGCGCTTTGTTCCAACTTTAGTGGATGATACGAATCGAATCATGAATGCGCAAAGG
>NZ_CM002128.1:1770417-1782340 GCF_000448565.1 Streptococcus sp. HSISM1 | reverse complement strand
ACCAAGGATTGATGCAAGCCGCCATCATATTTTGTAGATTTATTTTAATCATTTTTTATTCGACGATTTTAACCGTGACGACGACACCATTGAGTTTAGCAGATGCTGTTGAAAAGATCCTCACACCACTAAAAATTATTAAAGTTCCAGCACATGAGATTGGGTTAATGCTATCTATGAGTTTGCGCTTTGTTCCAACTTTAGTGGATGATACGAATCGAATCATGAATGCGCAAAGGGCGCGTGGTGTTGATTTTGGTGAAGGAAATCTATTAAAAAGGATCCGTTCCTTCATTCCGATTCTCATTCCTTTGTTTGCCTCAAGTTTTAAACGCGCAGATGCATTAGCAATTGCGATGGAAGCGAGAGGGTACAAAGGCGGTGAAGGACGAACACGCTATCGGACTCTGCAGTGGGGAGTAAAAGATACCCTGGCATTGCTCGTTATTCTGTGCCTCATGTTGATAGTTTTTTATCTAAAAAATGGATAGAGCTAGTTGTATTGGTTCAAAAATAAGGAAAAAGCGCTATACAAAGCGCTTTTTACATTAAATTCACATATTCTTGTAACATTTGTAATATATTCTACAATAAACTGTAACATTTTGTGTGTATGATAGAATTATGTTCGAAAGGAGAATAGAATTCATGAACAGTAAAAAGTTCCAATGGACAGTCACTTCCCTACTTTCAGCAGCATCACTTTTCATTTCTGGTATTGCTACAGTGAATGCTGAAACTTACGAAGTGAAGTCTGGAGATACTCTATCAAAAATTGCACTAGAAAATAACACTTCAGTAGAAAATATTATTGCATCTAACAATCTGACCAATGAAGATTTGATCTATGCAGGACAAATTATTGAGTTAGGTGAGCGTTCAAAATCTATGATTGATAAAGTTGCTCCACAAGAGCAAGCAAAACCTGCTGAAAGTGCAACTACAGCAACTGCACAAACTGCTCAAAAACAAACAACTTATGCAGCAAATGCTGCAGTGACTTCTGCACAATCAACAAATGGTGGAATTGTTCTATCAAATGGGAATACTGCTGGAGAACAAGGATCTTATGCAGCTGCTCGTATGGCTGAAATGACTGGTGTACCTGCTTCTACTTGGGAAGCAATTATTGCCCGTGAATCAAATGGTCAAGTAAATGCAGCAAATGCTTCTGGTGCCAGTGGTTTATTCCAAACAATGCCAGGTTGGGGTTCAACTGCAACAGTTGATGATCAAATCCAGGCTGCATACAATGCATATAGCTCACAAGGTTTATCAGCTTGGGGTTATTAAAAAAATAGGTTTACAACTTGTAAACCTATTTTTTAATGTCTCAAGAATGTCAAGTGGAGAGTGACAAATAAAATCTGGTGAGTAAAGAAGTAGCTCTTCAAGATCTCCAAATCCCCAAGTGACGGCCATGGTTTTTATGCCAACTGTTTGACCTCCAATGAGGTCAAATTTTGTGTCTCCAATAATCACTGTCTCCTCTTTTGGAAGGTCATTGCTTGACAAGGCGTATCGAATGACATCGGCTTTGTGGATACGATCTGAATTTGATCCATAAATTCCTTTAAAGTATTTATCGATACCTAAATCTTGACACATCTGTAAAGCAACTGGTTCATGTTTTGAAGTAGTTACATAAAGAGGAATGTTTTCGTCTTGTAATGCTTTCAAAGCTTCTACTATCTGAGGAAACAGAGTTGATTTGTATTGACCTTTTTCATGATAATACTGGCGATAGATCATCACTGCTTGATCTACCAAAGTTTCAGGAAGGGTAGCTTCAAAACTAGAAATCAAAGGTGGTCCCATAAAACTACGGATAGTTTTGAGATCGGGTTGAGGAACCTTCAAAGTATCGAATGTATGTTGAAAGCTCTCTGTAATTCCCTTGGAACTGTCAACTAATGTTCCATCTAAATCAAAAAATAAGGCTTGCATGTTATTCTCCAAATATCTCTTTTTGTAATCTACGTCCGGTTGGTGTTGCTGCCAATCCTCCTTCAGCTGTTTCTCTAAAGGCAGTCGGAAGACTAGATCCAACTTGGTACATGGCGTCAATCACTTCATCAACAGGTATTTTTGATTCAATACCTGCTAAGGCCATATCAGCAGCAATGAAGGCATAGCTAGCTCCCATTGCGTTCCGTTTAACACATGGAACTTCCACGAGTCCTGCTACTGGATCACAAATGAGCCCAAGCATGTTTTTGATGACAAAACAGACTGCTTGACTCGCTTGATAAGGAGTTCCCCCAGCAGCTAGTGTCAATGCTGCTGCACTCATAGCTGAAGCAGAACCAACTTCTGCTTGACAACCACCTTCTGCACCTGAAATAGAAGCATTATTTGCGATCACTAAACCAAAAGCTCCAGCTGTCAGTAGAAAATCTAATTGTTGCTGACGGTTTAACCCTAATTTTTGAGTTGCTGCAGTGAGAACTGCGGGGAGGCAGCCAGCAGATCCTGCAGTGGGTGTTGCGCAGACCAGTCCCATCTTAGCATTGTGTTCGTTGACAGCAATAGCATTCTTCGCTGCGGTTAGGACGGTTAAGTCAGACAAAGTCTTTCCTGATTTGATATAACGATCTAATTTTGCGGCATCCCCACCGGTTAACCCACTACGAGAGTGGTTTTCATTTAACCCTAACTTTACAGAATCAATCATCACTTCTAAATTACGGGTCATTAATCGTAGGACTTCTTCTCGTTCACGACCAGTTAGTTCAAATTCAGTTGCAATCATTAACTCTGCGACGTTTCCTTCGTATTGCGTGCTTGCTTGTTCTACGAGGTCTACAATTGAATAAAACATATGAACTCCTTATTTGAAAAAGTTGACATTATGAAGATGAGGAATTTTACGGATATCTTCGATCGCTGCTTCACAACTCCTTGAGTCAACTTCTATAATCATAATCGCTTTTTCTCCAGCTTTTTCCCGTGTTACATTCATTTGTGCAATGTTAATATCATAGCGAGAAAGGGCTTCTGTCACATGAGCGATCATTCCAGGGACGTCCTGGTGAACAATGATAATGGTTGGAGTATTCATATTTAGCGAGATGGCAAAGCCATTTAACTCAGTAACCTGTATGTTCCCACCACCAATTGAGATTCCAGTGACAGAAATCGTTTTATGATCATTTTTAACAGTAATAGTCGTTGTGTTTGGGTGAGGAGCATTGCTTTCTTTTTGAATAGACCAAACAATCCGAATGCCTCGTTCATGTGCAATTTTTAGACTATCTGGGATTCTAGGATCATCTGTGTCCATTCCTAAGATGCCCGCTACTAAGGCTAAATCTGTTCCATGACCACGATAGGTTTTGGCGAAGGAATTAAATAATTGGAACTCAACTTCTTTTGGTTCCTCTCCAAAGATAGAAGAAACAATTTTACCAATTCGAACAGCACCTGCAGTGTGACTACTGGATGGGCCGATCATCACAGGTCCAATAATATCAAAAACTGATTGGAATTTTAAAGAGTTCATGCTCTGCTCCTTTGTGATCACTTTACTTCATTATATCAGATATGGCTGATGATTTCTTCTATTTTTCCCGAAATATCTGAGAAATCTTAAAGGGGGCTTAAAGCATTTATATTATCCTGGATTTTTAGTATTTCTAACATCTGACTGAAATATTTGACACATTATTTCAATAAATATGAAATATTTCTTGTGTAGTATAGAGGTATACCAATAAAGGAGTACATAATAATGAATAAAAAACAAATGATGAAACATATTATTGGACTTAGTTTACTTGCAGGACTTTTCCTTCCCATTGTAGCGAATGCAGATTCTTATACTGTAAAATCAGGTGATACTTTATCAGCTATTGCTAAAGAGAAGAACACAACGGTTGATGCGATTGCTAAGAAAATAAGATTAGTAACGTGAACCTTATCTCAGTTGGTCAAGTTCTTGAGATTGAAGATGCAAAAACAACGCAGAAAACTACGGAGCAAGCTACTACTAGTAAAACGGATACTACACAAGCAACAACGACTGTCTCTGCTTCAGATGGCTTGAGTGCGGAAGATGCAGCTGCTAAGGAATGGATTGCCCAAAAAGAATCAAGTGGTAGTTATACAGCACAAAATGGCCAATATTATGGTCGTTACCAATTAACTCTCACCTATTTGAATGGTGATTTATCACCTGCAAACCAAGAAAAAGTGGCCAATCAATACGTTGTCAACCGTTATGGATCATGGTCAGCAGCTAAAAATTTCTGGTTGGCAAATGGCTGGTATTAAATTCGTTTAAAAAGAGTCCTTGAATAAGACTCTTTTTAAATTTACAGCTCTGTAAACGTATCATTAATTAGAGAGGACTAGGGCGGTCAAATGCTTGTTTTCTTCTATAAAGCGTGTTAAAATGGTAACTGCTCAAAACGACCTTCAATCGTTGAAGCAAACCACGACCTTCAATCGTGAGTAACGAAAAGATGGGAGAAACCTATGAGTGATAACTCGAAAACACGTGTTGTTGTTGGTATGAGTGGCGGTGTCGATTCATCTGTAACGGCTTTGTTGTTAAAGCAACAGGGTTACGATGTCATCGGCATCTTCATGAAAAACTGGGACGACACAGACGAAAATGGTGTCTGTACAGCTACAGAAGATTACAAAGATGTAGCAGCAGTTGCAGACCAGATTGGCATTCCTTACTATTCTGTCAACTTTGAGAAAGAATATTGGGATCGTGTCTTTGAATATTTCCTTGCTGAATACCGAGCTGGTCGGACACCAAATCCGGATGTCATGTGTAATAAGGAAATCAAATTTAAGGCCTTTCTAGATTACGCTATGACCCTCGGTGCCGATTATATAGCGACAGGGCACTATGCACGCGTGACGCGTGATGCGGATGGCGTTGTCCATATGTTACGTGGCGTTGACAATGGAAAGGATCAAACTTATTTCTTAAGCCAATTGTCACAAGAACAACTTCAAAAAACCATGTTTCCGTTGGGGCATTTAGAAAAGCCTGAGGTTCGCCGGTTAGCAGAAGAGGCTGGACTAGCAACGGCTAAAAAGAAAGATTCCACTGGAATCTGCTTTATCGGAGAAAAGAATTTCAAAGAGTTTCTCAGCAACTATCTACCTGCTCAGCCAGGCCGAATGATGACCGTAGATGGACGAGATATGGGTGAACATGCCGGTTTGATGTATTACACGATCGGTCAGCGTGGTGGTCTTGGAATTGGTGGACAACAGGGTGGAGACAATGCTCCATGGTTTGTAGTGGGGAAAGACCTTAGTCAAAATATTCTTTACGTTGGTCAAGGCTTCTATCATGATGCACTGATGTCAACAAGTTTACAGGCTAGTCAAGTTCACTTTACACGAGATATGCCAGAAGAATTTGAAATGGAATGTACAGCAAAATTCCGTTATCGTCAACCTGATAGTAAAGTTACTGTAAAGGTTAAAGGTGATAAAGCAGAGGTTATTTTTGCTGAACCTCAGCGTGCTATTACACCAGGACAAGCTGTTGTTTTTTACGACGGGGAAGAGTGTCTAGGCGGTGGCTTGATTGATAATGCTTATCGAGATGGAAAAGTTTGTCAGTATATTTAAATTGACAAATTTTCTCAATTTGCTACAATAAGAAAAGCAATAGAAATGATGGTCAAAGCTCATGGATGTTGCAGGCTTTTTTGTCCTGCACTTCTCAGAGTTTTGACTATTTTTGTGTGATTTTGAAAGGAAGTAAAATGAGGCAACAGGATTTTCGTACGAAAATAGGTTCTACTGTTTTTGGCGTGAGAGCGACTGCTTTGATTGTAAAAGATAATCGCTTGTTCGTCATAGAAGATGAGGACGGCTGTTATACAATCGGAGGTGCTATTCAAGTCAATGAAACTACAGAAGATGCTGTAGTTCGGGAAGTCAAAGAGGAACTTGGTGTCACATCTACAGCAGGTCCGTTAGCTTTCGTGGTTGAAAATCACTTTGAACAAGCTGGAATCCACTACCATAACATTGAATTTCATTATTTGGTGGACCTGCTGGAAGATGCACCTTTGGTCATGCAGGAAGATACAAAGCAATTACCTTGCCGTTGGATTGCTTTAGATGATTTACACACTGTTGACCTGAAACCAGCCTTTTTAAAATCAGCCCTACCAGAATGGGACGGAAAATTACGACACATCCATCTTGAGAAATAGGAGAAAAAATGACTTATAATTTTATTGAAGAATACGATATCATTGTAATCGGTGCTGGGCATGCAGGAGTAGAAGCCTCTCTAGCTGCTAGCCGTATGGGTTGCAAGGTCTTACTTGCGACTATTAACATTGAAATGCTAGCTTTTATGCCTTGTAATCCATCTATTGGTGGATCTGCTAAAGGGATTGTTGTCCGTGAAGTAGATGCACTTGGCGGAGAAATGGCGAAGAACATCGATAAGACCTACATCCAAATGAAAATGCTCAATACTGGTAAAGGTCCTGCGGTTCGTGCACTTCGCGCTCAAGCAGACAAAGAACTTTACTCAAAAGAAATGCGAAAAACGGTTGAAAACCAAGATAATTTAACTCTTCGCCAAACTATGATTGATGAGATTTTGGTGGAGAATGGTAAGGTTGTTGGTGTAAGGACTGCGACTCACCAAGAGTATGGGGCAAAGGCTGTTATTGTCACTACTGGGACAGCTTTACGCGGAGAAATTATCATTGGAGATCTCAAGTATTCGTCAGGACCTAATCATAGTCTAGCTTCTATCAATTTGGCCGATAATCTCAAACAGCTAGGATTAGAAATTGGACGTTTCAAAACAGGGACACCACCTCGTGTAAAGGCATCGTCAATTAATTATGACGAAACGGAAATTCAACCTGGAGATGAAGCTCCAAATCATTTTTCTTATACATCGCGTGATGAAGATTATGTAAAGGATCAGGTTCCTTGTTGGTTGACTTATACGAATGGGCATAGCCATGAAATTATCCAGAATAATTTACACCGAGCACCTATGTTTACAGGGGTTGTAAAGGGAGTGGGTCCTCGCTATTGTCCGTCCATTGAGGATAAAATTGTCCGTTTTGCTGACAAAGAGCGTCATCAACTATTCTTAGAACCTGAGGGGCGAAATACAGAAGAAGTCTATGTTCAAGGGCTGTCAACGAGTTTACCAGAGGATGTTCAACGGGATCTCGTCCATTCTATTAAGGGACTTGAGAAGGCAGAAATGATGCGAACGGGTTATGCAATTGAGTATGATATGGTGTTGCCTCATCAATTGCGCGCAACTTTGGAAACTAAGAAAATTTCAGGTCTCTTTACAGCTGGCCAAACCAATGGAACGTCTGGCTATGAGGAGGCTGCTGGTCAAGGGATTATTGCAGGGATCAATGCGGCTCTAAAAATCCAAGGAAAACCGGAACTCATTTTGAAACGCAGTGATGGTTATATTGGGGTCATGATCGATGACTTGGTAACAAAGGGAACGATCGAACCGTATCGTTTGTTAACAAGCCGTGCAGAATACCGTCTGATTTTGCGTCATGATAATGCCGATATGCGCTTGACAGAAATGGGACGAGCAATTGGATTGGTAGATGATGAACGTTGGCAACGTTTCGAAACCAAGAAGTATCAGTTTGAAAACGAGATGAAGCGTTTGGATAGCATTAAGTTAAAGCCTGTAAAGGAAACGAACGAGAAGGTTGCAGCACTAGGCTTTAAACCTTTGACAGATGCTGTCACTGCTAAAGAATTCTTGCGAAGACCAGAAGTCTCTTACCAAGATGTGGTAGAATTTATCGGTCCTGCAGCTGAAGAACTGGATAATAAAATCATTGAATTGATTGAAACTGAAATTAAATACGAAGGCTATATTTCAAAAGCAATGGACCAAGTCGAAAAAATGAAGCGTATGGAAGAAAAAAGAATTCCTGCGAATATTGACTGGGATGATATTGACTCCATCGCAACCGAAGCTCGTCAAAAATTTAAATTAATTAATCCAGAAACGATTGGTCAAGCAAGTCGTATCTCAGGTGTCAATCCAGCGGATATCTCTATTTTAATGGTTTACTTGGAAGGTAAATCTCGGAGTATCTCCAAAAACAAAGCAAACCACTAATCAAATGAGGCTGAGATGATGTTTCAGCCTCAATTTTATGGATTGAAATCTGTTGTTACTGTTTACACAGTTGTAAACCTTGTTTACAAAGTAGTGAAACCGAGGAAAAGCTTTTTACGGGTCAATCTTCTCTGTAATATAGAGAGAAACCTCGCTTTTTACCTCTATTTATGGTATAATTCCGAGAAGAGGTTTATGATGAAAAAATTTCGTTTATCGTTCATCCATTATGTGTTAATTGGTTTTATTTCATTTGCAATTTTAACAATTTTTAAGAATCTTTGGCAAAGGCTATGTAACTCTTATTGCAATTTTTTTAGTCTTAGCTGGATTGATTGCTTTATTTGAATACCAGTTACAAATTTCAGAGTTAGATGAATTAGAACAAATACAATACGTTAACCATCAGGCAGAAAGCGGATTAGCATCCCTCCTTGATAAAATGCCTGTTGGAGTTATCAAAATTAATGAAGAGACAAATGAAGTAGAGTGGTTCAACCCTTATGCTGAATTGATTTTTTCAACAGATGATGGGGACTTTGATGTTGAATCCTTGAAAAAGTTACTCAATACTCTGTTTGAGGATAAAGGTCATTATGTCACTGTAGCCGATAAGAAATATTCTGTTTACTTTGATCAGACGTCTAGTGTTGTTTACTTTTTTGATGTTTCAAGTGAGTATGAAGCAACTTTGGGATTGGTGACAACTCGTCCCGTTATCGGTATTATTTCTGTTGATAACTATGATGATCTAGAAGATGTCATTTCAGACTCTGATATTAGCAATATCAATAGTTTTATTGCCAACTTTGTAGAAGAGTTTACAGCTCATTACCATATGTTTTACAGACGTGTGGGGATGGATCGTTTCTATTTGTTTACAGACTACACGGTCTTAGAACAGTTGATGGAATCAAAATTTTCAGTCATCGATCAATTCCGTGAAGAAGCTAAAAATCGTGAGCTACCTATTACCTTAAGTATGGGATTCTCGTACGGTGATGGAGAGCATGATGAGATTGGTAAAGTGGCTCTCTTGAACCTAAACCTTGCGGAAGTTCGTGGTGGGGATCAAGCAGTTGTCAAGGAAAATGATGAACAGAAAAACCCTATTTTCTTTGGTGGGGGAACAGCTTCGGCTGTGAAGCGGACTCGGACCCGCACACGCGCTATGATGACAGCTATTTCGGATAAGATTAAATCCGTTGATCAAGTTTTCATTGTTGGGCATAGAAACTTGGATATGGACGCTTTAGGAGCGTCTGTGGGAATGCAGTTTTTCTCTAGCAATATTTTGGCTTCCTCTTATGTGGTCTATGACCCGCATGCAATGGCTAGTGATATTTCAAGAGCAATTGCGAAACTAGAAGAAGAGCAGGTGACGAAAATCCTTCCCCTAGAGGAAGCCATGCACATGGTGACGGATCGCTCTTTGTTAATTATGGTTGACCATTCTAAGACAGCCTTGACTCTTTCAAAAGAGTTTTATCAGGAATTTCAACAGATTATTGTCATTGACCATCACCGTCGGGATGATGATTTCCCTGAAAATGTTCTGATCACCTATATTGAAAGTGGAGCAAGTAGTGCGAGCGAATTGGTTAGTGAACTGATTCAGTTCCAGAAGTCGAAGAAAAATCGGTTAACGAAGATTCAAGCTAGTGTCTTGATGGCTGGGATTATGCTGGATACTAAGAACTTCTCCGCACGGGTTACGAGTCGGACCTTTGATGTGGCGAGTTACCTTCGTTCAAGAGGTAGTGATAGTGTAACCATCCAGGAGATCTCTGCGATTCAGTTTGATGAGTACCGCGAAGTGAACGAACTGATCTTGACTGGTGAAAAGATTTTGCCACATATCATCGTAGCTTGTGCCAATACGACTAAAGCCTATGATTCAGTAACTATTAGTAAAGCAGCTGATAGTATGCTAGCCATGTCTGAGGTGGAAGCAACCTTTGTCATTGCTTGTAATCAAAGTGGGACTGTCTCGATTTCTGCACGAAGTCGAAGCAAAGTCAATGTACAGCGTATCATGGAACAGCTTGGCGGAGGAGGTCATTTCAATTCGGCAGCCTCTCAAATTGAGGGTCAAGATTTGATGAGTATTCGTCAACAACTGATTGTGACGATTGAAAACGAAGTAACTATTGAAAAGGAGAATGTAGAATGAAAGTTATTTTCTTAGCGGATGTAAAAGGTAAAGGTAAAAAAGGCGAAATTAAAGAAGTGCCTACTGGTTATGCACAAAACTTTTTGATCAAGAAAAATCTTGCGAAAGAAGCCAATGCCCAAGCAATCGGTGAGCTTCGTGGAAAGCAAAAGTCAGAAGAAAAAGCGCATGCTGAATTGTTAGCGGAAGCGCAAAAGATTAAAGCGAAATTAAAAGAAGAAGCAACTGTTGTTCAATTCACTGAAAAAATTGGACCAGATGGTCGTACTTTTGGCTCTATTACCAATAAAAAGATTGCAGAAGAACTTGAGAAACAATTTGGCATTAAAATTGATAAGCGTCATATCCAAGTTTCCTCTCCAATTCGTTCAACAGGTTTGATTGACGTCCCTGTAAAAATTTATCAAGATGTTACAGGTGTGATTAATATTCGTGTAAACGAAGGGTAAACACGATCAATAGAAAGGTTTTTTTATGGCTGAGATAGAGGAATTACGAACACAACCTCAGGATATCCAAGCGGAGCAATCAGTGTTGGGAGCCATCTTTATTGATGAGGGGAAATTGGTCTTTGTTCGTGAATATATCGAGCCTGGCGATTTCTTTAAGTACTCGCACCGTTTGATTTTTAAAGCCATGATCGATCTAGCTGACCGCGGGGATGCGATTGATGCGACGACTGTTCGAAATATTTTAGATAGTCAGGGGGATCTCCAAAATATTGGTGGTCTCTCCTATTTGGTAGAAGTCATTAATTCGGTACCAACTTCAGCTAACGCGGAGTATTACGCGAAAATTGTTGCCGAAAAAGCTGTCTTACGTCGATTGATCTCTCGATTAACGGAAAGTATTAATCAAGCTTATGATGGTGCAAGTCCTTCAGATGAAATCATTGCGGGTGCTGAAAAAGCTCTGATTGATGTTAGTGAAAACGCAAATCGTAGTGGATTTAAAAATATTCGAGACATCTTGAATATAAATTTTGGTAGCTTGGAAGCCCGCTCGCTTCAAACCTCTGATATTACGGGTATTGCGACAGGCTATCGCGATTTGGACCATATGACGACAGGGCTACATGAGGAAGAGTTGATTATTTTAGCGGCTCGTCCTGCAGTAGGGAAAACAGCCTTTGCTCTAAATATTGCTCAAAATATCGGGACAAAGTTGGATAAGACAGTGGCTATTTTCTCATTAGAAATGGGTGCTGAAAGTTTGGTTGACCGGATGTTAGCAGCTGAAGGCTTGATTGAATCCCATTCGATTCGTACAGGTCAATTGACGGATGAAGAGTGGCGGAAATATGCCATTGCTCAAGGAAATTTGGCCAATGCGAGTATTTACATCGATGATACCCCAGGAATTCGGATCACTGAGATTCGTTCGAGAGCAAGAAAATTAGCGCAGGAAACAGGCAATCTCGGTCTTATTCTGATTGACTACCTGCAGCTGATTACAGGGACTGGAAGAGAAAACCGTCAACAGGAAGTTTCAGAAATTTCTCGTCAGTTAAAAATTTTGGCGAAGGAACTAAAAGTTCCCGTCATTGCTTTGAGTCAGCTATCACGTGGTGTGGAACAGCGCCAAGACAAACGTCCTGTTCTTTCTGATATTCGTGAATCTGGATCGATTGAGCAGGATGC
>NZ_CM002128.1:1753893-1769673 GCF_000448565.1 Streptococcus sp. HSISM1 | reverse complement strand
TGCTGAAAGTTTGGTTGACCGGATGTTAGCAGCTGAAGGCTTGATTGAATCCCATTCGATTCGTACAGGTCAATTGACGGATGAAGAGTGGCGGAAATATGCCATTGCTCAAGGAAATTTGGCCAATGCGAGTATTTACATCGATGATACCCCAGGAATTCGGATCACTGAGATTCGTTCGAGAGCAAGAAAATTAGCGCAGGAAACAGGCAATCTCGGTCTTATTCTGATTGACTACCTGCAGCTGATTACAGGGACTGGAAGAGAAAACCGTCAACAGGAAGTTTCAGAAATTTCTCGTCAGTTAAAAATTTTGGCGAAGGAACTAAAAGTTCCCGTCATTGCTTTGAGTCAGCTATCACGTGGTGTGGAACAGCGCCAAGACAAACGTCCTGTTCTTTCTGATATTCGTGAATCTGGATCGATTGAGCAGGATGCGGATATTGTTGCTTTCTTGTACCGTGATGATTATTATGATCGAGCTGGTGAAGAGGAAGAAGATGGAATGCCCAATAATACGGTTGAAGTGATTATCGAGAAAAACCGTTCAGGTGCGCGTGGGACAGTCGAATTAATATTCCAAAAGGAATACAATAAATTCTCAAGTATTTCAAAGAGAGAGGATCAATAAGATGAGTGATGCATTTACAGATGTTGCAAAAATGAAAAAAATTAAAGAAGAGATCAAGGCCCATGAAGGACAAGTGGTTGAAATGACGCTTGAAAATGGACGGAAACGTCAAAAAATAAATTTGGACGCTTGATTGAGGTCTATCCTTCTTTATTTATTATCGAGTATACGAACGACAATAGCTTACCAGGTGAACCAGCTAATACATACGTGGAGTCTTACACCTATTCAGATATTTTAACAGAGAAGAATTTAATTCGTTATTTGGATTAATTTCTTGCTTTTATCGTCTAAATCAGTTATTATAATAAATACATATGGGAGTCTGTGTACAGTCTGAGAGGAAGTGTAAGCTTCGACCGCACCTGATCTGGGTAATGCCAGCGTAGGAAACAAATGAAATGTATTTTTCGTTATGAGTGACCTTGTGCAATCCGTCTCCTATTTTGGAGGCGTTTTTTATTTGTGAGAAAGGGGGTTACGATGTCTCTTGTAAAAAGATATTCAAAACAGTTGATAGGATTTGCAGGTTTTAGCAGCCTTCTTGTCTTATGGCAGTTAGCAGGTTTTTTAAATATTCTCCCCAAATTTGTATTACCAACGCCACTTGAAATTGGAAATGCCTTTGTACGAGATCGAGCTCTCCTGATTCATCACAGTTTGTCTACCCTTCAAGTGGCCTTGATCGGACTTGTTATAGGGGTTCTTCTTGCTGCCGGCTTTGCGATTCTCATGGATAGTTTTCAATGGGTGAATGATCTGGTCTATCCTTTTATGGTTGTTATTCAAACCATTCCGACGATTGCCTTGGCCCCTATCCTGGTTCTTTGGTTTGGTTATGGTATGCTTCCAAAACTGGTTTTGATCATTATTACGGTGGTATTTCCCATCGTAGTCAGTCTGTTAGATGGTTTTCGGCATTGCGATCAAGATATTCTGAGATTGTTTCAGATTATGCAAGCCAATCGCTTTCAGACCTTAGCTCATTATAAAATTCCTGCAGCGCTTCCTTATTTTTTTGCAGGTTTACGTGTGAGCGTTTCCTATGCTTTTATCAGTACGGTAGTTTCAGAATGGTTAGGAGGTTTTGATGGATTGGGGGTCTATATGATCCAATCGAAGAAGTTATTTCAGTATGATACGATGTTTGCGATCATTGTATTGATTTCTGCTATTAGTTTACTCGGTATGTTTCTCGTTGACCAATTAGAACGAACCATTCTAAAATGGAAAAAAGATTGACAAACTTGTAAATGGTGTAAAAATTAAATTGACAAAAATGTAAAAGAGGTATAGCTAATGAAAAAGTCAATAGGTTTATTTTTCTCAATAATATTGGGATTTGTTTTCTTGAGTGCTTGTCAAAATTCTGTCAAGCAATCGTCAAGTGGTTTGAAAAAGATTGATTTTATTCTAGATTGGACCCCGAATACCAATCATACGGGTCTCTATGTAGCAAAGGAAAAAGGGTATTTTAAAGATGCAGGACTGGATGTAGATATAAAACTTCCGCCGGAAGACAGTAGTTCTGATTTGATTATTAATGGGAAAGCTCCATTTGGTATTTATTTCCAAGATTCTATGGCCAAGAAATTGGATAAAGGTGCGGGGATTACCGCTGTTGCAGCTATCGTCGAACACAATACGTCAGGGATTATTTCAAGAAAAGATGCAGCGATCACAAGTCCAAAAGATTTGGTTGGTAAGAAGTATGGTACCTGGAATGATCCGATTGAGTTGGAAATGATCAAATCGATGATGAAAAAAGAGGGGGCTGATTTTAATCAAGTAAAATTGGTTCCAAATAGTGATTCAAATTCCATTACTCCGATTGAAAATAAGGTCTTTGATGCTGCTTGGATTTATCACGGTTGGGATGGAATTTTGGCTGAGCAAAAGGGAATGGAGACCAATTTCTTCTATATGAAAGATTTTGTTCCTGCATTTGACTACTATTCGCCTGTTATTATTGCTAACAATGACTATTTGAAGTCTCATAAAGAGGAAGCAAAAAAATTCATTCAAGCGGTGAAAAAAGGCTACCAATATGCTATAGAGCATCCAGAAGAAGCTGCGGATATCTTGATTAAACAGGCCCCTGCTTTGGCTAACCAGCGTGATTTTGTACTCGCTTCCCAAAAATATCTTTCCAGTCAATATGCTTCAGAAAAGGATAAATGGGGACAGTTTGACTCCAAACGTTGGAATGCTTTTTATGCTTGGGCAAAAGAGCAAGGATTGGTTTCAAATGACTTAGAAGACAAAGGTTTCACAAACGAATTGGTAGGTGACTGATATTTTAACCGTAAAAGATGTAAGTTTCTCTTTTGGAGATAAGGCAGTTTTAAACAATGTATCACTAGAAGTGCAAAAAGGAGAAATCGTCTCTATTCTAGGTCCGAGTGGGGTAGGGAAATCAACCTTGTTTAATTTAATTGCTGGGATCCTTCCCTTACAAAAGGGCGCTATAGAAGTAGATGATGCCCCGATCTCCTTTGGAAAAGTCAGCTATATGCTACAAAAGGATCTTTTGTTAGAACATAAGACAGTATTGGGAAATATTATTCTTCCCCTTCAATTAAAAAAGATTCCTAAGGAAGAGGCAACATCTACAGCTCTAAAATTGTTAGATGAATTTAAATTGGGAAGTATCGCCAACCTTTATCCTAATGCCCTGAGTGGGGGGATGCGGCAACGGGTGGCGCTATTAAGGACTTATCTATTGGGTCATTCTGTCTTCCTATTGGATGAAGCTTTTAGTGCCTTAGATGAATTGACAAGGCAGGATCTTTATCACTGGTATCTAGAAAGTAAGGAACGTCTTGGTCTCACCACTCTGGTGATCACTCATAGTATCGAAGAAGCTTTGACATTGAGTGATCGGGTCTATATCTTGAATCATAATCCCGGTGAAATTATTGCAGATCTTCCTTTAAAATGGGATCCAGCAACGGATAGAGACTGGCAACAATTGCAATATAAAAAACGAATCATAGAATTATTGTCTGAATTTCATTGAAATTGTTTTGAAGGACTTTACAAAGTTTCTATTCCGTGATAGAATAGAATTTGTGCGAAATGACAGCAGGACAAAATGAAGCTCGTCAACAGGAAGTCAGCTAGAAAAGTAACCTTTGCTGTTTGGGCGAAGGCTTTCTGAACGAATCAGGTTTGTCTAAAACGTTATTTCCTACAAAAATTATTTTTATAGGAGGACATTTTAAATGTCACGTTATACAGGACCATCTTGGAAACAATCTCGCCGTCTTGGCTTGTCACTTACAGGTACAGGTAAAGAATTGGCACGTCGTAACTACGTACCAGGTCAACACGGACCAAACAACCGTTCAAAATTATCAGAATACGGTTTGCAATTAGCTGAAAAACAAAAACTTCGTTTCTCTTACGGACTTGGTGAAAAACAATTCCGTAACTTGTTCGTACAAGCTACTAAAGTTAAAGAAGGAACTGTCGGTTTCAACTTCATGCTTCTTTTGGAACGTCGTTTGGATAACGTTGTTTACCGTCTTGGACTTGCGACTACTCGTCGTCAAGCTCGTCAATTCGTTAACCACGGTCACATCCTTGTTGACGGAAAACGCGTTGATATCCCTTCATACCGCGTAACTCCAGGTCAAGTGATCTCAGTTCGCGAAAAATCAGCTAAAGTTCCAGCTATCCTTGAAGCTGTTGAAGCTACAGTTGGACGTCCAGCATTCGTATCATTCGATGCTGACAAACTTGAAGGTTCATTGACTCGCCTTCCAGAACGCGATGAAATCAACCCAGAAATCAACGAAGCACTTGTCGTTGAATTCTACAACAAAATGCTTTAATTTTAAGATATACTTTGCAGAAAGCCTACTACAGTGGGCTTTTTGTTTTGTCTTAAAGGGTTGATTTCTGGCTTTGCTCCCCTTTTTGTTTTCTTAAAACCTAAACCTGCTAATAAAAAACTCCTGATCTAGATCGATCAGGAGAGACTGTTACCGTAACATTTTCATTAAAAATTCAGCCATTTGTTGAGGACTTTCTTTTTTTCCGCGCGAAACCCACATCTGACAGACTCCGAAGAAGGCATTGGTCAGATAGACAGAACTGTAGACTCTTTCAATATCTGTTAATGATTTATGACTATAGCGCTCTTGCAAACTATCAACCAGAAGAATCTGTAATTTATGTCGTAAGAAGGTTTGGATCTCTTTGGTTCCATTCTCTGTCAGAAGAACTGCAAAGAGTGGCTCCTTGGTTAGGAATTCGAACACTTCTGTAATCGCTTGGCGCTTGTCGTCTTGGTGTTTGTCAAAGATATATTCAAGCTTGTGAAAGAGTGCTTGTTGGTAGCGCTCGATCATATCGTACTTGTCTCGATAGTGGGTATAAAAGCTAGAGCGACTAATGCCGGATTCTTGTGCTAACTCAACCGTTGTGATTTGGTCGAATGATTCCTTTTCTAGTAGTCGAACCATCGCCTCCTCGATATTTCGTTTTGTTTTTAATCGTTTATTGCTCTCAGTCATCTGTTAATCCTTTTTGCACAAAATTATACACAGTGTCTAAAAATAAAGATTTCCTACTTGTGAAAATTTCTAGAAACTGTATAATCTATTATATCAGAAATTTAGACAATGTGTATAAAAAGGAGACAAAAAATATGATGAAAGAATGGAAGGCTATTCTTAAAAAGCCAACATTTATCATTGTCATGATTGGAGTTGCTTTGATTCCAGCTCTTTATAATATTATTTTTCTATCTTCCATGTGGGATCCATATGGCCAAGTTTCGGATCTTCCTGTAGCGGTTGTCAATAAGGATCAATCTGCTACATATAATGGACAAAAGATGGAAATAGGAAAAGACATGGTGTCCAATTTGAAGGACAATGACTCACTTGATTTTCATTTTGTAGATGAGAAAGCTGCGAAAGATGGTCTTAAAAATGGCGATTATTATATGATTGTAACCCTGCCTGAGGATCTTTCAAAGAAAGCTAGCTCCATCTTAACCAATCATCCGGAACAGATGACCATTGATTACCAAACATCCAGTGGTCATAGTTTTATCGCAGGGAAAATGAGCGACACTGCGATGACAAAGATGAAGCAGTCAGTGGCCGAAAAAGTGACCAATACGTATACAACAGCTTTATTTTCCAAAATGGGATCGCTTAAATCTGGTATGGGGACAGCGGCAGATGGAAGTGCTAAATTAGCAGATGGTGCAAGTAAATTGGAAGATGGTGGTCAAACACTGTCTACTAATTTGAATACATTGGCTCGTTCAAGCTTAGCATTTTCAGATGGTGCGACTACTCTTCGTACGGGTCTAGCAGCCTATACAGATGGTGTTGGTCAATTAGGAAATGGTCTCAATCAAATGGCTGGTCAACTTCCAAACTTGGTATCTGGCGTCAATCAATTAAATAATGGGTTTGGTACTTTTAATACAGGCTTGATGGCTTACGCTACCGGAGTGGATCGATTAGGAAATGGTCTCAATCAAATGGCGAGTCAAACCCCTCAGTTAGCTTCAGGAGTTGGTCAATTAACCAGTGGTATGGGGACCCTCAATGATGGTCTTGGGAATTATACCAATGGCGTGCGTCAATTGAATTCAGGCCTATCTAACTTTTCAAATGGTTTAGCAACCTATACAAATGGAGTCGCTACTTTATCAGAAGGAGCGGGTCAATTAAGTAGTCAATCTGCTACCCTTCGAAATGGGGTTTCACAATTAGAATCAGGTATTCAAACATTATCAAGCCAGCTACAAGCTTCTACAAGTCAATCTGCTCAGATTGATCAATTGGCAGCTGGTTTAAACCAATTAAATGCAGCGATTCAAAATGCTTCAGTAGATACCAGTCAACTTTCGTCTGGATTGACGAGTATTGCGAATTCAGCTCAATCAATCCTTGCTTCAGCCCAAGCGGATCGTGCAAATGCCCTTGCAAGTGTGCAAGGGACAGCAGCCTATCAAGCAATGACAGCTGACCAACAAGCGGAAATCAATGCGGCAATCTCATCGAGCCCAAGCTCGAGTGAAACGGCGGCTCAAGGGATCTTGACAACGATTCAAACGATCCAAGGTAGTTTGAATACAGGAAATAGCTTGACACAACTGCAAACGGCAGCCAATCAAGTTTTACCGACAGCTTCTTCTACCTTGACAGACTTGTCAAGTGGCTTGTCTAAGATCCAATCCGCAGTTAGTGGACAATTGTTGCCAGCTAGTCAAACCATCAGTCAAGGGATCAGCGCTTATACAGCTGGTGTCGATAAAATCGCTAATGGAGCAACCCAACTTCAGACGAATAGCAGTACTTTAACAAATGGGGCTAGTCAGTTAGCAGCAGGTGTTGGTCAACTAGATAGTAAATCATCAGAATTACTTGCAGGAAGCAATCAATTGGCTTCTGGTCTAGGTGAGTTAAATGGGAAGATGCCTGCCTTGACATCAGGCATGAATCAACTGGCTTCAGGAGCGACCCAATTAACAGGTAAGTCGGGTGAATTGGTTGCTGGTGCTGGAAAATTAGCTGACGGTGTAGGACAATTGAACAGCAAGACTCCAGAGTTGGCAGGTGGTGTCAATAAACTTGTCACTGGTGTCAATCAGTTGACAGAAAAATCAGGTCAACTAGTTACCGGAGCTGATAAACTAGCCGACGGTGCAAATCAAATCTCAGATGGGTCCAGCAAATTAGCAGCAGGTGGCCAAACATTGACAAATGGTTTAGGTGAATTAGCAACAGGAAGCCAAACCTTGAGTCAAGGATTAAACGATGCTAAGGGACAATTGAATGTGGCTACAACTGAAAAAGAAAACGCTAAAACCTTAGCAGATCCTGTCACTTTGTCTAAAACAGACCGTGACAATGTCCCGGTGAATGGTGTCGGAATGGCTCCTTATATGATCTCTGTAGCACTCTTTGTTTGTGCCTTGTCAACCAATATGATCTTTGCAAAATTACCATCCGGTCGTCATCCTGAAAGTCGCTGGGCATGGTTTAAATCTCGCTTTGAGGTCAACGGAACGATTGCGGTGATTGCAGGAGTCTTGGTCTATGGTGCCGTTCACTTAATTGGTTTATCAGCTAATCATGAGATGGCTACTCTCTTCCTTTGTGTGATTGGTAGTGTGGCCTTCATGTCTATCGTGACTGCTTTGACAACATGGCAAAGAAAGATCGGTGCTTTCCTTTCCTTGATCCTCTTGCTCTTGCAATTGGCTTCTAGTGCAGGAACCTATCCTCTGGCTTTGACAAATGGCTTTTTCCAAGCCATTCATCCATTCTTGCCAATGAGTTATACCGTTTCTGGTCTTCGTCAAACGATTTCGATGACAGGAGAAATTGGAAATCAAGTGGCCTTCCTTCTGATGACTATTGTTCTTTTTGCAGGGCTAGGAATGTGGTTCTATAATCCAAAAAAATATGAAGAGGACTAATCTTCGGGAACTCCCAACAGAATGTGTTGGGAGTTTTTTGTTTCATGTGAAACAAGAGGCTGGGACAAAAGTCCTAGCCTCTCAATTGTTTTTGGATTGTCGAGCAAGACGCAGTGGTTGAGTGGGCTCTACTACGCTGATTTCATCAGCTTTTACAGCCCTACTCAACTGTGCGGAGGTGGGACGACGAAATCGAATTCTAACGAATTACCGATTTCTGTCCCACTCTCTTATTATTTAAAGAAGACAACATCAGGATTTGGAGTAATATAGAGAAGTTGGTCGTTTTCAAAGACCAGTTGGATGGTGTTATTTTTATAGGTGTAAATGGTATAGTCTACTCCGGATTTAGAAGCTTGTTTGAGATCAACAGCTCCCATCAAAAAGGCATGCGCTTGTTCTTCTGTTATTTTTCCCTCATGGTAGAGCGCTTTAATATTTTCTAATTCGGTATTTTCAAAAGATTCGGCAATATAAGCAGGGGCTGTTATTTGTTTCTCTGGATTCCCAAGAATTGTTTGGACAAGGGCAGTGGTATATCCTTCATAGTCCGGCGTCTGGGCAAAAATAGTATCGCCATTTCTAGAGTAGGCCACTTTTAGGTTTCCTGTCGCATAAATCTTATCTTTTGGAGCTTCTTGAGCATTTTTAGGGAGTCCTTCGGTTGTGACGCTGTCAGAAGAGGGCTGCGTTGTGGTTGAAGGAGAGCTAGAGGAGTTGCTTGAGCTATTTAAACTAGTTGAACGACTCGGGTGGCTAGAACGACTCGAGCTACTTTTTTTAGTGTTTTTCTTTTTTGAGCTGGTAGTAGTTGGTTCTTTTTTAAAGTCGATCTTAAGGTCCGGCACACAGGCTGATAGAAAAAGAAGAGATAGCAAGAGTGTGAAGAAAAGAGGGAGTGTTTGTTTTTTCATCATGTTCCTTTCGATAAGCTGATTGATTTTCTATTCTATCATAAAAAGGGTAACAAAAAAAGGTCAGGAAGAAATCCTGCCTTTATTTGTTATTATGGATGCCCACCTCCAGGTCCACCGCCTTGAGGTCCGCCACCGCCTCCAGGCATGGAATTGACAATTTCTGTTTGTTTTTCACCATTGATATAGATATCTCCACCGGTGTAGGTAGCAGTACCATCAAAGTCGAATCCAGATTGACCTGTTAATTTAATGGTTCCTCCGGTAACGGTGATATTTCCATTCGAATCGATTGGATCGGTGTCCCCTTGGCCAACTTCAACGTTGAGGGTTCCACCATTCATGGTGAAGAAAATTTCATCTTGGTTGGCATTGGCATTAGCCGCATTGACCCCGTCATCGGTTGCATAGATGGTGATATCTCCACCGTTGATGGTGATCGATTTTCCTTCGAGACCTTCGACAGACTCGGTTACCTTATAGGTTCCGCTATCGATGATCAGATCACCAGAAGCATGGATGCCATCGTCTCCTGCTGTGATGGTCATTTTGTTATCTGAAAGGTACATGGTTCCGACCGAAGTATCTTCATCATTATCCACCTTGACCGCATCTTCATCTGCGTCAATGGTCATGGTCGTGCCAGTGATATTGAGTTCGTCATTGACATTGAAGGCATCTCCTACAGCCGTGATTTTATAGGTTCCACCCGTGATGTGGAGGGTATCATTAGCCTTGATCCCATTGTTCTTCTTGGCATCAATGTTGAGCGTACCTGAACCATTGATGGTGAGGTCGCCTTTAGAGAAGATGACCGCATCGGCATCTTCATCACTGTTTGAACTGGAATCAGACAAGGTATTAGTCGTGCCATTTGCTAGAGTCAGGTAGACATGCCCCGCTTTCGTAGCAGAAATTGGTGCGTTGGTGTTGGACATAGTAACACCTTTTAAGACGATATGAACATCATCTGAGTCACCTGCTTCGACTTTGATTTGAACCCCATCGGATTCACCAGAGATGACATAAGTTCCGGCCTTCGAGATGGTCACAGTTGATCCAGAAACGGCTACGCCATCCCCTGAAACAGTTGCAGACGAACCAGATAGTTTTACAGTAGAGGCTTTACTTTCATCATATGAGGTATCTGAATCTTTTTCGGTAAAATAGTCAGATTGCTTGGTTTTAGTCGTTTTCTTTGAGACACTAGAAGCAGTTGTTGTTGCGCTTGTTGTAGCTGATTGAGATGATGCTTGGCTACACGCTGTTAGTAGGGTGAGGGTTGCGGCCACCGTTAATAAAAATTTCCATTTGTTTGATTTCATGAACTTTTCCTCTCGTTCAATTGATATGCTCCTAGTCTAAAGTTGCTAGCTGAAAGTTTCCTAAAGTTTTTCTGAAAGGAACCTTAACTTTAGTTTTCTTTAAGTTTGGCTTAATGACCAGTTAAGAAAGTCCCATTAAACTAGAAAGCACGTAAGTCGTATTCATGCTTACTGAAGGTTAGAAACAATAGATCCCCCTTAAAGGAGAAGAAACATGAAAAAAACAATTGAGACAAGTTTCAAACGAATCGAAACAAAATATATCGTCGCAAAAGATGACGTGAAGGACTTGATCAAAGACTTAAAAGAATACGTCGTAGAAGATGATTACCCAACCTCAACCATTTCAAACATTTATTTTGATACGGAAAATTTTGATGTCATTCAAGATGCTCTTGCGAAACAACACCGCCGTGAAAAAATTCGGATGCGGACTTATATAGAAAAACCTCAAGCAGACAGTCCAGTATTTCTAGAGGTGAAGTCAAAAGATGAAGAAGGAATTGGCCATAAATTCCGCCTAGTTGCCACTTCGCAAGCCATTATCAACTTGATGACGGATGGGAAAGTAGATCATCAGATACAAGATCCAGACTTAGTGCAAGAGATTCAGAGATTGCGCAAACGTTATGGTCATCGATTGGAACCACGGATGTTCATTTACTATGATCGTCTGTCTCTCAAAGAAAAGAAATCCATTCAGGGTTATCCTTATCAGAAGATTCGCGTGACAATCGATCAAAACTTAGTCTTTCGAGACCAGGCTGTTAGCCTTTTTGATGGGAAGAAAGGAGAACCTCTACTAGAGGATGACTTCGTGATCATGGAAATTAAGGCTCCTGGCCAAGAACCTAAATGGCTAAAGGATATTCTAGATAAGTACGGACTGGTCAAACAGAAATTTTCAAAATATAGCTGTGCTTATCATAAATCACAAGGCTTGGATTATGCCCCAAGACCAGTTCAAGAAACGGTAGGTGCTGCCTATGTCTAATCTATTTGATTCTATTTTTAATAATGCCACAGCAACGGTGGATCCCTTGCGCTTACTACTGGCCCTTTTGGTCAGCCTCTTTCTAGGGATGGCTCTATCTTGGACCTATAAATACCGAACACTTTACACTCGAGAGTTTGTCATTAGTTTGACCTTGCTTCCTTGTATGATGACCTTAGTGATCTTTTTGGTCAATGGAAGTTTGGGAACCTCGATTGCAGTGGCAGGGACCTTTAGTTTGATCCGTTTTCGTTCGGCTACGAGTGGTTCGAGAGAGTTGATTGCCATTTTCTTAGCCATGATTATAGGACTGGCAGCAGGTTCGGGCTATCTTTTATTGGCCATTTTATCAACTCTCTCTTTACTAGGGGTGTGGCTGGTATTAGAGAACAAACAGAGTAAGGCAGACCATCAACGGCGCCGTCATTTGACCATTACCGTCTCAAAACAAGATTCTGTTGCAGAACAAATCAGCCAGTTGTTGGACCAAAGTTGTTCAGAGATTGACTTTATTTCTGTCACAACGGCCCAAGCTGGAGAACAACTGACCTTGAACTACGAGGTAAATATGAAATCGAACATCGATGATTTTGCTCTTGCCAATCTATTGATTAGCAAGATTGAAAATTGTGATGTCGCTCTGACAAAGAAAGCGAAGAAAAGAAAGAATCTATAACTGCTATCCTACTTTAGGATAGTTTTTTAGGGTTTTAAGAACTTTTTAAGAAAAAGTGGTATACTGTTTCTAAAAAATGGAAGGAATCCTTTATGAAAAAGACTGCTATTTTTGAAGATGTCGTCTCTATTATGACCCATGATTCATCTACTATCAAGGATCGAAAAGGATGCGATCCAGAGCCTTTTCGAGAAAACATTACAGATGATATGACAGATGATGCCTTTCTCTATCAAGTTAAGACTTATCTAGCTAGTTTTGGGGTGATCGGGCATGTTTCCTTTCGAGATAAAAATGCCAGTCAAAAAGGGTTCCTTTTGAGAATAAATGAACAGAAACTGTATGTTGAGGAAGCTAATGAAGATACGGGTCTTCAAGTAGGAGATCAAATCCTAGCTCTGGATGGAAGTGACTTGGATCAGATAGCTTCTCTTCATAAAGACTATTTTATTAGCAAGACCCCCGAAAGACACTATAGAGAATGGGCAGATTTGGTCTGTCAGTCAACTAGTGTCACTTTGATTCGAGAAGGGATAGAAAAGACCATTGAAGTAGTCCCTAGCCGAGAACCGATCCAGGATCATATTTTTTGGAAACGATTAGACGATGAGATTCTTTATCTTCGTCTAGATAACTTTATGGATGAAGGATCTTTGGGTCGCTTATATCAAGAGTGTTTACCGATGATGACGGAAGTCAAGTTTCTTATCATTGATGTCCGACAGAACGGCGGAGGGACGGACTCTCTATATCTTCCTCTGTTACATCTAGGCTTAGAGAAGGATCAGGGCTATGATTCGCTTGACTGGGATGATGATGGCATGGAAATTCTCTACACAGAGCGCAATGTTGACCTGCGCTTGAAAGACTTTGAGGACTGGATGCAACAGGAAGAAATTAGTCCCGAAACAGTTAAGCTACTTGAAGATATGAAAGAGAATTTGATCCACCATCGGGGGAAAGGCTATGTACCGTATAAGCAAGAAAGTGAGGAATTCTTCCCAGAGGTTAAAGGTGGCCACTATCCTGAACGGATCTTTGTCTTATCAGATATCTATTGCGGTTCTTCTGGCGATAACTTTGTTCAGATGATGAAGCAGTTTAAGAAGGTAACGGTGGTAGGTAGACCGACTCTCGGAATTTTAGACTATTCCAATTGTTGTACCGTTGATTATGGCGATTATCAATTGATGTTTCCCACTTCTCGCTGTTTAAGCGTAGATCAAGGCAAAGGAATGACGGATCAGGGTGTTCTACCCGATATAGAGATTCCTTGGACACCTAGCCATTTCGAGAGAGATGTGGATCTGGACAAGTGTCTGGAATTGATTCATCAGGGTAGTGTGAAATAGAATAGGATTTCAACCAGAAAACTGATTAAAGAAAAATGCTTTCGTTAAACGGCTTGAATGATCTGAAATGATAACGTTTTCTACCACATTCTCACTATGTTTAAAATTGCTTACTTGGTATAAAAAATGGTAAAATAGTGAGTAACAATCAAAATGAAGAGTGAAACTTATGAAACATAAAACACTTTATAAATTTATCGGGCAGACGGTCTTGTATTTTGCCATTTTCCTAGCCCTACTTTATTTCTTTAGTTACCTTGGTCAAGGTCAGGGTGGCTTTATCTACAACGAATTTTAGAAAAGGAGACTCCTAGCCGTGTCAAACCAACCAATTACTGATATGATCGAGACAATTGAACGTTATGCGCAACTACAACCAGACTATCCTGTCTACAATGTCCTTGGTGAGGAGCATACCTATGGCCAATTGAAGGCTGATTCAGATAGCTTGGCTGCCCACATCGACCAAATGGGACTTCCTGAAAAGTCACCTGTAGTGGTCTTTGGTGGTCAAGAATATGAAATGTTAGCAACCTTTGTGGCCTTGACAAAATCTGGCCATGCCTATATCCCAATTGATAGCCACTCTGCCTTGGAGCGCGTGTCTGCCATTGTTGAAGTAGCAGAGCCAAGCTTGATTATTGCCATCAATGAATTTCCATTGGAAAACCCAGCTGCTCCAATCATGTCCTTGGAGCAAGTGCGTGAAGCTTATGCGGCTCAGCATGCCTATGACTTGAAACATCCGGTCAAAGGGGATGATAACTACTACATCATCTTTACCTCAGGGACAACTGGGAAACCAAAAGGGGTGCAAATTTCGCACGATAACTTGCTCAGTTTTACCAACTGGATGATTACGGACAAGGAATTTGCAACGCCAGAGCGTCCGCAAATGTTGGCGCAACCGCCCTATTCCTTTGACTTGTCTGTCATGTACTGGGCACCGACCTTGGCTCTTGGAGGAACGCTTTTTGCTCTTCCATCAGCCATTACTCAAGACTTCAAACAACTCTTTGCGACCATCTTTTCTCTTCCGATTGCTATCTGGACTTCAACACCATCTTTCGCAGATATGGCTATGTTGTCTGAAGATTTCAATGCTGAAAAAATGCCAGGAATCACCCATTTCTACTTTGATGGGGAAGAGTTGACAGTCAAGACTGCTCAGAAATTGCGCGAGCGTTTCCCAAATGCACGCATCATCAATGCCTACGGCCCAACAGAAGCAACTGTAGCTCTTTCGGCTGTAGCCGTAACAGATGAGATGTTAGCTACTTTGAAACGTCTGCCAATTGGTTACACCAAAGAAGATTCTCCAACCTTCATCATTGATGAGGCAGGAAACAAATTGCCAAATGGTGAGCAAGGGGAGATCATCGTATCTGGCCCAGCTGTTTCAAAAGGTTATATGAATAATCCAGAGAAAACAGCAGAAGCCTTCTTCGAATTTGAAGGTCTTCCAGCCTACCATACGGGAGATGTCGGAACCATGACGGATGAAGGCCTCCTTCTCTACGGTGGACGGATGGACTTCCAAATCAAGTTTAACGGTTATCGTATCGAGCTAGAGGATGTCTCTCAAAACTTGAATAAATCGAAGTATATTGACTCAGCAGTCGCAGTACCGCGTTATAATAAAGATCACAAGGTCCAAAATCTCTTGGCCTATGTCATCTTAAAAGAGGGTGTCAAAGAACAATTTGAGCGCGAAATTGATATCACGAAAGCCATTAAGGAAGATTTAGAAAACATCATGATGTCTTATATGATGCCTTCAAAATTCCTCTATCGTGACAGCCTGCCATTAACACCAAACGGGAAAATCGACATCAAAGGGTTGATTAGCGAGGTTAATAACCGATGATCGAGTTTTTGAAACAGCTCCCTCATTTAGAACACTATGGAACACCGATCTATTTTATCTACCTCATTCTAGCTTTTTTGCCGATCTTTGTGGGCCTCTTTTTCAAAAAGAGATTTCCGGTATATGAAGGACTTGTGAGTCTGATCTTTATCATTTTGATGCTGACAGGTTCGAATCTCAAGCAAATTTATGCCCTGCTCTTTTACGTAGTCTGGCAAATCTTGATTGTGTATTCCTACAAAATCTATCGTCAGAAAGCGGACAACAAGTGGATTTTCTATCTTCATTCCTTCTTGTCTGTCTTGCCCCTGATCTTTGTTAAGGTAGAGCCAGCAATCAAGAATGGGCACCAATCCTTGTTTGGTTTTTTAGGGATTTCGTATTTAACCTTCCGAGCTGTCGGAATGATCATCGAAATGCGAGATGGTGTCTTGAAAGAATTCACACTCTGGGAATTCTTACGCTTTATGCTCTTTATGCCGACCTTCTCAAGTGGGCCGATTGATCGTTTCAAGCGTTTTAATGAGGATTATAACGCTATTCCTGAGCGTGAAGAATTATTGGATATGTT
>NZ_CM002128.1:1723657-1752657 GCF_000448565.1 Streptococcus sp. HSISM1 | reverse complement strand
CCTAGCTCATATTTTTGGCCACTTATTGTTAGGACATGTGCAGACCTATGCCTTGTCTCAAGGTGGATTCTTCAATATCGGAACGCTGGGAGTCATGTATGTCTATGGCTTTGACCTTTTCTTTGACTTTGCGGGCTATTCGATGTTTGCTTTAGCAGCTTCAAATCTGATGGGAATTAAAAGTCCCATCAACTTTGATCGTCCCTTTAAATCACGTGACTTAAAGGAATTCTGGAATCGTTGGCATATGAGTTTATCTTTCTGGTTCCGTGATTTTGTCTTTATGCGTCTCGTGATGGTATTGATGCGCAATAAAGTGTTCAAGAGCAGGATTACCACCTCAAATGTTGCCTACATTATCAATATGTTGGTCATGGGCTTCTGGCACGGGGTGACCTGGTACTACATCACTTATGGACTCTTCCATGGTCTTGGACTGGTCATCAATGATGCTTGGATTCGTAAGAAAAAGACCATCAATAAAGAAAGAAAAGCAAAAGGATTGGATCCTATACCGGACAATCGTTGGACCAAAGCTTTAGGGATCTTTATCACCTTTAACACAGTGATGCTGTCCTTCCTGATTTTCTCAGGATTCTTGGATCAACAATGGTTTCCAAAATTGAAATAAAAGGAGAATAGAAAAATGGATGTAAAATCACAAGTAATTGAAATTATTGACGAATTGTTTATGGAAGATGTCTCAGACATGATGGATGAGGATCTCTTTGATGCGGGTGTCCTTGATAGTATGGGAACAGTCGAATTGATTGTAGAACTGGAAAATCGCTTTGGCATCCGTGTTCCTGTATCTGAATTTGGACGTGATGATTGGAATACTGCTAACAAGATCGTAGAAGGTGTAACGGAGCTTCAGAATGCTTAAGCGTTTGTGGCTGATTTTAGGGCCCGTATTTTGCGCGCTCCTCATGGTAACAGCTTTATTATTCTTTTATCCAATCAATCATAAGCACAACTATACCGAAGAGAAAAAAGCTGCGGTTAGTCTGAATGCAGAAGGATTCAAGAGTCGTACAAAGAAACAAGAAGCACTTTCTGATCCACAGCATCGCTTTGTTCCTTATTTCGGCTCCAGTGAGTGGTTGCGCTTTGATGTGGTGCATCCAGCAGTTTTGGCTGAAAAATATGACCGCAATTACAGACCCTACTTTTTAGGAGAACGTGGTGCGGCTTCTTTGAACCAATATTTTGGAATGCAACAGATTTTGCCAGAACTCAAGGACAATACAGCTGTTTATGTAGTTTCTCCGCAATGGTTCACCAAGAAGGGCTATGATTCCTCTGCCTTTCAACAATTCTTTAATAGCGATCAGTTGAATAGCTTTATTGCCAATCACCAACAGGATGCTGCATCCCAGTATGCTGCAAAGCGTCTGTTACAACAGTATCCAAATGTCGCCTTTCAAAGTGTTGTAACGAAAATTTCTCAAGGAAAGAAAATTTCCAGATTTGATCAGTCTTTGAACCAGTTTGTTTCCCACCTTGTCCAACGCGAAGATGCTTTGTTTAGTAATCTTGCAACGCGTACAAACGGGAATTACGATAAGAAGGTCAAAAAACGTCTACAAGATTTACCAGATCAATTCTCATATGAGAAATTGGAAGAAATTGCAACGGCTGAAGCAAAAATCAAAACCAATAACAACGACCTTGGAATCAGCAATCATTTTTACAATACTCGTTTAAAAATGAAGTTGAAGAAACTAAAAGGTTTCCAAAAAAACGAATCCTATGTTCAATCTCCTGAGTACAATGACTTGCAGTTGGTTCTAGACCAGTTTGCTAAATCTCGGACCAATGTTATCTTTGTCATTCCTCCAGTAAATGCCAAATGGATGAAATACACAGGCTTGAGCCAAGAAAAGTATGAACAGGCTGTTCAAAAGATTCGTTACCAATTGGAAAGTCAAGGATTCACCAATATTGCAGACTTTTCTAAAGATGGTGATCAGCCCTACTTTATGGAAGATACGATTCATATGGGATGGAATGGTTGGCTAGCCTTTGATAAAGCGGTCAATCCCTTTGTCACAAAGGCTGAAAAAGCACCAACTTACCATCTAAATGATCGCTTCTTCAGTAAAGACTGGGCCCAATATAAAGGGACACCAGACGAATTTAAATAATGCTTGATCAAAGGGGGCAGGATCGAATCCTGGCTCCTTGATTTGTGAGCAAAGTGACGAGAAAGTCACAAGTAAGCAAGAGAGTTATCCACAGGCTGTGGGAAACTTGCTTGTAAATGGATGAAAACAAGTCCTGGTGCTGATGACGCTTCCTCTTTTGAGGGGGCAAAAGGTGAAAGTTATCCACATTTTTGTGGATAAGTGATAAAAAACAGTGGATAAGTCAGCTGGTTTGTGAAAAGGAGAATAGTGTGAAAAAAATTTGGTTTTACGCAATCGTTCAGGGAATTGTGATCTTTTTTATTGTGGGTGGCATGACCTATGTGCTTAGGGGAGATTTCTTTTTTCGCTACCTATCCCCTATTTTTGGACTAGCAGCAGCTGTCTTGCGATTTGGGACGGCGACTTTAATGAAGGTGCTAGCACCCACTCTCTACGATGATCCCAAAAAGAAAGAAGAGAGCCACGATAACTAAAGAAGTTGGTGACTGAAAAAGTTGAGCTAAAGGCCACTTTCTGCTAGTCTTTATGGTAAAATAGAAGGAAGAATATTAGTTTGGAGATTAATTAGAAATGAAACGTTCAATGTATGCTGGACGTGTTCGTGAAGAACACATTGGAACTCGTATTACCTTGAAAGGATGGGTTAGCCGTCGTCGTGACTTGGGTGGTTTGATCTTTATCGATCTACGCGATCGCGAAGGAATCATGCAATTGGTGATCAATCCAGAAACAGTTAGTGCAGAAGTAATGGCTACAGCTGAAAGCATCCGTAGTGAATATGTTGTAGAAGTGACAGGTCTTGTGGAAGCTCGTGAACAAGCTAATCCCAACTTGCCAACAGGAGCAGTAGAACTCAAGGTGGAAGCTATTACGGTTCTCAATACCGCCAAAACAACACCATTTGAAATCAAGGACGGAATTGAAGCCAATGATGATACCCGTCTTCGTTACCGCTACTTAGACCTTCGTCGTCCTGAGATGTTGGAAAATCTCAAACTCCGTGCAAAAGTAACCCATTCAATCCGCAATTACTTGGATGAATTAGAATTTATTGATGTGGAAACACCGTTTCTTTCTAAGTCAACTCCAGAAGGAGCGCGTGACTATTTGGTTCCTTCCCGTGTCAATAAGGGGCATTTCTATGCCCTTCCACAAAGTCCTCAGATTACAAAACAATTGTTGATGAATGCTGGATTTGATCGCTATTATCAAATCGTGAAGTGTTTCCGTGATGAGGATTTACGGGGAGACCGTCAACCTGAGTTTACACAAGTCGACTTGGAAACTTCTTTCTTGAGTGATCAAGAAATCCAGGATATCACAGAAGGCTTGATTTCACGTGTCATGAAAGAAACCAAGGGAATTGAAGTAACACTCCCATTCCCACGGATGAATTATGATGACGCTATGGCCTTGTATGGTTCAGATAAACCAGATACACGTTTTGAAATGTTGCTCCAAGACTTGACAGAACTTGTCAAGGGTGTAGACTTCAAAGTCTTCTCAGAAGCTCCAGCAGTTAAGGCGATTGTTGTCAAAGGTGCAGCGGATCATTACTCTCGTAAAGACATCGATAAATTGACAGAAGTTGCGAAGCAATACGGTGCAAAAGGTCTTGCTTGGGTGAAATATGCTGAGGGTACTTTGAACGGTCCTGTTGCGAAGTTCTTGACAGACTTGACAAGTGACTTGACAGCTGCTTTACAGTTAGAAGACAAAGATCTAGTTCTCTTTGTAGCAGATACTCTTGAAGTAGCCAATGCAACGCTTGGTGCTTTGCGTGTTCGTCTTGCGAAAGAGCTTGACTTGATTGACAACAATCAATACAACTTCCTTTGGGTAGTGGATTGGCCAATGTTTGAGTGGTCTGAAGAAGAAGGCCGTTATATGTCTGCTCACCATCCATTTACACTCCCACAAGCTGAAACAGAGCATGAATTGGAAGGCGATCTTTCAAAAGTTCGAGCGATTGCCTATGATATCGTCTTAAATGGCTATGAATTAGGTGGAGGAAGCCTACGGATTAATCATAAAGATTTACAAGAACGGATGTTCAAGGCGCTTGGATTTACAAAAGAAGCTGCTAATGAACAATTTGGGTTCTTGTTGGAAGCAATGGATTACGGTTTCCCACCACATGGAGGATTGGCGATTGGTTTGGACCGTTTCGTGATGCTTCTTGCAGGCGAAGATAATATTCGGGAAGTCATTGCCTTTCCGAAGAATAACAAGGCGACAGATCCAATGACACAAGCTCCTTCTGTCGTTTCTGAAAAGCAATTGGATGAGTTAAATCTTCAAGTAGAACTAGCAGAGCAAGAATAGGACAAGATAGAAAAGGGAAAGTCTAGGAATCAGTTGCTCTAAGATTTTCCTTTTCTTCTAATCGATGGATTGAAAATGAAAAAAACTCGCTTTCATAAGCTATTTCGCTATCATGTGCGGCGACTAGCTTATAACATTAAATTATTGCGCGTGCTGAAGAGCATCTCCCGTGAGAAATACGATGAAAAAGTGTCAGCTTCCTTGCTGTATGGTTTTCTATCAGCGATTGCCGTCAACTTCTTCTTTCAACCAGGACATGTATACTCCAGCGGTGCAACAGGTCTAGCTCAGATTTTATCTGTTCTGAGCCAACGCTTTATTGGCTTTACGATTCCCGTTTCCTTAACCTTTTATGCCATCAATATCCCATTGATGATTGTGGCTTGGTATCAAATTGGCCATAAATTTACCATCTTTACCTTTATTACGGTTTCGATGAGTTCTCTCTTTATTCAGTTCGTGCCAGTGATTACGTTGACCAACGATCCGATCATGAATGCCCTATTTGGTGGGGTTGTCATGGGGACAGGGATTGGTTTTGCCCTTCGGAACAACATTTCCAGTGGGGGAACGGATATTGTCAGTTTGACGATTCGAAAACGAACAGGAAAGAATGTCGGCAGTATCTCCTTTTTGGTCAATGGGACCATTATGTTGATCGCTGGTCTGACCTTTGGTTGGAAGTATGCTCTTTACTCTATGATTACCATCTTCGTATCGAGTCGAGTAACGGATGCTGTCTTTACCAAGCAAAAACGGATGCAGGCAATGATCGTAACGAGCCAGCCGGATGCCATTATTGAAAAGATTCATAAAAAATTGCATCGTGGAGCAACCATTATCCACAATGCAGAAGGAACCTATAACCATCAGGAAAAAGCGGTTCTGCTGACAGTTATTACGCGTGCAGAGTTTAATGAATTCAAATATATTATGAAAAAAGCTGATCCTCAGGCTTTTATCACCATTTCAGAAAACGTTCATATCATCGGACGCTTTGTGGAAACAGAAGAATAAAAATAAGAGAGTGGGACAGAAATCGGTAATTCGTTAGAATTCGATTTCGTTGTCCCACCTCCGCACAGTTGAGTAGGGCTGTAAAAGCTGATGAAATCAGCGTAGTAGAGCCCACTCAACCACTGCGTCTTGATCGACAATCCAAAAATAATTGAGAGGCTAGGACTTTTGTCCCAGCCTCTTATTTTGTTGATTCAGTTTCGTGGAGAAGAAGCCAACTATGGGCAGGAATAGAAAGTTCCTTTCCTTTAGGAATAGGGGTTTTTAGGTTGGCATGAGGATAGGCAAATAACAGCTGACTATCACTCAGATGTTGATAGGTCTGTTCTTGATCGCCGATATTGACAAGAATCGTTATTTTTTCACGATCTTTCTCAATCGTGTAGATCAAATGATGATCAGACAACCATTTGACATCACAGTAGTCGCGAATCTCTTGCCCTTTTTTCAAATGAAGGAGTGGTTGTGATTTCCGATAAGCAATCAATTCTTCAAGAAAAGCAATTTCTTCCTGGCAGTTTGGAAGGGATGTCCAGTCCAATTGGTTGAGACTATCTGGCAAGTTATAGGTGTTGTCTTCGAGCCCTTTTGTGCGGTAACGTTCTTGACCAGCATGGATAAACGGCACTCCTTGAGATAATAGTATCAAATGAAGCGCGAGGCGTGAGAGAGCTTTTCGATCTTCTAGACGAATCTCTTCCTTTTCAAGTTGGAAATAATCAAAAATAGTTGCATTGTCATGGCATTCGACGTACTGAATGGCTTGTTGAGGTTGGGTGAAATGAGCAGGTCCTAGCTTTCCGACATTCGCCGTTAGAATGTTCGCAAAATCATTTGCAGGATGTTGACTCTCACGACGGTGACCGGCTACAAGTGTTCTCTTGACCGTATCCCGAAAGTTATCACTGAAAAAGCCAAAGGCTGGTAATCGTTTCGAATTATACTGGTGAGCGAGCTGATCTTCAGAGAGGCCCGTATCCATCTTCCACCCTTCCCCATAGAGATAGATGTTAGGATAGATTTCACGGAGTTCTTTTACAATCTCCGTCATGGTTGGAATGTCTAGGATTCCCATCAAGTCAAAGCGGAAACCATCAAAGCCGTAGAGGGAAACCCATTGTTTGAGAGATTGCTTGATATAGTGTCTCACCATGGAGCGTTCACTTGCCACGTCATTTCCACAGAAGGTTCCATTGGTCCGCTCTCCCTCTGCATTATAACGGTAGAAATAACCAGGAACGATCTGTTCAAAAGCGTACTCATCTGCATGGTAGACGTGATTGTAGACTACATCCATGATGACACTCAGATTGGCCTGATGATAGGTGTCAATGGTGTCTTGGAGCTCTAGGATTCGCGCATAAGGATCGTTAGGATCACTCGCATAGCTGCCTTCTGGAATATTGTATTGAACAGGATCATAGCCCCAGTTGTAGGCTTTCCATTGATCCTCTTCATCAACACTACCGAAATCATAGACAGGAAGTAACTGTACATGGGTAATGCCAAGTTTTTGAAGGTAATCAAATCCAAGGATTTGACCATTGAGTTGAGGCGATTCTGTCAAGCCTTTAAACTTACCAGGGTGTTTAAAGCCGGCCTCTTTTTGGACAGAGAAGTCCCGAACGCTCATCTCGTAGATGATTGCTTCTGTCGGGTCTAGTTGACGAGCAGCACGTGTGATAGGACGTGTGATCTTCTTGCGGTCGACGACTAAGCTATCTCCAGAGTTTGCTAAAGAGGATAGAGCATAGGGATCGTGGATCCGACGTTCTAGGCCATTGACACGGAACTCATAGTGGTAGGCAGCTCCTTCCCAATCCCCTTTGAGCAAGAGTTTCCAGACACCGTTTTCTGTACGTGTCATCGGATAGATCTGATCTTCGATATGGAGACTCACATCTTGCGAAATCGGTGCCCAGAATTTAAATTGCGTCTGATTTGGTGTGTAAAAACTTCCTAAATCTTCTCCAGTATAGGTGAAGGTTTGATCGAAAATGGGTTTGCGAACGATGTTTCGATAGTGGAGTATAGAAGAATTTCCAGTAGCATCGTAGATGGTGTACTCTTCTCCGAGTTCAAGTGGAATAGGGCTTAAGAAATAGTCTCCTGTGTCAGTCGCTGCACTTGACGTTTTGACAGGGATTAAGGCAAGATGACCTTGGTTCGTTTTCAAATAAAAAGGAAGGATATGCTCCTCTCCCTTTTGGATACGAATGAGGTCTTGGTCATCTAAATAAGCAGTAAATGTAGACATAAAGACTCCTAGAGTTTCGTAATGGTATGGTCAATCAATTGACGGTAGCAAACGGTTTTTCCTTCTTTGTGATCCTTGATAATTTGTAGAATTGTCCGAACAGACTCACGTCCGAGTTCCACTGCATTGATGTCAATATAGGCTTCAATATCGAGTCGTGGCTTAATCGAATCAAAGGAAATAATCGGGATTGTCAGCTGGTGTTCTAATAGGTATTGGCGCACCCCTTCAGCAACGAGAATATCGGTTGTCATGATGGCATCTAACTCTGCTAGGGGAAGGCTCTCCATCATTTGATAAGAATTGTCTTCCAACATAAAACCAAATGAGAAATGAACCAGTTTTTCATCGAGAGGAATCCCTGCTTTTTGGAGGGCTTCTTTATAACCTTCGTAGCGGTCTTGAGATACGAACAGTTCTTTGTTTCCCCCGATAAAAGCAATTTTTCGGTAGTTTTGTTGAATGAAATAATCCGTCGCATCAAATGCAGCCTTGATATTATCATTATCCACTAGCGATACAAAAGGTGAAGCTGCCTTTCCGAGAATGAGGAAGGGGAACTTGTCTTTGATCGCAAATTCAACGAGGGGATCATTCGGGTTGGAATAAAGGAAAATCAAACCATCTACACGATTTCCGTAGATGAGTTGTTTGAGGTTGTCGAGCCGCCGTTCTTCATTTTGCCCCGTACAGATTTGGATGGCATAATCATTGTCTGACGCGATCTGGGTAATCCCTCTTAAAACAGTTGGGAAGAAAGGATTCTGGTAGAAGACGTCACTGTCGATTGGTAGGACCAAAGCAATGACTTGACTAGATTGGCTGACAAGGCTGCGAGCATTAAGATTGGGATGGTAGTCCAATTCGACCATGGCCTCACGGACACGTTTTTTGTTTCATCACTAATCGTGGATTTGTTTTGGATGACGCGCGTGACAGTTGAAGGCGCGACGCCAGCGAGTTTCGCCACATCTTTGATGGTAACACGCATGAGAAAACCTCCTAGCGGTGATAGTCTGGATCACGGAAGTGGGTCTTATAAAATACCATAGCAAGATAGAGTACAAATAAGACATTTTGGATCATGATCGTCGTAGTAAATACTTGATGGAATAGTAAACTGATGAAGACACTCAGTAAAATAGGGAGTCCCAAGCAATTCAGAATACAATTGAAACATTCCTTGAAAGTTTGTAGTGAAAAGAGTCGAGATTTTCGTGTCAAGTAGAGGAAGAAAGATGCCCCTACGATGAGAATCAAATAATTGACTGTCGATAAGAAGCCAGAGAAAATCACGAGAAAGAGACTGACAGGGAGTCGATTGTCGCGAAACCAATCGCTAGAGATAGCTTGAGTGAAGCTTTTTTTATCCCGAAGGCTCTCTTGATTAATAGCCTGGTATGAGACGGTAGCGAGTTCTTTATTCTCTTTTGAGATAATCAATTGTTTGCGATCAAAATGGAGTGTTAACTCCTTGCCTTCACTAGCCTTTGCCTCTTGGCCTAAGATAACCTGTCCTTTTGAAGTCTTGTGTACAGGGTTAGTCCCTGTATAGGTGAGCTCTTGGTCTTTGATCACGACGTGTTCTTGGATATCTTTCATAACGTCTGTTGATAAAGGATCAAACACATCGCTGACAAAGGTTGTCAAAGGATAGGTTTTGAGTTGAGCATTTTGCAGAGCCACAGGTAATAGTGTGATAGAGATTAGAAAGAAAGAAGTAAAAATCATTTGGAACCAGCTCAGTTTTTTGCGGTTTGCAAAAGAAGAGCGGAAATTGAAGATACTTGCGAAATAATTAAAAGGATAGGGCATAAGATGACCTTTCTAAATATAAGAGTATCAGAAATGCAAAGAGAAATCTCTTTGCATTGATTTTATTCTTAACGAAGGGTAGTAAAGCATCCACCATACTACCCTCAACTTAAAAATAAAATGTGCTTGAAATAAGATTCTATTTTATCCTTTATCTCCACCAGCTGTCAAGCCTGAAACAAAGTTCTTTTGTAGGAAGAAGAATAAGATACAGATTGGAACCGCGATCAAAATAGCACCGGCTGCAAAGAAGGCGATTTTTTGATTTTTTTGGTCACTGATAAAGGTTTGAAGACCAACGGCTACCGTATAGTTCACTTCGTCACGAAGCAAGAATTTAGACAAGATATAGTCTCCGAAAGGCCCCATGAAAGCCCAAAGTGCTTGAACGGCAATCATTGGACGAACAAGAGGAAGGACGATTTGCCAGAAGCGACGGAAGTGTCCAGCTCCATCCAATTTCGCAGATTCATCGAGGGAAATTGGAACAGTATCAAAGTATCCCTTCATCAACCAGGCATTCATTGGAATACCACCACCAACATAAAGGAAGATCAAGAACCAAGGTTGGTTCAAGGCATTCAGCATCAAAGCCATAACGAAGAAGGCTGTGAGGGCTGCCATGGTTGGGACCATTTGAATAATCAAGAAGAAGACCAAACTTTGTTTACGCGCCAAGAAATTGTAACGGCTGTATGCGTAACCTGCGAAGGTAACGATACTTGTTTGTACAATCATGGTGATAATGGCGATAACCAAGGTGTTCATATACCAAGTGCCATAATGGGTTTCAGAGAAAAGTTTTGAGAAGTTATCAAAACTAAGATTGCCACTAAAATCAAGTGTAAAGGCACTGACATTCCCTGATTTGAAGGCTGATAGAACCGTAATCAACAATGGATAAATGATAACGATTGAAAGAACCACCATGTACAGGTAAGTCAAGAAATGATTGAGGCGGCGTTTAAATTGAACTGAATTTTTCATTTTATACATCCTCCATATCAAATGCATGTAGTTTCTTGAAGGCAACCATAGAGATTGAGATCACAATCACAGAGATAATCAAGGTTACCGCTGCAGCCATTGAATATTGAGGAGAAGAATTGGTTGTCAACTTGTAGATCCATGAGATCAAGATATCTGTAGATCCGGCGTTTCCTCCGACAGAACCAGGTCCCCCATCGTTAAACAAGTAAATGATGGAGAAGTTATTAAAGTTGAAGGTATATTGACTGATCAAAGTTGGAGCTGCAACAGCCATAATCATTGGGAAAGTGATGCTGCGGAATTTTTGCCAACCGTTGGCACCATCAATATAAGCAGCTTCGTAAAGATCGTTTGGAATAGATTGAAGAATCCCTAAAGTCAAGACGTAAATGTAAGGGAAGCCGAGCCAACCTTGCATCATAATCAAAGCAATTTTTGTCCAAGTAGGATCTGTTTTCCAAGGAATCAAAATGCCATCTAAGAATGGGAAGATCTTCGCAAACAATGGGATAACTTGTGCATTGATGGCACCGACACTATCGTTAAACATATTTGAGAAAGTTAAGATAGTGATGAAGGCTGGAACAGCCCATGGGAGCAAGAAGATAACCCCAAAGATTCGTTTTCCTTTTACGAATGGTTGGTTTGCAACAATAGCGGTCAAGATACCGAGTACGATTTGAAGAGTAGAAGCTGCGAGTGCCCAAATCAAGGTCCAGCCAAGAACAGATGTAAAGGCTGAGCGGAAGGTGCTCAAGGTCCACATATTAGTGAAGTTTTGGAACCCGATCCAATCAAGCAAGGTTGTTGGAGCGGTATGTTTGAAGTCGTAGTTGGTAAAGGCGATCATCAAAGTTACTAAAACTGGGAAGATAATCGCAAATGTCATAGCAATGTATGAAGGAATGATCAATAAATATGGGAAGCCATTTTCATAGATGGCTTGAACCATTTCTTTTCCAGTTTTTGGAACAGCAATGCCATTGTTGATACGTTTTGCAACGGTTCCAGCATCCTTAATATTTAAGGCATAAAATAGGAAGTAAACAATGGTAATGATCAAGTGGAAGGCGCCACGAATCAAGATAAAGAGAGAATTATCTTGTCCACGGACGGTTCCAAGTGTAACCAATTTCGCTAATTCTCCAGCTCCGATTCCTAGGAAATAGGCGAGAAAGAGAATGGTTACGGCAAGAAAAATATAGCCTTTAGTTTTTGTTTGTTATAAATTTGCCCAAGACCCGGGATCAAAGAGAGCCACATAGCCTTTTTAGGGTTTTGTTCTGTAGTCATTCAAATCTCCTTATAATGTCCTTGCTAGAGAGCAAGAAGACAAGTCAGACAGTAAGTTGTGCTTGAAAATTGAACATAAGAGGTTGGGACCTTGTCTCCAACCTCTTACTCACACCTAAAAACTGTCTTATTTGCTACCGAATTTTTGTTCGATGGTTTCTTTAATCAATTTCACTGCATCGTCAGCAGATGCTTTTGCAGATTTTTTACCACTTACAGCATCGAAAAGCATAGTAGCAGCTGGATCCCAAACAGCACTCATTTCTGAGATATTTGGCATTGGTTGAGCGTTCTTGAATTGATCAACAACGGCAGTTGTCAATTCATCGTTTTTGCTAACCGCATATTTACGAGCTTCTGTGTTGGCAGGAACTTCATTGGTCTTGTCAAACAAAGCTTTTTGTTGGTCAGTACTTGTCAAGAAGTCAATGAATTTTTGAGCGCCATCAAGGTTTTTCGCACCTGCAGGGATAACCCAAGCTTTACCACCACCAAAGGCAGAGTATTGTTTTCCGTTTGGAAGAGTTGGAATCGTTGCGACACCGTAGTTTACTTTAGCTTCTTTCAATGAAGCAGCTTTCCAAGGACCATCGATGATAGCAGCTGTTTTTCCTTCTTGGAATTGTGTTTGGATGAAGTTAGCAGCAGCTTTTGTATCTTGCAAACCTTTTGGCCATTTAGCATACCAAGTTTTTGCATATTCGATACCATCGATAGAACCTTGGTTGTTCAATCCAATATCTTTAGGATCTGTACCGTCTTTACCAAACACATAACCGCCGTTACCTGAAAGTAAACCGTAAGTGTAGTAGAAGTTTGTCCAGTCAGCTAAGAAGGCAGTTGTTTTACCAGGTTCGCTAGCGAAGTCGTACTTGCTATCTTTTGCAAGATTTTCAAGATCACCAAATGTTTTTGGAGCTTCGCTTAAAAGATCTTTGTTATAGTAGAGAACCAATGTTTCGATGACAGCAGGTGCACCGTAAACTTTACCACCGTTTGTTACAAGAGCTTCAGTTGTTTTATCTGTATGGCTATCTTTGTTTAATGTCACTTCAGCCAATTGACCATCGCTACCAAGACCACCTACACGGTCGTATGGAGCCATCATTACGTCTGGAGCTTTTTTAGATTGGTTATCAAGAGAAAGGTTATCCAATCCACCAAGAGCATCACCAGTCTTGATTTTAACTTTTACGCCATTTTCTTTTTCAAAAGCTTTTGCAGCTTCTTCAACATAAGATTTGTAGCCTTTGTCTACATAGACGTTGATTTCTTTACTTGCCTCAGAAGAACCTGATGAGCTATTGCTACAAGCAGCAAGTAAGAAGCCGGCAAAACCAACTGTACCAAGTACAGCAGCACTACGTAAAATTGTACGTTTCATGATTTATTCCTCCTAAAGAATAAAAAAAGATAATAATTAGAAACCGTTTTAGACAAACGTTTTCCTAAAACGTCTTAAGTATATCACAAGGCGAAAACGTTTGCAAGTAGTTTTAAACAATTTTTTTAAAAATATTTTAATTCCGAACTTTCTTCTATAAAAACCGCTAATTCATTGACATTGCTAATAATAAATACTAAACTAGTGATAAGGGGCTTTTTTTAAAAAATATATAAAGTTTTTTAAGAAACCCCTTGCAGAAAATATGGAAAAAGTTTATAATGACATGGTACGCAAACGTTTTCGCAAAAATTGCGTAAACTGAGTTGCGCCTGTTCGATTTTAACAAAGAGTAGAGCCGCTTGAGTGCTGGATACGACTCTGCAACGATACCCATACCGTGCACCAAATCGCAGGCTTCAAAGAAATAAAAAGAGGTGGTAACCCATGAAAAAACGTCAAAGTGGTGTTTTGATGCACATTTCTTCCCTTCCTGGACAATACGGAATCGGATCATTCGGACAATCAGCATATGATTTTGTTGATTTCCTCGTTCGGACCAAGCAACGTTACTGGCAAATCTTGCCGCTTGGTACAACTAGTTATGGAGATTCTCCATACCAATCTTTCTCAGCTTTTGCTGGGAACACTCATTTTATTGATTTCGATCTTTTGATCGAACAAAGTTTGTTGACAGAAGCAGACCTTAAAGGAGTGGAATTTGGTCAAGATCCTACTCAAGTGGATTATGCAAAGGTTTTCGAACAACGTCGTCCCTTGCTTGAAAAAGCAGTTGCGAATTTCTTAAAATCAAGTGATCAAAAAGAATTCCAAGCCTTTTGTGAAGCCAATGCTTCTTGGTTGGAGCTCTTCGCAGAATACATGGCTATCAAAGAACACTTTGATTTAAAAGCTTGGACAGAATGGCCAGATGCAGCTATTCGTGCACGTGAACCAAAAGCTTTGGCTCAATACCGTGAAAAATTGGCGGATCAATTGACTTACCATCGTGTGACTCAATTCTTCTTCTTCCAACAATGGTTGGCCTTGAAAGCTTATGCCAATGACCATCACATTGAAATCGTCGGAGATATGCCAATCTATGTAGCGGAAGATTCAAGTGACATGTGGGCGAACCCTCATCTCTTCAAAACAGATAAAAACGGGAAAGCGACTTGCATCGCAGGATGCCCGCCAGATGAATTCTCAGCAACTGGTCAACTTTGGGGGAACCCAATCTATGACTGGGAAGCAATGGACAAAGATGGCTACCAATGGTGGATTGAACGCTTGCGTGAAAGCTTCAAGATCTACGACATCGTGCGGATCGACCACTTCCGTGGTTTTGAGTCTTACTGGGAAATCCCTGCTGGATCAGATACAGCAGCACCAGGTAAATGGGTTAAAGGTCCTGGCTACAAACTCTTTGCAGCTGTGAAGGAAGAGCTCGGTGATTTGAACATCATCGCTGAGGACCTTGGCTTTATGACAGATGAAGTCATCGAACTTCGTGAAAGCACTGGCTTCCCAGGAATGAAGATTCTTCAATTTGCCTTCAATCCGGACGATGAAAGTATCGATAGCCCTCACTTGGCACCAAACAATTCTGTGATGTATACAGGAACACATGATAACAACACAGTTCTTGGATGGTACCGCAATGAAATCGACGATCCAACTCGTGAGTACCTTGCCCGTTATACTAACCGGAAAGAGTACGAATCTGTACCGCATGCGATGCTTCGTACAGTCTTTGCTTCCGTCAGCTTCATGGCGATTGCTACTATGCAAGACTTGCTCGAATTGGATGGTTCAGCTCGGATGAACTTCCCATCAACTCTTGGTGGTAACTGGTCATGGCGGATGACAGAGGATCAATTGACTCCAGCTGTCGAGCAAGAATTGCTTGATTTCACTACGATCTATCGTCGTGAAAATAAAGACTTGAAAAAAGAAGTTAAGAAAGCAGAAAAATAATCTTTCCCTATTAAAATTGTTGAAACAAAGGAGACTTTAAAACATGGAATCATTACAAAAATATGTGATTGATCATCACCAAAAAACAATTGCAGAATGTTCAAATGAAGAATTGTACATTGCTTTGCTTAATTACACCAAGCAAGCAAGCGCTCAAAAGAAATTAAATACTGGTAAGAAAAAGTTTACTATATCTCAGCTGAGTTCTTGATCGGTAAACTCTTGTCTAACAACTTGATCAACTTGGGTCTTTACGACGATGTTAAAAAAGAATTGTCAGATGCTGGTAAAGACTTGATCGAAGTAGAAGAAGTGGAATTGGAACCATCACTTGGTAACGGTGGTTTGGGACGTTTGGCGGCCTGCTTTATCGACTCTATCTCAAGCCTTGGTTTGACAGGGGATGGGGTTGGTTTGAACTACCACTTTGGTTTGTTCCAACAAGTCCTTAAAAACAACCAACAAGAAACGATTCCAAACGCATGGTTGACTGACCAAAGCTGGCTCGTTCGTTCAAGCCGTAGCTATCAAGTGCCATTTGCACACTTCACATTGACTTCTACCCTTTATGATATCGATGTCCCTGGTTACAAGATTGATACCAAGAACCGTTTGCGTTTGTTCGACTTGGATTCAGTTGATTCATCTATTATTGAAGATGGTATTAACTTTGACAAGACAGATATCGCTCGTAACTTGACCCTCTTCTTGTACCCAGATGATAGTAACCGTCAAGGGGAATTGCTCCGTATCTTCCAACAATACTTCATGGTATCAAATGGTGCACAATTGATCATCGACGAAGCCATCGAAAAAGGAAGCAACTTGCATGACCTTGCTGACTATGCTGTTGTCCAAATCAACGATACTCACCCATCAATGGTCATCCCTGAATTGATCCGTCTTTTGACAGAACGTGGTATTGGAATGGATGAAGCTATCTCTATCGTTCGTAGCATGACGGCCTACACTAACCACACAATCCTTGCAGAAGCCCTTGAAAAATGGCCACTTGAATTCTTGCAAGAAGTGGTTCCTCACTTGGTTCCAATCATTGAAGAATTGGACCGCCGTGTTCGCGCTGAATACAAAGATCCAGCTGTTCAAATCATCGATGAGAATGATCGCGTACACATGGCACACATGGATATCCACTATGGATTTAGCGTAAACGGGGTAGCAGCACTTCACACAGAAATCTTGAAGAATTCTGAGTTGAAAGCCTTTTACGACATTTACCCTGAAAAATTCAACAACAAAACAAACGGTATCACTTTCCGTCGTTGGCTCATGCATGCTAACCCAACCTTGTCACACTACTTGGATGATATCCTCGGACGTGACTGGCACCATGACGCATCTAAATTGGAAGACCTTCTTTCTTATGAAGATAAAGATGCAGTCAAAGCAAAATTGGAAAACATCAAGTCTCACAACAAACGCAAATTGGCTCGTTTCTTGAAAGACCATCAAGGTGTGGAAATCAATCCAAATTCTATCTTTGATACCCAAATCAAACGTCTTCACGAATACAAACGTCAACAAATGAACGCTTTGTATGTAATCCACAAATACTTGGACATCAAAGCTGGAAATATCCCTGCTCGTCCAATCACTGTTCTCTTTGGTGGTAAAGCAGCTCCTGCCTACACCATTGCACAAGATATCATCCACTTGATCCTTTGCTTGACAGAAGTGATTGCAAACGATCCAGCGGTAGCTCCACACTTGCAAGTTGTTATGGTAGAAAACTACAACGTAACTGCTGCAAGCTACTTGATCCCAGCTAGCGATATTTCTGAGCAAATCTCTCTTGCTTCGAAAGAAGCTTCAGGTACTGGTAACATGAAATTCATGTTGAATGGTGCATTGACACTTGGTACGATGGATGGAGCCAACGTGGAAATCGCTGAATTGGTTGGACGTGACAACATCTACATCTTCGGTGAAGATTCAGAAACTGTTATCGATCTTTATGCCAAATCAGCATACAAATCAGCAGATTTCTATGAACGTGAAGCCATCAAACCATTGGTAGACTTCATTATCAGCGATGCCGTTCTTGCAGTTGGGAACAAAGAACGCTTGACTCGTCTTCACAATGAATTGATCAACAAAGACTGGTTCATGACTCTTCTTGACTTGGAAGACTACATTGTAACCAAAGAACGCATGTTGGCTGACTACGAAGACCGTGATGCATGGTTGGATCAAGTCATCGTTAACATTGCGAAAGCAGGATTCTTCTCATCTGACCGTACGATCGCTCAGTACAACGAAGATATCTGGCACTTAAACTAATTACTAGTTATTAGACCAAGGTTCTTAGGACCCTGGTCTTTTTTATAGAATTGGGGGAGGAAATTGGAAAGGACTAGAGATTGGGAGGAGCGTAGCTACAGATGGTGCATGAGTGTGGGAGGAGATTTTCTTTCAATTTGCCCTTGATTTTCATGTTGCTTTCTGAGACAAAGTGAAGGGGACATCGAAAAAAAACGATGTGCTCGTTTTTCGAAATAAAAGGGAATAACCGCCCTCAAAAAATAGCTCTAACTAAGGTCTAGGTAAGGGGTTTCAAGCAATGGCTGATTCCTTAAAATTTGTTGTTTTTTTGAATTTTTCCGATATGGCGGGGAAAATATTACATAATTTTTCATTTCAAACTTCAAATCTAATCTATTGGTATAAAAAGATACTTCCCCTTAAAAAGCCTTTCGGTGAAATTTATAAAAAGAGAAAGTGGCTTGAAAACCTTTGAAAATAAAGGTTTTTTCAAGTCTATTTACATATATTTTCAACCAAAAGATGAAGAAGAACTTGAAAGTTTGGCGTTTCAAGTTGTTATATATTTAAAGTAAAATAAAAAATTAAATCGACAAATATTTAAAAATGGTTGATTGTGATACAATAGAGATAACTGAAAGTAGCATATTTTTGCCTCTACAGTGAGATTTTTTTAAACATAAAAAGGAGAGTTTTGAAAATGAAAAGCTATCGTGAACATGTTTCGAAGCAGGAAAAATTTTCAATTCGTAAGTTATCAGTCGGTGTTGTTTCATTAGCCATCGCTGGATTGGCTACTGTTAATACCTACGGAGCAGAAGTGAAAGCAGATGAGACAACAGCGCCTGCAACTGAAGCAACTACTACGGATACAGCAACAAGCGATGCAGCTGTTGCAACAAGTTCTAAGTTGACATCTACAAGTGTTACAGAAGGAAATAAAACAGTTACGACTACTTATGTAGAATCACCAGAACTTGAGAAAGCAAAAGCAGATGCAGCTACAGAAGGTGTGACCGTTACAGAAGAGGCTGAAAAAATCCAACCATCTATCGCAGCAGCAGAAGCAGATAACAAAGCTCAAACAGCTGAAATCAATACAGTCGTTGAAAACTACAAAAAGGCCAAAGCTGAGTATGAAGCAAAATTAGCTAAACAAAAGCAAGTAGAAGCTGAAAATGCTAAAGCAAAGGCTGACTACGATCAAGCTAATACTGAATACCAGAATGATTTATTGGCATATCAGGCTCAAAAAGCTGAATATGAAAAAGCAAAAGCTTCTTACGCAGAATCCCAAAAAGCATATGAAGAAGCTTTAGCAGCATATAAAGCAGCTTCTACTTCAACTTCAAGTAAAGACTCTGATTCCTATAAACTAGTTAAGGAGCAATACGAAGCTGCAAAAGCAACTTATGAAACTAGTAAAGCTAAATATGAAACAGATGCAGCAAAATATGCTGATAATGAGTTGAGTTTTACCGATGCAACAGCATCGTACAATACTGCAAAAACTTCTTACGATGCCGCTCTTGCTCAGTATAATGTAGCTAAAGCTCAATATGATAAGGAATTAGAATCATACGAATCTAAAAAAGCAGAGTTTGAAAAAATAAACTTGCTCAAGCAGCTGCTGAGAATAAATTCGATCAACAAACTAAAGAATATACTGCAGCTGAAAAACAATACCAACAAGATCTAGCAGCATATAATGAAGCTAAGACAGCATACGATACTGCTCTAGTGGCTTATAATGTTGCAACATCTACTGGTGGGACAGATTCGGCGGAATATGCTGCGCTGAAAGCTAAATATGAAGCAGAGAAATCAGCATATGAAACTGCAAAAGCAAAATATGATGTAGATGCTGAAAATTATAATGATAAGAAAACATCATATGAAACAGCCAAGGCTAGTTATGATTCAACTAAAACAGCATACGATGTAGCAAAATCAAGTTATGATATTGCAAAAACACAGTATGATTCAGAAATGGCGAAATATAACAAAGCTACTGAAGAATATAATAAGGCGGTATCAGATTATCAAAAAGCACAAGAACAGTATGCAAAAGATAAATTAGAATATGATACGGCTGCAACTTCTTATGCTAAAGCTAAAACTGAATACGATACAGTAGTAAACAAATTTAACAAATTCGAAAAAGAAATTAAAGCAATCTACAAAAATGCAACAGTTAATATTGTAGAAAGTAATACGATTGAAGAAGATGAAGAAAAAGAAGTAGAAAAAGACAAAGACGGAAAACCTACTAAGGAACTTACAAAAAAAGCAAAAGATTTAACAGCTGCAAAAAATTTATATAAAAATACTAAATCTCAGTATGAGGAAGATAAGAAAGCATTTGAGGAAGCAAAAGCTAAGTACGCTTCAAACGAAATTGAGTTTGTGGCTGTAAAAGCAGCTTATGATAAAGCAAAATCAAGTTATGATGCTGTGAATGAACAATATGCAAAACTTTATCAAGCTAAACTTGCAAGTTTAGAAACAGCTTTGGCTCAATACAAAGATGCTAAAGAAGCGTATGAAAAATATATGAATGACAATGGTTTCCAAGAACTGAAAGATGTTGAAACTGCTCAAGATTTGACCTTCCAACGTGAAGACGGTGCAACTCATACTATCGACGGCATCAGTACTTACCTCACTCGTGAAGCTCAAGAACGCTTGAATAAAAGCAATGTGCATCAGTATGATTCCAATGAATTGACAGCTTCAGATATTGTAGCGACTAGTCCTTGGGAGAATAATAAAACTGAGTACATTCAAGTTAAAGAAGGCGACAAATTTGTCGTTACTTATGATAACTTGAATCAGTCCAGTATGCGTGAAAATACGGATATGCATCCAATTAAGCGCGTGATTTATCGCTATGAGATTTTGAGTCTTCCATCAAAGGATGGGAAGGGAATTGCAGCAGTAAGTAATGACCCAACTGTAACACTAACAGTCGGAGCTTCAACAGATCAAATCAAAGATCAAACCAAAGATCAAACCAAACCGGTTAAAGTTGCTGTCGATATCGAATTTTACGATGCAAATGGCAATCAATTTGATTTGACCAAACACAATGCGATTGTAGCGTTGAACTCCCTCAACCACTGGACAGGTGCTTCTTATGTAGATAGTGGAGATAAACCTCGTGCTATCACAGTAGAAGCCAAGGATGTGAATGGAAACACTGTACGTGGCACTTGGAATCCGTATGCAGATGGTTCTTCCATGAGCATTGAGAACAATGCGGTTGTTGTTAAAAATGGAAAAGCAGACTTTGGTACGGCTGATGTTACAATCTCTGCTGAAAATCCAATCAAGATTGTGGCACAAAAAGCAACATGGAATGGCAGCGAATTCGCAGTTAGTGAAGAAACTGTAATTGACGCAACATCTGTCAATACTTCAGGTGGAGGAAATGGTCATTCTATTGGTACAGAAGAATTTACCTTTGAAGGTAAGGATGATGTTCTTGGCTCATACAAAGTAGATGCCACTACAGGTCAAATTACGTTCACACCTAAGAAGAAATTTGAAAACGTGAAGCACCAAGAGTCTGTAAATATTGGAGATAATAAATTTATTAAAATTCCAAACTCAAGTGTTTCTTATGATGCGGCTACTAAAGAAGTAACATCTGATAAAGATAACCAATACATTGAACATGGTGCCGTCTTTAATGGGGAATCTTCAGCGACTCTTCGTGGTTGGGATGATCCATCTTCTCCATACCTCTATTATGGTGGAGCAGGCTTGAAGATGTCTGATGGTCACTTAGTCTTTACGGCTAATGGAGCTAATGCTGCTGGACAACCTACTGTTTATTGGTTCGCAATCAACTCAAATGTTGGTCTTCCAAAAAATCCAGGTTCATTTGTCATTCCGCCAGCTCCAGTTTCTCCAGTTGCCCCAGTAGAGCCAAAATTAAATGAAGTAAAACCAACATTGCCTACTCCGTTGAGTCCGGTTTCTCCAGTGGCACCAGTTAAACCGGTGAAAGAGGAAATTGAAAAAATTAAAGAACCGACTCCACCAACACCAGTCGGACCGGTTTCTCCAGTTTCTCCAATTGAACCAAAAGCCCCTGAGCAACCAAAATACAAAACAATTCCGAAAACTGAGGAACCTCAATCAGCTGAAGTGAAATGGCATAAGAATAAAGTGGTAACGGAAACAGATATTCCAACCCCACCAACACCAGTTCCACCAACTCCACCAACTCCATACAACCCACCAACACCAATTGTTCCACCTACACCAATCGTTCCACCAACTCCAGAGGTTCCAACCGAACCAACTCCTGAAGTTCCGGAACAACCTGTACAACCTGCGCAACCACAAACACCTGCGCTTCCAAATACAGGTACAGAAAGCTCAACTGCAGCTGTTCTTGCAGGTGCGATGGCTGGATTGCTTGGATTGGGTCTTGCACGCAAGAAAAAAGAAGACTAATTCTTGTTTCTTTCGTTCATTCATCTAAATAAAGAAAGTCAGAAGGTAAGTCCTTCTGACTTTTTTGATGGAGTGATGACCAAATAGTTGAGAAATAGAACAGAATAGTTTTTGGATAAGGAGAGGAAATGGCTTTTACAGACCAAATCGTGTCCAAATGAAGCAGAATAGAAATGGATGACACAAGAAGAAGAGAATGAGGTATACTGGTGGTGTTCGAATGAAAGTTTATAGGACTCCGTTATATCTCTAATCATTCCAATGATACAGTTGCGATGGCTTTTCATCTTTTGCACCCATTACTTTTCCAAATGAATTTCATTTGAACGTATCAGTGATCAGGCAAGTGCTTCCACGGTTTTGAGGCGCTTGCCTTTCTATCTGTATCGCGATATAATAGGGTGTAAGAAATGAAAAGGAGTTTGTATGAAAAAGAAACCTATCTATCTTTACATCCTGTTATTTTTCTCTACGGTTGGAACCCTAACTTCAGCTGTTTCAACCTTTGGAGCTTCAAAGAGTTTTGAGTTGACAGATGATTTTGCTAAACAACTTGGTTTAACAACGGCTCAAGACAAGGCTGACTATGTGACATATTATGAGAAATCAGCCCAACTCAATCAGTCTCCATTAACCTTTTTATTTGTTTCCCTGATTCTGATTGCCTTACTGGCAACTTTCTATTTCCTCTTTATGAAGCAGGATCTGTTAACAGCACATTATACTTATATGGGGCAGATTTTATTAAGTCAAGCCTTCTCTTGCTATAATTATTTTGCAGGGCGTCCACTATTAGCTAGTTTTTCAAACCCGTCCCTTCGCCAACGATATTTGGCATCTTCATCCATTGCTTTGTTACTCTTGACTGCTTTATCTCTTCTCTTCCTTGGAATTGTTTTGTATAAAACCTTGCGTTTGAGAAAAGCTCAAGCTAGGGCATAATAGATAAGTTTGAATAGAGCTCTCTTAGAGGATAAGAGAGCTTCTTGATTGGAGAAAAAAGATGAAAGTATCCTTTGTTTATATTAGTCTGAGTGGGAATACAGAGAGTTTTGTCCGCCGCTTAAGTGACTATTTGCTGGAAGCCCATCCCGGACTTGAAATCGAGAAAGTTCATGTGAAAGACCTGGTCAAAGAGGGCCTGCCCTTCTTTGAAATGACCAATCCTTTTATCACTTTTTTGCCAACCTATCTGGAGGGTGGAAATGGTGTTGACAATGGAGATGTGGAAATTTTGACGACAGATGTCGCAGATTTTATTGCTTATGGAGACAACGCCAGCAAGTGCTTAGGAGTGGTTGGATCAGGCAATCGGAATTTTAACAATCAATATTGTTTAACCGCTAAGCAGTACAGCCAACGCTTTGGTTTCCCTATGTTAGCCGATTTTGAAATGCGGGGGATGTTGGGAGATATTAAAAAAGTAGCCGCCATTGTAGAAGATTTGTATCATCTTTAAAATAAAGAGAGGCTGGGACAAAAGTCCTAGCCTCTTAATTGTTTTTGGATTGTCGAGCAAGACGCAGTGGTTGAGTGGGCTCTACTACGCTGATTTCATCAGCTTTTACAGCCCTACTCAACTGTGCGGAGGTGGGGCGACGAAATCGAATTCTAACGAATTACCGATTTCTGTCCCACTCTCTCTTTTACGCTTTATTTTAATTTTTCAGTGATTTCTTTAGCAAGTAGGAGCCCCAATCGATAGTCTTTATTGATGGCATGGATGACATCGTTGATATTGTCGGTCTCTTGGATTTTTTCCTTGATGCTATTTTTGAAAGCTTGATCTTTCAAGAGTTGCTCTTGTAAGAGCCGTTGTAGTTTTTCTCTTTCGTACTTGTTAAATAAAAAGAGAACCACTAAACTGATGAGGATTAAGATGTAAACGGTTTGATTCATAGATTTCTCCTGTATATAAAGGATCTGAAAATGTAGAAAATGAAGGGCATTGGGCATGAGAAAAGGAGTGAGAAAGAACTAAATTGAATCGCATTTAGTTTCTCCTCTCACTCCCATAAGAGATGTTCTACTTATCAATCATTAGATAAGAAATTACATTTTCTCAGGTGCATCGACACCAAGTAAGCGAAGGGCTTCTTTTAAGACTACTGCTGTTGAGTAGCTAAGAGCAAGACGGCTTTCGCGTTCTGGGCTTTCATCCAAGATACGAGTGTGTGCATAGTATTTGTTGAAGGCTTGAGCCAAGTTGATAGCATATTTTGCGATCAAGGATGGATCATAGTTTTCAGCGGCACGTTTGACAACACGAGAGAAGTCTTGGAGAAGCTTGATGATTTCCCAGCTTTCAGGATCGCTCAAGCTGTATGTCGCATCTGTAGATGGTGTGAAGTTGGCTTTACGAAGGATTGATTGGATACGAGCGTAAGCGTATTGAACGTAAGGTCCAGTTTCTCCTTCGAAGGATACCATGGCTTCGAGGTCGAAGTCATACCCATTGCGGCGGTCTGTCTTCAAGTCGTAGAATTTAACCGCACCAACACCGACTGCATGTGCCACTTCTTCCTTGTTTTCAAGTTCAGGATTCTTTTCTTCGATCTGAGCTTTGGCACGAGAGATGGCTTCTTGAAGAGTTGGTTCGAGAAGGATGATATTTCCTTTACGAGTTGACAATTTTTGGCGGTTTTTTGTCACCAAACCAAAGTCAACGTGAACCATATCATCGCTCCAGTCAAATCCCATTTTCTTCAAAACAGCTTTCAATTGACGGAAGTGGTTAGATTGTTCTTGACCTACAGCATAGATGTTTTTCACAAAGTTGTAAGTCCGTGCACGGTAGATAGCGGTTGCGATATCACGAGTGATATAAAGAGTGGCACCGTCTGATTTCTTAATCATAGCCGGTGGAAGGTTGACATCATCGAGCTCAACGATGCTAGCTCCCTTAGACTCTTTCAACAAGCCTTTGTCTTCAAGAATTTGGACAGCTTCATCCATCTTGTCATTGTAGAAAGCTTCTCCGTTTAAGCTGTCAAATTCAACACCGAGGAGTTTGTAGATACGGTTGAATTCTACCAAGCTTTCGTCACGGAACCATTGCCACAACTCAGTCGCTTCTGGATCTCCATCTTCCAGTTTCTTGAACCAGAGACGTCCTTCATCATCAAGCTCAGGATCGTTTTCGATTTCAGCGTTGATCCGAACGTAAAGTTTTAGCAATTCATCGATTGGGTTGGCTTCGACAGCTTCCTTACTACCCCATTTTTTGTAGGCTACCATCAAGAGACCGAACTGTTTACCCCAGTCTCCCAAGTGGTTGATTTTAATCGTGTTGTAGCCCATTTTGCGGAAGATGTTTGAAAGAGCATCCCCGATAACGGTTGAGCGCAAGTGACCAACTGAGAATGGTTTTGCGATATTTGGACTTGAAAGGTCGATGGTAATGTTTTGGCCATGACCTTCGTCTTGTTGACCGTAGTCTGCACCTGCTTCGATGACGGATTTGATTACCTGATCAGAGATCTTAGATTTGTCTAAGAAGAAGTTCACGTAAGGTCCAGTTGCAACGACTTTTTCGAAGGCGCTTTGGTCGATCTTTTCAGCAATGTCTGCAGCGATTGCTTGAGGAGCCTTGCGTTCCACTTTTGCAAGTGAGAAGGCTGGAAAAGCAATGTCACCAAGATCAGATGATTTTGGTTGTTCAAGCAAATTTAAAATAGCATCTTGGTCAAGAGAGTCAATCACTTTGGCCAATTCACTAGCAATGAGTTCTTTATTGTTCATATTAGCTCCTTAGTCCTTTTAACTATTATTTTAACACAATTCTGAGCGAATTTTCAATTTTTTTGGTATAATTTAAAGTATATTTATTCAAAAGTGGAGGTCCAATGAAAAAGACAGAACGTCACCTTTTGATTCAACAAATGATTCGAAATGAAAAATTGTCGACTCAAAAAGAGATTCAGGATCGATTAGAAGCAAAAGGAATTGCTGTAACGCAAACAACTCTGTCACGAGATTTGCGCGATCTGGGTCTAGTCAAGGTGAAACGAAAAGACCAGTTGTATTATATTTTGCCAAATGAGCCTGAGGTGGCAGAGATTTATATTATGTTGTCCACCCATGCCAAGTCTGTCTCACGAGCGGAATTCACCTTGGTCTTGCGGACAGAGCTAGGAGAAGCAGCTCTCTTGGCCAATGGTGTAGATGAAATGTCAGATGAGCGTATTTTGGGAACAGTAGCAGGGGCCAATACCCTCTTGATTGTCTGCCGTGACCAAGATGCGGCCATTGAAATTCAAAATGAAATTTTAGGGATGATGCAGTAATCACGCCCCTTGAAAAGAAAAAAATACCCCATTAAGATGTTAAAAGGAGGAAGATAGTGAGCTATCTACTCCTGTTTTCATCTATGGAGCTTGTGTCAGGAAACGACGCAACAGTAAGGAATAAAGAAGTATGACAGTAGAAAAAATATCCCCTGGAATGCAGCAGTATCTAGATATCAAAAAAGACTATCCGGATGCCTTTTTGCTGTTTCGAATGGGAGATTTTTACGAATTATTTTATGAAGATGCAGTGAATGCAGCTCAAATTTTAGAGATTTCCTTAACCTCACGGAATAAAAATGCAGAGAATCCGATCCCTATGGCGGGAGTTCCCTATCACTCGGCCCAGCAGTACATCGATGTTCTCATCGAACAGGGCTATAAGGTCGCGATTGCAGAACAAATGGAAGACCCAAAAGAAGCCAAGGGGGTCGTTAAGCGTGAAGTCGTACAGGTGATTACACCGGGTACAGTGGTGGATTCGACCAAGCCAGATAGTGAGAACAACTTCCTGGTTGCTTTGGATCGTTCAGGAAATGAGTATGGGCTAGCCTATATGGATCTGGTGACAGGGGAGTTTCAGGTGACGACCCTCAATGACTTTAGCATGGTTTGTGGAGAAATCCGCAATTTACGTGCGCGTGAGGTGGTCCTGGGTTATGAGTTGCCAGAACAGGAAGAGCGTGTGTTTGTGAGCCAGATGAATCTCTTGCTGTCACATGTAGAGACGGCGCTCGACGATGTTCAACTCTTAGGGGATCAGTTGAGTGAGCTAGAAAAGAAAACGGCTGGAAAGCTTCTCCAGTATGTCTACCAGACACAAATGCGGGAATTGAGCCACCTCAAAAAAGCCCATCATTATGAGATTTGTGATTTCTTGCAGATGGACTTTGCGACCAAGGCTAGTCTTGATTTGACAGAGAATGCACGGACTGGGAAGAAACATGGTAGCTTATATTGGTATTTGGATGAAACCAAGACGGCCATGGGTGGTCGTTTGTTGCGGTCCTGGATTCAGAAACCCTTAGTCGATTTGAAACGGATTCGAGAGCGCCAGGACATCATTCAGGTCTTTATGGATCATTTCTTTGAACGGAGCGATTTGACCGACAGCCTTAAAGGGGTCTATGACATTGAACGCTTAGCGAGTCGGGTTTCCTTTGGTAAGATCAATCCTAAGGATCTCTTGCAGCTAGGAGATACTCTGGGTCATGTGCCGACGATCAAGTCGATTCTACTGGGGATTGGTGATCCAGTCTTAGATGTCTTGATTGCACGCTTGGATGAACTTCCTGAGTTGCACCGCTTGATTACCTCAGCTATTGCTCCGGAAGCATCTGCTGTTATTACAGAGGGAAATATCATCCGAACTGGGTTTGACGAGCAGTTGGATCAATACCGTGTCGTTCTTCGGGATGGTACTGGTTGGATTGCTGAGATTGAAGCTAAGGAGCGCGAAGCCAGCGGCATTACAGGTCTAAAGATCGATTACAACAAGAAGGATGGCTACTATTTCCATGTCACTAATTCTCAATTGAGTCACGTTCCTGCTCACTTTTTCCGCAAGGCGACCTTGAAAAATTCAGAACGCTTTGGTACGGAGGAATTGGCACGTATCGAAGGAGATATGCTAGAGGCGCGTGAGAAGTCTGCTAATCTGGAATATACGATTTTTATGCGGATTCGGGAAGAAGTTGGCAAGTATATCCAACGTCTGCAACAGTTAGCTCAGGCGATTGCGACGGTTGATGTTTTACAAAGTTTAGCCAGTGTCGCTGAGTCGCAACAGTTGAATCGTCCCTTCTTTCATGAAGAACGACGAATCGCGATCGACAAAGGTCGCCATCCAGTTGTCGAGAAAGTGATGGGAGCCCAGTCCTATATTCCTAATAGCATCTTTATGGATGAGGAACGGGATATTCAGCTGATTACGGGGCCAAATATGAGCGGGAAGTCTACCTATATGCGCCAATTGGCGATCATTGTGATTCTTGCCCAGATTGGCTCCTATGTTCCAGCGCAAAAGGCCGAGTTGCCAATCTTTGATGCGATTTATACTCGGATCGGAGCTGCTGATGACCTGGTATCGGGTCAGTCTACCTTTATGGTGGAAATGATGGAAGCCAATCACGCCATTCGCAAGGCAACACCCCAGTCCTTGATTTTGTTTGATGAGTTGGGACGGGGAACGGCGACCTATGATGGGATGGCCCTCGCCCAATCCATCATCGAATACATTCACGATCGAACCGGTGCCAAAACCTTGTTTGCGACTCATTACCATGAGTTGACGGCTCTCTCAGAGACCTTGTCCCGTTTGGAAAATGTCCATGTTGCGACCTTGGAGCGAGATGGTCAGGTTACCTTCTTGCACAAGATTGAATCCGGCCCAGCAGATAAATCCTATGGGATTCACGTGGCCAAGATCGCTGGTTTACCAGAAGAATTGCTGAAGCGGGCGGATGCGATTTTGACCAAGCTCGAAGGACAAGCCCAGCAAGTACCGCTTGCAGATGCAACTCCTAAAAAGGAAGTGTCTTCGCAGGTTGCTGAACAAATGTCCCTCTTTGAGGAGGAGGCAGAAAATACAGTGATCACAGAATTGAAAAATCTGGATCTCTACAATATGACTCCCATGGAAGTCATGATGGCAGTCGCCGAATTGAAAAAGAAATTATAATAAAAGATCCTCGTGATGGCGAGGATCTTTTATTTTAGTGGTTAGTAATGCTTTGATTGATTTCTTGGACTTGTTTTTT
>NZ_CM002128.1:1716939-1722523 GCF_000448565.1 Streptococcus sp. HSISM1 | reverse complement strand
AGGATCTTTTATTTTAGTGGTTAGTAATGCTTTGATTGATTTCTTGGACTTGTTTTTTATAAAAATGATGGGAGACCAACCAGATGATCACGTAAACGAGGGTGAATTCGACAACGAGTGAGAAGTAAAATCCGAGTCGTGCTGGAAACCAGCCGGCCAAGGTAGCTAGGGGAATAAACCCAAGTAACATGAGTAGGTAATGGCTCAGAGTAGCCCGTAAGAGGCTCCAGTCTTTTTGAAAGAGGAGACTTCCGAAGCTAAAGAGGACCCCAATCGCACCCCAAACGAGAGCACAATAGAGCATGACCAGTGAGCCGTGAACATGATGCAAGAACATCCAGCGACCGACTGCAGAGTTGGGACTTAAGGGAAGGTACAACTCAGGTGAGAAGAGATAGGAAAAGAAGATGGATAAGATGAGCCCGATGAAAATCCCTTTTAGGGCGTCAGAAAAAGATTGTTTTAGCATGATAATTTCTCCTTAATGGCTTTCAAGTAACGACGGGAGGAGTAGGTCAGACTCCCGTTTTTAAGATAGATTTGCACCGATCCTCCACTAGTAAAGTGCAGGTGATCGATTTCTTTTGTGTTGATAATTTCAGATTGGGAAATTTTGAGAAAGCAGGTCGGTAAGTCTTCAGATAACTGATAGAGTGGCCCAGTCAGAATAAATTGATCTGTCATGGTCTCGCCAATTACTTGCCGATTTTCAATGTAAAAACGTTGGAATAGCTGGCTTTCGATCAGGTAAGCTTCCCCATCCTTTTTGGCACGTAAGCGCCCTTTTTGATCCAATTCTTCCACAAAGTCACGGATTTTCTCTACACGCGCAGATAGTGCAGGTGCTGTGATCATCACCGCTTCTTCTTGGAAGTGGGAATCAATTTGTACTTCAACTTTCATAAGATCGTTTCTCCCTCCTTTGGGTAAAGTCGTTTGGCCTGCTAGCCCGGCTCCTTCTTTACACTACTATTAAACACTTTTTCCAAAGGGAAGACAAGGAAATTTGTCTATGTGGTCGTTTTCTTTGCCTATGCGGTTTTTAAGGAAGAAGATGGGGCCAGCCTCTATTTTTTAAGAAAGGGAGTCTTGTGGATCTGTGGTATAATAGAGCTACATGTATCGGTGAAAAAATAGGTAAAGGAGCAGACATGTCACAGATTATTGAATTGCCAGAAGTCCTAGCCAATCAGATTGCGGCAGGTGAAGTGATTGAACGACCTGCTAGTGTGGTCAAGGAATTGGTTGAAAACTCGATCGATGCTGGGGCTAGCCAGATCGTTGTTGAAATCGAAGAAGCAGGATTGAAGTCGATTCGGATTACAGACAATGGGGAAGGAATTGCGCACGATGAGGTCGCTTTGGCCCTCCGTCGACATGCGACCAGTAAGATCAAGAGTCAAGCGGATCTCTTTCGTATTCGAACGCTTGGTTTTCGTGGTGAGGCCATGCCTTCCATTGCTTCTGTCAGTATTCTAACCCTTTTAACGGCGCAAGAAGGAGCTGCCCACGGGACCAAATTGGTCGCAAAGGGTGGCGAAATTGAGGAAGTGGAGCCAGCGACAAGCCCTGTCGGGACCAAGATCACAGTGGAAGATCTCTTTTTTAATACACCTGCTCGTCTCAAGTATTTAAAGAGCCAGCAGGCAGAGCTATCCCATATCGTGGATATTCTCAATCGCTTGAGCTTGGCCCATCCTGAGATTGCCTTTACCTTGATCAATGATGGAAAAGAAATGACCAAAACAGCGGGGACGGGTAATCTCCGGCAGGCGATTGCGGGCGTCTATGGCCTGGCGTCTGCTAAGAAGATGGTGGCCATTGAAAATCGCGACCTAGATTTTGAAGTGACGGGCTTTGTGTCTTTGCCTGAATTGACTCGTGCCAATCGCAATTACATCAGTCTCTTTATCAACGGCCGTTATATCAAGAATTTCTTGCTCAATCGAGCTATTTTAGACGGCTACGGCAGTAAACTCATGGTGGGTCGCTTTCCACTTGCGATCATTAATATCCAGATCGACCCTTACTTAGCCGATGTCAATGTTCACCCGACCAAGCAAGAAGTGCGTATCTCCAAAGAACGAGAACTAATGGCCTTGATTTCCCAGGCTATTGCGAACGCTTTGAAAGAGCAGGACTTGATTCCGGATGCTCTAGAAAATCTAGCCAAGTCGACCATTCGCCGAACAGAAAAGCCAGTACAGACAACCCTGCCTTTAAAGGAAAACCGTCTCTATTATGACCGAGAAAGTCAAGATTTCAAACTTCGACCAGAAGTGGCAGATCCTCAACGGCCTCTGACAGATGAGGTAACTGCTGATTCTACAAGTCAAGAAAACCCAGCAGAAAAACCAACAAGCGCGATCAAGTTTGCAGAAAGAAAGACTGCGGTTTATGATGAACTGGACCACCCAGAGTTGGATCTGGCTAGTCTAGACAAGGCCTATGATAAGTTGGATGGGGAAGAACATTCGACCTTCCCAGAGTTGGAATATTTTGGTCAGATGCATGGAACCTATCTCTTTGCCCAAGGCAATGGAGGCCTTTATATCATTGACCAGCACGCGGCCCAAGAGCGGGTCAAATACGAAGAATACCGGGAGAGCATCGGGGACGTAGACGGCAGTCAGCAACAACTGCTAGTGCCTTATATCTTTGAGTTTCCTACAGACGATCTGATCCGCCTGCAACAGCGCAAGCACCTTCTAGAAGAAGTGGGCGTCTACTTAGAAGAGTACGGAGCCAACCAGTTGATCTTGCGGGAGCATCCGATCTGGATGAAGGAAGAAGAGATCGAGTCGGGCATCTATGAGATGTGTGACATGCTCCTCTTGACCAAGGAAGTGTCCATCAAGAAATACCGGGCTGAGTTGGCTATCATGATGTCCTGCAAACGCTCCATCAAGGCCAACCATACACTGGATGATTACTCTGCACGCGACCTGATCTATCAACTGTCCCAATGTGACAACCCTTATAACTGCCCTCATGGCCGTCCGGTTTTGGTTAACTTTACCAAGTCAGATATGGAAAAGATGTTCCGACGCATTCAGGAAAATCACACCAGTCTACGGGAATTGGGCAAGTATTAAACAAACAATAAAGGAATCTTATGTACGAATACATTAAAGGAATTTTAACGAAAATCACCGCTAAATACATTGTGGTAGAAACAGCTGGGATCGGCTACCTTTTGCATGTGGCTAATCCCTATGCCTACTCTGGCAAAATGAACCAAGAGGTGCAAGTCTACCTGCACCAAGTGGTCCGTGAAGATGCCCACCTTCTTTATGGTTTTGCAACCGAAGAAGAGAAACAGCTCTTTTTAAACTTGATCTCAGTCTCTGGGATTGGACCTGTCTCAGCTCTGGCCATCATTGCTGCAGATGACAATGCAGGCCTTGTCCAAGCCATCGAAAGCAAGAACATCACCTACTTGACCAAGTTTCCAAAGATCGGCAAGAAAACAGCCCAACAGATGGTTTTGGACCTAGAAGGTAAGATCAATCTTGATCTAGAAGATGCACCGGCTCAGTCTAAGGCCAAAGTTGCAGAAGAAAATCAAGCCCTTGAAGAAGCTATGGAAGCCATGTTGGCATTGGGCTACAAGGCAACGGAACTCAAGAAAATCAAGAAATTCTTTGAAGGAACTTCAGATACTGCTGAGAACTACATCAAGTCTGCCCTTAAGATGTTGGTGAAATAGGAGAAGTCTATGCCAAAACGCTGTGGCTGGGTCAAAATGACCAATCCGTTATATGTAGCTTACCATGATGAAGAATGGGGTCGGCCCCTCCATGATGACCAGGCGCTTTTTGAGTTGCTCTGTATGGAGACTTATCAGGCCGGTCTATCTTGGGAAACGGTGCTCAATAAACGGCAGGCTTTCCGAGAATCTTTTCATGGTTACCATCTTCAACGCGTCGTAGAGATGCCCGACTCTGAACTGGAAACTTTGTTAGACAATCCAGCCATCATCCGCAATCGTGCAAAGATTTTTGCGACACGGGCCAATGCTCAAGCCTTTCTACAAGTCCAGGAGGAATTTGGATCGTTTGATGCTTATCTTTGGTCTTTTGTCGATGGGAAAACCATCGTCAATGATGTTCCAGATTACCGACAGGCTCCAGCGAAGACAGCTCTTTCTGAGAAGCTAGCCAAGAACCTCAAAAAGCGTGGTTTTAAGTTCACCGGACCAGTCGCAGTTTTATCCTACCTACAAGCAGCAGGCCTGGTCAATGATCATGAGAATGATTGTGATTGGAAAAACGGTGATTAGTGAATATAGGTAACAAGAGTATCTGAGAATATAGAAAAAAGCTGAGAAATTCCTCTCAGCTTTATTTGTTATAGTCAAAGTGGATGACTTGCTCCGTTGCATCTACATGGGCGTGTACTCCGAAGGGGACAATTGCTCTTGGAGTTGCGTGTCCGACATTCAGATTATAGACAATCGGGATATTGCTATCAATGATATCCAATAGTGCTTCTTTATAGTCGTCATAGAAAGTCTCATCCATAGGTTTTCCGACCAAGAGTCCACTGATGACCTCGAATATGCCCGTGTCCTTTAAAGTCCGCAACATCTTTTTGAAGTCGTCAGGTTCAGGCTTTTCTTCGCTTGTTTCTAGCAAGAGAATCTTTCCTTCCCAGTCGGACAAGTTAGGGAAAAGTTTGTATTTTTGGCAGAGGTCTGTGCTATCTGCGTGTAGAGAGTTGTCAAAAATATCATAGAGAGACTCAAGACAACCACCGAGGATTTCTCCCTCAAATTGAGCATTGCCTTGTAACAAGTCAAAACCTGTATTTGCATGGCTGACACGAGGTGTTCCCAGAGCCTTGGGACTATAATCAGTCCGTTCCTCATACCAAACGTTACTAGGGCGGATTTCTGAGATTCTACCAGTCTCAATTAATTCTTTAAAGTAGTGGCGGCTATATGGCAACATTTCTTTGTCTAACTCACAAATGTCTGCTAAAAAGGATTGCCCGTAAAAGGTCTTGATTCCTAGTTTATGCAACATGAGATGGTTCATGGTCGTATCCGAGAAGCCAAGAAAAATCTTTTGTTTGATAACCTTTTGTAGTTGGTCATTTTCAAAAAGATGGGGCAATAAACGATAGGTATCGTTTCCACCGATGGCACATAAGATCATGTCGATGCTATCATCAGAAAAGGCCTGAATCAAATCCTCCGCACGAGCTTCAGGATGTTCTTTGATAAAGTCTAAGCCTTTTAGTGAATGAGGTAAAAAGATAGGATTGAGTCCCAGGTCTTTGAGTCGTTGGACCCCCAAGTCCACTTCGTGCTTGACAAAGTCCTCTCCGATAATCCCACTAGATAAACTTATAATACCAATAGTAGAAACCATATCTCATCCTCCTAGAAAAAATTGATGCTATTGTATCACAAAAAATGAGGGGAAACAACAAGAATTAGAGCCAGAAGAAGGCTTTTAGATCAAGAAAGAAGTAAAAAAGCAACCGCTCGGTATGGTTGCTTCAGAATATAGATAAGCTCTATCAACAATAGAAAATAGCCCTTTAGAAGTTGATTACCACATAGTAAAACTCTTAGGAA
>NZ_CM002128.1:1659400-1716113 GCF_000448565.1 Streptococcus sp. HSISM1 | reverse complement strand
CTTTTAGTGAATGAGGTAAAAAGATAGGATTGAGTCCCAGGTCTTTGAGTCGTTGGACCCCCAAGTCCACTTCGTGCTTGACAAAGTCCTCTCCGATAATCCCACTAGATAAACTTATAATACCAATAGTAGAAACCATATCTCATCCTCCTAGAAAAAATTGATGCTATTGTATCACAAAAAATGAGGGGAAACAACAAGAATTAGAGCCAGAAGAAGGCTTTTAGATCAAGAAAGAAGTAAAAAAGCAACCGCTCGGTATGGTTGCTTCAGAATATAGATAAGCTCTATCAACAATAGAAAATAGCCCTTTAGAAGTTGATTACCACATAGTTAAAACTCTTAGGAATGTTGATGTAATAGTGTTTCTAAGAATTTTTTACTTTATACTCTAAAAGAAAAAGATTGAAGAAAGTTGTCCAAAATGGACTTTATCTTCAATCTGTTTTTTAAATAATTTAGGAAATTGTGTTAAAATGAAATGAAAATTACGAATAGTATAAGTAGGAGGCACCATGAAGGCGGAAATTATTGCAGTTGGAACAGAAATTCTAACAGGACAAATTGTGAACACCAATGCTCAATTCTTGTCTGAAAAATTGGCTAGTTTAGGGATTGACGTCTATTATCATGTGGCGGTAGGAGACAATGAAGGTCGTCTCTTATCGACCATTGAGACAGCTTCAAAACGCAGTGATTTGGTGATTTTATGTGGTGGACTTGGGCCAACAGAGGATGATTTGACCAAGCAAACCCTTGCTAAGTTTTTAGGGAAAGAACTGGTTTTTGATCCAACAGCGCTTGCCAAACTCGACACCTTCTTTGCCAGTCGCCCTGATTATGTCCGGACGCCCAATAATGAGCGGCAAGCACAATTGATTGCCGGTTCAATCCCCCTTCAAAACCGTACAGGTCTCGCGGTTGGAGGTTTGATTGAAGTCGATGGTGTGACCTATGTCGTTCTACCTGGTCCACCAAGTGAGTTAAAACCCATGGTCAATGAACAATTGGTGCCTCATTTGACAACAGGGGAACAGCTCTTTTCAAGAGTCTTGCGCTTCTTTGGAATTGGGGAAAGCCAGCTGGTTACGATCCTAGCAGATATCATTGAAGAGCAGAGTGATCCGACAGTTGCCCCTTATGCCAAGACAGGAGAAGTAACCTTGCGTCTATCTACAAAGGCGAAGGATCAAGCTTCAGCGGATGCTAAGCTCGATGTCTTAGAAAAGGAAATCTTATCACGCCACACCCTGGATCATCAACCTTTGCAAGAGTTGTTTTACGGTTATGGGGATGACAATTCGATGGCCAAGGTGGCCTTTGATCTCTTGAAACGGACTGGTAAGACCATTACAGCTGCAGAAAGCCTGACGGCTGGCCTCTTCCAAGCGACTTTGGCAGATTTTTCAGGGGCGTCTAGCATCTTTGCAGGTGGTTTTGTCACCTATAGTCTGGAAGAAAAAAGCAAGATGTTGTCTATTCCAGCTCAAGAGTTGGAGCAACATGGAGTGGTGTCTCATTTTACAGCTCAAGCCATGGCTTCACAGGCCCGTAAGTTAACAGGATCCGATTATGGTGTTAGCCTGACCGGAGTTGCGGGGCCAGATAGTCTAGAAGGGCACCCAGCAGGGACTGTCTTTATCGGACTTGCGACTCCAAATGGAGTGGGTAGTGTCCAAGTTAATATCGCTGGACGTAGCCGGGCGGATGTCCGCGAAATTGCAGTTCTTCATGCCTTTAATTTGGTGCGCTTGGCTGTATTAAATGGTGAAAATTTGGTATAATGAAGCTTGTGCCAAATGAAGAATAATTCTAAAAATGGATAGGAAATGTGCCTTTCAAAGACCGGAAAACGTCAGTGAGTTGCATGCATTTCCTGTATAGTAAAAAATAGGAGAAAAGAATGGCGAAAAAACAGAAAAAATTAGATGATATCTCTAAGAAATTTGGAGATGAGCGTGAAAAAGCGCTCAATGATGCCCTGAAGTTGATCGAAAAAGACTTTGGTAAGGGATCGATCATGCGTCTGGGCGAACGTGCAGAGCAAAAAGTACAAGTCATGAGCTCTGGTTCCTTAGCGCTTGATATTGCCTTGGGTGCTGGTGGTTATCCAAAAGGTCGGATCATCGAAATCTATGGTCCAGAATCATCTGGTAAAACAACCGTTGCCCTCCATGCAGTAGCGCAAGCACAGAAAGAAGGAGGCATTGCTGCCTTTATCGATGCCGAGCATGCCTTGGATCCATCTTATGCAGCAGCTCTCGGAGTCAATATCGACGAACTTCTCTTGTCTCAACCAGACTCAGGGGAACAAGGACTTGAAATTGCTGGTAAATTGATCGACTCTGGTGCGGTTGATTTGGTGGTTGTCGACTCTGTTGCGGCCTTGGTACCTCGTGCGGAAATCGATGGAGATATCGGGGATAGCCACGTTGGTTTGCAAGCGCGGATGATGAGCCAAGCGATGCGTAAACTCGGAGCTTCGATCAATAAGACCAAGACCATTGCCATCTTTATCAACCAATTGCGTGAAAAAGTTGGGGTCATGTTTGGGAACCCTGAAACGACACCTGGTGGTCGTGCCCTTAAATTCTACGCTTCTGTCCGTCTAGATGTTCGTGGAAATACTCAAATCAAGGGGACTGGGGACCAAAAAGATACCAACGTTGGTAAGGAAACCAAGATCAAGGTTGTAAAGAACAAGGTAGCTCCACCGTTCAAAGAAGCCATGGTCGAAATCATGTACGGGGAAGGAATTTCACGTACGGGTGAATTGGTGAAGATTGCAACAGATTTGGATATCATCCAAAAAGCTGGTGCATGGTACTCATATAATGGCGAAAAAATCGGTCAAGGATCTGAAAATGCTAAGAAATTCTTGGCTGACCACCCAGAAATTTTTGACGAAATCGACCACAAGGTTCGGGTACAATTTGGTTTGATCGAAGAAGACGAAGCGGTGAAAAGCCTTGATAAAACTGAAGAAACAGCTCCTGTCGTAGAAGAAGTAACTCTAGATTTAGATGACGCGATTGAAATTGAAGATTAATTTTTTTCAAAATAGGTCGCTAGACTGATGGTTTTTGTGTTATAATTTAATACGATAGTATTATCGTGTAGCGAAAGGAGTGCATGCATGATTAAAATTTATACAGTGTCAAGTTGCACCAGCTGTAAAAAAGCAAAGACTTGGCTCAACGCTCACCAGCTAACTTATAAAGAACAAAACCTCGGTAAGGAAGGGATCACCAAAGAAGAATTGTTGGATATTCTTACAAAGACTGAAAATGGAGTGGCAAGTATTGTCTCTTCAAAAAATCGATACGCTAAAAATCTAGGAGTGGACATCGAAGACTTGAGTGTTAACGAAGTCATTGATATCATCATGGAAACACCTCGTATTCTTAAAAGTCCGATCTTGGTAGATGACAAACGTCTCCAAGTGGGCTACAAAGAAGACGATATTCGTGCTTTCTTGCCACGATCTGTTCGAAATGTAGAAAATGCGGAAGCACGGATGCGTGCAGCCCTTTAAAGTGATTGAAAATCAGAAACCATTTGTTTCTGATTTTTTCTTTTTTAAAAATCGAAATGAAAAGCAGTTTACTGCGCCATTTTACGAAATCTATGATACAATATTTTAGAAAACAATAACTAGTAAGGAATGGAAAATGAAAAGAAAAATCTTCTTATTGGGTGCGCTTGTCTTGTGTTTGACGGGATGCGGTCAAAAAAAGCAAGTGAAAACGCCAACCTCAAGTGAGCAAAAAGCAATTAAAGCGAAAGCAGAACAGCTGCAAAAGGATAATAAGAGTATCTTGCAAAAGGCTGAAGAAAATCAAGTAGTTACAAGAACCTTTGTTTTTCCAAAAGATGACAAGGGGACACAACAAACGCAAATCGTCACCTATGTGGGGAACACCTTTAAAAAATTGGAGACCATCAATGTGACGGCAACCGATGAGGAGTTGAAAAAAGGGATCCAACAGGTTGGAGTCGAGGAAGCGCAAAAGCAATTGAGAGAATCCTTTAACAAGGACGATGCCTTTAAGGAAGCTTTGACAGTACCAGGTTTCACAGCTGATTTGACCTTGGAAAATGAGAATGAATACAAGGTGACGATCACTTATGATTTTGAAGCGATGGATGTGAAGAAGGCTGAAGGGATGACCTACTTCAAAAACAATCACTTGCCGGAGTTGTTGAAGTTGACACCGAGTCAATTTGCGGACAATCTTATCAATGCTGGAGCAAGTGAGCAAAAATAAAAAACAGTTTAACTGAAATAGCACAAAAATGCTTGAAAAAGCTGTAAAATCAAGGGCTTGACCGTTGTGGAAAACTCTTGATTATGGTATAATAGTAATATTCTAAGGAAAGAGGGTGTTCTTGTGGGATTTACAGATGAAACAGTACGTTTTAATCTTGATGATTCAAATCGTAAGGAAATTAGCGAGACCTTGAAAGATGTGTACTTATCACTAGATGAAAAAGGCTACAATCCAATTAATCAAATCGTAGGATACGTACTCAGTGGTGATCCTGCCTATGTACCTCGTTATAATAATGCACGGAACCAAATTCGTAAATATGAACGAGATGAAATCGTGGAAGAATTGGTACGTTATTATTTGAAAGGGCAAGGAATAGACCTCTAATGAGAATTATGGGATTGGATGTTGGCTCAAAGACCGTCGGGGTTGCTGTGAGTGATCCTCTCGGTTTTACAGCTCAAGGTCTTGAAATCATCCAAATCGATGAAGACAAAAAAGAATTCGGTTTGGAGCGCTTAGCCGAATTAGTAGCTCAATACAAGGTAGACCGTTTTGTTGTAGGTTTGCCGAAAAACATGAACAACACCAGCGGACCGCGTGTGGAAGCCAGTCAGGCTTACGGCACGATGATTGCTGAAAAGTTTGGGTTGCCTGTCGACTACCAAGACGAACGGTTGACGACAGTTGCTGCAGAGCGGATGTTGATTGAGCAAGCAGATATTAGCCGTAGCAAACGCAAAAAAGTTATTGATAAGTTAGCAGCGCAGCTCATTTTACAAAATTATTTAGATCGTAATTTTTAGAAAGAAAACGAGGAAGAATAGTATGGCACATGATCATAACCACGACCATGAAGAACGTGAATTAATCACATTGGTGGATGAGCAAGGAAATGAAACCTTGTTTGAAATTCTTTTGACCATCGATGGCAAAGAAGAGTTTGGAAAGAACTATGTCCTTTTGATCCCTGCAAATGCAGAAGAAGATGAAAATGGCGAAGTTGAAATTCAAGCTTATTCATTTACAGAAAACGAAGACGGAACAGAAGGCGACCTTCAACCAATCCCAGAAGACTCAGATGCAGAATGGGATATGATCGAAGAAGTCTTCAACAGCTTTATGGAGGAGTGATACAGTCTGGGAGACTGTATCACCTCAACTCCTAGAAACTAGAAAGAGTTGAAACGTCCGGGGGACGTTTTTAGCCCAGCTCCTAGAAATACGAGAGAGCTGGTAAGTCCGGGGGACGTTTTTAGCCCTGCTTCAAGAAACAAGAAAAAGCAGGAAGTCCGATGGACCTGCTGTAAAATGAGAAAGAAATAACTACAAAAGAAAGGAGCGCAAACGTCAGAAGAGGTTTTGTCGCTTTTTTCTTTTAGGAGGAAGATGTGAATAAGATTGAGCAATGGATGAATAGTCGGATCGGTCTGAATTTTCGATCGGGACTGGATCGTATGGAGCAGGCAGTGAGCCTTTTAGGGAGGCCGGATAAGGCATACCCGATCCTTCATGTGACAGGAACCAATGGGAAGGGATCCACAATCGCCTTTCTGCGTCAATTATTGATGGCTCACGGAAAGAAGGTTGGGACCTTTACCTCTCCTCATATGATCAGTATCCATGATCGGATTTGTATTGGGGATCAGCCGATTTCAGATGAAGATTTTACTCGGATTGGTCAAGAAGTCCAACAAATGGAGCAGACCTTGCTTCAAACCCAGGACCAACTCTCTTATTTTGAGATTATCTGCCTCATGGCCCTCTTGTATTTTAAGGAACAAGCTGTGGATGTAGTCTTGTTGGAAGTTGGCATCGGTGGGCTTCTAGATACGACCAATGTAGTGACAGGAGAGATCGCAGTGATCACTTCGGTTGGCCTGGATCACCAGGAAACACTGGGAGGGACGATTGCGGAAATCGCCCAGCAAAAGGCAGGAATCTTTAAGAAGGGCAAGAAAGCTGTGGTGGGTCCCTTATCGGATGATGCTATAGCTGTTTGTCAAGAAAAAGCGGAGCAATTGGCTGTGGGTCTCCACGCCTTCCAGAAAGATTTTGGCATAGAGCAGGATCGCTTTTGGAATGAAAGTGTGGATATTGTCTTGCCGTCTCTGGGCTTGAAGGGTGATTACCAACGGGAAAATGCTGCAGTAGCTTTGGAGGCCTTTTTCCTCTATATGGAGGGCCTAGATCAAGAAGTGGATATGGAGCAGGTCAAGCACGCCTTGCAAGAGACAAGGTGGCCGGGCCGTCTAGAGTTATTTGGCGACCAGGTGTATCTGGATGGCGCTCATAATCCTCATGCTATGTTGCGCTTGATCGAGTTTGCCAATAGCTTAGCAGGAAAGCGCGTGAAGATTTTATTTGGAGCCCTCAAGCGAAAAGATTATAGCGGGATGCTCCAAACGCTTCAAGCGGGATTGCCAGAAGCTGAATTGATTTTGACAACCTTCCATTACGGAGAAGTGGTGGCACAAGGTGACCGACAAGACTTGCCCTATGTAGCTGACTACAAGGCCTATATCAAAGAATTTATGGATCAGAGTCGTCCAGATGAAGTCTTATTTGTGACAGGATCCTTGTATTTTATTGCGGAAGTAAGGGCATTTTTATTAGAGGGGTAAACAATTGACCTAAAGACTTTCTTGGCGTATACTGGTGGTAGATAGTATACGGTTATGGCGAAAGGAGCCGATCTTAATGAAAAAATCATGTCTATACTGACCTTGGCAGTAGCCCTTTTCCTGACTGCTTGTAGCCAGCAAGAAAAAGCAACACAGACTTCGAGCAAACAGACGTCAACTTCATCACAGACTATGACTTCGGCGAGTGAAGAACAGAAAGAAGGAGTGTCCATAGATGGCAGTTATCGAGGACAGGACGAGGAAAATACGATTCTCTTAGTTGTGACGGGGCGAAAAGGCACGTTTATGGTACAAGATGCTGATGGAGAAGAAGAGACCAAAGAGGTCAGTATTGATCCGGTCAATCAATCCATGCGTATCGGGGATGAACCCTATCGCTATCGGATCGAAGGGAATCAGTTGTCGCTAGAAGATCTGGAGCAAGCAGAGGATGATCAAGGGATTATCGTTTTGACCAAGCAATAAGGGATGAAACAAGAGAGAGTGGGACAGAAATCGGTAATTCGTTAGAATTCGATTTCGTCGTCCTACCTCCGCAAAGTTGAGTAGGGCTGAAAAAGCTGACGAAATCAGCGTAGTAGAGCCCACTCAACCACTGCGTCTTGCTCGACAATCCAAAAATAATTGAGAGGCTAGGACTTTTGTCCCACTCTCTTTTTGTTTGTCTAGAAGGGGCTTGGTTGGTCGTTGCAACGGGTAAAAAGAATTGGTATACTAGTAGAAAGAAAAAAGGAGGATGCTGTGACCTTTAGAAAATTACGTCTATTAATGTCCAAATATGGATTTAGTATTTTGTTTATGGGCTTTGAACTATGGGCATCCTTTGCGGCCTTCTTCTGGCTCAATAGATGGTTCCCTCATTGGCTATCTGTTGCAGTCATTGGGCTCTTATATGTGTCGACAATCTTAGCTATTGTTAATCGAAATACCCCGCCTGAAAATAAGGTGACCTGGCTCTTGATTGCCGTCATTCCTGTCTTTGGATCGCTTTTATACCTCATGTTTGGCGAGCGGCGTTTGTCCAAAAAGGAAATGATCCAGCTGAAAAATATGGAGTCCATGAAGTTTCGAGAGGACAATAGTCATCAGTTGCGTAAGGAGCTCAAGCAAGAAAGCAAGGCGGTTTATGGCTTGGTCAAGTCGATTTTATCCATGGACCACAATGCGGATCTCTACAATGGGACGGCATCAACCTTTTACCCTCTAGGGGAGGAGATGTATGAGCAACTACTAGAGGATCTGAGAGCGGCGAAAAAATTTATCTTCATCGAGTTTTACATCATTGATGAGGGTTTGATGTGGAACAGTATCCTAGAAATTTTAGAGCAGAAAGTGAAAGAGGGGGTCGAAGTCAAACTCCTTTATGACGATATCGGCTGTATGGCAACCTTGGCTGGAAACTATACCAAACGATTGAGAAAAATGGGGATTGATGCCCATAAATTTAACAAGGTGATTCCCCGCTTAACGGTGGCTTATAATAACCGAGACCACCGAAAGATTCTGGTCATTGATGGGCAGATCGGCTATACGGGTGGGGTCAATCTGGCAGACGAGTACATCAATCACATTGAGCGGTTTGGTCACTGGAAGGACAGTGCCATCCGTTTAGATGGACGAGCTGTTAAGGCCTTGACCCGACTTTTTCTCATGAACTGGTACATCAACCGTGGAGAAATAGAAGATTTTGACCGTTACCATATTGAAAACAAGGCGGTCGAAGGTGAAGGATTATACATTCCCTATGGAAGCGGTCCTAAACCGATTTACAAGTCGCAGGTTGGAAAGACGGTCTATCAAAATATGATCAACCAGTCGACAGATTACGTCTATATCACGACTCCTTACTTGATCATCGATTATGATTTGACAGAGGATATCCGCAATGCAGCCCTTCGTGGGGTGGATGTTCGCATCGTGACTCCGCATATTCCGGATAAAAAATTGATCCAAATTGTTACGCGTGGGGCTTACTTGGATCTGATGGATGCTGGTGTGAAAATCTATGAGTACACGCCTGGTTTTGTCCATAGCAAGCAAGTTCTTGCCGATGATGAAATGGCGGTTGTAGGGTCGATTAACTTTGATTACCGCAGTTTAGTCCATCACTATGAAAATGCTGTCTGGATGTATCGGACGCCTGCTCTGAAAGAGATTCGGGCGGATTTTGACCACATCTTTGAAGTATCCCAAGAAATCACGGAAGATACCTTCCGCTTTACATGGCACCAAAGCTTAATCAAGGAAATTATGCAATTGTTCGCACCGATGTTGTAATAGGTGTGGGAATACAGAAGAAAGAGTCAGAAGCTGAGAGATCTGACTCTTTTTCCATAGGACTATGTGGCAAGAGGCTGACAGGGTCGGCAGAATTTGGTATACTAGAGAAGATAATGGGCTTTTTTCTAAAAGGAAAGAGCAGAGGAATAGCGAAGAAAAGGAAAAAGAATGAGCGAAAAAGAGCAAGAAATGACTTCGAAAAAGTTAGGGCTTCACGTGGGAGACAGTTTTCAGGATACACGTGAAATTCGCGAAGTGCTAGATAAATCAGTCTTTCGTGAAGAAGAGCCGACTCATAGCCAGCAGGCAGAAGTCTTGGAGGAGCCGGTTGCAATGGAGGCATCAGAGGAAATTCGTGATGCCAAGCCAGAAGCAGTAGCAGAACCTACACAAGAATCTGAACAGGAAGCGGAGCAAACGCTCAGTCGGATGAGTCGTCGTTCGCGTAAGGCGGGAGTTGAAGCGGCAAAAGCGGAAGCATCTAAGGTAGAAGAGAATACGGAAGAGCTAGAAGCAGATGTGGCAGTTGAGCCGATCCGTCGTCAATCCAAGCGTCCAGTGCCCCTAGCGATTCCTTTTGTGTTGAGTCTCTTGATTAGTTTACTGCATGTCGGGGTGCCATTTTTAACCCGTTTTGCAACCAATCAACAATCTCAAAACTTGTATGCTGGCTGGGCAATGACCAAGGGTCAAGTACCGTTTGGTGATTTTTACGGAACCAATGGTCTGCTCTATTATGCAATCAACTGGTTGGGAAGTTTAGCTGGTGGACATTGGATCTTGATGATCCTTCAAGCGATTGCCCTCTTCTTTGCGGGGACTTACCTCTATCGGGTTGTGCGCTTGCTGGTGTCTGATAAAGATACAGCGAAGAATGTCCAGTTACTCTTTTATTTCTTGGTGTTAGGCCTTGGTTTTGGAGGGACTTATGTGACTCTCTTTAGCCTTCCAATCCTATTTGCCAGCATGAATTTCATTTTGGCTTATCTGATTGGACATCGTAAGGATGAAGGCTTTATCCTTTATGGTGCGATTGCAGCTGTGGCATTCTTGATTGATCCGATGACTAGTGCCTTGTTTTATTTGTTGGCCTTCCTTGGATTAACAGCCTTTAACATCAAGCAGAAGAGATGGGCGCGTGGCTTTTATCAACTGCTAGCAGCTCTCCTTGGTTTTTCACTCGTCTTTTATCCAATTGGCTATATCACCGTTTTGAATCAGACTTTTGGTTATGCCATTAACCAAGTGACCTATGTCTTTAATGCCTTGAATTTCACCAATGGACAGACCTTCAGTAACGTCATTTATTACGGACTGTTGGCGCTCGCCTTTGGTCTGGTCTCTGCCTTCTTGATGTCCTTTACGAAGCAAAGTAGCAGTGCTCGCCGAATCTTCCGCTTTATAGGATGGGCAGGTAGCTTGGTAGTCCTTATCGTGTCGATTGTTCTTCCGGAACAAGGGGCTTACCAATTGTTACCGATGTTGCCATTTGTTCTTCCCTTGTTTGCGATTTGGTTCTCACGAGATGGGGAAGAAAACGATGGGATCGAGCGTCGTGGTCGGAAGAAGAAAAACAAGGAAGTTTGGGCTGCTTACTTTACGAGCCAAGTTTTCTTACCACTAGTAGCCCTTATCTATCTGTTGGCGAATCCAGTGGTTCAAGATCTGGTGCTTCAGTCTGGTCAATCCAGTGAACGGAGCGCTATTGCTAGCTACATTCATAACCATAGCAAGGCCAAAGATACCATCTATGCTTGGGATACGACAGCTATTCTCTATCAAGAAAGCGATCGTTTGGCAGCTTCTGCCTTATTGACCCCGACTTCTTATCTGGGGATTAATGAAAACCGGACAAATGTAACCCAACAAATCGATCGGTCTGAACCCAAGTATATTGTGGTCAATAATCAGGTAGAATTGACCTCCAAAATGAAGGACTTGCTCAAAGAAAATTATCGTCTCGTTGAGAAGAAATACCGTCATTTCAAACTCTATCAACGCTCTTAAGAAAATCAATATCTTGTGCTTTAGAAAGTTTTTTATAAAATTTTCCACAAGATATTGATTTTTATTTTTGGAGTGGTATAATACAACTTGTATGTAAATAAATGAAGAGAGGCATGTTTGGTATGATCACCTTGAGAGAAGAAAAACTGAGAATGGCCCCGGATATTTTTGTTGAAAAACGAGATGGCCGCCGTGTTCAATTCGATGTTGAAAAAATTTATAAAGCCTTGTTGAAGGCGACAGAAGAAGTGACTTCTCTCACTCCAGTGATGGAAGCCAAACTAGAAGCTATTGTCGATCGTGTGATCGCAGAGATCTTGGAACGTTTTCCAAATGGTGTGAAGATCTATGAGATCCAAAATGTGGTCGAACATGAATTGCTTCAAGCCAATGAATATGCGATTGCTGAGAGCTACATTACTTATCGGACGCAGCGGGATTTTGAGCGCTCAAAAGCGACGGATATCAACTTTACGATTGGAAAACTCCTTAATAAGGACCAAGCGGTTGTCAATGAAAATGCCAATAAGGACAGCGATGTCTTTAATACGCAACGGGATTTGACGGCGGGGATTGTTGGTAAGTCTATTGGTCTCAAAATGTTGCCCAAACACGTAGCCAATGCCCACCAAAAAGGGGATATTCACTACCATGATTTGGACTATAGCCCTTATACACCGATGACCAACTGCTGTTTGATCGATTTTGAAGGCATGCTCAGAAATGGCTTTAAGATTGGGAATGCAGAAGTAGAAAGTCCTAAGTCCATCCAAACTGCAACGGCTCAAATCTCGCAGATTATTGCCAATGTAGCCTCTAGTCAGTACGGGGGTTGCTCAGCTGACCGGATCGATGAAGTCTTGGCCCCTTATGCGGAAAAGAACTACCAAAAACACTTGGCAGATGCCAAAGAGTGGGTGCTTCCTGAAAAGCAAGAGGACTATGCTTGGAGCAAGACTCAAAAAGATATCTATGATGCCATGCAATCGCTGGAATATGAGATCAATACCCTCTTTACCTCGAACGGACAAACTCCCTTTACTTCGCTGGGCTTTGGTCTTGGAACCAATCGCTTCGAACGGGAAATCCAAAAGGCGATTTTGGAAATCAGAATCAAGGGTCTTGGATCGGAACATCGGACAGCTATCTTTCCAAAACTGATCTTTACCCTTAAGCGGGGGCTCAACCTAGAACCTGGAACGCCCAACTATGATATCAAGCAATTGGCCTTGGAATGTGCGACGAAGCGCATGTATCCGGACGTTTTGTCTTATGACAAGATTGTCGAGTTGACAGGCTCTTTCAAGGTGCCGATGGGATGTCGTTCTTTCCTTCAAGGTTGGAAGGATGAGAATGGCGTAGAAGTCAATTCTGGCCGAATGAACCTAGGGGTTGTGACAGTCAATTTACCTCGGATTGCCTTGGAATCTGGCGGAGACAAGGAGAAGTTCTGGCAAATCTTTAATGAACGGATGAACATCGCTGAAGATGCCTTGGTTTACCGGGTGGAACGCACCAAAGAAGCGACACCAGCCAATGCGCCGATTCTCTACCAATATGGGGCTTTTGGGAAACGCTTGGGCAAGTACGATCAGGTAGATCAGCTCTTCCGTCATCGCAGAGCAACTGTTTCTCTTGGCTATATCGGACTCTATGAAGTTGCAACCGTCTTTTATGGTCCAAATTGGGAACACAATCCAGAAGCTAAACAATTCACGATCGATATCATCAAGGATATGAAAGCGCGCGTGGAAGAATGGTCTGACCAGTATGATTACCACTTCTCCATCTATTCGACACCGTCAGAAAGCTTGACAGATCGCTTCTGTCGCCTGGATACGGAGAAATTTGGTAAGGTTCCAGATATCACAGACAAGGAATACTACACCAATAGTTTCCACTACGATGTTCGTAAGAACCCAACGCCATTTGAGAAGTTGGATTTTGAAAAAGTTTATCCTGAAGCTGGGGCTTCTGGTGGCTTTATCCACTATTGTGAATACCCTGTGCTCCAACAAAATCCAAAAGCCCTTGAGGCGGTTTGGGATTATGCCTATGACCGGGTCGGTTATCTCGGAACCAATACGCCGATTGACCGTTGTTACAAGTGTGATTTTGAAGGAGATTTCACGCCGACTGAGCGTGGATTTGCTTGTCCAAACTGTGGCAATAGCGATCCTAAGACGGTTGATGTGGTCAAACGGACCTGTGGTTATCTAGGAAACCCTCAAGCTCGTCCCATGGTCAATGGCCGTCATAAGGAAATCGCGGCGCGTGTCAAACACATGAATGGATCTACTATCAAATCAGCTGGACACCAAGTGACAGATTAGAAAAGGACATTATGGGAAAATACCAATTAGATGATAAGGGTAAGGCTCAGGTTCAACGATTCCACGAGAAGCATTCAAAGGGTGGAATCAATAAAAAAGACCGAGTAGCCAGCCTGAGAGAACAATTTTTAAATAAGAATAAGAAAAAGTGAGAGTCCGCTCTCGCTTTTCTCGTATGGGGGGAGGTAAAGATGGAACTACGTAGACCAACTTTAGCAGATAAAGAAACCATTCTAAACATGATGGCAGAGTTCGAAGAGACCCAGTCGGCCCACGACGGCGGCTTTTGGGATGCTGAGAACTTTGATTATGAGGAGTGGTTGGAAAGTAATCAGAATCATGAAATGGGGATTAATTTGCCTGAAGGGTGGGTGCCTGATATTCAGTTAGTTGCTTTTTCGAGAGATGGACAAGCCGTAGGGTTTCTCAATCTGAGATTGCGTCTTAGTGACTATTTGCTGGAGGTAGGTGGTCATATTGGTTATTCCATCCGTCCCTCTGCGCGTGGGAAAGGATTGGCAAAAGAGCAACTGCGACAAGGCTTGCAAGTAGCTAGAAGTAAAAATATAAAGCTAGTCCTAGTGACTTGCGATTGTGATAATGCTGCCAGTCGAGCAGTGATTCTGGCTAATGCCGGAGCTTTAGAGGATGTTCGAGGCGGAAAAGAGCGCTACTGGATTGATGTCGATTAAGGAGGAAGCATGGAGCTAAGACGACCAACTTTAGAAGATAAAGACGCGATTTTAGAGATGATTGCTGAGTTCGATGCTGCAAAATCCTATATGCACGGTGGCATGGGCTCCACTTGGAAGCGAGCAAAGGATTTTGCGGATTGGTTGCGAATTGTAGAGCAGCAGGAGGATACTGAGAATCTGCCAGAAGGCTGGGTTCCTACCATTCAATTTTTATCCTTTGATGAGACTGGCTACCCTCTGGGCTTTTTAGCCCTGCGCTTGTCCTTGAATGACAAATTATTTGTAGAGGGTGGTCACATTGGCTATTCCATCCGGCCCAGTCAACGCAGAAAGGGCTTGGCTAAGTTGCAGCTAGAGCTAGGATTAGCAGAGGCTCGAAAGCAAGGATTGGAACGAGTACTGATTACCTGTGATGAAGACAACGAAGCCAGTCGTCGCACCATTCTCTCTGCTGGCGGTGTTTACGAAAACACAATCGACAGAAGTCAGCGCTACTGGATTGATTTGGAGGATGAAGATGAACAATCCCAAACCTCAAGAATGGAAAAGTGAGGAGCTGAGTAAAGGGCGAATCATTGACTATAAGGCCTTTAACTTTGTAGATGGAGAAGGAGTGCGCAACTCCCTTTACGTGGCCGGTTGCATGTTTCACTGTGAGGGCTGTTACAATGTAGCGACCTGGTCTTTCAATGCAGGCATTCCTTATACCAAAGAATTGGAAGAGCAGATCATGGAAGATCTGGCCCAACCCTATGTCCAAGGCCTGACCCTGCTTGGGGGAGAGCCATTTCTTAATACCGGTATTCTTTTACCCCTTGTAAAACGTATTCGGAAAGAATTGCCAGAAAAAGATATTTGGTCATGGACAGGCTACACTTGGGAAGAAATGATGTTAGAAACGCCTGATAAACTGGAGCTCTTGTCGCTAATTGATATCCTGGTCGATGGCCGCTATGATAAGAGCAAACGCAACCTCATGTTGCAGTTCCGAGGGTCTTCTAACCAGCGGATCATTGATGTTCAAAAATCCCTCAAAGAAGGAAAAGTCGTCATCTGGGACAAGCTCAATGACGGCAAAGAAAGTTTTGAGCAGGTCAAACGAGATGATCTTTTGTAGGTTTTTCAAAAAACCGGGTTTTTCAGCCGGTTTTTTTAGATTCTCTGCATAAGTATACAAGGGATTTCGCTCATTTCAGAAAACGCTTACTTTTCAAATGTCCATAATGGACAAAAAAGTGATAATTAATGCATTTTTTGCTAAAAATATGTTACAATAAATATGATTAGGACTAATTGGAGGTATTTATGTCACAAAGGAGACGAAGTCGTCGTTCAGAGCATAAGTGGGGGCAATTGCGAATCATTAATTCCGTATTGCTTATTTTTTTGCTTATGACTGCAAGTTGGGCGACCTATACCATGTTGGCCAATAACATCTTGGCTTTTCGCTATGTCAATGTTCTCGTGATTGCACTACTAGCTCTTCTCTTGCTCTTATCAGCTTGGTTTGTGATCAAAAATCAGGCCAAAAAGACAACTTTGGTCCTGCTTCTTGTTGGCTTATTGGCTAGTTCAGGAGTGTTATTTGCTAGTCAACAGCTGCTGAATCTGACTAGTAATGTCAATGGCCATTCTAACTATACAGAGTTTGAGATGGCTGTCTATGTCAAGAAAGACAGTGACATCAAAGATATCAAAGAAATCAAGGAAGTGGTGGCACCAAAGGGCAACAATAATGAAGCCAATCTTACGGCCCTCTTGGACAACATCAAAAAGACCAAGGGTCAGGAAATTTCTGTAGTGGATGCACCGACTTATCTAGATGCTTATAAGAGCCTGCAAGAAGGGAATGCTTCTGCTATGGTCCTCAACAGTACCTTTGAGGATACCATTGCCGCAGAAGATGCGGACTATGCGAAGAAGTTGAAGAAAATCTATTCCTACAAGATTCGAAAAGAAGTGGCAGCAACGAGCAAGGTGTCTGCCAATGCGGATGTCTTTAACATCTATGTCAGCGGGATCGATACCTATGGCCCAGTAACTTCGGTTTCTCGATCAGATGTCAATATCATCATGACCGTCAATCGGAAGACCAAGCAAGTTCTGTTGACAACGACGCCGCGGGATGCCTATGTACCGATTGCGGATGGTGGTAACAACCAAAATGATAAGTTGACCCATGCGGGGATCTACGGTGTGGATGCTTCTATTCATACCCTTGAGAATCTCTATGATATCAAGCTCAACTACTATGTTCGTCTCAATTTCACGTCCTTCCTCAAGTTGATTGACCTTCTAGGGGGGATCGATGTGGAAAATGACCAAGAATTCACGAGCTTGCACGGGAAGTTCCATTTCCCAGTTGGAAAGGTCCATTTGAATTCAGAGCAAGCACTCGGTTTTGTTCGCGAACGCTACTCACTCCAAGGTGGCGACAATGACCGTGGGAAAAACCAAGAAAAAGTCATTGCGGCCATTATCAAAAAGTTGACCTCTACTAAGGTCTTGAGTAACTACAATGAGATTATCGGAAACCTCCAAGATTCTGTCCAAACCAATATGCAGTTGCCAACTATGATGAACTTGATCAATACCCAGCTAGAAACGGGTGGTTCTTATGAGGTGACCTCACAAGCGATCACCGGACAAGGACGAAATGATTTGCCATCTTATGCCATGCCTGGATCTAATCTCTATGTTATGGAGTTGGATCAAGCTAGCTTAACCAAGGCTAAGGAAACCATTCAAAAAGTGATGGAAGGAAAAGAAAAATGATTGATATCCACTCGCACATCGTCTTTGATGTGGATGATGGACCAAAGACAAGAGAAGATACGCGTACCTTATTGGAAGAAAGTTATCGCCAAGGGGTACGGACCATTATCTCCACTTCTCATCGTCGCAAGGGGATGTTTGAAACTCCCGAAGAAAAGATTTCTGAAAATTTTCAAGAAGTGAAAAGAATTGCGGCAGAGGTCGCGCCAGATTTGACGATTCATTACGGGGCAGAGATCTACTTTACTAATGATGTCTTGAAAAAACTGGAAGAAAAGATCATTCCGCGTTTGGCAGATACGCGCTTTGCGCTGATTGAATTCAGCATGGGAACACCTTATAAGGAGATCCATACGGCCTTGGACCGTTTGCTCCATCTAGGTGTGACACCAGTGGTGGCCCATATCGAGCGCTACAAGTGCTTGGAGAAAAATGAGGAGCGCGTGCAAGAGATGATTGACATGGGCTGCTACATGCAGATCAATAGTTCCAGTGTTCTCAAGCCTCGCCTCTTTGGGGATGAACAAAAACAACTCAAAAAACGAGCTCGGTACTTCTTAGAAAAAGACTTGGTGCACTTTGTTGCCAGTGATATGCACAATGTGGATAAACGACCGCCTTATATGGCAGAAGCCTATCGCTTGATCAAGGAAGAATACGGAGAACGACGAGCACAAGCTCTCTTTGTCAGCAATCAAGAACTCTTGTTAGCGGATGAATTAATCTAACCAGGAAACAGGTGGAGAGATCCACACGAAGGAGTAATTAGGAAATGAACAATCAAGAAAATCAAGCAGTGGAAATTGATGTTTTCGCTATGCTGAAGACCCTATGGAAACGCAAGTTTTCGATCGTTTTGGTCGCTCTTGTCTTTGCCATCGCAGCATTTGGCTACAGTGCCTTTTTAGCCAAGAAAGAATACCAAAGTACTAGCCGGATCTACGTGGTCAGTCGTCAAAACCAAGACAACAATGCCTTGACAAACTCTGATTTGCAGGCTGGTTCTTACTTGGTTAAGGACTACCGTGAAATCATTCTTTCTCAAAATGTTTTGACGCAAGCCATCGAAGAATTGAAACTCGATATGACACCAGCTGAGTTGTCGAAAAAGATCAGTGTATCCGTTCCAACAGATACTCGTATCCTTTCGATCACGGCTAAGGACGGAGATCCAAAAGAAGCGGCTCGTATTGCCAATGGCCTTCGAAATGTAGCAGCTGAAAAGATCATTTCTGTGACCAAGGTGTCAGATGTTACGACCTTGGATGAAGCAGAAGTGCCTCAATCACCTTCTTCACCAAATATCCGACGCAATGTCCTTCTTGGCTTTATTGCTGGAGCTGGCTTGATGGTGGTTCTCATGGTCGTAGTAGAAGTCTTGGACGATCGTGTCAAGAGACCAGAAGACGTTGAGGAGCTGATGGGCTTAACCTTACTTGGTATTGTGCCAGATATTAAGAAACTGTAGACTGGGGATCGCATGAATACGTTAGAAATTTCAAAAAACAAATTGCAAGAAATTCGGAAGGCAGAAGAGTACTTCAATGCCCTTGCGACGAATATCCAATTGAGTGGTGTAGACTTAAAAGTCATCGCTATCTCATCTGTCCAAGAAAATGAAGGGAAATCAACCACTTCAACCAACTTAGCCGTTGCCTTTGCGCGTGCGGGTTACAAGACCCTCTTGGTCGACTGTGACATCCGGAACTCTGTCATGACAGGGATTTTCCGTAGCCGGGATAAGATCCAAGGCTTGACCGACTTCTTATCTGGCCGTAGCCAATTGGACCAAATCTTGTATGCGACTGATTTTCCAAACTTGGATATCATCGAGTCTGGACAAGTAGCGCCAAACCCAACAGGTCTCTTGCAAAGCAAGAACTTCACTGTGATGATGGATGCCCTGCGTGAGCATTTTGACTACATCATTGTCGATACGCCTCCAATCGGGGTCGTGATCGATGCGGCCATTATCGCCCAACGCTGTGATGGAACTGTCTTGATCACAGAATCTGGTGCCAATGGACGCAAGGCTGTCCAAAAGGCTAAGGACCAATTAGAACAAACAGGCACACCTTTCTTAGGAGTAGTGCTTAATAAATTTAACATTAAAGCTGCTGAGTATGGTTCATATGGTGGATATGGATCTTACGGAGAGTATGGGAAAAAGTAAAGAATAGGATTGAGGGAAAATGGGAGAAGAAAGAATCGAACTGGAAAAACTAAATATTGTTCTCTTTCAAAGTTTAGCTGTCCTATTTTCAGCCTACATTGTGAGTCTTTTCAAGGATGCTGAATACACGTCGCAGACAATTGCCATTCTCTATCTCTTGCATTTTGTAGCCTTTTACATTAGCAATATTGCCTATCGTTTTTACAGCAGAGGCTATCTAGATGAGCTCTTTCAGGTCTTGAAATACAATGTATTTTTTGCTGTTGGGATCACCTTTACCTCTTTTATGCTCGATGGGGTCTTTTCCATCTCTCGTCGGGGGATGATCTACTTCTTTCTTTTAATACGTTTTCTGTCTATATTATGGATTTCTTGCTCAAGAGGTACCGGAAGTCTGTTTCACCACGACGGAAAAGTTCGAGAAAGATCTTTTTGATCACTGCGACTAGTCGGATGGAAAAGGTGTTTGATATTCTGCATTCGCCCAACCTCTATCATGGAGAACTAATTGGTGTTACCATTATGGACGATACGGATTTTGCTCATCCGGGGGTAAGGGTGGTGCAACCGGATCAAATGATGAACTTTGTGACCAAGGAAGTGGTGGATGAAGTGTTTATCAATCTGCCAAGTGAGGATTACAATATTAGTGATTTCGTCTCGGAGTTTGAGAGTATGGGGATCGATGTATCTGTCAATCTCAATGCCTTTAACTTCGCGTCCTTAGGCAATAAACGGGTTCGAGAAGTCGGGGGGTTAAGTGTCGTCACTTTCTCAACCAATTTCTACAAACCTAGTCATGTGTTTGCTAAACGCCTCTTGGACATTGCAGGAGCCCTCTTTGGTCTCTTGATTTGTGGCCTCGTGAGTATCGTTTTAGTCCCTCTGATCCGTAAGGATGGTGGACCAGCTTTCTTTGTACAGAAGCGGGTCGGAAAGAACGGACGGTATTTCAACTTCTATAAATTCCGTTCCATGCGTGTGGATGCCGAGGAGATTAAGAAAGATCTCATGGCACAAAATACCATGACAGGTGGCATGTTCAAGATGGAAAATGATCCGCGGGTAACGCCAATCGGACGCTTTATCCGTAAGACCAGTCTCGATGAATTGCCACAATTTTACAATGTTCTGATCGGTGATATGAGTCTGGTCGGGACTCGTCCCCCAACGGTTGACGAATACCAAGAATATACGCCAGCCCAAAAACGCCGACTCAGCTTCAAACCAGGCATTACAGGCCTTTGGCAAGTGAGCGGACGCAGTGAAATCAAGGATTTTGACGAAGTGGTCAAACTGGACCTTGCGTACATGGATGATTGGACGATTTGGAGAGACATTCAGATCTTGCTCAAGACCGTGAAGGTTGTACTTAGAAAAGAAGGAGCGAAGTAGGAGACTGCCTACTTCGTCCTTTCCATGTTAGGAGAAAAATGACACAATCAATTTATATCGTTGGTTCCAAAGGTATTCCAGCAAAATATGGTGGTTTTGAGACCTTTGTTGAGAAGTTGACAGAATTCCAACAAGATAAAAATATCCAGTATTATGTAGCTTGTATGCGGGAGAATTCAGCAAAATCAGGAATTACTGCAGATACTTTCGAGCATAATGGAGCAATCTGTTACAATATTGACGTCCCTAATATCGGTCCTGCGCGTGCCATTGCTTATGATATTGCGGCTCTCAATAAGGCTATTGAAATCGCAAAAGAAAATAAGGATCAAGCTCCGATCTTCTATGTATTGGCATGTCGGATTGGTCCTTTTATCTCAAAAATTAAAAGAAAATCAAGGCGATCGGTGGGACCCTCATGGTCAATCCAGATGGTCATGAATGGCTTCGCGCGAAATGGAGTCTCCCAGTCCGTAAGTACTGGAAGTTTTCTGAACAACTCATGGTTAAACATGCCGACCTGTTAATCTGCGATAGCAAGAATATCGAGGCTTATATTCAGAAGGATTACGCTAAGTATAAGCCACAGACGACCTATATTGCCTATGGAACGGATACAAGCAAGTCTATCCTGAGTAAAGAAGACGATAAAGTAGGGACTTGGTTTGCAGACAAGCAAGTCTCCGAAGGAGATTACTATCTTGTCGTGGGACGTTTTGTACCTGAAAATAACTATGAGGCCATGATTCGTGGCTTTATGCAGTCCAATTCCAAAAAAGATTTTGTCCTGATTACTAATGTAGAGCAAAACAAGTTCTATGAACAGTTGCGCAAGGATACAGGATTTGATCAAGATCCTCGAGTGAAGTTTGTGGGGACTGTCTATGATCAAGAATTACTTAAATACATTCGTGAGAATGCTTTTGCTTATTTCCATGGTCATGAGGTAGGCGGGACCAATCCATCTCTTCTTGAGGCGCTCGAGTCTACTAAACTCAACCTCTTGTTAGATGTTGGTTTCAACCGAGAAGTTGGTGAAGAGGGAGCACTTTATTGGAAGAAAGATCAATTGGCACATGTCATTGATCAAGCTGAGCAATTAGACGCTCAAGCAATCGAAGATTTCAATCAAAAATCAAGTCAACGGATTGCGGAAGCCTTTACTTGGGAAAAGATTGTCACAGACTACGAGAAAGTATTTAAAGGATAGAAATGCAGAAAATATTATATCTCCATGCTGGTGCCGAAATGTATGGTGCTGACAAGGTGTTGTTGGAGCTTATTAAGGGTTTGGATAAAGATGCTTTTGAGGCACACGTTATCTTACCCAATGATGGTGTCTTAGTTGGTGCATTGGAAGAGGTCGGTGCTAAGGTTAAAGTCATCGACTATCCAATCTTGCGCCGGAAATATTTTAATCCAAAAGGGATTCTTGAGTACTTTGGCTCCTATAACCGTTACTCCAAACAAATTGCTAAATATGCTAAAGAGAATGGGATTACTCTTATTCACAACAATACAACTGCGGTACTTGAGGGCATTTACCTCAAGCGGAAGTTGAAACTTCCTCTGATTTGGCATGTCCATGAAATCATCGTTAAACCTAAAGCTATTTCTGATTTCATCAACTTTTTAATGGGTCGCTATGCGGATACCATTGTGACAGTTTCAAATGCTGTTACTAATCACGTCAAGCAGTCTCGTTTTGTAAAAGATGATCAAGTTCAAGTCATCTATAATGGTGTTGACAATGCTGTTTATCAGGTGATGGATGCTAGTGCGGTTCGTGATCAGTTTGGAATTTCGCAGGATGCTTTGGTTATCGGTATGGTTGGTCGTGTGAATGCCTGGAAAGGGCAAGGCGACTTCCTAGAAGCCGTGACCCCAATCTTGCAGGCAAATCCAAAGGCAGTAGCCTTTTTGGCAGGAAGTGCATTTGAGGGGGAAGAGTGGCGCGTGGATGAGTTGGAAAAGGCAATATCAGAATCACCAGTAGCTAGCCAAATCAAGCGTATCGATTATTATAGTAAGACAACAGAGCTCTATAATATGTTCGATATATTTGTCTTGCCAAGTACTAATCCAGATCCTCTACCAACTGTAGTCCTTGAATCCATGGCTTGTGGTAAACCTGTAGTGGGTTACCGTCATGGCGGTGTCTGTGAGATGGTCAAGGAAGGCGAAAACGGCCTTCTTGCCACACCAAATCAGACCGCAGAATTGTCTAAGGCTATCCAAGAATTAGCAGAGAACACTGAGAAAAGAGAACAATTTGGTCAGGCCTCTGTCCAACGCCAAAAAGAACTCTTTTCATTACAAAGTTATATTCGGAATTTTTCGGAGTTGTATAAGAAATACTAAATAATCAAATTCGCTGAAAAAAGGATTATATCCGAGCTGATTTAAAGATTTACCATATATCATTGAATGTTGTAAGTCAGTTAGATCAGATAGGAGAAGAATTAGAGTAGAATAAAAAATTAGGTAAATAATCTATGAAACCACTATTAACTGTCGTCATTCCAGTATATAATGTTGAAAGATATTTAAAACGTTGCATTGAAAGTGTTCTTGCCCAAGAATGGAAGGACTATGAGATTCTACTTGTTGATGACGGGAGTACTGATCATTCTCCTCAAATCTGTGATGACTATGTTAAGGATTATGACTTTATCTCAGTTATTCATAAAGAAAATGGTGGACTTTCTGAAGCACGGAACACAGGTATTTCTCATGCCAAAGGAGAATATGTTTATTTTCCTGATTCAGATGATTGGATTGAACCAGATACCTTTATAGCGTTAGCAGAAGCGCTAGAATCTCTAGAGTTTGATATTATTTCTTTTAATCGTGAGTTTGTGAAGGGTGAAGAAGATGCTATAGTTTCAGAACCAGAAGTGACCCAAGTATTTGAAGGTAAAGATGCTTTTGTGCAAATGCTGAAGCATCGTTATATTACTGGGTTTGCTAATGATAAAATCTATCGAAAATCATTATTCACTGATCATAACATTCAGTTTCCAATTGGGAAATACTATGAGGATCTTGGCACTAATTACAAACTGTTTCTTGTGGCTAAGAAGGTCTATGCAACTAATCAAAAATACTATCACTACTTAATTGACAACCCAGATTCTATTACACAGTCTTGGAATGAAAAAAGTTTAGAGATATGTATGGATTTTATAAAGAAATGTTTTATTCAGATTTTGTATGTTCGCAATTAAATCAAGAAGAGTTGCATATCTCACAACTTTATTATGTAAATGGATTGATTCACATACTAGCAAGTTTGTATAAATCTAAATTAGACAAAGAATATATAGACATTACTGATGAAGTGAAACAAGAATTGCTTAAGAATAGTGTTTCTCTTTCTCAAATGAAAGACCAACCAAATAAGTTAAAATATGTACTGTATAGACTTAAAGTATTAAAACTAGCCTTCAGTATACAAAACGTTTTTTGATGTTGTTTTAAGAAATCATTCTGAGATTTTTAGACAAGGGTTTGGCAAATGAAGTTTGGACTATTTTATTTGATAAAGAAAAGTAACATAATATTTTTGGTCTTTCTTCTTTTTTATTGTATCGGAATAATGGACTTTTAACAAAAAATTATATAGTTAGACCGGCCAAACAATTATTTTATAGGTGATTTAACATGGAAGAAAAAATTGATTTTGTTGTACTTTGGGTTGATGGAAATGATCCTGACTTCATTAGAGAAAAAAATAAATATACGTCTAATAGTTTGCAGGTTGATAATGATGGAGATAATCTGCACCGTTATAGAGATTATGGAACATTCAATTATTGGTTTCGGATGGTAGAGAAGCATGCACCGTGGGTAAATAATATTTATCTTATAACTAATGGTCAAAAACCGGAATGGTTAAATTTAAATCATCCTAAACTAAAATGGGTTAGGCATAGTGATTTTATGCCTGAGGAATATTTACCAACATTTAATTCTGCTGCAATTGAGTTGAATTTACACCGCATTGAAGGTTTATCAGAGAACTTTGTTTTTTTAACGATGACATGTATTTGATTCAAGATGTTAAGCCTGATGATTTTTTTGTCAACGGACAACCGAGGCTATTGGCTGTTTATGAAGCCTTGGTTCCGTGGTCATCTTTTTCCAAAGTTTATTTTAATAATGTAGAAGTTTTATATAGACATTTTTCAAATAAAAAAGCCTTGAAACAGTCGCCGTTTAAGTTTTTCAATTTTAAATATGGTCAATTGGTTTTAAAAAATATTTTGTTATTTCCATGGAAGATAACTGGATACTATAATCAGCATACACCAGTTCCAATAAAAAAGAGTACACTAATTCATTTATGGAATGTAGAAGAAGACATTTTTGTTCAAACATCTAAACATAAATTTAGAGACTATAATACGGATATAAATCATTATTTATTATGTTATTGGCAAATTGAAAGTAATGATTTTCAACCATCTACTAAAAATTTTGGAAAATCAATTTCAATTACCGCTGTTGATCAGCTTCCTAAATTATTATCGAAAAAAAAGACAAAATTACTTTGTGTCAATGATGATATGGCGATGACAGAAAATGACTTGGAGAAATTTTCTAAGATATTGTCTAATCGTTATCCTGACAAGTCTCAATTTGAATTGTGATTCAATGTATTAGTTACTGGAGTAAATAGATGAAAACTAAAATTTTACAAATGGGGGCAGACAATTTCGGAGCAGGAGGTAGGTCTGTAATAGCCTATAACTTGACTCGTCCCTTAACAGACGACTTTCAAGTTGACTTTTTGGCTATTGGAAAATTGAAGAACCCTAGTTTTCATCGAATAATTGAAGAAAACGGGGGACAGGTTCAACATGTTAAGGAAGCATCAAGTAAAATAAAAAGGCTAAGAAATATCTACTCTATTTTAAAAAAAGAAAAGTACGATATTGTTCATATTAATGCAGATGATGCTATCGAGGGGTTATTTAATATTATTCTGTCAAAGCTTGTAGGTGCAAAAATAGTACTTCATGCTCACACTACTTCATCTAGTCGTGGTAAGGGTTTTGTTGGCAGATTAAAAATGTTAACGGCAAGAAAAATAATTAAGTTTCTTGTTGATTATAAGTTGGCCTGTTCACTTGAAGCAGCGAATTATTTGTATGGCGATACTGATTTGTCTGATGTGGCGATACTGAAAAATGGTATTGTAATCAATGACTTTTTATATAATGAAGAGTTAAGGCAAAAGGTACGAGAGAATCTAAATATTCCAGTGGAGGCTACCGTTTTAGGTACTGTCGGGAGAATGTCATATGAAAAAAATCCTGAATTTATAGTTGACCTAATACATACTTTTTTTCTCAAGGTACCTAATTTTTATTTTATATGGATTGGTGATGGTGAAGAACGAGCTAATATAGAAACGCTGCTAGACGAAGAAATAAAATTAGGAAGGGTTTTATTGCTTGGAAAACAAGAACAACCAGCACAATATTTACAAGCAATGGATGTTTTTTGTTACCTTCTTTCTATGAAGGATTTGGAATCGTGAATATTGAAGCACAAGCATCTGGACTACCTTGTGTGGTAAGTTCTGCTGTTCCAGAGTCAGCATCGGTTAATTCAAACTTTTATAGATTATCATTATCTGATGGTGTTGAAAAGTGGTCAGATTTTATCACCTCTATGAGTTATGAACGCCTTCCATATGGTTCTAGAGAAAAATAAAAGAAGCTGGATTTGATATAGAGGATAGCGCTAGAAAATTACGAATAATCTATCAGGAATTAGCGAAGTAAAACAAAAGGAGATTCTATGTACTCATTAATTATTACTGATTACAAATCAATGAGTGATACAGTAGATTATATAAAAAAGTTTATTGATATATATGTCGGGAATGATGTACATTACATTATCGTAGATAATAGTGCGGAAGAATTGGGGAAACAATTCTTACAAGATTCTAAAGTTGAATTTACTTCCTCTGCTTTTAATGGGAAAAAAGTTTATTCTTTTGAAATTTCACAAAGGAAAATTTATATAATTGATTCCAATGAAAATGGTGGATACTCTAAAGGCAATAATTTAGGTGCAAAATTTGCAATTCAGAACTTTGATACACGCTATCTAGTTTTTTCAAACAATGATTTAGAGTTTCCTAATGGTTTACAGTTGAATGAATGTAAAACTATCATTGAAACGAGCGATCATCCAATAGGTATAGTTGGTCCTAAGATTCTCACTCCTCAAGGAGATATTCAAAGTCCTCGTAAGCGGATGAATTTTGTAGAAGAGATGATACTTCAGGATTATAATAGGCAGTGGTTTAATAGTAAGATACATAAATGGATTGATATTGACTATACTGCTCCTGAGGGTGAGACTGGATGGGTTAGTGGTAGCTTTATGTTTGTTTCTAGAAATGCTTTTGAAGCAGTATCAGGATTTGATGAAAATATTTTTCTCTATTGTGAAGAAATGATTTTAAGTGAAAGAATGAGGAATAAGGGATATATGACTTATTTCTATCCTGAATGGACAATTTATCATTATCATAGAGGAGCGCATAATCCTGAGTCAGAGAAAATTGGCCGTGTATCAAAAAAATACTATTACAGAGAATATAGAGGGGCATCTAAACTTTCTTTGAAAATATCTGATATGTCCTACTTCTTATGTAAAAAGATATATCGATTGAAAAAAATATTGGATGGTACGTATTTCAAGGAGAAAAAACATTGAAATTTAATAAATATCTTTTTCTATTTTTACTATTTTTCTTGATTGAATTCAGAGGTTTTTATCTAGTAAGTTGGCCGAATTTACTGGGAGGAGCGGCCAGTAATAAATTAGGAGTTGCATTCTATTCTTTAATATTATTTTTGGCATACTTTATCTATAATAAAGGGAAACTTAAACTAGGTATTTTTGGAAATTATATCCTAATCTTTTTTCTAATTCTGTTTTTTAATTCGCTTGTGTCAATGTATTTATTTGATTACTCGATTACGCAAGTATTGTGGGATGTTCTTCCTTATTCAATTTTACTCCTTTATTTTCCTCTTTGCGAGATATTTAAGACAGAAAGAAACTATAAGCTTTTTGTTAAAATCGGTCAGATAACCATTTCAATAGTATCAATATTATTTGTTATGCAAGTATACAGATATCATGGCTTGCAAACATTGTTTTTGAAAATTGAAGAGATTATTCCTATAAGTTATATTTATAATTTAACAGTACCTTTACGTATTTATAGTGTTTTTGAGGGACTTGTTCGGGTATTTGTTATATTGGTGGCATGGAAAATTATTGCAAATCATTTTAAAAAATCATTTTTTGATATAGTTAGTTTATTATTGATGTTAGTTGCTATTTTTTATGTTGATCAGTCGAGATACTATTTGGTGACTGTACTAATAGTCATTCTTTCAATGTATTTCATATACAATAAGCGTAGACTAACTCTATCCTCATTATTATGGACTCTTATTTTAGGGACGGCGGGTTTATTCATTATTTCAAATAAATTTGGTTCAATATCTGATAGTATTTCGGATAACACCGGCTCCTCTTTTGCTCGAACAGGTGCAATAGAATATTATTTTAATAAAATTTTTACTTATCCATTTGGTTTAGGATTGCATACTCCGGAAAAGGGCACTTCTTTATATTATTTTATAAAAGGGCCTGATGGATTTTTTAATTATGATGATATCGGGATATTTGGAACATTAGGTTCTTTGGGGGTGCCAGGGTTTGTATGGTATATCCTTTTGACTATAAATTTAATTATGACGTGGGTAAAGAAACTTAGTTCCAACGTATTAATAACAGGCCTACTGATTAGTTTTCTGATGAGCCTTCCAATCATGTCATATATTGATAGACCTCGGATTATTGCGTTAACGTTGACACTAGTTATTATCAATAATGAATCTGCAAAATTAAACAGAGATGGAGAGTTAATAGATGACTAAAAAAATGGGAGTGAATGCGGCTTTAAATTTATTTAAAACAGCACTTTCAATTATATTCCCTTTAATCACTTATCCCTATATCAGTAGAATATTAGGTGTGGAGAACCTAGGAAAAATTAATTATACAGCTTCTATTGTAGGTTACTTTTCTTTAGTTGCTGCACTTGGGATCTCTACTTATGCTATTAGGGAAGGGGGGCGTATTAGATCTGATTCTAAGAAATTAAGTCATTTAGGTAATCAAATTTTTACTATAAATATTTTATCGACGATAGTATCCTATCTGTTGTTAGTATTAGTTGTATGCTTATTTATTCCGAATAGAGAATATCAAATTCTGATTTTTATTCAAAGTTTGACAATTGTTTTTACAACACTCGGAGTGGACTGGATAAACGTTCTTTTTGAGGATTTCCTTTATATTACGATTAGAAGTATCATTATACAAATTTTATCGTTGATATTGATGTTTGTTCTTGTTAAAACAGCTAGTGATTTATATCTATATACATTTATCTCAGTAATTGGTTCAGGGATATCTTGTATTTTAAATTTAATCTATTGTAGAAAGTATTTAAAACTCTCTCTTGTTTGGAGACTTGATCTAGTAAAGCATTTTAAGCCAATTATTGTCTTGTTTTCTGGTGGTCTAGTAATTAGTATCTATGCTAATTCTGATATGCTAATATTAGAGTGGTTTAAAGGAGCATATTACGTTGGATTGTATGCTGTTGCAGCCAGAGTATATACAATATTAAAAAATTTATTAGCTTCAATCTATTCTGTTACAATACCTAGGTTGTCACATTTGTTTGGAGAACAGAAAATTGACGAATTTAAAAAAAGTTATACTCAAATACTTTCAGTGGTAACTCTAATCTTAATTCCAATGAGTGCAGGTCTTATTGTCCTATCTAGGGAAATTATTTTATTTTTAGGTGGAATAAAATTTATCGATGCCACTTTAACATTACAGTTACTAGCAATTAGTTTAATTGGAGCCATATTTGGTGGGATATTAACTTATGGGCTTAATATACCTATCGGACGTGAAACTGTAAACTTAACAGGAGCTCTATATGGAATTGTTGTAAATATCGGAATTAGTCTTCTTTTAATTCCAGTATTTTATCAGAATGGTGCTGCAGTAGCAACGATTGCATCAGAATTTTTTATTGTTTTATATAACTTTCTGGTTGTAAGAGAAAGCGGGAAGTACATTAATTTTGTACTATGGAGACAGAACTTAGTTCAAGCTTTACTAGGTTTCTTTTCAATAATAGTCATTGGTTTTGGGTTTAAGTTATTCGTAACTAATTCACTTCTTTTAATTTTTAGCATTACTTTAGTAAGCTTAATCATCTATTTATTAGAGCTCAAACTTTTAAAAAATCCATTGTTAGATCATATTTTAGATATAGCTAAACATAAATTTAGGAGGGGTTAGTTTGAAGATTGTAATTCCAAGAATTATTCATAAAAAAGAACAATTGACCTGGGATTGGTCTGGTACAATAACTAATATTAAAAAGTATTTAGGAAAATACGAGATTGTTGAGGAACAGAATATTTTTTATACTTTTAGAATGAATGTGCACAAAGTGCTTGTTCGTTTAGGTATTAGAAAATCTGATATGAACATGACGTATATAAAATATGCTGAAAATCAAGTTCATCTCTCTCCAAAGGATGTTTGTCTTACATTTGATGAGTTTCCTTTATCTTTTCCTGATAATCCAGTGTATATCTATCAAGACTTGAATCTTCATTATTTGATAGAGAGTTCTCAAAACAATAGTCAATCATTCAAATATAGTGGTTTTCAAAACGTCTCGGCAGATATTCTAGATAGTCGAATGAGAAAACAGGAAACATTTTATAATCAAGCCACTGGAATATTTACTATGAGTAAATGGTTTTCAGATTACCTAATAGCTCAACAAGGGCTTCCAGTTGAAAAAGTTCATTACGTGGGAGCGGGAACAAATATGGACAACCTATTACTTGAGCACTCACATAAGGGACGAAATAAATTTTTATTTATTGGCAAAGATTTTTTGCGTAAAGGTGGAAATCTTGTTTATAATGCTTTTGTTTATTTGCAAAATAATCTCATGCCAGAGGCAGAGTTGTACATTATAGGTCCCTCAGATGCACCGATGGAATTTAACAATCCGAATGTTTATTTTTTAGGGAATCTACCAGCTGATAAGGTGCAATATTATTATAATCTTTGTGATGTATTTGTTTTACCTTCTCGATTTGAAGCATTTGGAATTGTGTTTGTTGAAGCTCTTTGCTATGGTTTACCATGTATTGGACGTAATTTAATGGAAATGCCAAATCTAATTCAAAATAATGAAACAGGATTATTAATACCTGCTGAAGAGGAAAACCCACGGGTTTTAGCTGATAAAATGTATAATCTAATAAAAGATGAAAGCTTCTTTAGAAATGTTCAGATGAAACAAGATTATTATAAAGCAGAATATTCGTGGGACACAGTTGCAAAAAGAATGATTTCAGTGATGAAACAGGATTTAGATCAGGTATAATTCTTTTTCTAATTAAATTTTTGACAACTACCGATTGTAGTAAATAATTTATTTGGGATATGAAAAATAGTTTAATAGCAAAAGAAGTCAGATAGACTTCTTTTTTTAGTTTTTCAAAAAAATATCACTAATTTTAAAAATTTGCCTTATAAAACTTTTCATCGCTGAAACCGTGTGGTAAAATGATTAACGTATAAAATTTGTATAAAGGGAAGTTTATATGAAAAAGAAAGATCTTATTTTTTATGCCGGAGCGGCAGTCTTGATGGCTGTATCTGCTCAGGGAGTCAGTGCAGATGAGCTGGTTTCAAACGAGGCCACTACTACTGAAGGCAACCAAGTCCAAGCTGAAAAAGCGCCAGAAGTAGCCGTTGCTGAAAAATCGGTAGCACCTGTCGCAAGCAACTATGCAGCACCAGCAAATGTGACTGAGCAGCCTGTGGCACCTGCGAGCAAGGTCGCGGCTTCAGAAAGTGGAACCCCATCTGTAGAGAAAGCTACAGAAGCATCGACGACTGAGAAAGAAGAAACTCCTCTTCCGTCTAATACAGGAAGCACGACCTTCTTTAACACAGGCGCTCACGCTCCTGCTGGTCGTTCAACAGATGTGGCGGTTCAACCAAAATCATTCGTTGATGTGAGTAGCCACAACGGAGACATTAGTATTGGCGACTACCGTACCCTAGCTAATAAAGGCGTGGGCGGTGTCGTTGTCAAATTGACAGAAGACACTTGGTACAAGAACCCAAATGCGGAGAACCAAATTCGTAATGCACAGGCTGCGGGTCTGCAAGTATCGACCTACCACTTCTCACGCTATACTTCTGAGGAAGCAGCGCGTGCAGAAGCGCGATTCTACATTGCAGAAGCGCAACGCTTGAATATTCCAAAGAACACCCTCATGGTCAATGACTTTGAGGATGCCAAGATGCAGCCAAATATTAACCGCAACACCCAAGCTTGGGCGGACGAAATGCGTAAAAATGGTTACACCAACTTGATGTTCTACACCAGTGCTAGCTGGTTGGATGAAAACAACCTTCGCAAGAAAGGTCCTGTCAACACCGCTCAATTTGGGCTTCAGAATTTCTGGGTTGCCCAATACCCTTCTCCAAAACTATCTGTAAACGATGCGAAAAGTTTGCGTTACAATGGGAAAGCTGGCGCCTGGCAGTTCACTTCTCAAGCGGAATTGCTTCCAGGAAAACACCTCTTTGACCACAGTGTGGACTATACCGGTCGCTTCACAGCGAACGCAAAACCTGCAGCGGATCCAACAGAAGGCAGCTTAAGTGGGAAGATTGATATTGTCAATAACGATACTATGACGGGCCGCTTTGACGTTGTCATCTCAAATGTTAAGGCGCCAAATGGAGTTCGAACCGTTTCTGTCCCAATCTGGTCAGAAACAGGTGGTCAAGATGACCTTGTTTGGTATACAGCCAACCGTCAAGCCAATGGGACCTATACCATCAATGTAAAAGCAGCGGACCATAAAAACTCAACCGGTCTTTACAATGTCCATCTTTACTATGTTCAGAATAATGGACAAATGACGGGTGTGGGCGGAACAACGACGAATGTTTATATTGGGAAACGTCCAGAGGATTTAAAACCAAGTGGCACGTTAACTATTGAAAATAATAATGTTGAAACAGGAACCTTTGATGCAGTTATTCGCAATGTAGTAGCTCCAAATGGCTTGAAAGAAGTCTTGGTTCCAATTTGGTCAGACAAGAACTGGCAGGATGATCTAGTATGGCATAAAGCGGTTCGTCAAAGTGACGGCAGCTACCGTGCAACTATTAAGGCAAGCGATCATAAAAATGAAGATGGTAAGTACCATGTCCACGTCTACTATGTGGATCAAGCTGACAAACGGAACTACATTACAGAAACTACAACAGAAGTACACCACGTTAAACCAAGTGGCACTGTCACCATTGAGAATAATAATTCAGAGGCAGGAACCTTTGATGCAGTTATTCGCAATGTAGTAGCTCCAAATGGCTTGAAAGAAGTTTTGATACCAACCTGGTCAGACAAGAACTGGCAAGATGATCTAGTATGGCACAAAGCAGTTCGTCAAAGTGACGGCAGCTACCGAGCTACCATCAAAGCCTCAGATCATAAAAATGAAGATGGTAAGTACAACGTCCATGTCTACTATGTAGATCAAAATAATCAGCGGAACTACATAACAGAAACCACGACATACATCACAAAGACTGCGACAGAAGTACACCACGTTAAACCAAGTGGCACGTTAACGATTGAAAATAATAATGTTGAGACGGGCACGTTTGATGCAGTTATTCGCAATGTAGTAGCTCCAAACGGATTGAAGGAAGTCTTGATACCAACCTGGTCAGATAAGAATTGGCAAGATGATCTAGTATGGCATAAAGCAGTTCGTCAAAGTGATGGAAGCTACCGTGCGACTATCAAAGCCTCAGACCATAAAAATGATGACGGTAAGTACAACGTCCATGTCTACTATGTGGATCAATCTGACAAACGAAACTACATCACAGAGACTACAACAGAAGTACACCACGTTAAACCAAGTGGCACGTTGACGATTGAAAATAATAATGTTGAGACGGGCACGTTTGATGCAGTAATTCGTAATGTAGTAGCTCCAAACGGATTAAAAGAAGTCTTGATCCCAACATGGTCCGACAAGAACTGGCAAGATGATCTAGTATGGCATAAAGCAGTCCTTCAAAGTGATGGAAGTTACCGTGCAACTATCAAAGCTTCAGACCATAAAAATGAAGATGGTAAATACAATGTCCATGTTTATTATGTAGATCAAAATAACCAACGGAACTACATTACAGAAACCACGACAGAAGTGCGTCAAGCCCGCCGTTCTGGTACAATCTTGATCCAAAACAACAACAAGGATACAGGAACCTTTGACGTCATTATCAAGGATGTATACAGTCCTAAAGGTGTGCGGACTGTTCAAGTTCCTACATGGTCGGATAAGGATGGACAGGATGATCTCCGCTGGTACGAAGCGACTCGTCAAGCAAACGGAGACTACAAGGTATCTGTTAAAGCAAGCGATCACAAGAACTCTACTGGTAAGTACCATGTTCACCTTTACTACATTCAAAATGATGGTTCTCGTGTGGGTGCTGGTACAACGACTACAGAAGTGGAGTTCCGAAATGCCAAGACCAAGACTCAAGCTTCTATCAAGAATGTCAATTCTGGTGCTGGAACTTATACAGTAACGGTGGATCAAGCGCCTCAAGGTCGTCAGATTAAGAACATCCGTGTCGCTGCGTGGTCTCAAGCTCATCAGGAAAATCTCTTCTGGTATTCTACAGCACCTTCTGGTATGCACACAGAAGTGCAGGTTTCTACAGCCAATCACCAGTACCAATCAGGTAACTATACCACTCACGTCTATGTGGATTATGTCGATGGTGGCGTTGAAGGCTTTAACCTTGGTCAAACAGCCCTTCATCCTCGTGCGACAGTAGATCAAACTGCTTTTAGTCCTCGTGTAACGAATGGGCAACGGGACCGTGTCTTACGGGCAGCAGCTAGTTTAGTTGGTGTTCGTGGCGGAACTGCAGCTCACCATCAATTGGTTAATGATTACAACAGTGTCAAACCACTTCCTGTAGGTTATGCAGTGAAGACGACCGATGATTGGTGTGATATCTTTGTCACAACGGTCTTCCAGCGTGAGGGCTTGAGTGGTTTGATTGGTCGTGAATGTGGAGTCGAACGTCACATTCAGATCTTTAAACGTTTGGGCATTTGGAATGAAGATGGGACCACTACACCAAAAGCAGGGGACATCATCACCTTTAACTGGGATCAAAATAGCCAGCAAAATAATGGCTTTGCGGATCACATCGGAATTGTAGAGAGCGTCTCAAACGGAATCATTCATACCATTGAAGGAAACTCCAACAACCAAGTCCGTCGCAATACCTACCGAATCGGACATGGCAATATTCGTGGATTTGCAACCCCACGCTATCAATAATAAAAAGGGAGTGGGAAAGAACTCTGACTAGTTAAAAAGAGTTCGTCTTCCCACCCCCGCACAGTTGATTAGGTCATCTTTGGAGCTTAAAAAGCGAACAAAGATGCCAATCAACCACTGCGTCATACAGTTATTTCTATCAAATATAAAAAGGCTGAACAGTTTTTGTCCAGCCTCTTTTTGTGGCTTCTTTTTCAACCTTTCAACCCTTCTTCGAAACTCTTAGAAGGTGCTTCGACTTGTATGGTTTCAAGGGTTAATGGATTGGTGAAGGTCAAGCGGTGAGCATGGAGCATGAGTCGCTCTCCACGCGCAGGATTGTAGAGAGGATCCCCGACAATCGGGTGGCCATGATGGGAGAGATGAACCCGGATCTGATGGGTACGCCCCGTTTTGAGCTGGCATTTGACCAGGCTGTTTCGTCCGATTTTTTTCAGTTGCGTCACCTGAGTTTCTGCGTACTGCCCCTTGCGTGGATCGACCAGGCGCTTGCGCCGATCGTGGCGATCGCGTCCGATTTTATCCTTGTAGACGATGGTTTTTTGTGCTAAGCTACCTTGGATCAAGGCCCAGTACTCGCGTTGGATGTTTTTATCTTCCAAAATGCGGTTGAGAATGGGCAGGATAAAAGGATTTTTAGCAAATAAAATCGCTCCGCTGGTTTCCTTATCTAGGCGGTGCACGACGTAGCAGGTAGATCCAACATAGCTGGAAACATGGTTGAGAAGAGCAATTTCTGTCGGCTCATTGGCATGGGTTTTCATACCTTCAGGCTTATTGACGATGATGACATGCTCATTCTGATAGAGCTCTTCGACCAGACTCGGGTCTCCGGCTGGGAGCTCTTTTTCAGGGTAATCGTCCGCGTCAAAGATCAGCTGGATCTGGTCTCCTTTTTGAACGGGGCTTTGCCAGTTGATGGTCTCGCCATTGACCAAGACGTGCTTCTTGGTTCGTAAAAAATGCCGGATCTTACGGGGAATGAGGAAGTAGTCCTCAAGCAACTCTTTCACAGTCATCTGGGGAAAGGATTCTGGAATGGTAAATTGATAGTTCATGACCATATTGTAGCAAAATCTAAGCTTAAAGAAAACTAAATGGGAGAAGGGGATGAGCTATCTTTTCTTGCTAGGACAAGGATAAGGTGTTACAATAACAGGTATGAATAGAATAAAAGAATTATTTGAAAACCTGATCACTTTTTTTAGAAAGGATCATCCGCCCAAAGCGGTGGCAGAAGAAGTGCCAGACACGGAACTACCGGAAGAGATAGTAGAGCCGACTTATAGTCGCTCAGGCAAGCACAGAAGCAAGCCTCTCTCTCAGCATCCCTTCCGTCGTTTTTGGCGCAGATTCCATTTGACCAAGATTCTCCTGATCATTGGGCTAGGCTTTAGCCTCTTGACAGGGGGCTATCTTTTCTACCTTGCTAAGACGACCAACGTCAAGGATTTGCAGAATGCACTGAAGGCGACTACCATTATCTATGATAAGAATGGGGACCAGGCGGGAAGTTTGACCGGGCAAAAAGGAACCTATGTCGAACTCGATGCTATTAGTGAGAATCTGCAAAATGCCGTGGTCGCAACAGAGGACCGGAGCTTTTACAAGAATAGCGGGATCAACTATGGTCGCTTCTTCTTAGCGATTTTGACCCTGGGTCGCTCAGGTGGTGGGTCGACTATCACTCAGCAGCTAGCCAAGAATGCTTACCTGTCTCAGGATCAGACGGTGGAGCGTAAGGCCAAGGAATTCTTCCTAGCGCTTGAAATCAATAAGAAATATAGTAAAAAAGAAATCCTCACCATGTACCTCAACAATGCCTATTTTGGAAACGGGGTTTGGGGAATTGAGGATGCTTCCAAGAAGTATTTTGGGGTTTCAGCCAGTCAATTAAGCCTGGATCAGTCTGCGGTTCTCGCAGGTATGCTCAAGGGACCGGAAATCTATAACCCGCTCTATTCAGTAGAGAATGCGACCAATCGCCGCAATACGGTCCTCCAAAATATGGTGGCGGCTGGCTATATTGACCAGAAAACAGCTGATCAGTCGGCTGCTGTGGATATCCATGGCCAGCTGGTCGATGCCTATGAAGGCAAGTCGGAGGACTACCGCTACCCATCCTATTTTGATGCGGTCATCAATGAAGCGGTCAATGAATACGGCCTGACCGAAGAAGATATTGTCAAAAATGGCTACCGGATCTACACCGAACTGGATCAAAATTACCAAGCAAGCATGCAGGTGATCTATGACAACACAGCCCTCTTCCCAGTAGCGGAAGACGGCACGCGCGCAGAGTCTGGTAGTGTCGCCCTCGATCCTAAAACCGGAGGGGTTCGGGCTCTGGTAGGGCGTGTCGGAAGCGATCAAAATCCAGGATTCCGTACCTACAACTATGCGACCCAGGCTGCCCGTAGTCCAGGATCAACCATCAAACCTTTAGTGGTCTATAGCCCAGCTGTTGCAGAAGGTTGGTCGACTAATAAGGAACTGGATAATAGTACTACCCAATATGGAAGCTATGAAGTCAATAACTATGCAGGCATCCAGTCGAGCCCAACGGTACCAATGTACCAGGCCTTGGCAGAATCCCTCAACCTTCCAGCCGTTGCGACAGCCAATGATTTGGGTCTCGATACGGTCTTTGAGTACGGGAAAAAATTCGGGCTCAACATGGATAAGGTGGACAAGTCGCTTGCCGTTGCCTTGGGAGCTGGTGTGACAACCAATCCGATGCAGATGGCTCAGGCCTATGGTACCTTTGCTAACGGCGGGGTCATGAATGATGCTCACCTCATTACCAAGATCGAAAATGCCAGTGGTCAAGTGGTCAAGAGCCACAGCCAGAAATCAACCCGAGTGCTTAGTGGTTCAACGACAGATAAGATGACCAATATGATGCTGGGTACTTTCAGTAATGGTACAGGGGTGAACGCTGCGCCTTATGGCTATACCATGGCAGGGAAAACCGGTACGACAGAGACCAGCTTTAACAAGGACCTCTCTGGAGACCAGTGGGTGATCGGCTACACGCCAGATGTGGTCATCAGTCAATGGCTTGGCTTCCCAACGACCGATGAAAATCACTACCTGACGGACAGTAGTGCCGGAACGGCATCAGAGATCTTCCGCAATGTTGCCAACAGTGTCCTGCCTTATACAGACGGTACCCAGTTTGACTCGGTGAAGAACTCTTATGCTGAAAACGGCATTGCACCAGTCGGAGAAGAAACGACAGAAACAGATAGCAAAGAAGACAAAGGTTTCTTTGAGGACGTCAAAGAAAAGGCGTCGAATATGGTCGATGATGCGAAAAAAGCAATCGACGAGGCTGATATCCCAGGAAAAGCGAAAAACGCTTGGGATACCTTCAAAGGCTGGCTTGGTTTCTAATCAAAAAGAGAGTGGGACAGAAATCGGTAATTCGTTAGAATTCGATTTCGTCGTCCCACCTCCGCACAGTTGAGTAGGGCTGTAAAAGCTGATGAAATCAGCGTAGTAGAGCCCACTCAACCACTGCGTCTTGCTCGATAATCCAAAAATAATTGAGAGGCTAGGACTTTTGTCCCAGCCTCTATTTGTTTAAAGTTCACTATCTGACAAGCTAAAGGTATCGCCGTGTTGCAAATCTCCATACTGGTAGCCCCGTTTGAACCAGCGCATGCGTTGTTCCGAAGTCCCGTGGGTAAAGCTATCTGGCACTGAGTAGCCATAGGCTTGCTCCTGGAGAGTGTCGTCTCCGACAGCATGAGCTGCATTCATGGCTTCTTCAATATCGCCGATATCTAGGAGGTTTCGGTCTTGAATGGAGCGGGCCCAAACACCTGCTAGATAATCGGCTTGTAACTCGATACGGACGCTGATGGCATTCCGTTCCTTTTCAGAAAGTCCTTGCTGCATCCGGTGGTATTTGCCAAGGATTCCCAGCTCATTTTGTACGTGGTGGCCGACTTCGTGGGCGATGACATAGGCCATGGCAAAGTCCCCGCTGGCCTTGTATTTGGTGGTCAATTCCTTATAGAAGCTCATATCCAAATAAATTTTCTTATCGGTTGGACAGTAGAAGGGACCAGCTGATGCTTGTCCGACGCCACAGCCTGTCTTTGTCCGTCCGGTATAGAAGACTAGTTTGGGCTCCTGGTAGGTGCGTCCTTCGGCCTGAAAGACCTTGTGCCAATGATCTTCGGTCGTTCCAAGGACTTTGCTGACGAACTCAGCATCTGCATCGTCGACATGGGTCTTGTTGGTGCGCATGACTTGGGTGGACTGGTAAGATTGAGAAGAAGTCCCATTTCCAAAGAGGCCCCCAAGGCTAGCTCCTCCCCCTCCTAGAAGGATCACGAGAAGGATGATGATGATCTTACTCTTGAAGCTACCAGGCGATAGCAAGATTTGTAAGATGCCTCCACCAAGGTTACTGTTGCCTGAAGACTGGGAGTAGCTTTGCCCTCGACGGTCTTCGATATTTCTACTTTCTTTTAGATTATCACTTTTCATATTCGTCTCCTTTTGTTTTATTTTACCAAAAATGAGGCGAAAACCAGAGTGATAACGCTTTATATTTGCTTTTTTCTTGACAGGAGATTTTCTGTTCTTGTCAAAACGTGGAAAACTTGCTATAATGGGGTGAACGGAGGCGTTATGGCATTAAAAAAAGCAAGTCTAGCGTGTACGGTTTGTGGGTCACGCAATTACTCCATTAAGTTGAGTGGGACGCCAAAACCAACACGTCTAGAAGTCAATAAATTCTGCAAGCATTGCAGCAAGTATACCATCCATAAAGAAACACGATAGGAGAGAGTTGTGAAATTCATTAAAGATATTTTCGTCTTACTAAAAGATACAACTTGGCCAAATCGCAAGGAAAGATGGAAAAATTTTATCTCAGTGATTGAGTACACCGCTTTCTTTGTAGCATTGATTTATTTGTTCGACAAAGTCATTGCACGTGGCCTATTGCACATGATCAATTTCTTTTAAGAAAAGAAGCCAGGCGGGATCCCAAGGGTCCTGCTTTTTATGGTCTTTTCTTAAAAATAAATCAGCAAACCTCTTTGCATTCCGGCAAAATGTGGTATAATGAAGCTAGGAAAAGGAAAGCCAAGAGGCTTTTTTTAGTATGTTCACAAAAGCTCGAGCAGGCTAAACAGAAAGAAAGGATGCCCAAATGGACAGTTTTGATAAAGGCTGGTTTGTACTACAAACCTACTCAGGATATGAAAACAAGGTAAAAGAGAATCTTTTGCAACGTGCGCAAACTTACAATATGTTAGAAAACATCTTGCGCGTAGAGATTCCAACTCAAACCGTACAAGTTGAGAAAAACGGTAAAACAAAAGAAATCGAAGAAAACCGCTTCCCAGGTTATGTCTTGGTAGAAATGGTCATGACAGATGAAGCTTGGTTTGTTGTTCGGAATACACCGAACGTTACTGGTTTCGTCGGATCCCACGGGAACCGTTCAAAACCAACTCCATTGTTGGAAGAAGAAATCCGTAGCATCTTGCTCTCTATGGGTCAAACCGTTCAAGAGTTTGATTTGGATGTTAAGGTGGGTGATACGGTTCGTATCATTGACGGTGCCTTCACAGACTATACTGGTAAGATCACTGAAATTGATAACAACAAAGTGAAAATGGTCATTTCTATGTTCGGTAACGATACAGTTGCAGAAGTGAACCTGAACCAAATTGCTGAATTGTAAGAAAGAGAGAGTGGGACAGCTTCAACAGTCTGGGAGACTGTTGAAGGTTGCAGATAAAGGAAACATAGTTTCCGACAACATAGGGCATCTTTGAAGCTTAAAAAGCGAACAAAGACTTAGGATACTTGCTTCGCAAGTTCTATCCGCCACCTCAAAGCAGTGCTTTGAGCACTCAACCACTGCGTCTTGCTCGACAATCCAAAGACAATTGAGAGGCTAGGACTTTTGTCCCAGCCTCTTTTCATTGCGCTTTATTGATTTTTATCCAGGCCAGTGATCTTTTTTAACTGCTTGGTTTCTGCAGCAGACATGACATCAACGATCTTGTCTCCCTGTGTAGAGAAGTTAGATTCGTCTCCGTTGCTATCTTTATAGACATAGCTGGTCCAACGTTCGGAACGCATAATGATATAGGGTTTTCCAAGACGTTCGAGGGCTGTTTTTGGTGTATCGGATTTGGAAACGCTACCGGTAGACTGGTGGTTGGCATCGCCTCCTTTTAAACGGAAGGTGATATCTGTTAGGACATTATTGCGGAAGACAGCCATGATATCGCCATTGTCTGTTGCCCAAACATTGACCCCATCGCCAGGATTCGCACTGTCTGTACTACTTACGGGTTGACCAAAGGCTGCAACTACGTCATCGTAACTGCTTCTTTCTTTTGGCCCACCAACCTCTTGTCCATCTTCGGTTCTTAATACAAAACCAGTGCTCAGATGGAGTTTCTTGAGTTTTTCGATCTCAGGAATGGATGCAGCTCCCGGCACATATTGAAGAGAGGAACCATCATCTGGATCCAAACTGTAGCGATCTGAAAAATCATCTGAGCTACTGCTGTCTGAAGAAGCGCTCGTCAGTTTACTAGATGATTTTTTTGTTGAGGATTGTTTGATCGGTTTTCTAGAGCTAGAAGCTGTTTTTGCTTGTTTCGCAGAATTGGCAGGAGAGCAAGCTGCTAGTGTCACTAGAGACAGAAGGCCGATCGTAAAGAAACGAATGTTTTTCATAAATACCCTTTCTAATTGTGCTTCGCCGATTAGGCGAGGTTTTATTATATCAATAATCCAGGAATGGAGCAAATGGCAACAAAAAACCCCCTATTGCTAGGGGAATTTTTAAAAGATAAAAGATGATAAAAAATTTTATTATCAAGGCGGTAGACGGATTTGAACCGACGATCAAGCTTTTGCAGAGCCGTGCCTTACCACTTGGCTATACCGCCGTAACATATAATATTGTAACCTAAAAAACAAGATAGGTCAAGAAAAACTTTTTACGTCAAATAACTTTAGAAAACCATTTCATCGTAGGGATTGAAAAAATCTCTCAAATAGCTTGCGAATTCTAGGGATTTTTGCTATACTTATAGAGTTGTCTAAGACAGCAAATACTCATCTCGGATCCATTGTGGCACCGTTGCCCTTGTGGTCGTGTTGCAAGCTGACGTCTGAGAGAGGAGAAAAAAACAAAAAAGGAGAAACTACTCATGGCAGTAATTTCAATGAAACAACTTCTTGAGGCTGGTGTACACTTCGGTCACCAAACTCGTCGCTGGAACCCTAAGATGGCTAAGTACATCTTCACAGAACGTAACGGAATCCACGTGATCGACTTGCAACAAACTGTAAAATATGCAGACCAAGCATACGACTTCATGCGTGATGCAGCTGCAAACGATGCAGTTATCTTGTTTGTAGGTACTAAGAAACAAGCTGCTGATGCTGTTGCAGAAGAAGCTGTTCGTGCAGGTCAATACTTCATCAACCACCGTTGGTTGGGTGGAACTCTTACTAACTGGGGAACAATCCAAAAACGTATCGCTCGTTTGAAAGAAATCAAACGCATGGAAAAAGATGGAACTTTTGAAGTTCTTCCTAAGAAAGAAGTTGCATTGTTGAACAAACAACGCGCTCGTCTTGAAAAATTCTTGGGTGGTATCGAAGACATGCCTCGTATCCCAGACGTAATGTACGTTGTGGATCCACATAAAGAACAAATCGCTGTTAAAGAAGCTAAGAAATTGGGTATCCCAGTTGTAGCGATGGTTGACACAAACACTGACCCAGATGATATCGATGTTATCATCCCAGCGAACGATGACGCTATCCGTGCTGTTAAATTGATCACTGCGAAAATGGCTGACGCTGTTATCGAAGGACGTCAAGGTGAAGACAGTGTTGCTACAGTAGAAGCTGAATTGGCAGCTACTGAAGGTCAAGCTGATTCAATCGAAGAAATCGTTGAAGTTGTAGAAGGCGACAACGCTTAATTTCATTCAATAAGTAACGAACCTAAGAGGGCAGGGCTCAGCCCGACCCTCTTATTTTATTAAAAAATATAGGAGAACAAAAATGGCAGAAATTACAGCTAAGCTTGTAAAAGAATTGCGTGAAAAATCTGGTGCTGGTGTCATGGACGCTAAAAAAGCATTGGTTGAAGTTGAAGGTGATATCGAAAAAGCGATCGAATTGCTTCGCGAAAAAGGTATGGCTAAAGCAGCTAAGAAAGCTGACCGTGTTGCCGCTGAAGGTTTGACTGGTGTTTATGTCAATGGTAACGTTGCAGCAGTAGTTGAAGTAAATGCTGAAACTGACTTCGTTGCGAAAAACGCTCAATTCGTTGAATTGGTAAACGAAACTGCAAAAGTCATCGCTGAAGGGAAGCCAGCTAACAACGAAGAAGCTCTTGCTTTGACAATGGCTTCAGGTGAAACTCTTGAAGCTGCATACGTATCTGCAACAGCTACAATCGGTGAAAAAATTTCATTCCGTCGTTTTGCTTTGCTTGAAAAAACAGATGCACAACACTTCGGTGCTTACCAACATAATGGTGGACGTATCGGTGTTATCTCTGTAATCGAAGGTGGAGACGAAGCACTTGCTAAACAAATCTCAATGCACATCGCTGCAATGAAACCAACTGTTCTTTCATACAAAGAATTGGATGAGCAATTCGTGAAAGATGAATTGGCACAATTGAACCACGTGATCGACCAAGACAACGAAAGCCGTGCAATGGTTGGTAAACCAGCTCTTCCACACTTGAAGTATGGTTCTAAAGCTCAATTGACTGACGAAGTTGTCGCTCAAGCTGAAGAAGATATCAAAGCTGAATTGGCAGCTGAAGGTAAACCAGAAAAAATTTGGGATAAAATCATCCCAGGTAAAATGGATCGCTTCTTCTTGGACAACACGAAAGTTGACCAAGCTTACACACTTCTTGCACAAGTCTACATCATGGACGACAGCAAGACAGTGGAAGCTTACCTTGAATCAGTAAATGCTTCAGTTGTTGAATTCGTTCGCTTTGAAGTTGGTGAAGGTATTGAGAAAGCTTCAAATGACTTTGAAGCAGAAGTTGCAGCTACAATGGCAGCAGCTCTTAACAACTAAGAATAATAAATAAGAGGTTTCGAAGGAAGCCTCTTTTTTGTAAGTAAAAACTGAAGCCGATGCTTCAGTCTTTTGCTTAATGTGCGAAGGTATCGATTCCTAGAAGCAGGGACAGGGTTCCCATGATGAGGCCGGCTAGTATCACTCCGAGCATGACTGCGAGGCTACTGCGTTTGAAGTCCCAGTCAAGGATAGAAGCTGCAAGAGCTCCGGTCCAGGCACCAGTTCCTGGTAAAGGAATGCCGACGAATAGGAGTAGGGCCCAGAAGATTCCTTTGTCTCCTGCAGCTTTCTCTAATTTTTGTCCGCCTCTATGGCCCTTATTGAGACACCAGCTAAAAAAGCCTCCGATGATCGGTTTTTTTGCGCCCCAAGTGAGGATATGGCGGGCGAAGAAGAAGATCAGAGGGACGGGGAGAAGATTTCCAATCACTCCGATCAGGAGCGCTGTCCATAAGGGAATACCATTTGCAATGGCAAAAGGGATGGCCCCGCGCAATTCAACGAGGGGAACCATGGAGATCAGGAAGGTAAAGATATATTTCATTGGTCAAGCCTTTCGATTAGTCTTCTTCATTCTATCGTATCTTCCTTCAATTGACAACTATTCCAGCTTTGGGATGAACTTTTTAAATCTTTTATCTTGACTTTCTGGTGGAGGAAGCATATAATAAAGACATAGTTAATTAGAATCATTATAAAAAAGGAGAAATGACATGACAACTATGAAACATGAAGCAGCTACTGATGTAGCAACTTTTGCACCTTCTAATAAAGAAACTCTTCCAGAAACAAAAGCTCTCTTGAACCAAGTCGTAGCAGATCTCTACGTGGCTCACATTGCCCTTCACCAAGTACACTGGTATATGCGTGGACGTGGCTTTATGGTTTGGCATCCAAAAATGGACGAATACATGGACAGCTTGGATGCAACCTTAGATGAAGTGAGCGAACGCTTGATCACTCTTGGTGGTGCGCCATATTCTAGCATGACTGAATTTTTGGAACACAGCAATATTGAAGAACGCCGTGGAACATTTACGAAAAATGTAGAAGAAAGCTTGACACGTGTTCTTGAAATCTTCTATTACCTTGATGGCCTTTACCAAAAAGCATTGGATGTCACTGATGCTGAAGGTGACGATGTAACTAATGATATCTTTGTTGGGGCTAAAGCAGAACTTGAAAAGAACATTTGGATGGTGGCTGCTGAACTTGGTCAAGAACCAGGATTATAAGATCATAAAAAAATAGAAGCCGTTGGCTTCTATTTTTTGGGTTTGTAGGAGATTTCCACTAATTAAAGGAATTCTTAATCTAACTATAGTTGGAGCGAAATTGGGGCCTATCGCTCCTATTTTTTGGTATAGTTAATATGTGATTTTCTGTAAGCGTTCGCAGGTGTAAGAAAGCGCTTACAAATTGAATAGTTAATCCTAAGAGGAGGTTTTTATGGGAAAGTCTTTTTTTGAAAAGCGTCCTGTTTTTAGTATTCGTAAGCTCTCTGTTGGAGCTTGTTCTGTTGTGATTGGGATTTCTGCCTTGGGTCTTTCAAGGGTTCATGCGGAAGAAAAGCCAGCCCTCGAAAGTGAGCCGACTTCGATGGAGACACCAAGTGTTGTGACGGAAAATTCAGCAACGGAAGTTCCTGAAGCTGTTGCAAGGGTTTCAGAAGCTCCAGCTGTCATCACCCCTACCAGAGCTGAGGAAAAGCCGGCGCCTCAAGGCGAAGGCCAGCCCGTTTCAGCTTCATCTGAGCGTGCTACAGGAAGGGAAGAAACAGCAGCTCCAGATCAAAATCGTGTAGCGGAGGATATTGTGCAAGATCGAGAACGTGATTTTAATAAAGATTGGTATTTTAAATTAAATGCAGCTCCTGGTGCAGAAGGGCGTCAAGTGGATGTCAAGGATTGGAAAAAATTAGATCTTCCTCATGACTGGTCTATTTTCTTTGATTTCGATCACAACTCTCCTGCTCAAAATGAAGGGGGACAATTAAACGGAGGGGATGCTTGGTATCGTAAGACCTTCCGTTTGGATGACAAGGATCTAGATAAGAAAGTCCGCTTGGAATTTGGCGGGGTTTATATGGATTCCAAAGTCTATGTAAACGGACAATTCGTCGGTCATTATCCAAATGGCTACAATGCCTTTTCTTATGATATTACTCCTTATTTGAATGCGGATGGAAGCGAGAATACCATCGCCGTTCATGTGGTCAATCAACAACCAAGTAGCCGTTGGTATTCTGGTAGCGGGATTTACCGGGATGTTAAGCTGAGTGTAACGGACAAGGTTCATTTAGCGCAGTATGGGACTACGATTACGACCCCTCAGTTGGAAAAACAGCAAAATGGGGCAGTAGATACGGTGGTGAAGAGCCGCATTGTCAACCAGGATGATCAAGCCCATAGTATTTATGCGGAATATGAAATTGTCGATCAAAATGGCCAAGTGGTGAGCGAAAAAACGCGCAGTGAAGCACAAGCTGTTCTAGCAGGTCAAGAGATCAACCTATCTCAAACCCTCCATGTTGAAAAACCAACCCTCTGGGATGTGAAAACGGATCATCCAGCTCTCTATACCTTGTATACGCGGGTTTATCGGGATTCGCAGTTGGTCGATGTGCAAAAGGAACGCTTTGGTTATCGCTATCTCAACTGGACGCCAGAAGGTGGCTTCTTCCTCAATGGGGTGGCGACGAAATTCCACGGGGTATCCCTTCACCATGACCACGGGGCTCTTGGAGCTGAGGAAAATTACAAGGCTGAATACCGTCGTCTCAAACAGATGAAGGACATGGGAGTCAATGCCATCCGGACGACCCACAACCCAGCCAGTGAACAAACCTTAAAAATTGCTGCTGAGTTGGGCTTGATGGTCCAAGAAGAAGCTTTTGATACCTGGTATGGTGGCAAGAAACAATACGATTACGGTCGTTTCTTTGAAAAGGATGCCACTCACCCAGAAGCTCGTAAGGGGGATACTTGGTCCGATTACGATCTACGGACCATGGTAGAGCGGGGCAAGAACAATCCAGCCATTGTCATGTGGTCGATCGGTAATGAAGTCGGTGAAGCAGATGGTTCAGACAAATCTGTCGCAACCGTTCGTCGGTTGGTCAAGACCATCAAGGACGTGGATGCAACCCGCTATGTCACCATGGGAGCTGATAAATTCCGCTTTGGTGATGGATCAGGAGGCCATGAAAAGGTAGCAGCAGAGCTTGATGCGGTTGGATTTAACTATTCAGAAGCTAACTATGAAAGCTTACGGGCCAAACATCCAAACTGGCTCATTTATGGTTCTGAAACCTCTTCTGCAACGCGGACACGGGGCTCTTACTACCACCCTGAAAGAGAATGGGTCGGCAGCAACCAAGAAGACCGCCATTATGAACAATCAGACTACGGCAATGACCGGGTTGGTTGGGGTCGGACAGCGACCGCCTCTTGGACCTTTGACCGTGATCATGCCGGCTATGCAGGACAATTTATCTGGACTGGTACGGACTATATCGGTGAGCCAACCCCATGGCACAACCAAAATGATACACCTGTGAAAAGTTCTTATTTCGGTATTGTCGATACGGCCGGCCTTCCAAAGAATGATTTTTACCTTTACCAAAGTCAATGGGTATCGGCTGAGAAACATCCAATGGTGCATCTCTTACCACATTGGAACTGGGACAATCCAGAATTAGCCAATCGTGTCATGGATGAAGAAGGACGGATCCCTGTTCGAACCTTCTCCAATGCCCACAGTGTGGAACTGATTGTCAATGGGGAATCACAAGGAGTCAAGACCTTTACCAAGAAGACCACAGCTGATGGCCGGACTTACCAAGAAGGGGCAAATCCGGATGAACTCTATCTAGAGTGGTTGGTCCCTTATGTACCCGGCAAAGTGGAAGCTATTGCGCGCAACGAAGCAGGAGAAGTGATCGCGAAAGATCAAGTCGAAACAGCCGGCAAGCCTGCGAGTGTTCGTTTGTTGAAAGAAGAACACGCGATTGCAGCGGACGGTAAGGATTTGACCTATATTACCTACGAAATCGTCGATGAAGAAGGTCGTGTCGTGCCAACTGCCAATAATTTGGTGCATTTCCATTTGCATGGACAAGGCCAAATTGTCGGTGTCGATAATGGGGAACAAGCCAGCCGTGAACGCTACAAAGCGCAGGAAGATGGCTCATGGCAACGCAAAGCCTTCAATGGCAAAGGGGTTGTGATTGTCAAATCAACTGAGCAGGCGGGAGCCTTTACTCTGTATGCAGACTCAGATCGCTTGCAATCAGACCAAGTCAGCCTCTTTACAGGTAAGAAGGACCAAGCAGAACGCACTGTATTAGGCGTGGAACCTGTTCGACAAAGTGCTTATCTAGGAGAAAAACCAACCTTGCCAAGTAAGGTCAATGTGGTCTATAGTGATGGCAAGGCCCAAGAAGAAGCCGTTGAATGGGATGCGGCAGACTATAGCCGTGCTGGCCAAGTCCGTGTGACAGGTCATGTTCAAGGACGCACGGTCGAAGCTCTGGTCGATGTGATCGGCGTGGAACAAGTCCTTCCAGTCATCAAACAAATCCCACAGGGAGCAGATCTAGCGACGGTGGATAAGGCTGTGCAATTAGTCTTCACCGATGGGACCACTGCCCACTATGAGGTCGATCAATGGACCTTGGAAGCTGGTCAAGAAGATCAGTTGTCCACACCAGGAGCACGCTTGAAAGCGACAGGACTCCTAGGCAATGGGGAAACGGTCCAAGCGACACTAGTGGTTGCAGGAGGAGATGTAGCCAAGGCTAAGAAACCAACGGTTCAGCTAGATGGGGTAGCCCTTCCAAAATTTGGTAGTGGCAACCATACTATTTTCCGTTCCCTCGCTTATGGTCAAGAACCAGGTCAAGTCACAGCAAGTGCAGAAAATGCTCAAGTGACGGTCCTACAAGCTAATCGTGAAAATGGTTTGAAAGCTCAAATCTTTGTAACTGCTCAGGATACGGGAGCTGTACAGACCTATGTGGTCCAATTCCAAGAAGAAAGTCCACAGATCGAGCGTTTGGAATTGCGTCTGCCAGAAGGACAGGAACTCAAGGAAGACCAAACGGTACCACTTGAAGTCATTGCCCATTACCAAGATGGTAGCCAGGCAAGTCTCAAAGCAGATCAAATCGATGTGAAAACAAGAGCTGGTAGCCAAGGAAAAGCCGTCGCAACCAATAAAGGTTTGGAATTGCGAGAAGCAGGATTGGTTCATTTAGAAGCCAACTACCAAGGACAAACAGGAGAAGTCAGCTTTACCATCACGCCAAATCCAGAAGAAAAGACAGTTGTCAAGGTGCGTCCTGTACGGATTAGCACCGATCGAAACGTTTTGCCAGCTCTTCCAGAGACCGTCTTGGTCGAGTATGATAAGGGATTCCCGAAAGAAAAACGCGTGACCTGGGATGCTGTAACCGCAGATCAAGTCAAGGATTACCATAGCTTTACAGTCACCGGTCATGTAGAGGGTGTGGAAAAAGAAGCCCAAGCTCAAGTGACGGTTGAAGGCATTATCGCTGTAGAAGAAGTCAGCACCACCACTCCAGTCGGCGAAAAACCAGCTCTTCCAGAAAGCGTGCGGACCTATCACTCTAATGGTAAGACCTATACAGCTAAGGTGGCCTGGGATGCGGTCGATCCGCAACTCTTGGCCAAAGAAGGAGAAGTTGTCCTAGCCGGTCGTGTAGAAGGAACGGATCTTCCAACACGTCTTCATATTCGTGTTTCCGCAAACACAGTCAAGGGAGCCAATGTAGCAGAGCAATGGACAGGATCTGTCTTGCCACTCGCTTTTGCAAGTGACTCTAACGATGCAGATCCAGTTGCTAAGGTCAATGACAAGGTCATCTCCTTTACCGATGCTCCAGCTAACCGTTGGACCAACTGGGTCCGTGACAATGCGGAAGATTCGGTTGGAATCTTGTTTGGGGACTCTGGTATCTTGACCAAGCGTGCAGTGGACAACCTCCATGTTGGTTTCCATGAAGACCACGGCGTTGGGGCTCCAAGTGAATACGTAATTGAGTACTATACAGGAGAGCAAATCCCAACAGTTCCAAGCAATCCAAATCGTGTCAAAGACGAAACAGACCATCCATTTAACAATCCAGCCAACTGGAAAGAAGTCAGCAACCTAACCGTTGAAGAACCGGTAGCAGCTGGCAAGATGAATCATTTCAGTTTTGATAAAGTCGACACCTATGCCGTTCGGATCCGCATGAAGACACCAGAAGGCAAACGTGGAAGCTCTATTTCAGAGATTCAGATCTTTGCCAATAAGGTGGCGGCAGAAGAAAAGAGCCAGTTGACCATTCGCGTCAATGGCGATGTCTTGCCAGGTGTCAACCCAAGTGTGACCGATTACTACATCGATGCGCGTGATCGGGCTTATCCACAAGTGGAAGCGACAGCCAGCCATCACGGTCTTGCAACGGTTGTACCAAGCGTCCATGAAGGTGAGCCAATCCGTGTCATCCATAAAGCAGAAGATGGTACTATCTTACAAGAATACCGTCTCCATCTCACAAGTGATGCAGAAAAACTGAAACAAGCTACTCCAGTAGCAGTAGAAGCAGGCAGCCGTTTTGTGAAAGTCGGTCAAGATCTAGTTCTACCATCTACCGTAGGCGTTTACTTCCAAGGGGATACAGGCTATGAACGCAAGGAACTGACGGTGGACTGGAAGCCTCTACCAGCTGATGCGCTTTCTCACGAAGGTAGCTTCACGCTGGAAGGAAAAGTCATTGGCTATGATCTGACAGCTCAGCTGACCGTCCGGGTGTCAGAAAAGACAGGAGAAAACCTCTCTGTGAACCGTGACTACAATGCAGAAGATACCAGGGCATTTGCTAGTGAAACCAATGATCTCGATCCAAATCAAATCGACTATATCGATTACATCAATGATGGTGGCTACAACGAGTACTACCGTTGGACCAACTGGAAGAGAGAACCGGATCAAACTGAAGCCTTTGCTGGTCTCATCTTCAAGAAAAATGGTCGAGTAACAGAGCGTTTGGTCAATAAAGTAGCGGTCGACTTCTTTGCAGATCAGGAAACCGGTCTGCCAACGAAAACGGTTCTTGAACGCTACATTGGTCCAGACTTTGATGTCCCAGATGATTACGGCAATTTGAAAAATCTTCCAGATCATCCATTTAACCAGGCCTCTAACTGGGAAGAAATCCCGTATAGCTTGGATTATGCCTTTGAACCTGGTTATATCTCTAACCTCAGCTTCAACGAAACCAGAACCAAAGCCATCCGTTTAAGAATGGTTCGTGATGAACATCTAAAAGGAATCGGAATCATTGAATTGAGCGCCTATGCCCCAACGGAAGAGGCTCGGGCAACAACTGATGTCACCATCCAAGTGAATGGTAAAGACCTAGAAGGTTTTAAACCAGATGTGACAGATTATCATCTAGAGTATGAGGGAGAACGTCCAAGCGTTTCAGCACAAGGCAAGAATGGAACAGCCGTTACGGTCGTGGATGCTAAAAGTGCTAATGCCCCTGTTCTTGTCAAGGTTGTCTCAGAAGATGGCAAGCTCGAAAAAGTATATCAACTTTCTCTCTCCGCAAAAGCACCTACAGGTTCAGCCATTCCTGAAGAAGGGGTTAAGAATCTGGTCCATACCAAACCAGAGTTGGTGATTGAGCCAGAAGAGATGGACTTTGAACGCTTAGAACGTCCAAATGCGGATCTTCCAAAAGGTGAGAAACGTGTGGTTCAAGAAGGTCAAAAAGGCCGCAAATTGCGCTTGGTGGAAGTTTCTCAAGAAAATGGTGTGGAAAGCCGGAAGGAACTAGATGCCTTTGTAGAACTAGATCCAGTGGCAGAAATCACAGAGGTGGGCACGAAAGAAGTGCTTCCAGACACTCCACAACCAGAGCCACAGCCGCCACTGCAGCCAGAACCACAACCGCTTCCGAACCCAGAGCGCCCTCATGTCTCAGAAGGACCAGTAGCTACTGCAACTCCTCAAGCATCTCTTGAGGTCAAAGCGGTACGTCAGGAAGGGACAGATGCAGTAGGGAAGGAAGTCGAGAAAACAGCTCAAACGCCAGCAGTTTCGCCTGCTCCAGTTTCCGAAGGAAGGTTGCCAAATACAGGAACGGAAGAAAGCGTCGCAAGCCTCGTTGCTGGAATCCTAGCGGCAGGCCTTGCCAGTGCTGTGCTGGACGATCAGAAAAAAAGAGCCAAAAAGGCCAAGTAAAACAGCTAGAGAAACTAGTAAAAAACGGTGAAAAGTTCACAGGTAAAAAGAAGGAGGATGGGGAAGCCCCACCCTCTTTACCTGGTGACATAAAGGAATGGAATATGGGAAAAAGATTAGTTGATCAGAGAAATCGATTTGGCATTCGTAAACTCTCAGTAGGTGTCTGCTCGGTAGTCGTAGCGACTTGTTTTTAGGAACTACTACCAGTTACGCAGAGGAACAAGCTGAGAGGAGTGAAACTCGCGAAGAACGGGTTGAAACAAGCAATGCAGGAGATCAAGGAAAGGAGGAGAAAACTGTGAACGAGCACCAAGAACAATCAGAACAGCCCTCAGCAGCTACTAGTGAGAAAGAAAATCGCACAGTCAGTCAAGGGACAGAAGCAAGCCAACCAGCCACTTCTCTAAACGAGGAGACTGAGATTGCGGATTACGGACCACTTCCAAGCAAGGCTCAGATGCAATACCATCGCGAAGAACTAGCAGCCTTCATCCACTTTGGGATGAATACTTACTACGATCGTGAGTGGGGAGATGGGCAAGAAGATCCTTATTATTTCTATCCAGAGCATCTGGATACCGATCAGTGGATCAAAACCCTGAAGGATGCAGGCTTTAAACGGACGATCATGGTCGTCAAGCACCACGATGGCTTCCTCTTGTACCCATCCAAATACACCGACCATACCATTGCCAAAAGTGGTTGGAAAGATGGAAAAGGCGATGTTCTAGCCGAGGTTTCTGCTTCTGCCAGCAAGTATGACATGGACATGGGGGTCTATCTCTCACCTTGGGATGCTCACAGCCCTCTCTACCATGTGGATACAGAGGACCAATACAATGAATACTACCTCAACCAGCTCAAAGAAATCCTTGAAGATCCTAAATATGGAAACAAAGGCAAGTTCGTAGAAGTCTGGATGGATGGTGCGCGTGGCGATGGGGCTCAAAAAGTCACCTATACCTTTGACAAGTGGTTTGAAGCCATTCGCAAGGCCCAAGGGGATATTGCCATCTTCTCAGCTGAGCCGACCAATGTTCGTTGGATTGGAAATGAAAAGGGGATTGCCGGAGATCCTGTTTGGCAAAAGGTCAATCCGGATAAGATCCGCAACAATCCATCCAATAGCTACCTCAATCACGGGGATCCGGAAGGGAAGCAATACTCAGTGGGAGAAGCCGATGTCTCTATCCGCTCCGGCTGGTTCTACCATGACAATCAAGAACCTAAGTCCTTGCGCGAATTGATGGACATTTACTTCAAATCGGTCGGCCGTGGCACCCCGCTTCTGCTTAATATTCCACCCAATCAAGACGGAAAATTTGCGGAGGACGATGTAGCCCGTTTGAAAGAATTCCGCCAGACCTTGGACCAACTCTACAGTGTGAACTATGCGGCAGGAGCTTTGGTCGAAGCTGACTCGACACGACGCAATTCTCTCTACAAGGCTAGCCATTTGACAGATGGCGATGAAAAGACCAGTTGGGCCCCGGCTGATGATGCCAAGACCGGATCTTTTGTCCTGGATCTTGGAAAAGAGCAACACTTTGATGTGGTAGAGCTCAAAGAAACCATCGAGAAAGGCCAACGGATTTCTGGCTTCACCATTGATGTGGCAGTGAATGGGCAATGGGTTCCTTATGGAGCTGGCTCAACTGTGGGATACCGCCGATTAATCAAAGGGCAACCAGTTGATAGTCGCTATATTCGGGTGTCCATCACTGATGCCCAAGCCACTCCAATCTTGAACGGTGTCTCTGTCTATAAGACGCCAGCCAGCATTGAAGAAACTGATGGCTATCCGCTTGGTTTGACTTATCATTCTGACCGGACTGCTGACCGGGCCAATGGTCAGTGGAATGAAGAGGGAGAAGGCGTTCGAGGTACCTCTATGTGGACCAAGGAAAAGGGAGCTTCCGTGACCTATCAGTTTGAAGGCACCAAAGCCTATGTCGTCGCAACCGTCGACCCTGGTTATGGGGAAATGGATGTCTATGTCGATGGGCAAAAGCTAGCGACCGTCAATACCCAAAGCCCAAGCCGCAAACGCAGCCAAAAGGTCTATGAAACACCGGACTTGGCAGCAGGATCCCATACCTTGACCTTGGTCAATAGCAAGGGAGATGCGATCGCAACGGAAGGGATTTATGCCCTCAATAACCAAGAAAAGGGTCTCTTTGAGTTTGCTCAGCCAACCCTAGCTGTTAAAAAAGGCGACCTAGCGCAAGTCGTCGTCAAGAGAAAAGGTGGCTCTAAAGGAAGTGCCAGTCTGAAATTGATCACAGAACCAGGAACAGGGGTTCATGGCAAGGTCTATAAAGATACCAACGTCACCCTTGAGTTCGCAGATGGCGAGACAGAAAAAACAGTCCAAGTTCCAACCCTTGATTTTGCAGGAAAAGCGACCGACGTCTATGACTTTAAGGTCAAATTGTTGCATCCGGATCAAGGAAGCTTGGTCGGCTTTATTCCAGAACTGACAGTTCAAGTGATGAATGAAGACCAGTTGCCAGAAAATCGCAAAGAAGTGGATGACCAAGATCCAAAACTGCACTATAGCCAAGGCTGGCATCATGAGACAGACAACAAAGACTTCTCAAATGGCACAGAATCTTGGTCCAGCTTTAACCAAGTGACCGATGAGGAAGGCAAGAAACACATTGAAGTGACCATTACCTTTAAGGGCACAGGCGTGGAGGTCCGAGGAGTGGTTGATCCAAGTCATGGTCTCTACAGCGTCACTTTGGATGGAAAAGAAATAGCCTTCGAAGAAGGGCGTGGCCATGATTATGAGATCGACGGCGATCATTATTTCAGTGGCTACGGAGATCAACGCAAGCTCGACCAGAGTTTGGTCAATCTGCAAGGCCTAGCAAAAGGCTACCACCAGCTACGCTTGCATCTGGATCCAGCCCTCAATGACCCTCAGTCATCCAGAGCCATCCAGGTAGATCAATTTATCCTATCAGGGAAAGATAGCCAGTTGCTCAGTCAAGAAGAGCTGCAACAGATCATCAGAGAAGGAGTAGAAAAGATCAAGGCTACTTCTCTCGATCGCTTGAAAGCAGATCTCAAACCGACGGTTCAAGGACAATTGACGGACTTGACTCAGTTGTTGGATCAAGAGCGGCCAGATTTGGTTGCTGCAGCTAATCAAATCGAAGCCCTTGAAACCATCTTAGAAGCTGCTCACAATTATGAACCCCTGACGCAGACACGGCCAGAAGAAGGTATTCGGGATTTGATTCTTGAAAAGCCAGAACTTCTCATCGAAGCGGAGGAGATTCCATTTGAGAGTCAAACACGTGAGAACAAGGACTTGGCCAAGGGCGAAAGCCGGATCCTTCAAGCAGGAAAGGTCGGACGCCGGTTGAAATTGATCGAGGTTCGACAAGAAGAAGGCAAAGAAATTCGGACAGAAGTCGATGCCTTTGTCGAAGTGGAGGCCCAGGACCAGATCACAGAAGTCGGAACGAAGGAAGCGGAAAAAAGTCCGTTGATAGCTGATATGCCGACTCCAACCACTCCTGTCACCCCAAGTAAGGTGCAACCAGAAGTTATGACTCTTTCTCAAGCTGAAGACAAAAAAGAAAAAGGAAGACCTGTTCTCTTGCAACCGAAAACCCCAGAAGCAGTTTCTGTTTTGACTTCAGACCATCCGGAAAAAGAAGTGGTTGAAAGTCCTTCTCTACAATCGGAAGGAAAACTACCTCAAACCGGTACAAAAGAAGGTGGTTTCTTTGCTTGGTTAGGCCTTCTTGGTCTAGGTTTCTTGGGCGGAGGCGCCAAATTCGCTCGTCGCAAAGAGTAGCTCCTTCTTCGCATAAGAGGTTAGTTCTCACTAGCCTCTTTTTTCTACCATTTGTCAAGTATAATACGGTTTCTGACTCACCATTATTCTTGAAAATGTATGAAGAGAATTTTTTGAGGGATAGTTCGAGCCATTTTTTTGATATTTGAGCATAGAAAAATGACACCTTATCTGGCATTTTTTGAAACAAGGTGTTAGAATTATAGGGCATAGATGACTTTAATGACTTTGGGCTAAAGAATAGTCGTAAAGTTTATTATGCATTATAAGATAATACATTGTCCTAATGAGACGATGTATAGAGGCAATCGTATGTTGCTTAGTTGAAGTTATCTGCGATTGTCTTTTTCGTTTCTCATAGAAATCTGCGATATGGCAAGGATTGGTATGGCTAGCTGAAGCGATATTGTGAATACATTTG
>NZ_CM002128.1:1652047-1657442 GCF_000448565.1 Streptococcus sp. HSISM1 | reverse complement strand
GTCGGCGAGAGTAGACACCAGTAGCTTCGAAAATAATTTCGGGATTGCTCACGGTCTTTAGATCCTCCAGTAGACGAGAAAATCCGATAATATCATTAGGCATAGTATAGCCATGAACCCTTTCACCATTCACAAGAATAGCGACTTCTGAGCTTGCTTTACTCACATCAATTCCAAAAACTGTCCGCATTATGTTTACCTCTTTGTCTTGAATGATTCCTTATTTTAGTGATTTCATTTTCAATACTCGGCGTCTAGCGTCCAACATACTTTGATAAAATTCTATCTAAAACAGGTGTCTTGCCAGTTTTTTGTACGACGTCTAGCGCCAAAAGAAGCTACGACTTAACAAGACACCTCTACTTTAACATAAAGAAAAAGTAGTGAGTACTCTCTCCCGTCGGAGATTTCTTCACTACTAATCTTAGTATGTTTTTTGCCTTCTTAAGAGATTCCTATTTCCATAGAGTCTTTGCTTTATTTACAGCCGTAAAAATTGTATAATAGTCAAATAAGGTCAATGATGAGAAGGAACACTCCAAGGCCATTTTTTATGGGCCAAAGAGCAGAGCATCCATCTAGAAAAAACAAGCCAGAAAGGAGCATCATGGCAAATAAGAACACATCTGATAGCATTGAAGCTTATATCAAGGCCTTGCTGGCTCAAGCTGGCATGGCAGAGCTCAAAAGAAGTGAGTTGGCCGATGTCTTTCAGGTCGTACCCAGTCAGATTAACTATGTCATTAAGACCCGTTTTACCGAGAGTCGAGGCTATATTGTAGAGAGCAAACGCGGTGGGGGTGGCTATATCCGCATTGGCAAGGTCCAGTTTTCAGATCACCATCAGATGCTCCAAGACTTGGCAGCCAATATTGGAGAAACCATCAGCCAGCAGGTCTTCAATGATATCCTCCAGATGCTCTATGAAGAAAAATTATTGACAAGACGTGAAACGCAGCTCTTGCTTGCGACGACCTCCGATGAGGTCCTAGGTCGAGATGTTCTCATCCTACGAGCAACGATGCTGAAAAAAATCATTCAACAAGTAGATAGAAAAGGAAATACCGACTAGATGAACTATTCAACAGCACTGTTAGAAAGTATAGAAGCGGCCCAAATACTAGCAGGCCACTATCAGGGACATACCTTAGATACTTGGCATCTCCTGACGGCTATGGCCAATAATCCCTATAGCGTGGCAGGTTCTGTACTTAACGATTATCCTATGCAGATCGATGAGTTTCAGGATGCGGCGGAGCATATTACAGGCCAAGCTTTTCAAAGCGACAATCGGTATGAAATCTTCCCATTTTCTTATCGGATGGAAGCCATTATGAAGCACGCAAGAGAGATTGCCCAGGTCCTTCATGCCAAGACCTTGGGAACAGAGCATGTGCTCCTCTCTCTTCTAGCAGACCGTGGGACCTTGGCGAGCCAAGTCATGGAGTTTGCCGGCTTTGCCTTTACAGAGCAAGACAAGGGAGTTCCTATTGCCTCCCTTCGCAAGAATTTAGAAGACAAGGCAGGCTGGGACAAGAATGATATCAAAGCCATCCGGAGCCTCTACCGGGCCCAAAACCCTAACCGCCAAACCATGGGAAATATGATGGGCATGCCCCCAAGCACCAGTGGAGGTCTTGAAGATTATACCCGTGATTTGACAGAAATGGCGCGTGCAGGCCAGCTTGAGCCTGTGATCGGCCGGGATGCAGAGATTTCACGCATGATCCAAATCCTCAGCCGCAAGACCAAGAACAATCCTGTATTGGTGGGAGAAGCAGGGGTCGGAAAAACCGCTCTTGCATTAGGTCTGGCTCAGCGTGTCGCTAGTGGCAATGTTCCAGCTGAAATCGCGCAAATGCGTGTTCTTGAATTGGATCTCATGAATGTCGTTGCAGGGACGCGCTTCCGTGGGGACTTCGAAGAACGGATGAACAATATCATCCAGGACATCGAAGAAGACGGTCACGTGATTCTCTTTATCGATGAACTGCATACCATTATGGGCTCAGGATCCGGTATTGATTCGACCTTAGACGCAGCCAATATTCTAAAACCAGCCCTGGCACGAGGAACCTTGCGCACAGTTGGTGCTACGACTCAAGATGAGTACCAAAAGCATATCGAAAAAGACGCGGCTCTCTCTCGTCGTTTTGCGAAAGTCACCATTGAAGAACCGAGTGTTGCAGATAGCATCCAAATTCTCCAAGGCTTGAAAGAGACCTACCAGGACCACCATCATGTGACCATTACCGATGAAGCGATCGAAACAGCTGTCAAATATTCCCACCGCTATTTGACCAGCCGTCAATTACCAGATTCAGCCATTGATCTCTTGGATGAAGCGGCAGCTACCGTACAAAACCGCGATTCCAACGGTCACGTAAAAGAAGAGTTGACCGCCTTGGACCGGGCTTTGATGGATGGCAAGTGGAAGAAAGCAGCCCAACTCTTAGAAGTAGAGGCCGCTCCCATTGTCTACAAAAAAGAAGTCACTGACCAAGATGTCTTGGTGACCTTGAGCCAATTATCTGGTATTCCAACTCAAAAACTGACTCAAACCGATGCCAAGAAGTACCTAAACTTAGAAGCAGAATTGCACAAGCGCGTGATTGGTCAAGACCAAGCCGTTTCGAGTATCAGTCGGGCTATTCGACGCAATCAATCAGGTATCCGTAGCAACAAGCGTCCGATCGGTTCTTTCATGTTCCTAGGACCTACCGGTGTCGGAAAAACAGAGTTAGCCAAAGCTTTGGCGGAAGTTCTGTTTGATGATGAATCGGCCCTCATCCGTTTTGATATGAGTGAGTACATGGAAAAATTCGCGGCCAGCCGCCTCAACGGAGCCCCTCCAGGCTATGTGGGCTACGAAGAAGGAGGCGAGTTGACAGAAAAAGTCCGCAACAAACCTTATTCAGTTCTCTTATTTGATGAGGTGGAAAAAGCCCACCCAGATATTTTCAATGTCCTTTTGCAAGTCTTGGATGACGGAGTCTTAACCGATAGCAAAGGCCGGAAGATCGACTTCTCCAATACCATTATCATCATGACCTCAAACCTAGGAGCAACAGCCCTTCGGGATGATAAGACAGTTGGCTTTGGTGCCAAAGATATCCGCTTTGACCAAGCCAATATGGAAAAACGCATGTTTGAAGAGTTGAAGAAGACCTATCGTCCAGAGTTTATCAACCGGATTGATGAAAAGGTGGTCTTCCATAGCCTCTCAAGCGAGGACATGCAACAGGTAGTGAAAGTCATGGTCAAACCGCTCATTGCGACCTTGGCAGAACAAGGCATAACCCTCAAATTCCAGCCTTCAGCGCTCAAGTTGCTAGCAACCAAAGGCTATGATCCAGAAATGGGAGCTCGCCCACTGCGTCGTGTCTTGCAGACCGAAGTGGAAGATCAGTTAGCAGAGCTATTGCTGAAAGGTCAAGCCCAAGAAGGGCAAACCATCAAGGTTGGAACGACAGCCGGAACGATCAAGTTCGAGATTGTCTAGGAGGACGTCATGACGCTTCAGCGATTAACCCGTATTTCGCTTTTGGCGGCCCTTTGTGTCGCTCTACGTCAGGCTTTTGCCCCTTTCCCAAATGTCCAACCGATTTCTGCTATCTTTTTTCTCTTGGTGATATTTGAAGGGTATAGCTTTGCTTTTCTTGTGATGATGATCACCATGTTTGTCTCCGCCTTTTTCCTGGGGATGAGCCTGATTGTGTTCTTTCAGATTGTCGCCTTTGGCTGTTTGATGCTCATTTGGCGCATCAGTTACAAGTGGTTGCCCTTTGTCCTTCAGATCCTTTTTGTGGGCATACTGTCCTTTGCTTATGGGGTCTTGATCGATAGTGTTTATGCCTTGATATACCATATTCCTTGGTGGACCTATGCTTTGGTCAATGGTTTTAGTTTTAACCTTGCCCATGCTCTGTCGACGATCATTTTCTATCCCATTATCTATCAAATCTTTAGGAGATTTTATGTTGAAAAAACTATTTCTAGCTTGATGACCTTACTTGCAGCTCTTCTTTTAGCGAGTTGCGCTCCGTCTCATAGTACAAACAATCAAACAACTGCTTCTAGCGCAGAAGTTGCCAAGAAAAACGAAATTTCGATTACAATTAGCGTGACGCCAGCAGGTCAAAAAGCGCAATTGAAAACCTTGAAAGTAGCAGAAGAGAGCAACCTTATGAAAGTGCTCAAAGCCAACTACAAGATTGAAGAAAAAAATGGCATGATCACCTCGATTGACGGTCACAGCCAAGATGAAGCAAAAGGTCTTTACTGGATGTACAAGATCAATGGCGAAATGGCTCCAAAAGGTGCTGCTGAAACCACCGTTAAAAAAGGGGATAAGATCGAATTCTATCAAGAAGTGTATAAATAATGAGGAGAGAGTGGGACAGAAATCGGTAATTCGTTAGAATTCGATTTCGTCGTCCCACCTCCGCACAGTTGAGTAGGGCTGTAAAAGCTGATGAAATCAGCGTAGTAGAGCCCACTCAACCACTGCGTCTTGCTCGACAATCCAAAAATAATTGAGAGGCTAGGACTTTTGTCCCAGCCTCTTTTTTGCTAAAGTTTAGAACTTGCCTAAAACTTCTTTCAAATTAGAAAAATATTTGAGAAACTATTGACAGCCTCATATAACAGTGTTACAATAATGTTACAAAATATTACAAATGTTACAAAAGAGGTTCTGTTATGAAAACAAAAAAATCATTTCCCTAGCAGCGCTAGCTCTTACAGCTAGTCTTTTCCTAGGAGCTTGTGGCGGGAATAAAGAAGAAAAAACTTCAGAAGCAAGCAGTTCAAAGACCAGTCAGGTTAAACAAACAAGTTCTTCTTCTAAGAAAAAAGTGATCACTAGTAAAGATCCGATTGCCTCTTCATCCTCTGATAGCAAATCAGAAGAAAGTCATACTGTTGGTAGCAAAAATAACCAAGCTGCAGCTAGTCAAACACCTGCTCCAGCTAAAGAAGCGACACCAGCAGCACCCGTAACAAAAGAAACAAAAGAAGTAGCCACTCCAGCAACACCAGCAAAAGCAAAATTGCCAAGTCTAGAAGACGGTCATGCCCATGCTAAGAAGCAAGCTTCTGCTACTGAGAATGCCCAATACAAGGGAGTCTATTCTGTAGCAGCAGGGGATTTCTCTGCAGCAGCTGGGAATTGGTCTGACAAACGCGACACTGGAGTCACTATTGGCCAAGGTGGTCAAGTGACCATCCAACTTCCTGGGGGCCAACCCGTAGCCTATGGTATCAGCGCTTATAACTATACCTTGGATGATGGTCATTACCATGCTAATCTCTCAGCAGGCGATGGGTCTGCGGCGACTCTAGATATCGTAGTTGGAAAAGATGGCTCTGTATCTAGTGTGACGGTTCTTAAAAG
>NZ_CM002128.1:1645532-1650744 GCF_000448565.1 Streptococcus sp. HSISM1 | reverse complement strand
ATAAAAGGTGTTGACATCCAGAAAATATAGTTTATAATAAAAACATAAAGAAATCTATTTATAAAAAATTATAAAAAGGAGTTCATATGAAAAAAGAAAGAATTGCCCTGGTTTTTGGAACCTTTGCGCCTCTTCATCAAGGGCATATTGACCTGATCCAGCGGGCCAAGCGTCAGTGTGATCGCGTTCGTGTCATCGTTTCTGGTTATGAAGGGGATCGTGGCGAAGAAGTGGGATTGACCTTACAAAAACGCTTCCGTTATATCCGCGAAGCCTTCTCTAATGATGAATTGACTCAAATCTATAAGCTAGATGAGACGAAACTTCCTCGTTATCCCTTGGGGTGGGAGCCTTGGTTACAGACAGCCCTAGACACCATCCAGTATCAAACAGAGACAGAAGAGTTGATATTTTATGTGGGGGAGAAAGCTTACAAGGAAGAGTTGGAAGCGAGAGGGTTTGAAGTTCACTTAGAAGAGCGTTGCTTCGGGATCTCTGCCACCATGATCCGAGAAAATCCAAGCAAATACTGGAAATACATCGCTCAGCCCTTCCGTCGCCAGTTCACGAAAAAAGTTTTGATTATGGGGAGCGCCAGCAACGGGAAAACGACCCTTGCAAAGGACTTAGCCCGCTTTTACGATGCACCTGTTAGTCTTGAGTATGCCCGTGAATACCAGATCAAGAACAATGTTCGAGATGATGAGCTCACTCCAAAAGATTACTATTACCTACTCTTAGGACAGTATGATCAAACCTCTAAGCTCATCGATAGTAGTGCTAATCGAGGCCTGGTCATCGCAGATACCAATTCCCTGGTGACCAAGGGTTATTACGACTACTATATGGAAGTCGAAGGTCAGGATACCAGCATGACTGATACCTTCGACAACCTCTTTGTCAGTATTCTCTCCAAAGAAAAATGGGATTTGATCCTCTTTGTCCAGCCGATCGGCTCTTATGTCAATGATGGTTTCCGAGACATGACCATGGCTGACGAAGAGATCCGTACCAGCTTTTCAAATTACCTAGACCAATTGCGCCAGCAATACCTAGGAAACATTCCGACCACTTTCCTCGCATCAGACTACCTCGGCAACTACGAAGAAGCCAAGAAGGTGATCGATGCCATCTACCAAGCCGACTGAGGAGCAGCTTATGAAAAACCTATCTGAAAAATTCGCAACTTTTAGCCAAGACTTTAAAAATGTTCACCGAGAAGCGAAAAAGCAAGGCTTTGTCAATATTATGAAACTTCTGTGGAAGGACCTTTTCCTAGGACGTACAGCCTTTCAATGGGTCTATCTCCTGCTTCTTTCCAGCGTTCCCTTCTTCTTAGAATGGACCAATCGGACAGGACAGCATGATTGGCTAGGACTGTTTGCCTCTTGGACAGGCATTGTCTGCGTTATCCTGGTTGCCGAAGGGCGTGCTAGTAACTACCTCTTTGGAGCAGTGAATTCCGCTATCTACCTTGTTTTAGCCCTCAATAAAAACTTCTATGGGGAAGTTCTGACAACACTTTATTTCTTCATCATGCAACCGATCGGCCTCTATGTTTGGCTCTCTAATCGGATCAATGATCAAGGTAAGGTCGAAGAATCTCACTTTGAAGCCAAGAAATTGAACTTAATCGAGTGGATGCGCTATTTGGCCTTGTGTGCTGTGATTTGGATCGGTATGGGCTTCGCGTATCAAAGTATCCATAGCGCTCGCCCTTTCCGTGATAGTATCACCGATGCGACCAACGGGGTCGGCCAGCTCCTAATGACCCGCCTTTACCGGGAGCAATGGATCTTCTGGATTGCGACCAACGTCTTTAGTATCTATCTCTGGTGGGATCAGAGTCTTCACATTCAAGGGATGTACTGGGTTTACACGCTCAATAGTTTAGTGGGCTGGTACCAATGGACCAAAGCCCTCAAGAAGGAGGTGGCTTAGATGGCAAGTCTCTCGATTCCAGCAGGAATGACGGAGAAAGAGTATTTTGAGACGGTCGCTAGTGAAGCGGACTTTCTCAAGTGGTACAAGGAGCAAGACCTGCCGACTTATGAAACTCCAAGTGTCACAGCGGACATGGTGGCTTATTGTTTTGTTGAAGGCAAGCTCAAGCTCTTAGCCATTCGCCGCAAGGCCCACCCTTATCAACACCGCCTCGCCTTGGTGGGGGGCTTTGTGAACAAGGATGAAGATGCGACCCATGCCTGCATCCGAGAAGTCAAAGAAGAAGTTGGGCTCGATCTGCCAGTGAATAAGGTGGAGCAGCTCATGACAGTTTCTACCCCTGAGCGGGACCCCAGAGGCTGGGTCATTACCATTGCCCATCTGGTCTATCTGCCAGCAGAAGCAGTAGACTTAGCCCATGCAGGTGACGATGCCAAGGAAGTCGTTTTTCTCGATGTCGATTTCAAAAAATCCCAGTGTTTGCTCGATGGAGAACCCTTAGCTGCTTCTGATTTTGCCTTTGACCACTACCAGATTATTCAAGAATCGATCAAGCGGATTCAGGGGCGTCTAGACTGGAATCCAACCTTCCTCTATCTGTTAGAGGAGCCTTTCACCGTTTATGAAGCAACCGAATTGGTCAATTTGATCAATCCAGGACGTCCCATCGTTAGCAATAACTTCCTCGTAAAATTCGGAGAATTCGTAGAAGAAGTGGGCGTCAAGCGGGTACCTAAGAAAAAACCACGCAAGACCTATCGCTTAAAACAGTAGGTAGAGTCGCGTTCTTTCCGGAAATGAGAGTGGGACAGAAATCGGTAATTCGTTAGAATTCGATTTCGTCGTCCCACCTCCGCACAGTTGAGTGGGTCTGTAAAAGCTGATGAAATCAGCGTAGTAGAGCCCACTCAACCACTGCGTCTTGCTCAACAATCCAAAAATAATTGAGAGGCTAGGACTTTTGTCCCAGCCTCATTTTTTGTTCTAGTAAGAAATATTTAAAAATATGTCAAAAATAGTTGACATTTTATATTCAGAATACTATACTATAGTCAAATATATGCGACATTCATTGAATAGGAGGAAACATGAACCGTGTGAAAGAATTCCGCAAGGAATTGGGCATGTCTCAACTCGAACTTGCTAAGGATATCGGTGTCTCAAGGCAAACCATCAACATGATTGAAAACGACAAGTACAATCCGACCCTGGAACTCTGTCTCAATCTCGCTCGTACCCTCCAAACAGACCTTAATAGTCTCTTTTGGGAAGATGATTTTTAACAAAAAGGAAAAAGAAAATGAAACAAGAAACTTTTACTGAAAAACTGATTAAACGCACATATGGCATTTCTGGACCACTTGATGAACACAAACGACGCGAGGCAGATCACATTGGAAATAAGGTCTTTATGGTCCTCTTTTACCTGATGATATTTGGCAATCTCATTCCCTTTGTCCTTGCTTATAAGTATCCTCAGGTTGTCGCTTTTGGTTATCCAATCATTATCCTTCTGGTTTCTATGGTTTGTGCTATCTATGTCAGCACTCAAACTAAAAAACAGGTATTACTGCTATTGATCCTGATATGTTGAGCCAAAAAGAAAGCAAACAATTGCGCTACCCTGGTCTTAAAGCTGGTCTGCTCTATGGAGTTTTTATGTTCTTTGGAATACCACTTCTCAATGTCTTAACGGATAATAGCAAGAACTATTTTACCTATCTTTTCAATCTAGGTCATTTTATATCAATCCTTTTCGCAGCTTTCTTCTTCGGATTGGTGATGCAAATTATCGTCTGGCTTCGCATTCGAAAAGCCAAAAATGATCAAGACGACGATTAGGAGGAAGCTTATGAAATCATTACAAACTTTAATCTTCAGTCATATTTTAGTTAGCATCTTTGTTACCTTTTTCCTAGTCTATGGCCAAGTTACGCGTCCTTTTCTGATCATTTTCCTTTTAGTTCTTCCAGTCTTGAATAAGGGACAAAGATTTCAGAAAATCACATCAAAAAAATACGCTTCTTGAACGCATCTCTCTGCTTTATCCTCGTATCTCTCCCACAACTGATAACGAATTCTATGGATTGGAGATATCTCCTATTTCTAACCATCTGTATTATTTTTAGTCTCATTTATATCTATACTCTCTATCAACTCTTTAAAGAAGGCAAACAATGTTTTTAAGAGGTCACTACCATGAAAAAAGAAGATAGGACAACGGACTTATTTTGAACTTTCTTTCACGAACTACGAAAGTTATGAATTAGGATTCTCTTAGCACTATACTGTGATAGGAAAACTCTAATTATTGATGATCTTGATGTAAACCACTTGTTTGATGAGTGGTTGTGATTGATTTTCAATACTCAGCTATGGTGCAAAGTGGTATAATAAAAATAATTGAAACCACAAGGGACAAGACTATGGAAGAAAAAATAATTTTACCACAAAATACACGACTGATGGGGGCTCTGCTTGGTTTTATCGGAGGAGGTCTCGATGTCTTTTGCCACATGCACTACCGGAGTTTGGTCGCAACACAAACTGGGAACCTCTTACTCCTTATCGCTGATTGGCACGATCCTCGTGTTGAAAATACCATCATGCGTTTTTCATCTATTATATTTTTCTCGATCGGCTTTCTGGTTGCCCTCCATATCAAAGAATATCGCAAGACAGCCTTTTGGCGGACCAAGATGTTGCTTCCTTTATTTGTGGTGACGCTTCTAATTCCCTTGGTATCTGTTATACCGCCCATCGAAGTCCCCTTTATTGCTTTTGGAACAGGGATGATGATGTTGACCTTTACAGGGAGCTTGATTGAAAACCACCCTTATGTGATCTTTATGACTTCCGGTAATTACCGCAAGATGTTGACAGCCTTGTACCGAATCGCTCGAGGTGAGGGGAATTTGGTCGAGTATCGCAGACAGGCGATGAATTACGGGATTGTTGTTGGAAGCTTTGTTGCGGGAGCTATTAGTGTCGCCATCCTCATGCATTTCATTCACCAATGGGCCATCTGGCTGATCACAGCCAACCTCTTTTTGATCATGACCTACTACACCGCCAGAGTCAAACAACTCGGCCTGCAAACAGATAATCTATAGAAACAGGACCCTGTGTGAGATTCTATTAGAATGTAGACAATTGTTATTTATATTAAGTAATCTAGAAGATACTAAAAATTAAACTGATATATACTATAGAGCTCGTTCACAAACACACTGAAACTTTCCGCCGTGAGAAAAGTGCCTGAAACACA
>NZ_CM002128.1:1636549-1644165 GCF_000448565.1 Streptococcus sp. HSISM1 | reverse complement strand
TTTTAATTGTAAGAGTTCTTCAATCTCTGCCAGAGTGCTAGCTTGCGAGATGGCTCCGCGGAGTTTGGCTGCGCCAGAGGTTCCACGAAGGTAGTGAGGGGCAAGTCCGCGGAATTCGCGGACGGCAATGTGCTCGCCCTTGAGATTGATCAAGCGCTTCAAGTGCTCATAAGCAATCTTCATCTTGTCTTCAAAGGTCAAATCAGGCAGGATTTCTCCTGTTTCAAAATAGTGATTGATTTGATTGAAGAGGTAAGGATTGCCCATAGCAGCACGACCGATCATAACCGCATCGGCACCGACTTCTTCGATCCGTTGTTTGGCGTCTTGCACCGTACGGATATCTCCGTTTGCGATGAAAGGAATCTTGGTCAGAGCTTGTGCAACCTTGTGAAGGGTCTCGAGATCAGCGTGGCCCGTATACATTTGTTCCCGAGTCCGTCCATGCATGGCAAGGGCAGAGACACCTGCAGCTTCAGCAGCGAGGGCATTCTCAACTGCTAGAGAAGGGTCCGACCAACCTGTCCGCATTTTAACAGTGAGGGGGATATCAAGGACAGATTGAACCTTGTTAATGATAGAGTAGATCTTGTCTGGATCCTTGAGCCACATTGCACCCGCTTCGTTTTTCACGATTTTATTGACTGGGCAGCCCATGTTGATATCCACGATATCAGTTTTGGTGTTTTCTTGGATGAATTCTGCTGCGCGTGCTAGGCTGTCTTCATCACTACCAAATAGTTGAATCGATACAGGATTTTCTCCTTCATCGATATGGAGCATATGCAGGGTCTTTTCGTTGTTGTATTGAATCCCCTTGTCAGAGACCATTTCCATGACTACAAGGCCAGCTCCGAGTTCTTTGGCAATGGTCCGGAAGGCAGAGTTGGTCACTCCGGCCATAGGTGCTAGGACCGTCCGGTTTGGGATCTCGACGTTCCCAATCATAAAAGGTGTATTAAGATTTGTCACGAATGAGTTCCTCCAAGTCGTTTTCATCAAAGTGGTAGGTTGTCTGACAGAATTGGCAAGTGATTTCTGCGCCATGGTCTTCGTCCTTCATTTCTTGAAGGTCTTGAGCTGGCAAGCTTGCCAAGGCATTCATGAAGCGTTCCTTGCTACAGTCGCATTGGAAACGGATCTCTTCTTCAGAGAGACGTTTAAAGGGTTCATCCCCATAGATAGCCTTTAGAAGAGCTTCAATATGGTCTTCAGACTCCAAAAGTGTGGAGATGGCAGGCATTTCTTGGATCCGTTTTTCAAAGCGGGCGATTTCTTCTTCCTTGGCATTTGGCAAGACTTGGAGCAAGAAACCACCAGCCACCTTGACCTTGTCTTCGTCATCCAACAGGACATTGAGTCCAACTGCAGATGGCGTTTGTTGGCTTTCCGTCAGATAAAAGGCCAGGTCTTCTCCGATTTCACCTGTCACAAGAGGGGTCATAGAGTGATAAGGATTTCCCGTACCATAATCTGTGATAACAAGGAATTCTCCGTTTCCGACAAATGGTCCGACCAGAACTTCACCGGTCGCGGTTTTCTTGATATCCACTCCAGGATTCTGCACGTAGCCTTTCACATTTCCCTTGGTATCTGCCACGGTGATGATAGCTCCGAGTGAGCTAGTCCCAAGGACTTTGACCGTAATTTTAGTATCTCCTTTCTCGTTTGCCGCCAAGATTTGGCTGGCAATGAGGGTACGGCCAAGTGCGACCGTGGAGCTAGCTTGTGTATGATGTTTTTCTTGGGCTGTTCGTACAGTTTCTGTACTGTCTAGTACATAAGCACGAAAAGCACCACTTTCTGAGATAGTTTTAATAATTTTGTCCATACCTACTATTTTAGCACAAATCAAGCAAAGTGGGGACAAGGAGAATTCTGAAAATCAGTCGTTTCAGAAGAAGGACGAGAAGAAAAGAAAATTCCGAACATTATTTCTAGAAAGAAGCCATTTCCAAGTAAAAGACGAGTTTCATAGAGAAGTTGGTTTAAAAAGGAAGGAGAAAAATAAACGATAGCTGAGTGGATCTTGAAAAAACATCAAAAATTGCTTATAATAGAGTGTAAGACAAACTTGCAGGTGAGACTCCTGCCCTTAGTTTGAAGAAAGGCATAGATAGCATCCTATCTATGGTATATGAAAAAGAATTATGACATCAGTAGTTGTAGTAGGAACCCAATGGGGTGATGAAGGAAAAGGGAAGATTACTGACTTCCTATCAGCCAATGCAGAAGTCATTGCTCGCTACCAAGGTGGGGACAATGCCGGTCACACTATCGTGATCGACGGCAAAAAGTTCAAGTTGCACTTGATTCCTTCAGGTATCTTCTTCCCTGAAAAGATTTCTGTCATTGGGAATGGGGTTGTGATCAATCCTAAATCATTGGTCAAAGAGTTGGCTTATCTCCATGAAGAAGGTGTGACAACGGACAGTTTGCGCATTTCAGACCGCGCCCATGTCATCCTTCCTTACCATATCGAATTGGACCGTCTCCAAGAAGAATCTAAAGGAGACAACAAGATCGGAACGACGATTAAAGGGATTGGCCCAGCCTACATGGACAAGGCTGCGCGTGTGGGAATCCGGATTGCGGACCTTTTGGACCGCGACGTCTTTGCGGAACGCCTTCGTATCAACTTGGAAGAAAAGAACCGTCAATTTACCAAGCTCTATGATGCAGAGCCTCTTTCATTTGACGATATCTTCGAAGAATACTATGAATATGGTCAACAGATCAAACAATATGTAACCGATACTTCTGTCATCTTGAACGATGCCTTGGATAACGGCAAGCGCGTGCTCTTTGAAGGAGCCCAAGGGGTTATGTTGGATATCGACCAAGGAACTTATCCATTTGTAACTTCTTCAAACCCTGTTGCAGGTGGGGTGACCATCGGATCAGGTGTCGGCCCAAGTAAGATTGATAAGGTTGTCGGTGTATGTAAAGCCTATACCAGCCGTGTCGGTGACGGACCATTCCCTACGGAGCTCTTTGATGAAGTGGGGGACCGGATCCGTGAAGTCGGCCATGAGTATGGGACAACAACCGGTCGTCCACGTCGTGTCGGTTGGTTTGACTCAGTTGTCATGCGCCATAGCCGTCGTGTCTCAGGAATTACCAACCTTAGCTTGAACTCGATCGATGTTCTGTCAGGCTTGGATACGGTGAAAATCTGTGTGGCTTACGACTTGGATGGAGAACGCATTGATCACTATCCAGCAAGCTTGGAGCAACTCAAACGTTGCAAACCAATCTATGAAGAATTGCCAGGTTGGTCAGAAGACATTACAGGTGTTCGCCACTTGGATGAGCTTCCAGAAAATGCCCGCAACTATGTCCGCCGGATCGGCGAATTGGTTGGTGTACGCATTTCAACCTTCTCAGTCGGACCAGATCGTGACCAAACCAACATTTTGGAAAGTGTCTGGTCAAGTAAATAATTAAAAAAAGAGAGTGGGACAGAAATCGGTCATTCGTTAGAACTCGATTTCGTCGTTCCACCTCCGCACAGTTGAGTAGGGCTGTAAAAGCTGATAAAATCAGCGTAGTAGAGCCCACTCAACCACTGCGTCTTGCTCGACAATCCAAAAACAATTGAGAGGCTAGGACTTTTGTCCCAGCCTCTTTTTGAAAGCAGAAAGAGGAAAAAATGTATCAAACGATTTTATTTGACCTAGACGGCACCTTGACCAATTCAGAACTAGGGATTACCAACTCGGTGGCCTATGCCTTAGGAAAATATGGGATTCAAGTGCCAGACAAGAAAGCATTGAGAGTTTTCATCGGTCCGCCCTTGCAGGAGTCTTTTGAGCGCTTTTATGGATTTTCTAAGGAAGAATGTTTAAAGGCCATTGACTACTATCATGAGTATTTTTCCGAAAAAGGCCTTTATGAAAATGAGGTCTATCTAGGCGTTCCTGACTTGCTGGCTTCTCTCAAGCAGGCTGGCAAACAGTTGATTGTAGCTACGTCAAAGCCTGAAGAATTTTCCATTCAAATTCTCAAACACTTTGGTTTGTATGATTATTTTGACTTTGTCGCTGGTGCGACCATGGATAGAAAACGTAGTAAAAAAAGCGATGTTATCCAGTATGCCTTGGAGCAAAATGGGATTACAGATTTGGCGCATACCATCATGATTGGAGACAGGGAGCACGATGTGCTTGGCGCTCAAGCGCAAAAGCTTGATTCTATCGGTGTCCTTTATGGCTTTGGAAGCAGGGAAGAATTGGAAGAAGCCGGCGCCACCTATATTGCTCAAGAAGTTGGCGAAATTGCAGCTTTTATAGGATAACCTTTTCCAAAATATTAAAAGTTGGAACTTTTCTAATCTGCTGAATATTGCTTGATTTAATATTTCTATCGGTGTACACTTACTGCAGGTTAAGTCACACAGATTAAGAGGTGATAATATGAATTTGTCACGATATATATTAAAATATAGTACTGATGATGGTACGTTGTATTTTAATACTAAAACCAATCATTCATTTTTTCTTACGAATGAATTGAATAGAGTAGTCGACAGCAATGATGTGATTAGGAAAGAGTTTCATGCTTATCTTGATAAAAATAAATATTTAAGTGAGGGTGAGTATGAGGTCGAAAAGTATCTATCTAAAATAAGCGATACAGATGCTGAATTATTGGAACTAACAATTTTGACACATGGAGATTGTAATTTTCGGTGAAGGTTAAAGTGAATAACAAATTCGATGACAAAATGAATGCTAAACCTAGAGTATTTAACTATAATTGTGATTGTAAATAATCACGATTTTAAATAAATTAGAGAAGAGGGTTGTGCTAGCCCTCTATTTTGATGGATGATAATTATGAGAAATATTTATAAGTACATTGATAAGAAGTATCTTTTTCCTATTTTTTTAGGGCGTATTGTGAATAGTGGTTTGGTGTTGGCGCAACCTCTGATTTTAACGAAGGCCTTGAAGTTAGATCAAGACGGCCTTTCTTATGGAAAAATTCTCAATTTTGTTTTATTTGGTTTGTCTGTCTATCTTGTTATTTATAGTCTGATGCTGTTTTCAAACTATTCGCACAATATATTCCGAAGAGAAATCAACAAAAGTGTCCGTGCCCTTTTATTTAAGAAAGTCATATTGAATCCTAAATTTTCCAATGATGAAAAAGTTAGTCTGCTAACTCAAGATATGGAATATGTGGGCGATAATTATTTGGAAAATATAAATGTTATGGTGAGTTGGGGATTTGTCGCCCTTGTTACAGCCATTTATATTGTTTCACAAAATTTTCTCTTAGGACTTATTTTTGTCATTTTTACGATTATGAGACCTATTCCTCAGTTCATCATGAATCGTCGTTTACAAGATTCGGGAGACAGCTGGTCCAAGCTTAGAACGAAATTACATGGGCTTGTCTCGGATAGTATGCAAGGCAGCCAAACCTTACGGATTAATCAGGCCATGAGGCTGAATGAAGAGCGCGTGAATGATTTAAACGGAGAATATCAAAAAGCCATCCAAAGATTTTGTTTCACACATAATATTATTTTTTTCTTTAATGGATTTATGGTCTTTTTTAGTCAGGTTGTTCCTCTTGCTTTAGGCTTTTATTTGAGTTTACAGGGAAATTCTATTTCTATTACAAGCCTCATTTCTATGTATGTTGCTGCGGGGATGCTGGTAGAACCGATCCAAACTCTGATGTACAGTGCAGCCAATCTCCAAGGTGCCTTGCCGACTGCGAACCGCCTGTTTAAGATTATCGAGGAAGAACCTGATTTCGAAGAGACAAAGGATCAATTTGTTGAAAATCTCGAATCGTTGCGCTTAAATCATATTTCAAAAAGTTTTGCTGAACGTCAGCTTTTTTCTGATTTGACGGCGACGATTTCAGTAGGTCAGAAGGTCTTAATCAAAGGACCGAGCGGGTCTGGAAAGACGACTCTTTTTCGCTTGATCTTAGGAGAAGAAGTATGTGATGAGGGTGACATTTTCGTTCAGTATGATGGAAATCAAATAACGAGTCATTTCCAAGGGAATATCGGTTTAATTAGCCAGCATCCCTTCCTGTTTAACGATACTATCCGCTATAATCTAACTTTTGGTCAGCCTTTTCAGGACCATGAATTATTGGAGGTATTGGACCGAGTTGGCTTAATAGATGAATTTCAGGATATTTTGAATGTAGAAATTCATAATAATGGTGAAAACATTTCAGGAGGTCAGCGTGTCAGATTAGAGTTGGCTCGTTTTCTCTTACGCGAGAAGGATATTTTATTAGCGGACGAAGTGACATCAGCTTTGGACGAAAAAAATAGTCGTCTGGTTAGAGACCTAATCTTTTCTTTGCCGATCACGGTACTAGAAATAGCCCATCATATTGATGAAGAAGAGCGCTATGACCAAATCCTTGAGTTACGTAAAGGATGAGCGATGCCACAATAGTTGGTTCTGCGACAAAGCGGATAGTAGTAAGCCAGCAATTTGTCAGATATTTTTGAGATTCTAAGTGGTGTTATTTCCAAAATCATCAATACTCAGAGAACTTAAGCTTTATTTAAGATAGGCCAGCTATACTAGAAGCATAAACAAAGACCTCCTAACTTTGTTTAAACCTCCTAAACTTTTTCATAATAATCTCCCATAAGAGTCTCCCAATCGGCGGCTTTTTTTGTGAGTCGTAAGCTGCCTATGGTATAATGAACAAAGAAACTAAAAGGAAGAAGGAAGAGATGGACTACACGATAGAGGAAAAAGCGATGTTTATGAGGGAAGCCCTGAAGGAGGCGGAGATTGCCCTCGCCAATGATGAAATACCGATTGGCTGTGTCTTGGTCAAGGATGGTCAGATTATCGGGCGTGGACATAATGCGCGTGAGGAGCTGCAGCGGGCGGTCATGCATGCGGAAATCATGGCGATCGAGGATGCCAATCAGCGTGAAAATAGCTGGCGCCTGCTGGATACGACGCTTTTTGTCACGATTGAGCCCTGTGTCATGTGTAGTGGTGCCATTGGTCTAGCTCGGATTCCCCAGGTGATTTACGGGGCGACCAATCAGAAGTTCGGTGGAGCAGGTAGTCTCTACGACATTTTGGCAGATGAACGCCTCAATCACCGAGTCGAAGTAGAAACAGGAATCTTGGAAGCAGAATGTGCAGCCATCATGCAGACCTTCTTCCGCCAAGGTCGAGAACGAAAAAAACAAGCCAAACTCGCAGCCAAGGCCGAAACACAAGAATAAAAACCGGACCTTTGCAAATCGAACAAATTATGATATAATACCTATCGGAGCAACAGTTCTGCGTGAAGCGGGTCAGGGGAGGAATCCAGCAGCCCTAAGCGAAGTGAACTGTGTGCTCTTTTCTATTGCTCTTGATGAGTCAAGTCCAAGGGACGCAGACGAATCTTAGAGCAATGGATGCAGTTTTTCCCGTTAGGGAAAAAGCTGTAAACCGATAAAAGCTCTTAACGAATCAAGACTGAAAGTCGCAGATGAGTTTAGAGATATTGACCCTGAGGAGCGAAGCGACGTGAGGGCTATAGCGTAAATGAAATTAGCCTGTAAGGCGCAACCGAACTTAGAGATATTGATCCTGAGGAGCGAAGCGACGTGAGGGCTATAGCGTAAA
>NZ_CM002128.1:1630457-1635324 GCF_000448565.1 Streptococcus sp. HSISM1 | reverse complement strand
TTAGAGATATTGACCCTGAGGAGCGAAGCGACGTGAGGGCTATAGCGTAAATGAAATTAGCCTGTAAGGCGCAACCGAACTTAGAGATATTGATCCTGAGGAGCGAAGCGACGTGAGGGCTATAGCGTAACATGAAATTAGCCTATAAGGCGCAACCGAGCTTAGAGATATTGATCCTGAGGAGCGAAGCGACGTGAGGGCTATAGCGTAATATGAAATTAGCCTGTAAGGCGCAACCGAGTTTAGAGATATTGATCCTGAGGAGCGAAGCGACGTGAGGGCTATAGCGTAAAATGAAAAAGCCTGTAAGGCGTAACCGAACTTAGAGATATTGATCCTGAGGAGTGAAGCGACGTGAGGGCTTTCACTTACCAGAGTCATGTTTATATTCAAAGAATAAAAGAGAAAAAATAGAGTTTCGTGAGAAGCTTCTTTTTTTGGATTTTCTAGTCAAAAATAGTGCAAATATGCAAACGATTGCTATTGCGTCGTTGCTTGATTTGTGAAAATAAAAAAATTAGCAAATGAAAACGTTTTACAGGGTGGTTTCCCTTGATAAAATTCCTGTAAAGCGATATCATAGAGAAGAAGAAATTTTGGAGGAATAACATGTCTCATATTAAATTTGACTACTCAAAAGTTTTGGGTAAATTTGTTGCCCCACATGAAGTGGAATATATGCAACCACAAGTGACTGCAGCTGATGAATTGATCCGTAAAGGAACAGGTGCTGGTAGTGACTTCCTAGGTTGGTTGGACCTTCCTGAAAATTATGACCGTGAAGAATTTGACCGCATCTTGAAAGCTGCTGAACAAATCAAAGCAGACAGCGATGTTTTGGTCGTGATCGGTATCGGTGGATCATACCTTGGAGCGAAAGCTGCCATTGACTTCTTGAACCACCACTTTGCAAACTTGCAAACAAAAGAAGAACGCAAAGCGCCACAAATCCTTTACGCTGGAAACTCCATCTCATCTACTTACCTTGCTGACTTGGTAGAGTATGTTTCAGATAAAGATTTCTCAGTCAACGTGATTTCTAAATCAGGTACAACAACTGAACCAGCGATCGCTTTCCGTGTCTTCAAAGAACTTTTGGTGAAGAAATATGGTCAAGAAGAAGCCAATAAACGGATCTACGCGACAACTGACCGTGCCAAAGGTGCTGTAAAAGTAGAGGCAGATGCCAATGGTTGGGAAACATTTGTTGTTCCAGATGATATCGGTGGACGCTTCTCAGTCTTGACACCAGTTGGATTGCTTCCAATTGCTGCATCAGGTGCTGATATCAAAGCCCTTATGGAAGGTGCGAATGCAGCCCGTAAAGAATACACTTCAGACAAACTTTCTGAAAACGAAGCGTACCAATACGCAGCTGTACGTAATATCCTTTACCGTAAAGGTTATGCAACTGAAATCTTGGTTAACTACGAACCATCTCTTCAATACTTCTCAGAATGGTGGAAACAATTGGCTGGTGAGTCAGAAGGAAAAGACCAAAAAGGTATTTACCCAACTTCAGCTAACTTCTCAACAGACTTGCACTCATTGGGTCAATTTATCCAAGAAGGAACTCGTATCATGTTTGAAACAGTTGTCCGTGTGGACAAACCACGTAAGAACGTGATCATCCCTACATTGGAAGAAGACCTTGATGGACTTGGTTACCTCCAAGGAAAAGACGTTGACTTCGTAAACAAAAAAGCAACTGACGGTGTTCTTCTTGCCCACACTGACGGTGATGTACCAAACATGTACGTAACTCTTCCTGAGCAAGATGCCTTCACTCTTGGTTATGCCATCTACTTCTTCGAATTGGCCATCGCCCTTTCAGGCTACTTGAACGCGATCAACCCATTTGACCAACCAGGTGTTGAAGCCTACAAGAAAAATATGTTTGCCCTTCTTGGTAAACCAGGATTTGAAGAACTTGGAGCAGAACTCAACGCTCGTCTTTAATCAATAGACAAAACGATCTCGCAAGAGATCGTTTTTTTGTATCTATTTCCCCATTTAGTGATGAATTGGCGCCATCAGGTGATTTATGATATAGTAGAAGGAGCATTTTTATACTTTGTTCATCAAATGATTTTCACTCACTGTGATCGTCAAATGAGACAAAGAGAATCAGAAGGAGAGAGTATGACTACAGAAGATAAACAGCCTTTTGCAGTGCCGGAAGAGGAGCAGATGCAGGAAGCTTATCCTGAAGAACTTCAAGGAGATCGGTTAGAGGGAACTGTTGAAATGCGATCAAAACGTAATTGGAAAAAATAGTTTTATTATCAATGTTGGCTTTAATCATAATGTTATGCGGAGTGATTAGTTTATCATTTGGTAAAATTGCTGGTTATGCATGGGGGAAGTCTGCTCAGACAGCCAAAGAATCCCAACGTTTCGAACTCTTAAATCGAGTGAAAGAGGAGGCGAAAAAAACAAAAACTGGTTTCGTATCCAAAAAAATGACGTCATCTTTTTATGGACACTTAAGGATTTAGGTTTGTTAAGTTATAATAATTCATCTAAACTTGGATTAACAGCGGATCAGATTGTAGAAAACTATGGTTTAGCCTCAGGTGCTATATATAATCAAGATGGTTTAAGTCTAAATTGGACTAATTTTATCGGTTCAAACCAGCAAGACTTAAGTTTTGAATTTGAAAAATATAATAATAACTATTATTTAAAGAGTGTATCCATTCGAGACCTGCATGGCTTATCTTCCAAAAAGACCTCTAAAGAACAAAAAGAAAATAGTGACGATAGTGCATATGAATTTCGTTTGACGACAGAAGAGTATCAAAATCTGATGAAAGGAGACAAAAATACCGGGAAAGGTGGGACTCCATTGTCAGAAATCTTGAAAAAACATCGGGCATCCGTTGAAATAGAAACCGAGAAAAAAATAACAAGTGAAGGAGAAGAATATAAATCTAACAGAGTGCTTGCGAATGTAACCTATCAAGTAAATGGTGATTATAAAACACTTCTATTTGTGGCGCAGCCAGATGGAGAATTTCTTTACATTGGATCAAAACGCTTCTAAGGGAGATTAATGAAAAATGAGAATAAATCGACTTATGAAATCAAATAATAATTGGTGGAATTATAAACTTAAAAGAGTTGGAAAAAATTTTTGGATTGCTTCTTCTATTGGGTACATTTTGCTAGGAATGATTATAGGGCTGGCTATCGGATATTCTAAAGGTGTTAATATGATTACTAAAAAAGCCTATCCTGTGGTAAAAACAAGTAAAAAAATAGTCGCTCCATACGTGATCAATCTAAAAAGATTATAGCTCCAAAAGATTCTGATTTTACTTGGAACATATCCCAGCTTTTAGAATTGAAGTTTGGGAGTCAAGAAAACCTTAAACAAGGTGTCATGATTGATGATTTCATAGAGAAATATGGAAAAGCTCAAGAGGCATTTATTAGTGATGATAGAATTGCGTTAACATGGCAAAAACTTGATAAATCTGACGTTAATGAGAATAGTTATATATCTGCCTATTTTGAGAAAGCAGAGGGGAGGTATTACCTAGAAAGCATTAATTATGGCAGAAATTCTAATAATTTAGAGAAAGATCAGATGCCTGCCGATCAATATAACGGTCTGAAAGTAGGGAATCCAGAAACTGGGAACGATGGTGTTTCATATTTAGAAGTACTGAAAAATAATCATTCATGGTCTATCATGATGTCGGCATACCAAGATAAAATCACTCATGAAAATAAAACGAAAATGGTAATTGAATTTAAAAAATATCATATAAAAAAACATATAAGCTAACATTCTATAAACAAGAAAACGGAGATTACTGTTTGGCGACAAAAGAGGAAAGTAACTAGAACATTCATTTCATGAAATACTTGGTGACTAGAATGGGGAAGGTATATACTGTGATACAGTTTTTAATGTTATAGTAGGGTAAGACAATAAATTTAAGGAGTACGACATGTCAAGAGGAAGAAAAGTACAACGTGAATGGTCTAAGAATCATGGGGATCTGTACTCTTTTCCGAGTGCATTTTCTGATGAAGGGCCTCAAGGGGTGATTTTTGAAGATCAAAAGGAACAAATAAGATTTCGGATTTCACGTAACATAATCCGAGTACTCTTTTCAGTGATCGTTGTATTCGTATTTTTTCTGATAGGAGTCTGGTATTATAAAAAAACAGTCGTTCATAGACCCGAAAATAAGATCATAAGATCTTCGGAAAGATATCAAAAAAAGAAATCTTCTACCAGCTCCTCGAATATTCAAGCGAGCAAAAGTGAGAATAAAAAAATTGGACAGATATTGAAAAAAGAAAATTCTGAGTGGGTTGATCCGTCTCAAGTAAGAGTTTTTTCAGTTGATGAAGTCTTTGAGCTAATGGATGCTACAAAGAAGCAAACGCTAACGCCTTCAGAAATAATTGAGAAATATGGAAAGGCGTTTGCAGGTTTACTTGATTATGATTCCTCGGGGAAAGAACGGGTAACCTTTTATTATAAGCTTTCTGACCAACAGGGTTTTTTCAAAATTATTATTAATGAGTTTGAAGGAAAAAGTCGTGTCGAGCGTGTCTATCTTGAAGTTACTAAAGCTCAAGCGGGCAAGGCGAATAAAACTTTAGAAGAATATCGTTCTTATTTGCCTAAAAGTGGTCAGGAAGGGATTGGGTTAATGGAGGCTATAAGCCAGTTTGGAATCCCTAAGAACAGTTACAGTAACAACCTGTATGAAGGGGAAAATAGTTATATATATCCTATACTTTACAACTGATCAAAGAAAAATAACCTTATCATTTAAAAAGAATCAGCAAGGGGAATACCGACTTGAGAATGTAACAGCATTTGGATAAAACGATCTCGCAAGAG
>NZ_CM002128.1:1624253-1629613 GCF_000448565.1 Streptococcus sp. HSISM1 | reverse complement strand
TTATTAATGAGTTTGAAGGAAAAAGTCGTGTCGAGCGTGTCTATCTTGAAGTTACTAAAGCTCAAGCGGGCAAGGCGAATAAAACTTTAGAAGAATATCGTTCTTATTTGCCTAAAAGTGGTCAGGAAGGGATTGGGTTAATGGAGGCTATAAGCCAGTTTGGAATCCCTAAGAACAGTTACAGTAACAACCTGTATGAAGGGGAAAATAGTTATATATATCCTATACTTTACAACTGATCAAAGAAAAATAACCTTATCATTTAAAAAGAATCAGCAAGGGGAATACCGACTTGAGAATGTAACAGCATTTGGATAAAACGATCTCGCAAGAGGTCGTTTTTTTGTGCCTATTTCCCCATTTAGTGATGAATTGGCGCCATCAGGAGATTTATGATATAGTAGAAGGAGCATTTTTATACTTTGTTCATCAAATGATTTTCACTCACTGTGATCATCAAATGAGACAAAGAGAATCAAAAGGAGAGAGTATGACTACAGAAGATAAACAGCCTTTTTCAGTGCCGGAAGAGCCACAGATGCAAGAGACACCACAAGGAGAAGGACAGGTGAGAGGAGTTCAAATGCAGGGCCCTGCTTATCCATTTGAAGAAACAAATCCACAAATGCTTCCGCCTCAGTGGTCCTATCCAACTAAGCCAAAGCACAAGTGGAAAAAATTAGTACTATTTTCACTTTTAGCGCTTGTGATTGGTGGGCTTTTCGGTGGTGTGAGCGGATATATTTGGGGACAATCCTCTCAAACAAGTAAGGAGTCGCAACGATTTAAACGTTTAGAACGTGCAAAGACCGAAGCAAATGAAACAAAAGCAGGTTTTGTAACGGATAAAGAAAAGGTCATTTTCACATGGACTTTCAAGGATCTTGGCTTGTTGAGTTACACCAATCGGGAAGGTTATGGTTTGACAGCAGATCAGATTGTAGAAGTCTATGGGTTAGCATCCAGTGTTGAATATAAAAAGAATGCAATGGAGTTTACTTGGAATGACTCAAAGGCTACTGAACATCAGAATTTGAGAATGAGATTTGACGAAGTCGATGGCAATTATTATTTAAAAAGTGTGTCCGTGACGGAATTAGATGAATTGTATGAGCATAAAAATCCAGAGGATGATGATGATAGCGATGATGCCTCGAGCAATCGCGCCTTGACTGAAAAGGAATTTCGAAGTCTGAAAAAAGGAAACAAGCAGACAGGGCAAGGTGGGACAAGATTATCTGAGTTTTTGAAAAAACATCGAAAAACCGTCGAAATTGGGACAGAGCGCAAACTAACTGCCAATGGGGAAACATTTAAGTCTACACGTGTAGTGGCTACAGTACTCTGTGAGGTTGATGGGGATTTTAAAGTTTTGAAATTTTTAGCACAGCCTGATGGAGAATTTCGCTATATTGGTGCGGAACTAAATTAAGAGGAGGATAGAAGAGAGATGAGTATAAATCAAACACAGGTACCCTTTGGTGTACCAGTAAATCCTGGCCCTCAAAAAAGCGGAAAGGGCTTGTTCATTGGATGTGTGATTGGGTCAATTGTTTTAGGATTAGTGATTGGTCTTATTATTGGCCATTCTTTTGGTGTGAATGCCGTAACCAAGAAAGCTTATCCCCGTTTACATACCACTGCAGATAGTACAGTCTCAAAACGCGATATATCTTCTCGCTATATAGACCCAAAAGAGACAGCATTTGATTGGGATATTTCAAATCTCGGAGACTTGAAATTCGCTACCTACGATGACAAAGAGGATGCGATGTCTATCGAAGAGGTCGTAAAGAAGTATGGGAAAGCTTTAAAAGGTTCATTTAATGGGACAACTGTTGAGTTAGAATGGGGCAAACTCGAGAGGGACGATACAGATGAAGAAAGCACCGATTATAAGACCGCTAACGAGATGAATCTGACCTTTATGAAAATAGATGGTCATTATTATCTACGCAATCTATATTTCTCAGAAGATTATGACACAGCGGATGCCAATCCAATGGCGACCGATGATTATGATAAATTGAAAGTAGGAGATCCCAAAACAGGGAAGGATGGAATATCTTATAAAGAAGTTCTTAGTAGCAATACCCCATCCTCTATTTCGATAAGAGCAGACCAGGACTATAAAACTAAGGCCATTACGAATGAAATGGAAATCCGTTTTAAGTCATCTGGATCAGATGAAGATGAATATAAATTAAAATTTATCCAGCAAGCAGATGGGGATTATCGTTTGGCTTTAAAAGGAGATGAAGATTAGAAAGGAAATCGGTCTTTAAAAAGGAAGGTCCATATATTCTCGTTTGTACCCGAACGACTTCGCAAGAGGTCGTTTTTTTTTACTTGTAAAGTAATTTCATAAACTTTCCCCTTAGATTCAATTATAAAAACACTAACTAGTTATTATTTTCGATCATTTGCTAATCTCATTTCTAAAATACTGATGATACAGGGTTTCTAGCTAGACAATAGCTATAGACACGTATTTTATACTCAAATCCTTTAATATAAAAAGTTATTTGAACATAAAAGTTGTCATTTGTTGTTTCATATTATAAAATGAAAGGTGAATGAAAATAATTGAAAAAGGAATGAAAATATGAAAAAGAACTTGGCTAAATTCTTGTTACTTTCATCTATGCTTGGTGGAATGGCAATTGCCCAACCAGTATCTGCGAATACAAAAGCTGCGGTTTATGAGTACAAAAATGGTCAGCTAGACCTTGTTCAAAAACCAACATATGAAGGTTTCGAATCGAATCAGCTTTCTTTGAAATTGAAAACAGGTCGTGTCGATGTAGTGGGAGCGCGTGAAGGCAAGAAAGAAAGTGCGCATGATGCGGGAGCCTACCAATTTGCATTGATCTACAAATCTGAAGGTGGCGAAGAAGAGACAGTTGCTAAAGGGCAAAATACAGCAGATGGGACGATCGAATTTGATGATGTGGATCTCTCTGGACTGAATTCTGGAACTGTTAAACTCTACATTCGTCAGACTACAAAAGATGATGGTCGCTTTAAACAGTTGGATAATGGAGAAGGGGAAGTAACAGTGTCCCTTGCTTACGATGGATCAGGACGCTTGATGGTGGATTCACTTGAAAGTTCCAACCCAATTTATCGTAATTTCATTGCAGGCTATAAAAGCCCTGGTACAGATGGGTCGACTTCACCAAGTACAACAAGCCCATCCTCAAGCTCAAGTAGCTCATCTTCTAGTTCAAGTAGCTCAAGTAGTTCGTCTTCAAGCTCAAGTAGCTCATCGAGCTCATCTTCAAGCAGCTCATCTTCAAGCTCCTCAAGTTCAACTTCTTCATCGAGCTCAAGCTCTTCTTCTAGTTCTTCCTCACATTCAAGCGACTCAAGCAAATCTGTAGTTGGCCGTTTATTGCCAAAAACAGGTCAAGAAACAGGTGTCGTTTTGGCAACATTGGGCTTGCTCTCACTTGCAGGGATTGCTATTGTCTCCCTTCGCAAGAAATTTTAAGATAAGCATCTAAAAGGTCGGATATCTCTCCGATCTTTTTTAGTCCATCCAGACAGGAGTTGGTCCTTGCTTGGTTTTATGTTATAGTAGAAGAGAAGAATAAAAAGGAGAATTCGAAATGTCCGAGAAAGATCAAGAACAATTTATGAAACATACTCCCGTAGAGGGTGCGCCTCAATTTGATATGGCTGCGCCAGCCTTTGTCCCAAAAGAAGAAGCCGAAGACTTGGTCGTTCCAGAAGCTAGTGGCCTTTCAGTGACGGAGACGGAAGCAATGAAAGAAGAGGCAAACGAGCCAGTTATTTCAGAAACGGTGGAGCTTCCAAAGGTGGATGAAGCAACTGTTGGAGAACATCCGGATGTAGTTGCTGCTCCCCAACCGACTCCTCCATTCCAACCTGCACCTCAAGCTCCTCAAAATATGGCAGCTGAACCAATTGGTCCGCAAACAGTGCCTGTTCCTGAGACACCTATTCCACAAGCTCCTCTTTCTCCTGTTGGAAGACCGATGGATACTGCGGACAAGAAGGCGATTCGTTTTGCCCTTGGGATTTTAGTTGGGCTTCTTATCGGTGGAGTCAGTGGCTATTTGATTGGTCATGCTAGCCCTAGCACGTCATCATCTAGAAAGCAGACTTCTTGGTCAGGTAACCAGTCTGGTTCGTCTTCCAATATCGATTTGGATCAATTGACCGCAGAAGACGCGGAAGTTGATTTTAGCTGGAAACAGTCTGATATCGAGCAACTTCAGTTTTTAACAGGAAGTGATGCTGGGGAGACTCCTGAGGAAATGATTGAAGCTTATGGGAAAGCTAGCTCCGTTCAATTTGAAAGTGGAGAATTGAAATTATTTTGGGATGATAACTCTTATAATAAAGAGGTCAAAGCGACTTACTCTAAGAAAGGGAAAGAATTCCAGCTTGTCAAATTTGAATTTAATCAATTTGGGAAAAATCTTACGGTTGAGGACAACTTTGCAGATGGATTCAAAGTTGGAAATAGTGAGACCGGTGCTGGAGGAACCTCTTACAAAGAGCTTTTAGAAAAATACGGTGATGCAGTCAATCTGACGGTGAGTTCATCTGATGATTCAGACGAGATAGAATTGGTCATGGACTTCCAAAAGAAAAATGGGGACTACGTGGATTTGACCTTTATTCGCCAAGAAAATGGAGATTTTCTCTTGAGCAGTAAAGACAGCTACTAAAAGGATCAGACAAGAAAGAGGCAAGCGCCTCTTTTTTGGGATAAGACGAGACAAATACGCTAATTTTCTATACAATAGAAAGAGTTTGAATAGAAAGAGCATGAAGGATGGAAGAAATGAAACAGTGGATAGAACGTCATAAGCGGATCCTCCAAAAAGCTGCAAGTGCTTTGCTGGCTTTTATGGTTGGTGTTTGCTTGGTGTTTATAATTCATCCAGTGAAAACCTTGCCCAAAGATCGCTTGTTGAGTTTGTCTCGCATGCACGAAGATAGCCAGCAATTTGTTGCGTCTTCTTCCAAAGAGCCGGCTTTAGAAGACTTGTTATCATTGGAGCTTGTAAGGGAAGAAGGAAAGACACAAAAAAATTGGGTGACTTTATCTGCATTCGTCAAAAAAATTGGAAAAGCAGCGAGTTTTACACAAGAAGATACGAGTTTTGGAGCGCAAGTCCAGCTAGGTTATGGGACTCCTGTGCAGGGGATTTATCCTTATACCATAGAATTTCAAAAGCAGGATGATACCTTTTATTTGAGCTCGATTCAAGGATTTGCACCCAAGTCGGCTCACTATCAGAGCAAAAAGATTTAAAACTAGCAGATTTTACAGGCTATCAGACGCTAGATGGAAAAAAGGAAAGGGACAGCAGTAGAAGATATTT
>NZ_CM002128.1:1619173-1623026 GCF_000448565.1 Streptococcus sp. HSISM1 | reverse complement strand
CTTAGTTTGACCTCTGCAAAGGACAAGCAAGTCTTAGCCCTGTCTTATCAGGTGACAGATGGACTGGTCTCTTTGACTTTTGAACGCGACCAGACTGGTCAGTATCGGTTGACGAAGAAGGGGTGAAGCAGATGATCGAGTGGATGAAAAAGAATCGAAAAGAACTCTTGCTGCCGTTTTTATGTTTTGTTTTAGGGTTGTTACTTGCGATTGCAAGCATCCAGGTGCAAGAGCAGGGAACCGATACCAAGGAGGACCAAACGCTTTCCCGTTTTCAGCCAAAGGATTACAAGAATTTGGTAAGCAACGATCAAGAAATCAAGCAGTTTAAATGGACCATCGAAGCTGTGGCGAATTTGAAAGTTCGTCTCAAACAGACTCAGCAACCAGGAACCCGCTTGGAAACAGTTGTGACGGAATGGGGAAAAGCTCAAAAAGTTCGCTACACAAAGACAGCTCAAGGGGAACAAACCGTTCTTGTCTTGACTTATGCAGCTAAGCAAACCGATCAGGGGAAGAAAAGTGTGAACTTGTGGTTTGAAGAAGAGAAAGACCAGGGGTATCGCTTGACGATGGTAGATGCGACGAATTTGTTGGACGCAAAAGAGAAGACAAGCAGTGAGAAAGAAATCACTACTGAAAAAGAGCACAAAGGTGCAGAATTCGCCCAGCTTATTAAGAAACTAGGAAATCCTCAACGCTTAATCTGGGGGGAAGTGTCAGATGGCGGAATGGGGTATCGCGTGACTTACCAGCTACCAGGTCGACCAGAAGTGGTGATGGAATTCAAGAAAAAAGGCAAGAAATTAGTGTTGGTATAAGAAGGGAGATTTCATTGGACGATCAACGGACAGACATCAAGGCAGCTTCCTCTCACCAGGGTGGGAGTCGCTTGATTTCAGAAGCTGACCTGGCTTCAATAGGGGGAGGCGGGCATTCAGAACCAAGACAACCTGTACTAGACTCCCAATCGGATAGGACGAAAACCTACTCTCCTTCCTCTAAGAGTGAAGGGTCTTCGCTGGCAGCCTTTTTTGGTTTATTGGCCATGCTGGGATTATTTGCCTATCTGGCTTCAGGAGGTATCCATAGCGAGGAACATCCTTCTTCTACTACTAGTGAATACGGAAGCACTGGTCGGTCTTATGGGACCAGAAAGGAAACCTTGAAGAGTGGTACGAGTACCCTGATTGCTCCGGAGGGGGAATTTCAGTTTCAAGTGACCTATGAGAAGGCCATTTCCCTGATTCCTGGTTTAAGTGAGGGGGATCAAGGACGTTACTCTTCAACTTCTCTGTCTCCACAGGATGTGGTAGCTGTACTGGGGAAGGCTAGTAGTGGGGAAGAAACCTACCAAGAAGGTGGTGTCAGTCCTTTTATGACGCAATTGGATTATGGATCTGAAGGGTCCCCTTCTTCCGTAACCGTTTTACTTTCAAAAATTGGTGTTGACCGTTTATCTTCTCTTGATTTTGAAAACTTAAACAGTGACCGATTGGCCAATAAAAACGGCAGTTTGAACAAAGAAGATTTTGCGAATATTACAGTCAGAACCAGCTATACAGATCTTGTGAATACAGTAGGAATTCCTAGCAGTGTTTCTTGGACGAGTATGATGAGTTCAGAGTCCTTCTTAACCTTTTACTATAAGCTTTCTGATTCGCGCTCCGTCATTATTCACTTTGGAGGGAATCGGACTATCAGTGAAATCAGGGGTCTAGAAGATCCAGCGACATCAACTTCCACGTCGCCTTAGGTGTTCATCACACTAGGATTGTGATATAATATGGATACCTTTAATTGAAATGAATGGAGAATCTCATGACTGCACAAAAAATGTCTGCACAAGAAATTATCGCTTTTATTGGAAATGCAGAAAAGAAAACAAATGTGAAAGTAACCTTTGAAGGGGAATTGGCAACGGATGTTCCTGCTTGTGTTATGAAACTTGGCAATGTTTTGTTCGGTGACTGGAAAGATATCGAGCCCCTTCTTGCCAACTTGACAGAGAACAAGGATTATGTGGTGGAACAAGATGGCCGTAATTCAGCTGTTCCCCTGCTGGATAAGCGCTATCTAAATGCGCGTATCGAACCAGGTGCTATTATTCGTGACCAAGTGACCATCGAAGATAATGCTGTCGTGATGATGGGTGCTGTCATCAATATCGGTGCTGAAATCGGTGCAGGAACCATGATTGATATGGGTGCTATCCTTGGTGGTCGTGCTACTGTTGGTAAAAACAGCCACATCGGTGCAGGTGCCGTTCTTGCGGGTGTCATTGAGCCAGCTTCTGCTGAGCCTGTTCGGATCGGTGATAATGTCTTGGTCGGTGCCAATGCAGTTGTGATTGAAGGGGTTCAAGTAGGGAACGGTTCAGTCGTTGCCGCTGGCGCTATTGTTACTCAAGATGTCCCTGAAAATGTGGTTGTAGCTGGTGTTCCAGCTCGTATCATCAAGGAAATTGATGAAAAAACACAACAAAAAACAGCATTGGAAGACGCCTTGCGTAATTTATAAGATATGAAATATAGAGGCCGTAAGGCCTCTATTCTAATCTAATAGAAAGAAGACAACTATGACATTGGACTTAATCAAAATCAGACGAGATCTTCATCAAATTCCTGAAATTGGCCTGGAAGAATTTGAAACCCAAGCCTACCTCTTAGAGCGAATCGCAGAGATCACAGCGGGCAAGGACTTTGTCGAGCAACGGACTTGGCGGACCGGGATCCTGGTTTATCTCCATGGGTCTGCTCCTGAAAAAACTATTGGTTGGCGGACGGATATCGATGGCTTACCGATTGTGGAACAAACGGGCCTTGATTTTGCCTCCAAGCACGAAGGACGGATGCATGCTTGTGGTCATGATATGCACATGACGACAGCTCTTGGGCTTTTGGATCAACTGGTTCAAGTGCAACCAAAAAATAACCTGCTCTTTCTCTTCCAACCAGCTGAAGAAAACGAAGCTGGTGGGATGCTCATGTATAAGGACAATGCTTTTGGCGACTGGCTCCCTGACGAATTTTATGGTCTGCATGTACGCCCTGATTTGAAGGTGGGGGACATTGCGACCAATACGGGTACTCTTTTTGCAGGGACCTGTGAAGTCAAGATCACCTTTACAGGAAAGGGAGGGCATGCCGCCTTTCCACATGAGGCCAATGACGCTCTTGTAGCAGCCTCTTACTTCATTACCCAAGTCCAATCGGTCGTGAGTCGAAATGTCGATCCGATTGAAGGGGCTGTGGTGACCTTTGGTTCCATGCATGCAGGAACAACCAATAATGTGATTGCTGAGACAGCCTTCCTTCATGGGACTATTCGGACCTTGACCATGGAGATGAATCTTTTGACTCAAAAACGGGTCAAAGCCATTGCAGAAGGAGTTGCAGCCGCCTTTGATGTGAAATTGGATCTGGAACTCAAGCAAGGGGGCTACCTGCCTGTGGAAAACGAACCAGAATTGGCCAAAGAACTCATGAACTTTTTCACAGCTGAGGAAGACGTGAACCTGATTGATATTCTGCCTGCGATGACAGGAGAAGACTTTGGTTTTCTCTTGAGCAAGGTCCCTGGAGTCATGTTCTGGTTGGGGATTGATACCCCTTATGCCTTGCACCATCCGAAGATGAGCCCAAATGAAGCAGCCCTTCCCTTTGCTGTGGAAAACATTGGTAAATTTTTGAAAATGAAAGCCAACCAATAAAGGAATGATTCAACTCCGTCTGGAGTTGGATTTTTTCTTTGTTGTATAAAAACTGTTCGGATCTTTCCTAAAAAATGATACAATTAAAGCTAGACAAAAGGAGTAGGGAATGAAGAAAACACTACGAAAAGAAACCATTAG
>NZ_CM002128.1:1596518-1618386 GCF_000448565.1 Streptococcus sp. HSISM1 | reverse complement strand
CGAACCAGAATTGGCCAAAGAACTCATGAACTTTTTCACAGCTGAGGAAGACGTGAACCTGATTGATATTCTGCCTGCGATGACAGGAGAAGACTTTGGTTTTCTCTTGAGCAAGGTCCCTGGAGTCATGTTCTGGTTGGGGATTGATACCCCTTATGCCTTGCACCATCCGAAGATGAGCCCAAATGAAGCAGCCCTTCCCTTTGCTGTGGAAAACATTGGTAAATTTTTGAAAATGAAAGCCAACCAATAAAGGAATGATTCAACTCCGTCTGGAGTTGGATTTTTTCTTTGTTGTATAAAAACTGTTCGGATCTTTCCTAAAAAATGATACAATTAAAGCTAGACAAAAGGAGTAGGGAATGAAGAAAACACTACGAAAAGAAACCATTGCAGCCATGAAACAGTTGCCAGAATCCGTAAAAACTCAAGCAGATGAAGAACTGACTCAGCGCCTCTTGGAGTTACCAGCTTTTCAGGAGGCAAAGACCCTTGCGACCTATCTGTCTTTTGGCCATGAAGTTTCCACAGCTGGCTTGATCCAAGCTGCTCTTCAACTTGGAAAACGCGTCTGTGTTCCCCGTACCTATCCACAAGGGCGGATGGAATTTGTGGAATACGATCCTGACATTTTAGAAAAGACACGCTTTGGTTTGTTGGAGCCCAATGAAAAAGGAAGGGTTGTGGATAAGTCAGAGATTGATCTGATCCATGTACCAGGCGTGGTCTTCCAGTCAAAAGGCTACCGAATTGGCTATGGTGGTGGCTATTATGATCGTTATTTAGCAGATTTTACTGGAAAAACGGTTAGTACGATTTATTCCATCCAGCAGAAGGAGTTCCAGCCAGATACGTTTGATCAGGCAGTTCAGGAGGTGCTAGTCTATGAAGTTGCTCTTTGATCGTCGTTATCCTGTGACCAGCATCTTATTGCTCGTCACAACGGCAGTCTTTCTTTCCATGTTTATCCGATTTGGAAGTGACTACCAAACGGGTGCTGCTGTTTACTATAGCGGTGGTATTATTGGAGAGGTTGTGAAAGTCGATCCTAGCCAATTATGGCGAATAGTGACAGCTACATTTGTTCATATCGGCCTAGAACATTTTGTGCTCAATATGATTACCCTCTATTACTTGGGACGTTTGGCAGAAGATCTCTTTGGTTCCAAGGCTTTCTTAGCTCTCTATCTCTTATCAGGCATGATGGGCAATGTCTTTGTTGCTATTTTTACGCCAGATGTGATTGCAGCAGGAGCTTCTACAGCCCTCTTTGGACTGTTTGGGACCATTGGTGCTCTGCGCTTTATTGTCCAAAGTCCCTATATTCGCCACTTGAGTCAGTCCTATACCAGCTTGATTGTGGTCAATTTGATCTTTAGCTTCATGCCAGGGATCAGTATGGCGGGGCACATCGGTGGCTTAGTAGCTGGGGTCATGTTGGCTTATGTCTTTCCGGTAAGAGGGGAAGCTCGCTTTATGAACCGAACCTATCAGATGAGTGCGGCCCTATCTTATCTCTTGCTTTTGCTTTATTTCTTAGGTAAAATCTTGAATCTATTTTAAGAAGAGGCTAGGACAAAAGTCCTAGCCTCTTAATTGTTTTTGGATTGTCGAGCAAGACGCAGTGGTTGAGTGGGTTCTACTACGCTGATTTCATCAGCTTTTACAGCCCTACTCAACTGTGCGGAGGTGGGACGACGAAATCGAATTCTAACGAATTACCGATTTCTGTCCGACTCTCTTTTTTTCCTAAAAAATGTAGCGCAATCGTAAACTAACAGAAAATTGTTTGAAATCTCAATAAATATATATAATTTACATAGAAATGAGTTGATAGAAAGATAATTTAGGAAAAAATAGAATAAAAACAAGCCTGGTAAGCGTTTGCAAAAATGAATGAAAAGATGTAAACTGGAGGTATAAAAAATCGGTAATGCTATCCTTTTTTACTAAAAGGAGTATTCGAAAAGGAGATTTGCCATGAAGAAATGGTTGTTTAAACTTTCATTGGTAGCAATGACATTTTTGCTCCTACCAGTTCAAGCCGTTCAAGCCTGTTGTGGCTTTATCATTGGTCGGCAATTGACCAAGGATGGGACTACTCTCTTTGGTCGGACAGAAGATTACCCTTACTATCCAAATGGTGGCAAGCACAACAAGAATTATGTGGTTGTTGATGCGAAGAATTATAAGGAAGGGGATCAACTGGAAGACGAATCCAATGGTTTTACCTATCCACATGCTGCTAGTGAAATGAAATACACAGCGACTTATGACTCTGCTCGTGGAGATGGTAGTAACGGTGCTTTTGGTGAACACGGATTTAACGAAGCCGGTGTTTCTATGACCTCAACTGTTACAGCAATTCCAAACAAAAAAGTCTTGAAGACTGACCCGTTGACAGAAAACGGAATTCCAGAAGCTGCTATGTTGGACGTAGTGTTACCACGCGTTAAGTCTGCTCGTGAAGGGGTTGAATTCCTAGCTAAAGTCATTGAAGAAAAAGGATCGGCAGAAGGGAATGTTGTCGTTTTTGCAGACCAAAATGAAACTTGGTATATGGAAATTCTTTCTGGACACCAATATGTAGCGGTAAAAGTCCCAGAGGACAAATATGCAGTCTTTGCAAATACCTACTACCTTGGTCATGTGGATTTGAATGATAAGGAAAACGTGATCGCTTCGAAAGATGTCGAAAAGGTAGCTAAAGAATCTGGTAACTACAAGACAGACAAAGATGGGAACTTCCATATTGCTAAATCTTATGGACCAGAAAAATATGCTGAAGGAGACCGTTCACGTACTTACGCAGGAATCACTCTTTTGGATCCAAACTCAAAAGTGACTTATGAAGATGATGAATATGAACTCTTCCGCTCACCAACAGATCCAAACAAGAAATTTACTTTGGAAGATGCTTTTGCATTGCAACGCAACCGTTTTGAACACTTAAATGGTCGTTTTGTTCCAGATGATCAAATTGGTGTCAAGAAACAAGGGGATAATGGTAGCAACGATACTGTTCGGAAAGACCAATACAAGTATGCTTTAGGGAACGAAAACGTCATCGATGCCCATGTCTACCAAATCAATCCAAACCTTCCAAAATCATTTGGTGGAACTGTATGGCTCGGAATGGGACCTTCACGGAATACTCCTTATGTTCCATTCTATGGAAATGTAAAAGATACCTATAAAGCTTTCAAACCTCAAACTGCTACCTATGATCCGAATTCATGGTATTGGACAGTATGGCATATTGACCAGATGGCAATCAATAATCAAGACCTCTTTGGAAAATCGATTCAAAATCACTGGAAAGCTCTCGAAGAACAATTGATCATTGAACAGAAGGTTAGTGATAGCAAATATGCAGCCTTGAAAGCTGATGAAGCTGCAGCAAAAGCAGTTGAAGATAAAGTGACTGAGGATGCTTTAGCTCGGTCTGAACGTCTCTTCAAACAATTCAAGCAATATGAGTCTGAATTATCTGCAACTCTTAAAGAAGCAGGTCGTACAGATGATCCATACCGTGCATCTTTACCAGATGACTACAAGGATCCAACAGAATCAAGTACCGAGCCAAGCAAGGAAGAAACAAAGCCAAGCACAGAGTCAAGTACAGAACCAAGCAAGGAAGAAACGAAGCCAAGCACAGAGTCAAGTACAGAACCAAGCAAGGAAGAAACGAAGCCAAGCACAGAGTCAAGTACAGAACCAAGCAAGGAAGAAACGAAGCCAAGCAAAGAGTCAAGTACAGAACCAAGCAAGGAAGAAACGAAGCCAAGCACTGAGTCAAGTACAGAACCAAGCAAGGAAGAAACGAAGCCAAGCACTGAGTCAAGTACAGAACCAAGCAAGGAAGAAACGAAGCCAAGCACCGAAGCAAGTACAGAACCGAGCAAGGAAGAAACGAAGCCAAGCACTGAAGCAAGTACAGAACCAAGCAAGGAAGAAACAACACCAAGTAATACAACTACTATTGTTCCTACAAATAGTAACAGTGTTAGTACCGTTGGTCGCCCAGTTTTACCAACAAATTCATATATTTTAGTAGACCAGGCAACAGGTATCGTCTTGCAAAACCCTGATTTTGCTCAAGGTGGCTATAGTCTTCTTGTTGAAGTTTTGAAAGATGTCAAAGAACTAGCTGGTAAAGATTACAAGGCATATAATATTCAATTATCGAACCAAAATAATCCTATACATCAAATTAGTCCAACGGTTGTGACCATTCCAGTCAATGGGCAAAAAGAAGTAGAAGCAGTTTATGGTATCGGTGAAAATGGTCAATTGGAATCCTTCCAATTCCAACTAAATGAAGAAAAGTCAGCCGTAACATTTACAACCTCTCATTTCTCAACTTATGGTGTAGTTTATAAATCTGCAGCAAAAATTGAAGAGAAGAAAGGTGAGAAAAAATTACCATCAACCGGACAAAGTATCTCAATCGCGACGATGGTAGGCGGAGTTCTTTTGACAGTTTTTGGATTTGGCTACTACATCGAAAAACGTAGAACCCATTAAACGATACAGTTTATAAGATACAACAAAAAAGGAAGTGAGAATGAAATCTCTCTTCCTTCTTTTTTAGTCTGCAGTTTGTTCAGATGCTTCTAATTTTTTTCCAAGGTCGATAATATATTGTTTGAGATCATCTTTGACTTGAGGGTGTTTCAAGGCATAGTCAATCGAAGTTTTCATGAAGCCGAATTTATCACCCACATCGTAGCGCTGGCCTTTAAATTCACGGGCAAAGACTCGTTGGGTCTTATTGAGGGTGTCGATCGCATCCGTCAATTGAATTTCATTGCCGGCACCTGGTTCTTGATTTGCAAGAATATCAAAGATTTCAGGAGTCAAGAGGTAGCGTCCGATAATAGCGAGATCACTTGGAGCGTCCTCTGGGTTTGGTTTTTCGACAAACGTTTCAACGCTATAAAGACCGTTAATACCTTCGCCTTGAGGTGCAATCACACCGTAAGAAGAAACCTCTTCGTGAGGGACTTCCATCACAGCGATGGTTGACGCATGGGTTTCATCGTAGTCGTTCATCAATTGTTTGGTCAATGGCAAGGCATCATCATTAGTGATGTCCATGAGGTCATCTCCCAACATAACGACAAAAGGCTCGTTTCCAACAAAGGCCTTGGCTTGAAGAACAGCGTCCCCTAAACCTCGAGGGTGACTTTGGCGGATGAAATGAAGATTGATCGCTGTTGTATCATTGACCAACTTGAGTAAGTCAGTCTTGCCTTTTTGCTCGAGATTGTATTCCAATTCGAAGTTAGAATCGAAATGGTCTTCAATCGAACGTTTGGCCTTCCCTGTTACGACAAGGATTTCTTCAATCCCAGATTTCAGAGCCTCTTCTACGATAAATTGGATCGTAGGTTTGTCAACGATTGGCAACATTTCCTTTGCCAAAGCTTTGGTAGCTGGGAGGAAGCGTGTCCCCAAACCAGCCGCAGGAATGACTGCTTTTCTAACTTTAGTCATATAGTTTCCTTTCTAAAAGGTAGGATTGATGATAGGGTGGTTGACTTATTTCCACTCATTTTCTTCTTTAAATTCATTGCTCATCATGTGGTGGATGGCTTCGCGGATATCTTTCTCTTCATAAATGACTTGGTAAATGGCTTGTGTAATCGGCATGTAGACATCCAGTTCTTGGGCCAGCTCGTGGGCGACTTTGGTCGTAGAGATCCCTTCGATGATCATGCCCATGTTGGCTTCGATATCTTCCAATTTTTCGCCACGTCCGAGAGCATCCCCAGCTCGCCAGTTGCGAGAGTGGACAGAAGTACCAGTAACGATCAAGTCACCGACCCCAGACAAACCACTATAAGTCAATGGGCTAGCTCCGAGCTTAACGCCAAGGCGCGTGATTTCAGCGAGACCGCGCGTGATGATAGCTGCTTTGGCATTGTCCCCATAACCAAGACCGTGCAGGGCTCCAGCTCCGACTGCGATGATATTCTTCAAGGCTCCAGCAGTTTCCACTCCGATGACATCTGTATTGGTATAGAGGCGGAAGTAGTGATTGCTAAAGAGTTCTTGAACATAGCGTGCAGCTTCTAAATCTTTTGAGGCTGCTGTAATGAGGGTGATGTCCCGTACGATGGTTTCTTCCGCGTGACTCGGTCCAGAAACGACCACTACCTCACTGCGAAGAGAGGCAGGGATTTCTTCTTCGAGGATTTGAGAAATCCGATCGTGTGTACCAGGTTCTAATCCCTTAGAAGCATGCATGACTGTGACAGGGTGATCCAGTGTTTCAGCGACTTGTTTAGCGACCAAGCGGGTCACCTTTGTAGGAACGACAAAAAGGATAGCATCCACACCGTCCAAAGCAGCTTTCAGATCGGTCGTAGCAGTAATCTCTTCGCTAATAACGATGTCTTTGAAATAGCGTTGATTGGTATGAGTGGTATTAATTTCATCGATTTGTTCTTGGATATTTCCCCAGAGACGGACTTCATGGCCGTTATCATTGAGGACTTGTGAAAGGGCTGTTCCCCATGAACCAGGACCCAATACTGCAACGGTTTGTTTTTCCATTGTATCTTCCATTTCTATGTCTATTTTTTCAACAAGGCTAGGAATCTAGCGCTTGCGCCTTCGAAACGGCCTAATGTGTGCCTTGAAGGACGATTCTATTTTCCTCTCTATTTTAACATAATATAGGTAAAAAAACTTGTATGATCATCAATTGTTTTGTGAGGAAGGTGAGGGTGATAAATAAAATCTATCACGGTTTTAAAAAATACATATTAGACACTATCACTAATGGGTGGTAAGATAAGTAGTAGTTAAAATGAAGGAGGAATGAATATGTGCAGAACAATTGTTGGAGTATCCGCTAATCTCTGTCCGGTGGACCCGGAAGGGAAAAACCTTCATTCCTCCGTGTCTAGTCAATTTGCGGAAGGGATCCGTCAAGCAGGTGGACTTCCAATGGTCATTCCGATGGGAGACCCTTCCTTGGTTAAGGACTATGTTGAAACGATTGACAAATTGATCTTAAGTGGAGGCCAAAATGTCGATCCTAGTCTCTATGGCGAAGAAAAAACCATCGAAAGCGATGATTACAATATCGAACGCGATCAATTTGAGCTTGCCCTACTGAAGGAAGCAGTTCGTCAAAACAAACCGGTTCTAGGAATCTGCCGTGGGGTTCAGTTGATCAATGTGGCTTTTGGAGGAACACTCAACCAAGAGATCGAAGGACATTGGCAAGGACTTCCGTTTGGGACTTCCCATTCTATCGAGACTAAAAAAGGTAGTGTGGTGGAGCAACTCTTTGGTCAGGCCAGTCGGATCAATTCCGTTCACCGTCAAAGTATCAAGGATCTTGCACCAAATTTTCGTGCGACCGCCTTTGATCCGCGCGATCACACCATCGAAGCGATTGAAGCGGTAGACGGCCATCGGATTATGGGCTTGCAGTGGCATCCAGAATACTTGGTCAATGAAGAAAAAGGAAATTTAGAACTCTTCCGTTATTTATTACAGGAATTATAATGAAGTTAGAGGTTGGACTTGAGCCAATCTCTCTTTGTGTTTCTAAGAAAATATAGACAAAACGCTGGTAATACGATGAAAAAATAGGATAATCATTAATAAAAAACAGGTCTATCTAGCATTGCTAGATAGACCTGTTTTAAGAACTTATTCGTGGCGTTTTTTAGCAACGAGCATGCTTCCAGCACTTGCAAGGACAAGACCTGCTGTAATAAATCCAGCACTTACTGTCTCACCAGTAGAAGGAAGACTTTGTTTTTTACCTTCTTTTGATTGTTTACCAGAAGGTTGATTTCCTTTCGGTTTGTCGGTTGAAGGCGTTGGAGGTGTTGAAGGAGTAGTTGGTGGAGTAGTTGGTGGAGTTGGTGGGGTATATGGCGGAGTATATGGTGGAGTATATGGTGGAATTTTATTATTTACTACATTCCCTTTATCAACGACCAAATCTTTAGCTTGGGTAAAATCACTAGCTGAAACTGTGATAGGATTCGTTAACAATTGGTATCCAGTTGGAGCTGTCAATTCCTTGATGACATAATCTTTTGCTTCAAATCCAATGAAAGTTACGAGACCATTCTCATCTGAAGTAGCAGTCGCTTGACCTTCACCATAAGGGTTAGCGACTGGAGTTGTACCATCTGCCTCATAGAGTCCAAATACCGCTCCTAGAAGACCTTTACCTTCTTCACTTACCTTGTGCAATTGAATGTTGTAGAGTTTTAATTCAGGTTTGTCAACAGTTGGAGGAGTTGGTGGAATTGAAGTGAACGGTTTGTTAACGACATTTCCTTTATCCACTACATTGTTTGAAGCAACCAAATCACTAGCTGCGATCTTGATGACTTCATCTGATAATTGGTAACCGTCTGGAGCTGTAAGTTCTCTTACTACATAATCTTTTGCTTCTAATCCTGTAAAGGTTACAAGACCATTCGCATCAGAAGTTGCAGTCGCTTGACCTTCACCATAAGGGTTCGCTACAGGAGTCGTACCATCGGCTTCAAAGAGACCGAATACGGCACCAACAAGAGCTTTTCCTTCTTGGTTCACTTTGTGCAATTGGATGCTGTAGAGTTTCAATTCAGGTTTGTCAACAGTCGGAGGAGTTGGTGGAATTGAAGTGAATGGTTTGTTGACCACTGTTCCTTTGTCTACGACGAGGTTAGTCGCAGCTTTCAACTCGCTAGTAGAAACTTTAATCACATCTGTTGATAGTTGATATCCTTCTGGAGCAGTAAGTTCTTTCACCACATAATCTTTTGCTTCTAATCCTATAAAGGTTACAAGACCTTTCTTACCTTCTTCATCTGATGAAGTAGCAGTTGCTTGTCCTTCTCCATAAGGGTTTGCTACAGGAGTCGTACCATCGGCTTCAAAGAGACCAAATACAGCACCTGCAAGAGCTTTCCCTTCTTGATTCACTTTGTGCAATTGGATGCTGTAGAGTTTCAATTCAGGTTTGTCAACCGTCGGAGGAGTTGGTGGAATGGAAGTTGTTACCAATTTGTTAGTGAATGACTTCTTATCACCATATGCCACAGAAGCTTTGAGTGTATTGCTTGCATCATCTTTTGTGACAGTTACGGTCGCATCAATACTTCCTTCATCGTAGGTCATTCCTTTTGTTTTGCTTTCAGGAATGACTTCTTTGATCGTGTAGTGGAAAGTTTTTCCTGCGTCCTCTGATGAATATGAAATGTCATCAAAGGTTACCGTACCATCTGCAGCATTTTGTTTTGTTTGAAGAACTTTTCCGGTTTCATCCAACAATTGGAAATTGAATTCGCCATTCTTCAATTCAGCACCTTCTAAAATCTTGCTAGCTGAAATTTTAGCTTTTGCTGGTTGAGGAGCCGTATAAGTGTTGTTAAATGTTTTATTCTCTGGATAGACAAGATCAGCTTTTAGAGCTTGCCCGTCTTGTGTAACCTTCACGGTCACTTGTTTTTCAGTTGTATCATAGGTGATACCTGGTGTATTTCCAACAACTTCTTTTACAGTGTAAGTGTGTTCTCCTGCTTCCTTATAAGAAATCGGATCAAATGTGACCTTGCCGTTTTTATTGGTAACAGTTTGAAGCTTAGTTGCACCCTCGTACAATTCAAAGCTAAACTCACCGTCTTTTAGATCACGACCGGTAAGAGCTTTATCAAGTTCGATGGTAGCTTTTGTTTCTTTTGGCTTATCTTTCGGATTAATAATTGTTTTGGTTACCGAATGATCTGCTCCAAAATCTTCAACATTAACCACAGTATCGGCTTCTTTGATGATATGACCTGAAGGGGCTTCAATTTCAGTTAAGATATATTTATCTTTTAAGAGTTTTCCAACAGCAATATTTCCATTTTCGTCTGATTCAAACTCACCAATGACTTGATTATTAGCTTGACGAACAACTCTAAACTTAGCACCTTTAAGAGGTTGATTTGCATCGTCTACTTTATGGATATTGATTGAGTAAACATAACCAAGACCAGCACCACCAGGAATTTGAACGGCTGCAGCATTCGTTATATTTTGGTTTCAATACCTATACCTTTAAGAGTTGCTTCATTTCTCAAAACCTCTCCGTCGGCAGGGTCATAATTTAAACGAACATTATAAGCAATACGATATTGGTCATTTTCAGTAACATCACCTAAATCGATAACAAATGATCGACCATCTTCGCTAATTGTAATCTTATGTTGGTCTGTTACATCAACTCTATCAGAGAATACCCATTCACCAGCATCAAAAGAGAATTTACCTTTAATAATTTTAATGCTATCTTTTACGTATGAAGCATTCGTAAATTGTAAGTGATCTTCGAGTGTGGCATTCTTAATATTTTGCTTTGTACGATTGACAGAAATCGTGTATTGAATTTCCCTTTGGTCCCCTGCGTTTACCCAACTAGTCTTTGTTAAAAGTCTTGGATTTCCGTCGCCGACACCAGTAAATGAAACTTTACCAGCAAATTTTGTTTCGTTGTTAATGGTGATTTCTACTGGAACCTCACCTTTTTGAGGGTGTTTTTTGAAATCAATACGAGCGTAAAAGAAGAATGATCCGCTTGTATCGGAGTGTTTTTCAACATAATCCGTATAGGTAATTGTAATGGATTTATTATCTGGGTTTACTTTAGCATTTGCGATAACTTCATTTGTATTTAAATCTCTAATTGGAAACGAACTTGAAGTAATCATCAAAGCATCTGGAACAGTAACTACAGTTGAATCTCCTGCTTTAACATTTTTTCCAGACAAATCAAAATCAGCGTTGATTCGGAAGGTTGCCCACTGTTGTAAGTCCCAGTTGAGATCTCCTCCTTCATTGTTGGATACTTTGATATTTGAAATCGTATCCACGAATTTACCAGTAACGGTTACTCCGGGTGTCTCGGCTGATGTTTTGGTCAGGCTAAGAGTGAAGAGAACCGTTAATAAAGCAAGGATAAATGCAAAAATTTTGACATTTTTTTCTTATCCATTTTATCTACCCCTTTTTTCATAAAATCCTATTCCCACTATACAATATGGTCAAACTGGTCGAGATCTGTATCCGCTCCGTAAGATCTCAAGTTTCCAAATTGAATCTTGAGAAAGACCTCCATATATTTGTTTTAGTAAGAAAAATATTTTAGTTTTAAAATTATTCCCTACAAAGGGAATTATAGCAAAAATGATGAGTAGCTTCAAGCTTTAAAGGGCGATTTTTGGCATAAATCATATAATAAAATATATTTTCATTTACTTACTATAATTTTCAGAAAGCATACACGAAACTGTCAATAATTTTCCAAAAAAACTAAAAAAATACGAATAGTAGTATAGGAGAGACGCTAGGGCAAAGTGATGGTATAATAGAAGAGATAGAAACTATTTAGAATGAAAGAGGAATCATGATGACAAAAATTCGTGGATTTGAACTTGTATCAAGCTATACCAATCAGGACTTGCTTCCAAAACGGGAGACGGCCCATGCGGCTGGCTATGATTTGAAGGTAGCCGAGCGCACAGTGATTGCACCAGGAGAGATCGTCCTCGTTCCAACTGGGGTCAAGGCCTATATGCAAGCGGGTGAGGTGCTCTATCTCTACGACCGTTCCTCTAACCCTCGCAAAAAAGGCCTGGTCTTGATCAACTCTGTGGGGGTTATCGATGGAGACTACTACGGCAATCCTGGAAATGAAGGTCATATCTTTGCTCAGATGAAAAATATTACCGACCAGGAAGTCGTCCTTGAAGTCGGGGAACGTGTGGTTCAGGCTGTCTTTGCTCCTTTCTTAATTGCAGATGGAGATGAGGCGGATGGCGTGCGGACTGGTGGATTTGGGTCAACAGGGCACTAAGATGAAGATTATCTTTGTCCGTCACGGGGAGCCAGATTATAGTATGCTTGATAAACTTGAAAATCCGCAACTCTATAGTGGTTTTGGTCGTGATTTAGCACCATTGACAGGAAAAGGTCGCAGTCTGGCAAAAGAGGTTGCTAAAACTGCATGTTTTGGAAAGGCAGAGATTATTATTTCATCGTCTGTGACGAGGGCTTTAGAAACAGCACATTATATAGCAGTTGAAACAGGATTGGACTTATTTGTGGAGCCGTTTTTTCATGAGTGGCGTCCAGACTTAGATGGCACTAACTCTGATTTAACTAGTGTATTGGTAGCTCATGAATATTATCTAAAACATCAAGGAGGTTTATCTGAAGATTCTCCTTATCGCTATGAAACTGATCTAGAGATGCGTCATCGTTTTTTAAGAGCTTTGGAAAAATATAAAAATTATAAAACTATTATCATTGTAACTCACGGAATGCTCATGCGCCAGTTTGTGTCAAATGAGAAGATTGATTTTTGCCAAGTGATTGAGTGTGAGATAGAGATTTAGAAAGAGGTTTATCATCGCAAAGAAAAAAACGACATTTGTGTGTCAAAATTGTGCCTATAATTCACCCAAATACCTAGGGCGCTGTCCTAACTGTGGTTCTTGGTCTTCTTTTGTTGAGGAAGTTGAGGTCGCTGAGGTTAAGAATGCACGGGTATCCTTGACGGGTGAAAAGACCAAACCCATGAAATTGGCGGACGTAACCTCTATCAATGTTCACCGGACCAAGACGGAGATGGAAGAATTCAACCGTGTACTCGGTGGAGGAGTGGTCCCAGGAAGTCTCGTCCTCATCGGTGGGGATCCAGGGATTGGGAAATCAACCCTTCTCCTTCAAGTATCAACCCAACTGTCTCAAGTGGGAACGGTTCTCTATGTCAGTGGGGAGGAGTCGGCCCAGCAGATCAAACTTCGGGCAGAGCGTTTGGGGGATATTGACAGTGAGTTTTACCTCTATGCAGAAACCAATATGCAGAGCGTGAGAGCCGAGGTAGAGCGCATCCAGCCAGATTTTCTGATCATCGACTCGATTCAGACCATTATGTCTCCTGAGATTTCAGGGGTGCAGGGATCAGTCTCTCAGGTGCGTGAGGTGACGGCTGAGCTCATGCAGCTGGCCAAAACCAATAACATCGCCATCTTTATCGTGGGGCATGTGACCAAGGAAGGAACCTTAGCAGGTCCTCGGATGCTGGAGCACATGGTGGATACGGTGCTCTATTTTGAGGGGAACGCCACCACACCTTCCGAATCCTGAGAGCGGTCAAGAACCGCTTTGGCTCGACCAATGAGATCGGTATCTTCGAAATGCAATCAGGTGGCTTGGTCGAGGTTCTCAATCCTAGTCAGGTCTTTCTGGAAGAGCGCCTGGATGGCGCAACTGGCTCGTCCATCGTGGTCACCATGGAAGGGACGCGTCCAATTCTAGCTGAAGTGCAGGCCTTGGTGACGCCAACTATGTTTGGAAATGCCAAGCGGACGACAACGGGGCTTGATTTCAATCGGGCCAGTCTCATCATGGCAGTGCTAGAAAAACGAGCGGGTTTGCTCCTTCAAAATCAGGATGCCTACCTCAAGTCTGCAGGTGGTGTCAAGTTGGATGAGCCAGCTATCGACCTAGCCGTAGCCGTAGCCATTGCCTCGAGCTACAAGGACAAGCCAACCAACCCGCAGGAATGTTTCGTTGGAGAGTTGGGCTTGACAGGAGAAGTTCGCCGGGTCAACCGGATCGAACAACGGATCAATGAAGCTGCCAAGCTCGGTTTTACCAAGATTTATGTTCCGAAAAACTCTCTGACGGGGATTTCGACACCATCAGGGATCGAAGTGGTCGGTGTGAGTACACTGTCTGAAGTCTTGAAGAAAGTATTTTAATAGTTGAAAAGAGGCTGGGAAAAAACTGTCCAGTCTTTGATGTTTGATAGTAATAACATCATGACGCAGTGGTTGATTGGCATCTTTGTTCGCTTTTCAATCTCCAAAGATGACCTAATCAACTGTGCGGGGGTGGGAAGACGAACTCTTTTTAATTAGTTGGAGTTCTTTCCCACTCCCTTTTTTCAGATGTGACAGATGACAGGAGGTATCCCCTGACAGAAAGGATCGGATGTGGTAAAATAATAGATGATTTGAATTTCAAAGGAATAAAGGAGAGACCATGTCTTATTTTGATAATTTTTTAACAGCCAACCAAGCTTATGTGGCGCTACATGGAGACCTCCGTCTTCCGATTAAGCCAAAAACACAAGTCGCCATCGTGACCTGTATGGATTCCCGTCTTCACGTGGCGCCTGCACTAGGTCTGGCTCTTGGAGATGCCCATATTTTGCGGAATGCTGGAGGGCGCGTGACCGATGACATGATCCGCTCCTTGGTCATTTCGCAGCAGCAAATGGGAACCCGTGAAATTGTGGTCTTACACCATACAGACTGTGGCGCACAGACCTTTGAAAACGAAGGTTTCCGTCAGCATCTCAAGAAAGAACTGGGTGTGGATGTAGGAGATCGCGATTTCCTTCCGTTTCAAGATATTGAGGAGAGTGTCCGCGAGGATATGGAGCTTTTAAAAGCTTCTCCTTTGATTCCAGAGGATGTGGTGATTTCAGGAGCAGTGTATGATGTGGACACCGGGTTGATCTCAGAAGTGAAATGAATTCAGTAAGGTAGACATATTAAAAAGTTCTTCGTTAGCTTGTAAAAACATGCATATATATTATGAAATGTTTCAGAAATTATTCGATTAGTCGTTTCATTCTGTTACTAGTTTCATAGAATTTCCATTGACTTGAAGTGGAGAAAACAGTATACTAGTAAAGCAATTTGATCTTTCAAACTGCCGGCAACAAGGGGAATGAATCCACTTTGAATTGGAATACAGTAGGGTTTGGAGTGGTAGTACTTCACACCCTTATTGTCGTCAGTCACCCTCATAAAAGGGATCTAGACTCTGAATGAGTTGTATAAATATAAAAAAACTTCCTTGGAACAGAATTCCATAGGAAGTTTCTTTGTGTTTGGTATCTAATCTTGTTTCTTTTTGTAAGAGATAAGACTGGACAAACCTGCTAAGAGGCCAAGTCCAAGTAGGGCTAGCAGAGAGGCTTCTTCACCTGTTGCAGGTAGGTGAGCTCCTTCTTGAGGGGTGTTAGGAATAACTTCAGGGAGTTCCTCTTTTTGGCTTGTAGTTTCAAGAGGTTTCTCCTCTTCTTTGTTAGAGAGAAGTGTTGATCCCTTTTCTTCATGAGTATCAGTCGTGTTTGCTTTTGTCACGGAAGGAAGAAGGCTGATTGTTTCTTCTTTTTCTGTTTCTGGGGATGGTTGTGGAGTAGGGGGTTCTTTGACCTTGTAGGCAAAGATCAAGATGGTTGTTCCAACTTCTACCTTCCCAGTTTGTTCAGCTGCACCGATCCGTTCGTAGATGTGGCCGTTGTAGGAGATCTCATCTGGTGCGCTAGCAACATAATGGGTTCCATTGTCCACATTTGTTGCAACAGCAAGCTCCGGTTGCAATTCAGTGCTAGTATCTTGGATGACAAATCGCGCGATGACCGTTCCCGTAGCTAACTTGTAATCATAGATGACGGTTTTCATCCCCTTAGTGACTGTGCCACTTGGATCAGCAGAATCAGCACGGTGTCCAACTAGATGGTAGATACGACCATCTTTTGTGATTTCTGTTGGGGCCTCACTGGTGTACTTGGTACCGAAATCTACCTCTGTAGCGAGGTCTTGCGCCTCTTGCAGATCAGTGTCGCCTCCCTCAGTGAGGAATCGTACTCTGACAGATCCTTTGCTGATGACATAGGAAATAGCAGTATCAGCTGTTGGAGAATCAGGGCTTGGAAGAAGATAGCCTTTGGTCTCGTCAAGAGGATCCACAAGGTTTAAGACTTGTCCACGAGCATCTTTTGGCTCTAATCCCTCCACGTACGAAAGAATGGTAGTAGGAGTCGCGATGGCGGTTGGATTTGTGAGATCATTTAGATAAGGGATCTCTTTTTGAGCATTGGCTGGTTCTTTACCAGTAGCATAGCTGATCCTATAGGCACCGACTGGGCGATAGATGACCGTATCTGTGATGTCTGCTGCATCAGCATGAATGCCAGTATGTTCTCCTGCTTTTGTAAGATCAGAAGAGACGGCATCAGTCGATTCTTCTGCTACGACAACATAGCCTTTTTTGACGGGATTTTCAAGAGCTGCAAAGCTTGTGCCATCTTGAGCTGTCCAGTCTTCAAGACTTGTCTCGCCTGTCACCAAATTGATGGTTCCCTTGCGAGTGAAATGAAGGCTGTCAGTTTGATCGGCCATTCCTGCAGGCTGGCGGTTAGATCCATCCTGATCCTCTGTTACATAGGTCACTGTACGGATCACTGTTTCAGATAAATGATTCAGATCAGCCGTTGTTTGACCAGCTGGAGCTAGAGGAGTTGGATAGACACGCCCCTCGCTATCTCCTGGAACAACTTTACCTGCTTGGATGGGCTGTGTTGCAGAAAATTCCACAATTTTTGGTGCCAAGCGGACAATAAACTCTTGAACGCCATCTTCGTTTGTGTTGTTGGCGTCGCGGTCAAAGTTTGGTTGTCCGTCTGCATCGAAGCCATTTTCTACTAGTTCATAGCCTTTCTTCAAATAGTTGGCAATGGTTTCTTTTGTAGAGTAGTTGATCTTTTCACCTGTATGACCAATCAAGTCACTGGAACGCTCGAGCTCAACTCCGTTTTCGTCTTGATAAAGAACATGAGCGGCTTCATTGAGTTTGACGTAGAGCATATCCCATACATCTAGACTAGGAACATCGATAGCAGCCATCCATTGGCCAGCCCCTCCGTCATAATAAACATTCGCGCTTGTTTCCCGGAGGTTGATGTTGTATTTTCCTTCAACAGCATCAGGTGTTGCCCAGTAAATGCTGGCGTGTTCAGCTTGGTCTTTTGTGATTTTTCCGAGTGGAACAAAAGCTTGAATATTGGTTAATTTTTCGGTTGTATTCACAGCGCTGTTCCATTTATTTTCGGTAATGCCGACCAAATTGATCAAGTGAGCAATTCGATCACCCGTCTTGGTTTCTTTTGTAATGGTATAAACGGTTCCAGGTTGAACCCCGTCAGCATTATCCAGGTTGGATCCGATGAAGTTGCCGTTCACCAGTACATTTGTATTGTCTACAATCCGACGAGTATCATGCGCCAAGGTGTCGCGCCCGCGGAGAAGTTCTTGATAAGCAACGATGAATTCTTGGTAGTTGAATTCTGCATTAGCAAAGTCAGCATTGACTGGTAGGTTTTGATTGAGATACCATTCTGCTTGGATCACCCCAAAACCTTTGGCGTCTTGAGAAGTATTGAGGGCTGCAGTCGTCATATGGTAACCACCGCTCGCTGCGATGATGGCATCTGTCAGCAATTCGTTGTCTTTGCTGAGGGCTGATGCATTTTTACCACGATGGGTATAGGCTGCGATGATAGGAGATTTCCCCTTGTATAAATCACGCATCCGTTCGGTAAGGCGCGTCAAGGCTTGGTAGGTAGAGTCATAGGCAATGCTATCTCCCCAAACTTCCGCATAAGGTGCAGAGACATTGGTCTTACCTAGTCGATTAGCATCTCCAGTAGAGATATCGTTGATCATGAAGTCATAGCCTTCTTTTTTGAGGGCCTCTGTTGCAGCTGTGGCTAGTTCTGGATAGTGTTCGCTCAAAGAGAAGCCTTTTCCAGGTTCACTGACTTTTTCCACCCAGTTAGAGCCCATGGTATCCCCTTGCCATCCATCAAAATTCCCTTCTTTCATGGCTTTGGTCATGACTTCAATGATAAATTTTTGCCAATTTGGATCACCCGGATCGAGAAATTGTTGGATATCAGTCGCTGTGACATCACCCTTTTTACCAAAGTTGAAATGGTCTTGTAGATTGCGAACAATGGCACTTTTCACTTCATTTGGGACCCCTTCTTCGAGGGAAACCGCGTAAATCATGTTATAGAGCATGGCTTTGGCACCAGTTGAATGGACATGAGCCACTAGCTCTTTGACTGCTTCTGTATCGATGACAGGTAAGTAGGACTTGCGCTTGTCAGGATCTGTTTCGCTATTTGGAATCAAGAAAGTTGCCCAGTCTTGAGTGAAACGTTCAACATTTGCTGGGAATGGGTTGGCAGGTGTATTGTAAACGTCGTAGAAGAAGTAGTTGTTGATGTGCATATTGGCCAATTGGTCAATACTATTCTTGTAGCCTTCTACCTGATCATTGGTAATGGAGTTGTGATTGTCTTTTGAGCCGGCAACCACCCCATAACGTGGGTAGATCGTCCAGTCATCTTCAACAGCAAGCCCCGCTGCCTTATGAAAGGCTTGGGAGCCATCTGCTTTCTTACCAAGGACATCAACGATAAATCCAGCATTAGGTGAAAAGACCGTACTTGGAATTGTCAGCTCGCTACCTTCAACGTTTTTCTTTTCATAAATGACCTGATTTAAATGAGAGACAGTGACATCAGAAGAAACTACTTCAGAGTTGTTGATGGAAATGCGGATGTCTTCCCCACTTTTATAAGTCGCTTTATCAAAGGTGACGTCGTTGGTGATTTTTGGAGTATTATAAGTAGTTGCTGGAGCTGCACTGACCGGTTGAGTGGCAGTTACAGTTGGTGTTGATTCCGATGGAGAAGAAGTTGCTTCCGTCGTAGCAACTTCCTCACTAGTAGTGGTAGGAGTACTGGTGTTGGTTGCTACTGGTTGAGCGGTTGCTAGGATCTCAGAAGTCGGATTGGTGTTGACCTCGTCAGCCATGGCAACAGAGCTTACCATCAAGGCTCCAAAAAGGGTAATCATAGAGACCAATGCCTTGTTGCGCTTGCGAAAATAGCCGTGCCCTTTTTCATAGACACTATTTTTTTGTTGATTCATTTTTTTCCCCCACATACTGTTTGTATAGTTCGTTGAACAGTTTTAAGTAAATTGTTCTATCGATGCCAATAAGTATACGACATTTCACTAGATAGTGTCAATTTAAGAATGAAAGCCTGTTTGAAAATTTTCATGGAAGTATTATAAAATAGCCTTAAATAGGGGTTTTTGATTCATAAAAATGAAAAACTAAAAAACGTTTGACACAAAATTTCCCCGCATTTTAAAAATAGTACAAATTAGTGATAAAAACAGAACAAGGAGAAACGTTTGCATAAGCTGTAAAGCCTATTACTAAAAGAATTTTTGCAGTTTATTCTATTTTTATTTCTGTAAATAAAGTTAAAAAATTTTTTTAGAAAAATGAACCGGCAAAAATCAGATATCAAACGTTTGACATATATAGAAGAAAACTAAAAAGAAAACTTTTATAAACAAGGAGTTTTATCAAAAAAGAAGCAAAATTTAAATGGAGATGTGAAAAAAATTAAAAAATAATATTGACACATAAGGGGGTAAGTGTTAATATCTCTTTGCAAAAATCGACACTAGCGTTTAAAGTGTTGATTTTTGTAAGGATAAATTTGAAAAAGAGGTTAGAAGGAATTATATGTCACTAATTAAAGATAGCAAGACTACCAAATATGCCTTGCGTAAAACGTCAGTCGCTTTTGGTTCTGTAGCAGTCGCTACGGTTCTTGCAGTAGCAGGTGCTGCATCTGTTTCTGCAGATGAAGTTGCTTCAGCTACTACAACAGTCACTTCAACAACGGCTACTCCAACAAGATCGACAACTGAGACTAAAGAAGTTGCTGTACCAGATTATTTGGAGACTGCGAAAACAGATGCAGCGACTACTGGACTTGAAGTTACAGAAACAGAAGCAAAGACCCAAGCAGATGAAAAAACCGCTGAGCAAGATTATGCGAAGCAAGCCATTGCTATGGATAAAACTGTAGCAGACTATAAGGCAGAAGTTGCAGCGAATCAAGCAACTTATGAGAAGGAAAAAGCAGCCGTAGATGCGAAAAATACAGCGGCTCAGGTAGCTTATGACAAGGAAGTTGAAACCTATAACAAAGAGCAAGCTGCTTACGAAAAAGCAGTGGCTGAAAATGCTGTAGCCCTAGCAGATAATCAGGCTGCAAAAGCGGCTTATGAAAAAGCCTTTGAAGAATACCGAACTGCTTTTAAAGCTTATATTGAGTCTGTTAAAGCCAAACAAGCCGTTGAGACAGAAAACAATTTAGCCCAAAAGGCTTACGATATCAAATTAGCTGACTACAAGGAGAAAAAGCGTCTCTATGATGAAGCGCAAGCAGCGTACTTGATTGATAATGAACTATACAAGAAGAAAAAAGCGCAATACGATGATGCTAAAGATGCCTTTAATAAGATGGTTAAAGAGCGTGGTGGAAACCCTGAGAAGTACAAACAAGATTTGACCTTCCTCCCAGAAGAGTTGGCAGATGGGGAAACAACGACGCTTTACCACCAAACAATAGGTCTTACTACGTATTTGACAAAAGAAGGTCAATCTCGCTTGTATGGGGACGGTAAAGCTACCAAGATGTATGGAACCAAGAACCTACAAGATTCTGATTTGACAACAACGAACCCATATGCAGATAATGAAATTGAATGGGCAGTCGTCAAAGTTGGAGATAAGTTCGACGTCACATACAAGGGCCTTCGCCAAGCTAATATCAAAGAAGGTCGTGATATCAAGCGTATCGCTAAAGTGGTCTACAAGTATGAAGTGAAAAGCTTGCCATCTAATGACGGTCGAGGAATCGTTCAAATTTACAATGATCCAGCGGTAACAATGACGATCGGAAGCTCAACTGACACAGACCAACCCGTCACAGTTGGTGTTGATGTTGAATTTTATGATGAAAATGATCAATTGATTAATTTAGCTAACCATAATGCCATTTTGGCTTTGAATTCCTTAAACCACTGGAATGGAGCTTCTTATGTTGAAAATGACAAACCTCGCGCCCTTCTTGTAGAAGCTAAAGATATCAATGGAAACACTGTTCGTGGAACTTGGGATCCTTATTCAGATGGTAGCAACCCTAGTCTTGACGGAGCAGATGTCGCTGTGAAGCGTGGCTATGCAAACTTCGGTAGCTCTCAAGTCTTTAATGATGCTGACAATCCATTGAAGATCGTTGGTCAAAAAGCAACTTGGGATGGGAATGGTTTCTCAGTCAGTGAAGAAACTGTCCTTGATGTGACGACAGTCAATGCTTCAGGTGGAGGAAATGGTCATTCTATCGGAACAGAAGACTATAAATTTGGGGATAATTCTGATATTGTCGGTACTTATTCAGTTGATGAGGGATCAGGGATTTTGACCTATACTCCACGGATGAAACACCAAAATACACCTCACGTAGAGTCTGTAAATATTGGAAATAAAGAATTTATTAAATTGCCAAATTCTAGTGTTGACCAAGATCCAATTACAAAAGAAGTATTTGCCAAGGAACAAAACCAGTATATGAACGAAGGTGCAACTTTTAATGCGGATCCTTCAAGTTCAACTAAGGGATGGGATGATCCCAAAAGTCCGTATCTCTACTATGGTGGTGGTGCAGTTATCTTGAAAGACGGTCATCTTGAGTTCACTGCTAAGGGAGCGAATGCTACGGATGAAGCAACCCTCTATTGGTTCTCAATCAATTCAAATGTTGCCTTTCCACAAGATCCAGGAGATGAACCGGTGAAACCAACCGCTCCAACCGCTCCAACCGCCCCTGAAAAACCTGAAATCAAAGACGTTCCAGCTGAAAAGGAAGTTCCTGTTCAGCCAGCTTGTCCACTTTACAAGGTAGAACCAAAAGTTCCTGAACAACCAGTGAAACCAACCGCCCCTGAATTGGAAAAGGATCCGGTGCTAAAAGAAACTGTAAAACCAACTGTAGAATGGCATAAAAATAATATTCTTGTTACAAAAGAAGAGCCGCAACCGGAACCGCAACCGGAGCCGCAACCGGAACCACAACCGGAGCCGCAACCGGAGCCGCAACCGGAACCACAACCGGAACCACAACCGGAAC
>NZ_CM002128.1:1576013-1595567 GCF_000448565.1 Streptococcus sp. HSISM1 | reverse complement strand
GTTCAGCCAGCTTGTCCACTTTACAAGGTAGAACCAAAAGTTCCTGAACAACCAGTGAAACCAACCGCCCCTGAATTGGAAAAGGATCCGGTGCTAAAAGAAACTGTAAAACCAACTGTAGAATGGCATAAAAATAATATTCTTGTTACAAAAGAAGAGCCGCAACCGGAACCGCAACCGGAGCCGCAACCGGAACCACAACCGGAGCCGCAACCGGAGCCGCAACCGGAACCACAACCGGAACCACAACCGGAACCACAACCAACACCAACACCTAAGCCAGAGCCTAAACCAACTATTGGCTACCATACACCTGCGCCAATGGTAGAGCAAAAGGTTGAAGAAAATTTGGTCTCAGATGTTGTGAAGGTGAAAGAAGTATTGCCACACACAGGTACAGAATCAGCAACAGCTCTTACGAGCCTTGGCTTGCTTGGTGTGATCGCAACAGGCTTTTGTCTTGCTCAAAAGAAAAAAGAAGACTAAGATTTTCTTTTAATCCTTTAAAAAATATCACGATTAAAAACCAGAAGGCACATCCTTTTGGTTTTTTTTTATGAAGCATGAAAAGGGAATTGATAACAATTTCCTATAGGTTCTCCTCCATATTTGTGATACAATTAAACTACTATTATCGAAGGGAGAAACTATGATTAATTCAATTGTTTCACAAGGTTTGATTTGGGCCATTTTAGGGTTAGGAATCTTTATGACGTTCCGAATTCTAGATTTTCCAGATATGACGACAGAAGGGTCCTTCCCGCTTGGAGGAGCGGTGGCGGTGACCTTGATTACCAAAGGGGTCAATCCACTCCTTGCGACGCTGGCTGCTATTGGTGCAGGGTGCTTGGCGGGACTTGCGACGGGTCTTCTCTATACAAAAGGAAGAATCCCCACACTCTTGTCAGGGATCCTTGTAATGACGTCTTGTAACTCGGTTATTCTCTTTGTCATGCAGCGGGCTAATTTGGGACTTCTGGGCTATAAAAAAATTCAGGAATTTCTTCCTTTTGCCAGTGGGTTCAATGAGATTCTGATTGGCTTGATTTTCGTAACGCTTGTGATCCTTGGTTTGATCTTTTTCTTGGATACACGCTTGGGTCAAGCCTATATTGCGACAGGGGACAATCCAGATATGGCCAAGAGCTTTGGGATCAACACCGACCGGATGGAATTGATGGGCTTGGTCATTTCAAATGGGATTATTGCTCTTTCTGGTGCACTGATGGCTCAACAAGAAGGCTATGCGGACGCTTCACGAGGGATTGGTGTCATCGTTATCGGGCTTGCCAGCCTCATTATTGGAGAGGTTCTCTTTTCAAATGTCACCTTGACAGAGCGTTTGCTCAGTATTGCAATCGGTTCAATCGCCTACCAATTTTTAATTTGGGCCGTGATTGCGCTTGGCATCAATACCAGCTATATCCGAATCTTCAGTGCCTTGATCTTGGCTATCTGCCTGATGATTCCTACCTTTAAGGGAAAAATCATGAAAGGAGCGAAACTCAGTAAATGACAGCAATTGTAGAATTAAAAAATGTAACCAAAGCTGTGAGCAATGGGATGAATGAAGAAAAAGTCATTCTGGATGATGTCTCCTTGGAAATTCGAGAGCATGATTTTATCACGATTTTAGGGGGCAATGGAGCTGGGAAATCAACTCTCTTTAATACCATTGCTGGGACACTTCCAGTTAGTAGCGGGAAGATCTATATTCTAGGTGAAGATGTGACCAACTACTCTCCTGAGAAGAGAGCCAAGTACCTATCTCGTGTCTTTCAAGATCCTAAAATGGGAACAGCGCCTCGTATGACAGTGGCAGAAAATCTCTTGGTAGCGAAGTTTCGTGGAGAAAAACGTGGTTTGATTCCGCGTCACTTGGCAAGCTATAAAGAAGAGTTTCAAACAGTTCTTGCTAAGATCGGCAATGGCTTGGAAAATCATATCGATACAGCAGTTGAGTTTCTATCAGGGGGGCAACGTCAGGCTTTGAGCTTGTTGATGGCGACACTAAAACGTCCAGAACTTTTGCTATTAGATGAACACACTGCAGCCTTGGATCCGAAAACCAGCCAGGCTCTGATGACCTTGACGGATGAGTTTGTGAAACAAGATGCCCTCACGGCTCTTATGATCACCCACCATATGGAAGATGCTTTGAAATATGGAAATCGCTTGATTGTGATGAAAGATGGACATATCGTCCAAGATCTCAATCAAGAAGAAAAAGCCCAAATGGCCATCGCAGACTACTATGAATTATTTGAGAAAGAATAAGATACAAAGGGCGTAGCGGATACAGTCAAAATAGGGAATACGACGCAGAATCTTCAGATTCTAGGAGGATTCATCTTTTTGACACAATCCGCAGCCCGTGTTCATTTAATAAGATACAAAGGGCGTAGCGGATACAGTCAAAATAGGGAATAGGACAGAAGCGATATCACTTAGATTGTTTTCTGTAGAAGTAGTTTGTCTGCATGCTAGAGAGTGGGACAGAAATCGGTAATTCGTTAGAATTCGATTTCGTCGTCCCACCTCCGCACAGTTGAGTAGGGCTGTAAAAGCTGATGAAATCAGCGTAGTAGAGCCCACTCAACCACTGCGTCTTGCTCGACAATCCAAAAATAATTGAGAGGCTAGGACTTTTGTCCCATCCTCTTTTCTTTTTCTTAAATCATCTATAAAACCGCATAAAAATAGGAACTAGTTTCAGCCGAAATCGCTTGCAATTGCTTAGGGAGCTGAGTATAATATAGTTAGAAAGATGAAGAAGGGATTGATACCAATGCCTTATCGAGTTAAAATTTAGGTTACTTCGTTTTAGGCCTGTTTTGCTGATATCTGTTCATGCTCTTATCGTAAAAGAGCAGTCATGTCGTGTGTGTCGGATCGGTTGGACGGTCGGGCAAACCTGCTTAGTTTGTCCGGAGACATAAGAAAACGTGGAAATAGTAGGTAGAAGCTTTTTGTAAAGGTTTTCAAACTTCAATGCGTCCAGTCGAAAACTAATCATTTGGATTTGGGATAGCAAAGAAAACCTCTGGTATTTTACACAAATACTATTAAATGAAATCAACATCATAAACATTGTTTTGTTAGCCAAAAGGTTAATTGCACCAAGTCAGTGAAGCAGACCAGGCCTCTAGTCCCGTAAGACTGGAGGCCATTTTTATAAGATACTCAGGAGGAGGTGAGAGTATGGGATTGTCGTATGCGCAAGAATATAGTTGCCGTGACCATTTTCGGCAAAGAGCTTTTGAGCGCTTTGGCGTAGATGATCAGCACCTGAACAGGTGGATCAACCAACACCTCCCCTCCCTCTCTCCTTATGATAGTAATGTGGTTCAACCCGCCAACACAGAAGCCTATGTAGCCAGTGATGGCGTCATCTTTGTCTGCAATATCAAAAGTCGGGAGTTTATCACCTGTTTTAAGGCGGTTAATTTCCAAGAATCTAAGGAAGAAGAGGAAGCTTATACGGACATTCACGAAAGCAATGTCGCTTCCTTCAAAAAAGATGTGAACCACCTAGTCAATCGCTACCGACTCAAGGAAGCCAAAGAACTGTTTGAAAACATTGGGGAGGACTTGGATGATTTTTATCGCCTGTCCCAAGCGGTCAAGAACGGCCAATTGAGCGAGCGAAATAGTAAGCGCCTAGAGGAATTATTAGGCAAGTTTCATGTGATCAAGGCAGCCATGCGGATCATTGAAAATAAACGGGGAGATTACCATCTTTAGGGTCTTTTCCCCCTAAAAATAGGCGCCTAGAAGCCCTCTCATCTACTTCAGATGAGAGGACTTTTTTGCTGTGGAAAGCTTTTTGAAAAAAAGAGAAAAAAATTGTATAATAGAGTGGATATGCAAGTATTTGCAAAGCTGTAATTCGACTTGGGCGACCAAGGACCGTAAGTATTAAAATAATCACACTAAAGGAGACAACAGTGAGTAGTATTAAATTAGTCACTCTTGGCGGTGTTCGAGAAAATGGGAAAAATCTCTACGTTGCCGAAGTGAACGATTCGATTTTTGTCTTGGATGCAGGTTTGAAGTATCCAGAAAATGAGCAACTTGGGGTGGATGTCGTTATCCCCAACATGGATTATCTATTTGAAAACAAGGACCGTATTGCGGGTGTTTTCTTGACCCACGGTCATGCGGATGCGATTGGGGCCTTGCCTTATCTTTTGGCGGAAGCGAAAGTCCCTGTATTCGGGACAGAGTTGACCATTGAGTTAGCTAAACTTTTTGTAAAAAGCAATGACAGTGTGAAGAAATTCAACGACTTCCATGTCATCGATCAGAATTCTGAGATTGATTTTGGTGATGCCGTCGTCTCTTTCTTTCAAACAACCCACTCCATCCCTGAAAGTATCGGGATTGTGATTGGCACTCCTGAGGGCAATATCGTCTACACGGGAGACTTTAAATTTGACCAAACTGCCAGCGAGTCCTACGCGACAGACTTTGCTCGTCTAGCTGAGATTGGACGCGAAGGTGTCCTTGCCCTCTTGAGTGATTCGGCTAATGCGGATAGCAAGATTCAAGTTGCCAGTGAGCAAGAAGTAGGCGATGCTATCTTAGATACGATCGCAGACTGGGATGGTCGTGTGATCGTGGCGGCGGTAGCCAGCAACCTTTCTCGGATCCAGCAGGTCTTTGACGCTGCAGCTGAGACTGGTCGCCGGGTGGTCTTGACAGGGTTCGATGTGGAAAACATCGTCCGCACAGCCATTCGCTTGAACAAATTGTCTCTTGCTAATGAAAAACTCTTGATCAAACCAAAAGAAATGAGTCGTTTCGAGGATCATGAATTGATCATTTTGGAAACAGGCCGAATGGGTGAGCCGATCAATGGTTTGCGCAAGATGTCGATTGGTCGTCACCGCTATGTGGAAATCAAAGATGGAGACTTGGTCTACATCGTTACAACGCCATCGATTGCCAAAGAAGCAGTGGTAGCTCGTGTAGAAAACATGATCTACCAAGCAGGTGGAGTTGTCAAATTGATCACGTCTAGCTTGCGCGTATCTGGTCACGGAAACGCACGGGACTTGCAGTTGATAATCAACCTTCTTCGTCCTAAATATCTCTTCCCGATCCAAGGGGAATACCGTGAATTGGATGCTCATGCACGAGTGGCGATGGAAGTCGGGATTTTGCCTGAAAACATCTTTATTCCAAAACGCGGAACTGTAATGGAGTATGAAAAGGGTGACTTCGTTCCTGCCGGTAGCGTCTCGGCGGGAGATGTCATGATCGATGGGAATGCCATTGGTGATGTGGGCAATATCGTCCTTCGTGACCGCAAGGTCTTGTCAGAAGACGGGATCTTTATCGTGGCGATCACGGTGAATCGCAAAGAGAAGAAAATTATTTCCAAAGCGCGCGTGCACACTCGTGGTTTTGTCTATGTCAAGAAAAGTCGGGATATTCTTCGTGAAAGTTGCGAATTGGTCAACCAAAGCGTCGAAGATTATTTGAATCAAGATAGCTTTGACTGGGGTGAGTTAAAAGGTTTGGTACGCGACAACTTGTCTAAGTTCTTATTTGAACAAACCAAACGTCGTCCAGCCATCCTACCAGTCGTGATGGAAGTGAAATAATGGAAGAAATGGAAACGCTTGGCAGTTGAAGGCTTGCCGAGTGTTTTTAACAGTAGAAAGAGGAAATCAAATGGCAGTTATGCAGATTGAGTATTATTCAGAAGCCTTGAAGATGGAGTGGGGGGTGTCCGTCCTTTATCCCGATGCATCGCGCGTGGAAGATCCGGCAGATACGGATATTCCGGTTCTCTATCTCTTACACGGGATGAATGGGAATCACCACTCTTGGTTGAAGCGGACCAATGTGGAGCGCATCCTGCGCAATACCAATCTGATCGTGGTCCTACCCAACACCAATAATGGCTTTTACACCGATACACAGTATGGCTACAACTACTACACGGCCATTGCGAAAGAATTGCCAGAGACCCTTTCTCGCTTCTTCCCGAATATGACTAAGAAACGGGAGAAAACCTTTATTGCGGGCCTATCCATGGGTGGCTATGGATCGATGCTCTTGGCTCTCAAGACAAATCGTTTCTCTCATGCGGCTAGTTTTTCTGGAGCACTTAGTTTTCACGATAGAGACTTTGAAAACAATGACTTGGAACAACCAGCTTTTTGGAAGGGAATTTTTGGAGAGATTGAGGATTGGACGACCAGTCCCTATTCGCTAGAGACTGCTGCTAAGGGATTTTCAGATAAGAAGACCAAGCTCTGGATCTGGTGTGGGGAGCAGGATTTCCTTTATGAAGCCAATAATTTTGAAGTCAAGGAACTAGAAAAGTTAGGCTTGGATGTCACCTATACCCACAGCCCAGGCAAGCACGAATGGTTCTACTGGGAACGTGAGTTGGAGCACTTTTTACAAACCCTACCAATCGACTTTGAATTAGAAGAAAGACTAAGTTAAGATACAAAGCCCGTAAAATGCAAAGTGAAAAAAGGAAATTGTCGCAGGGAGCGATGCTCACAAGAGACTTTATCTTTTTCACATAGCATTTAGGGTGTGTTCATTTATTAAGATTGAAACAATCATCATATGGAGGCTGGGACAAAAGTCCTAGCCTCTTAATTGTTTTTTGGATTGTCGAGCAAGACGCAGTGGTTGAGTGGGCTCTACTACGCTGATTTCATCAGCTTTTACAGCCCTACTCAACTGTGCGGAGGTGGGACGACGAAATCGAATTCTAACGAATGACCGATTTCTGTCCCACTCTCTTTTCTTATATATAGGAAGAAAAGCTAGAAAGGCCACTTATTCATTTCAGTCCGGCTTTCTTTATGGTATAATAGGAACGATTGAAAAATGAGCTAGAAATAGCGAACAAGATAAGAGGAGAGAAATATGGCAAAAGATATTCGTGTGCGTTATGCACCAAGTCCAACTGGACTACTACACATCGGAAATGCTCGTACCGCATTGTTTAACTACTTGTATGCGCGCCATCATGGTGGAACCTTTATCATCCGTATCGAAGATACGGACCGCAAACGTCACGTTGAAGACGGAGAATGTTCACAGCTTGAAAACCTTCGTTGGTTGGGCATGGACTGGGATGAAAGCCCTGAGACGCACGAAAACTACCGCCAATCAGAACGGCTACCACTTTATCAAACATACATCGACCAACTCTTGGCGGAAGGAAAAGCCTACAAGTCTTATGTGACAGAAGAAGAGTTAGCAGCAGAACGTGAACGCCAAGAAGCTGCAGGTGAAACACCTCGCTATATCAACGAATACCTTGGTATGAGCGAAGAAGAAAAAGCAGCTTACGTTGCAGAACGTGAAGCTGCAGGGATTATCCCGACTGTTCGTTTGGCAGTGAATGAGTCTGGTATTTACAAGTGGCATGACATGGTCAAAGGTGATATCGAGTTTGAAGGTGGCAATATCGGTGGTGACTGGGTTATCCAAAAGAAAGATGGTTACCCAACTTATAACTTTGCCGTTGTCATCGATGACCACGATATGCAAATCTCTCACGTCATCCGTGGAGACGACCACATTGCCAACACCCCAAAACAACTTATGGTTTATGAAGCGCTTGGATGGGAAGCACCAGAGTTCGGTCACATGACTTTGATCATCAATTCTGAAACTGGTAAGAAGTTGTCTAAACGGGACACCAACACCCTTCAATTCATCGAAGACTATCGTAAGAAGGGTTACCTTCCAGAAGCAGTCTTTAACTTTATCGCTTTGCTTGGTTGGAACCCTGGTGGGGAAGACGAAATCTTCTCTCGCGAAGAACTTATCCAGCTCTTTGATGAAAACCGTCTCAGCAAGTCTCCAGCAGCTTTCGACCAAAAGAAAATGGACTGGATGAGCAATGAGTACATCAAGAATGCGGATCTTGCGACCATCTTTGAAATGGCTAAACCATTCCTTGAAGAAGCAGGTCGTCTAACAGACAAGGCTGAGAAATTGGTGGAGCTCTACAAACCACAAATGAAGTCAGTGGACGAAATTGTTCCATTGACAGACCTTTTCTTCTCAGACTTCCCAGAATTGACGGAAGCTGAGCGAGAAGTCATGGCTGGTGAAACAGTGCCAACGGTACTTGAAGCCTTCAAAGCGAAACTCGAAGCCATGTCAGACGATGAGTTTGTAGTAGAAAATATCTTCCCACAAATCAAAGCGGTCCAAAAAGAAACTGGTATCAAAGGGAAGAATCTATTCATGCCAATCCGTATCGCCGTTTCAGGTGAAATGCATGGTCCTGAATTGCCAGATACCATCTACTTGCTTGGACGTGAGAAATCCATCCAACACATTGAAAAAATGTTGGAAGAAATCAGATAATTATCAGAAAAACCCCTATTAAAAGGGTTTTTTGTTTTAGCTCTAAAGTCGAAGTATTATAGGAGTTTATCAAAAAAATGCCCCGGTTTGACAAAAAAGAACATGAAAACGGATTTCTTTATGTAAAGAAAAATTTTTAAAAAAAAATACTAATAATTGAGGATAATTGCTTGAAATATTTCCAAAGTAGTCTATAATATAAAGGAAATAGAAAATGTATTAAGGAGACAGAAATGTTTTTTAAGCGTTCGAACGGTGAGTTCCGTGAAACGGATCGTGTGACTCGTTTTAAATTGATCAAGTCAGGTAAGAACTGGTTGCGTGCAGCAACTTCTAACTTTGGTCTTTTGAAAGTTATCCGCGGTCAGGTCGAAGAAACTGTAGTAGCTGAAGTTCGTGAAGATGAAGTATCAGCAACAGAAATGACAAGCCGAGGCTTGCTCAAAGGGATCGTAGCAGCAGGGGCTGTTCTTGGTGCAGCTACAGTAGCGAATACTGCTAAAGCTGATGAAACTGGATCAGCTGTAGCAACTGCATCTGAACTTTCAAGTGAAGCTCTTGCAGTGCAAGGAAGTACTGTACTTGGTACAACTTCAACTACTGAATCAACTACTGAATCTACAACAGAATCAGCAAGTGCATCTACATCAGCAAGCACTTCAACATCTGTAAGTGTCTCTGTATCTGAGTCAGCTTCATTGAGCGAACAAGGATCTGCAGAACTTTCAGCAGCTCTTAGCGAATCAGCTGTAGCAACTGCATCTGAAGCAACTTCAGAAACAACTACAACTGTATCTAAATCTGAAGACAAGGTTGTCTTAGAACAAAATTCTTCAGAAGCAGCCTTGTTGAACAAGATTGCAGGGGACTACTCAGCTACTGTTTCAGCCCCAGAAAAGAAAGCTGCTCTTGATGCTGCCATCGCTAAAGTTCAAACAGAATTGACAGCAAGCAACAGCTTGATCAACGCGAATGCATCAGCTCAAGCTTATGCTGATCAACGCGAACGTTTGAGCAAGTCAGTAGATGACATGATGGCAACCTTGACTGCGGCAGGATTTACTGGTAACACAACAGTAAATGGTTCTCCAGCAGTTTATGCGCAATTGGATGCTATTGCTACATCAAGCACAAATCCATCTGGTGTTGCTGTAACTCCAGGAATGTCAGATCCAAACGGTGCGAGCCTTACAGATCGTACACAAGCGATCCCTTCAGGATACGCAGCTGACCCAACTTCAGGTCGTTTGACATTTGGTATTTGGAATCTTTCTTCATACAACCAACTTTACAACAAAAACTACTACATTACATTGTCTGTAGACAAGACAAATAGTGCAACAAATCCAAATGTATTTGTTCGTTTGGTTGATAAAACAACTGGTAGTGAAGTTGCGAATACAACATTAAGTAATGCTGTTGCTGCCAAAGAAATCAATCTTGGTGACCTTTCAAGTCAGAAGTACTATCCATACCTTGTTTATAATGCTTCTACTGATGGAAATCCGTCTAGTGTCGATATCATTATCAAGCACAATGAAGATTTGAACCCTAGTGGTTTTGATTACAAGACAGAGCAAGTCTATGACTACCTTACACCTGCTAACCAAGGTGAAAAGAAACCGAACGTTGAAATTGCTGTACCATCAACCAAGATGAATCAAACAACTCACTATAAAGTGGTTGATACAGCTTCATCAACTTTTGATGCATCACGTTCTAAAGCAGATACAACAACTCAAAGTTACAAACCAACTGGTAATGAAACAGAACTTGCTTCATATACTCAAACAGGTATCCAAGGTCAAGACTACACTGCATCAAATCCGCGTTCATTTGAGGGTTATGTTTTGTATCAACAGGCTGATTCTTCAACTATGTCTGGTGAATTAGGTAACACTGTAGGTACTAAATATGCCGAACTCAAGGGAGGCCGTCAACATTACTACGCAAAACGGATTCGTGAAGTAGTTGCCAACGATGGTTCAACAGTTACTAAGATTTATGTATTGGATCCATCTGCTGTTTCTACTTATAATGAATCAGTAATGGCAAATAACACTGATACAACAGGATATACACTTGTTTACACTACTCCAGTGATTAAACCAGGTGAGAAGTATATTCCTGCAGCAACAAATATGGATGCTGATAAACGTCTCGTTTCAAGCAAGAACGGTGACTACCAATTGGCTGTTTCTCCATGGCACAATCCAGATAAACCAAATGAAGGTTTAGTATATATTACAGGTTGGTATACAGCTGGTCATCACGGCGACGTAAATTATATGTTTATCGATGAACCTAAGGGATCTGCAAGTGCTGTACCCGGTGGTAATACGCAAAATGTTATCGGTGGACGTACAAAATATGGTATTGATGCAGCTACAGGTAAGATTGTCACTGATTCTTTAGGTAATCCAGTGAAATCTACAGGTGGATTTGGTAACCAATACTCAATTCCAGATGCAAATGAAAAACCATCTGGTGATACGGTTCACTACTACCGTAAGATGGATGATTCTGAGTCAGCATCACAATCACAATCGCAATCTAACTCACAATCATTATCTGAATCAGAAATTGTTTCTAAGTCACAATCTGTTTCACAATCACAATCAACATCTGAAAAGACTTCTAAATCAATTTCTGAATCTGCATCAGCATCGTTGAGCGAATCGACACGTGAATCAGCTTCAACGTCAACAAGTCAATCAGCATCATTGAGCACATCGGCTTCAACAAGTGCATCAACATCAGCAAGTCAATCAGCATCATTGAGCACATCGGCTTCAACAAGTGCATCAACATCAGCAAGCCAATCAGCATCATTGAGCACATCGGCTTCAACAAGTGCATCAACGTCAGCAAGTCAATCAGCATCATTGAGCACATCGGCTTCAACAAGTGCATCGACATCAGCGAGCCAATCAGCATCATTGAGTACTTCAGCTTCAGTAAGTGCATCTACAACTCAAAGCAACTCTGAATCAAATACTGAATCAGCGTCACAATCTATTTCAGAATCACGTTCTGAATCAGCATCAATTTCATTATCTGAATCAGTATCATTGTCTGAATCACGTTCTGAATCAGCTTCAATCTCAGCATCTGAATCAGCATCATTGTCTGAATCACGTTCTGAATCAGCTTCAACCTCAGCATCTGAATCAGCATCAACGTCAGCAAGCCAATCAGCATCATTGAGTACATCAGCATCTGAATCAGCTTCAACATCAGCAAGCCAATCAGCATCATTGAGTAGATCAGCGTCTGAATCAGCTTCAACATCAGCAAGTCAATCAGCATCATTGAGTACATCAGCATCTGAATCAGCTTCAACATCAGCAAGCCAATCAGCATCATTGAGTACATCAGCATCTGAATCAGCTTCAACATCAGCAAGCCAATCAGCATCATTGAGTACCTCAGCGTCTGAATCAGCTTCAACGTCAGCAAGCCAATCAGCATCATTGAGTACCTCAGCATCTGCATCTGAGTCAGCATCGCAATCTATTTCAGAATCACAATCTGAATCAGCATCAGTATCATTGAGCGAATCAGTATCAGTATCTGAATCATTGTCTGAATCAGCTTCAACGTCAGCGTCTGAATCAGCTTCAACATCAGCAAGTCAATCAGCATCATTGAGTACATCAGCATCTGAATCAGCTTCAACATCAGCAAGCCAATCAGCATCATTGAGTACATCAGCATCTGAATCAGCTTCAACATCAGCAAGCCAATCAGCATCATTGAGCACATCAGCATCTGAATCAGCTTCAACGTCAGCAAGCCAATCAGCATCATTGAGTACATCAGCATCTGCATCTGAGTCAGCATCACAATCTATTTCAGAATCACAATCTGAGTCAGCATCAGTATCATTGAGCGAATCAGTATCAGTATCTGAATCATTGTCTGAATCAGCTTCAACATCAGCGTCTGAGTCAGCTTCAACATCAGCAAGCCAATCAGCATCATTGAGTACCTCAGCATCTGAATCAGCTTCAACATCAGCAAGTCAATCAGCATCATTGAGTACATCAGCATCTGAATCAGCTTCAACGTCAGCAAGCCAATCAGCATCATTGAGTACATCAGCGTCTGAATCAGCTTCAACGTCAGCAAGTCAATCAGCGTCATTGAGTACATCAGCGTCTGAATCAGCTTCAACATCAGTAAGCCAATCAGCATCATTGAGTACATCAGCATCTGAATCAGCTTCAACGTCAGCAAGCCAATCAGCATCATTGAGTACCTCAGCATCTGAATCAGCTTCAACGTCAGCAAGCCAATCAGCATCATTGAGTACATCAGCGTCTGAATCAGCTTCAACGTCAGCAAGCCAATCAGCATCATTGAGTACATCAGCGTCTGAATCAGCTTCAACATCAGTAAGTCAATCAGTATCAGCATCTGAATCAACTTCAACATCAGTAAGTCAATCAGTATCAGCATCTGAATCAACTTCAACATCAGTAAGTCAATCAGTGTCTGCATCTGAATCAACTTCAACATCAGTAAGTCAATCAGTGTCTGCGTCTGAATCAACTTCAACATCAGTAAGTACTTCAGTTTCAGTTAGCCAATCACAATCACAATCAGGATCAACATCTGGTAGCGGTTCATACTCTAACTCAATGAGCCAATCAGGATCAACATCTGCTAGTGGTTCATACTCTAACTCAATGAGTCAATCAGGATCTACTTCTGCTAGTGGTTCATACTCTAACTCAATGAGTCAATCAGCTTCTGGTTCAGAGTCATTGTCTACATCAGAATCAGCAAATGGATCACAAAAACACAGCGAATCTGTAGCACTTCCAAATACTGGTGAAACAACATCTGTAACATCAGCTCTTCTTGGAGCGGTTGCAGGACTTGCTGGAGCGGCTGTTCTTGGTCGTCGCAAAAAAGAAGATGAAAAATAATCTTCTATCCTAATTTGATTCGATCATTTCAGGTATGTGGTCAATGAAAAAGGATCCAAAAAGAGAACCTCCGGGTTCTCTTTTTGTGTATTGTTTTCGTATCAGAAAATGGTCTTAATTAGTTACATTAGGGAAAAAATAATGTATAATAACTTGATATCTAAAATTTAAGGAGCGGACATGTTTTTTAAACGTTCGAAGGGTGATTTTCGCGAAACGGAGCGAATCACACGTTATAAATTAATCAAATCAGGAAAGAATTGGGTACGGGCATCTGTTTCTCGGTTAGGCCTATTTCGTGTCATGCGAGGTGGTGTAGATGAAAAGATCGTGGTTCAATACGAAGCCTCATCACACTCGATGCCTGCAGATCTGGTCAAAGGGCTGGTTGTGCTAGGAGCTCTGGCTGGGGCGACCACGGTTGCCAATCCAGTATTTGCTGAGGAAAATGAGATGAATGCGACTGTTGGGTCTGAAATCAGCTCATCGACTGGTGTAGCGGGTTCGGATAGTCTTGTTTTGGGGACGACGTCTACCACAGACTCTGTGTCAGCGAGTCAGTCTGCTAGCGAATCTGAATCACTCTCGAAGTCAGGCAGTCAGTTGCTTTCAGAAAGCAGTTCACTTTCTCAGTCGGTTTCTTTGAGTGAATCTCATGTTGTTAGTCATTCAGCGAGTCAGTCCACATCAGAAACTGCTAGTAGCACTCTCTCAGAGAATAACGCTATTCATGTAGCTACTTCTGAAACGAGTGAGAAAGTAGCAGAGGCACAAAACACTCGCTCAGAAGATCAGGTGAAGCGTCTGCAAGTTTTGGCTTTGGATTTATACACCTATCGTGCGCAGGCTTTGGAAATTCCTGGGACAGAATCTGCTATTGAAAGTGGAGATCTGGCTTTAGAAGCAATTCGTACTGGTTTGTCCAATCCAGCAATTCAAATCGATGCTGTAGAAAGTCAAGCCAAGAGTGCTCGGAATCGCTTGGTCAATGCGGTGCTTCGTGCGACATCTGGTCAACGGGATCCGCGAAACGGGAATCGTATAGATACGGATACCAGTCTCCGTGCGCCCCAGTATAATTTAGGTCCAGCTAATAATACTTTGATTTCTGTCTATAATTCAGATTACCTCAATTATGCTTATAATGTTGTGGAAACCATTCCTACACGAAATAGTATTAAAAGCATTGCTTACGCTTCTGGTAGTGATCGTGTGAATGGCATCAATGTGCCTCAGACGTCGGCCTTGAAAAATAGTGCAGTGGCCTTTAATATCATGGGAACTGTTGGGCAGACAGAGGTCGTAACGCCTGGGAAAATTTATAATGTTTCTTTTGTAGTGACCAATACGGCTAGGCAGTCAGTGACACGAACGCTACGCATTCAGGTTTTGCCGCAAAATGATGGCATTCGTAATCCGATTACGGCTGTGACGACAGCGACTTTTGTCAATGATACTACTAACTTGGCCCAGGCTGAAAAAGAGAAGATTTGGGAAGCGTTTAAGACTGCTAACCCCAATATTGCCACTTCAAAGGACTTTAAATCTTATTCCGTTTCATCATCTGGTGTGGTAACCATTACTTATAAAGATAACACCACTAATGATGTGACGGCTCCAGTGAAGCGACTAGCAGCACCAACTGTTGAAACGAGATTATTGGATAAGGCTTACACACAGACGCCTGTAACGGTGACGGGAGCTGAGCCAGGTTCTACAGTCGTTCTATACAATAATGACGACGAAGTGGGAACAGCTGTGGCAGATGCTTCTGGACAAGCGATTGTGACACCTAATGTTCCTTTGCAGACCGGTGGCGTGAATGCTAAGGCTCGCATCCTGTACGGTGATCATGCGGTTTATTCCGATGTAAGTAACATGGTTGCTATAACAGATGCCACACGTCCTGAAGTGACGGCCAAGTTGACTGTTGATGGTGTGGAACCGAAATCAACCCCTCTTGAAGGTGGTGGGAAGAATTATACTATTTACGCTGGTGATGATGCGGTTGTGACGTTTACAGCTACTGATGACAGTGGCAAGTTGAAAGAAATGAAAGTCGTTGCACGAGCCGATTTGAACGACAATGCCTTGAACGGGAATTTCTTTGGTGGTAGCCAGTATGGAACAGGTGATATTGCTCCGATCACGGGAGATATTACGGCTACCAGTGTGAATCCTGCAACCATCACAACGACCATTCATTTGAAGGATGACCTTTACCATACCTACCGAAATACATGGCAACGCAACGTCGCGGCTATTGACAATGCGTCTAATATGAACCGTCCAAATGGGTTGGGAGAGATTCGGATTACTCAGGGGCGTCTCGCTGATCGTACGCCAGGTGTGGCGCCGACAAGCACTATTCAGGTGACGAGTCTAACTGCATTGACAGATGCAGATAAGAGCAAGGTGATTGCAGCTGTATCGGCAGTTAACCCAGAGGTGGCCAACCGGATTAAGTCCTATACGGTTAATAGTGATGGTACAGTCACCATTACTTATAAAGATAGTACGACCAATGTCGTAGCGGTGAAACTGTCAGATAGCGATCACAGCCAGTCTGTATCAAACAGTCAGAGTGCATCTACGAAGACTTCGCAATCGATCAGTCAGTCTTTAAGTGCGAAGCAATCGCAGAGCGTATCGACACAGCAGAGCGTTTCATTGAGCCAGTCACTGAGCTCGGTTCGCTCACAAAGTTTGTCAGCTTCACTAAGCCAATCAGCTTCTGCAAGTGTCTCAGCTCAAGCTAGTTTATCTCGCAGTCAATCGTTGAGCAAGGAGGTTTCTCAATCTCAATCCGCTTCAACGAGTCAATCTGTATCGGTAAGAAAATCTGAATCTGTGAAGGTTTCAGAGTCAGCTTCTGCAAGTGTCAGTGACTTGCAGTCTGCTTCAGTATCGGCGAGTGTATCCAAGGTGGTTAGCCAGTCTATCTCAAGTTCGACATCCGCTTCAACGAGCGCCTCTGTTTCAGTGAGTCAGTCAGCTTCAGCATCGCTATCACAGTTGGCATCAGAGTCACTAAGTCAATCTACTCGCGAGTCGGCTTCAAAATCAGTGAGTCAATCGCAGTCGGAGTCTGCATCAGTATCTTTGAGTGAGTCCGCTAGAAAATCAGCATCGTTGAGCACTTCCGTATTAGAGAGTCAATCAGCCTCTACTTCGGTGTCGGTTTCAACATCTGAGTCGGTGTCGACTTCCGAATCAGTATCTGCATCTGAGTCAGTATCGACTTCCGAGTCAGTATCTGCATCTGAGTCAGTCTCAACATCTGAATCAGTTTCAACGTCCGAATCAGTGTCAGCGTCTGAGTCGGTATCAGCGTCTGAGTCGGTATCAACATCCGAATCTGCATCTACATCCGAATCAGTATCAACATCCGAATCAGTCTCTACGTCTGAATCATTGTCAGCGTCTGAATCAGTTTCAACGTCCGAATCAGCATCTGCTTCTGAATCACTCTCGACATCCGAGTCAGTATCAGCGTCAGAATCAGTATCTACATCAGAATCGGTTTCAACCTCTGAGTCAGTTTCAACCTCAGAATCAGTATCGACTTCAGAGTCTGAATCAACATCTGAGTCTGTATCGACATCCGAGTCGGTTTCAACGTCCGAATCAGTCTCGGCGTCAGAGTCAGTTTCAACGTCTGAATCAGTGTCGACATCAGAATCGGTTTCTGTATCTGAATCAGTGTCTACTTCGGAATCAGCCTCTGCATCAGAGTCAGTTTCAGCGTCAGAATCAATCTCGAAATCTGAGTCAGTGTCTATTTCTGAATCAGTCTCGACGTCAGAGTCAGTTTCAACATCTGAATTAGTATCAACATCCGAGTCAGTTTCAGCGTCGGAATCTGTATCAACGTCGGAATCTGTATCAGCATCGGAGTCAGCATCAGCTTCTGAATCGGTCTCAGCGTCCGAGTCAGCATCTACATCAGAATCGGCCTCAACATCAGAGTCAGTCTCAGCGTCTGAGTCAGTATCTACGTCAGAATCGGCATCAGAATCAGCCTCAGCGTCAGAATCAGTATCGACATCTGAGTCAGTTTCAGTCTCTGAATCGGTATCGACGTCAGAATCGGTTTCTGTATCAGAATCAGTGTCTACTTCTGAATCTGTTTCGACTTCCGAATCATTGTCAACATCAGAATCAGTTTCGACATCAGAGTCTGAATCAACATCCGAATCAGTGTCAACGTCTGAGTCAGCCTCTGCTTCTGAATCAGTTTCAACGTCTGAGTCGGTATCAGCGTCTGAATCAGTTTCAACGTCCGAGTCAGTGTCAGCGTCTGAATCAGTGTCAACGTCTGAATCAGTGTCGACATCCGAGTCATTGTCCGCGTCAGAGTCAGTCTCAACGTCCGAATCAGTATCTACGTCTGAATCAGTCTCGACGTCAGAGTCGGTATCTATATCAGAGTCAGTGTCAACATCCGAGTCAGTCTCTACCTCTGAGTCAGCCTCTGCTTCTGAATCAGTGTCTACTTCAGAATCAGCCTCTGCATCCGAATCAGTCTCAACGTCTGAGTCAGTTTCAGCATCTGCATCCGAGTCCGTTTCGACTTCTGAATCGGTGTCGACTTCCAAGTCTGTTTCTGTATCGGAATCAGTATCGGCATCCGAGTCAGCATCTACATCAGAATCTGTATCAACGTCTGATTCAGTATCAACGTCCGAATCAGTTTCAGCGTCTGAATCGGTTTCTGTATCAGAATCAGTGTCTACTTCTGAATCTGTTTCGACTTCCGAATCATTGTCAACATCAGAATCAGTTTCGACATCAGAGTCTGAATCAACATCCGAATCTGAATCAACATCCGAATCAGCATCTGCTTCTGAATCAGCCTCAGTGTCCGAATCAGTCTCGACATCCGAGTCAGTTTCTGTATCTGAATCAGTTTTAACGTCTGAATCAGTCTCGGCATCTGAGTCAGTTTCAACATCAGAATCAGTATCGACTTCTGAGTCAGTTTCAACATCAGAATCAGTCTCGACATCCGAGTCATTGTCCGCGTCCGAGTCAGTTTCAACTTCTGAATCGGTGTCAACATCAGAATCATTCTCAGTCTCTGAATCAGCCTCTGCGTCCGAGTCAGCGTCAACATCCGAATCAGTGTCTACGTCTGAATCGGTGTCAACATCAGAATCAGTTTCTGCATCAGAATCAGTCTCGACATCCGAATCAATTTCAGCCTCTGAATCAGTTTCAACGTCAGAATCAGTGTCAACCTCAGAATCGGCATCTGTATCCGAATCGGTTTCTACGTCAGAATCGGCATCTATATCCGAATCGGTTTCTACGTCAGAATCAGCGTCAACATCAGAATCAGCGTCAATATCAGAATCGGTTTCGGCGTCCGAGTCAGCGTCAACATCAGAATCAGTGTCAACGTCAGAATCAGTATCAGTGTCCGAATCAGCTTCAACCTCAGTAAGCCAATCAGGGTCAGCATCTGAATCAGCTTCAACCTCAGTAAGCCAATCAGTGTCAGCATCTGAATCAGCTTCAACCTCAGTAAGTAAATCGGTTTCTACGTCTGAATCGGTGTCTACATCCGAATCAGTATCAGCGTCTGATTCAGAATCAGCGTCCGAATCAGTATCGACATCTGAGTCAGTGTCAACGTCCGAATCAGTATCGACATCTGAGTCAGTGTCAACGTCCGAATCGGTTTCTGTATCTGAATCAGCGTCCACCTCAGAATCAGTTTCTGCATCCGAGTCAGCGTCTGAGTCAGAATCTGCGTCCGAATCAGTATCGACATCTGAGTCCAGTCGTCAACGTCCGAATCGGTTTCTGTATCTGAATCAGTGTCAACGTCCGAATCGGTTTCTGTATCTGAATCAGTGTCCACCTCAGAATCAGTTTCTGCATCCGAGTCAGCGTCTGAATCGGCATCTGCATCCGAATCAGTGTCTACTTCTGAATCGGCATCAACATCGGAGTCAGTCTCAGCGTCAGAATCATTGTCTGCATCTGAGTCAGCATCAACCTCTGAATCAGTCTCGGCGTCTGAGTCGGTATCCGAGTCAGTATCAACGTCTGAATCAATCTCGACATCTGAATCAATCTCGACATCTGAATCATTGTCAGCCTCTGAGTCAGTGTCTACATCCGAATCGGTTTCTACCTCTGAATCAGTATCAGTGTCCGAATCAGCTTCAACTTCAGTAAGCCAATCAGTCTCAGCATCTGAATCAGTGTCGACATCAGAATCAGTTTCAGCCTCTGCGTCGGTATCAACATCGGAGTC
>NZ_CM002128.1:1564433-1575148 GCF_000448565.1 Streptococcus sp. HSISM1 | reverse complement strand
GTCTACTTCTGAATCGGCATCAACATCGGAGTCAGTCTCAGCGTCAGAATCATTGTCTGCATCTGAGTCAGCATCACCTCTGAATCAGTCTCGGCGTCTGAGTCGGTATCCGAGTCAGTATCAACGTCTGAATCAATCTCGACATCTGAATCAATCTCGACATCTGAATCATTGTCAGCCTCTGAGTCAGTGTCTACATCCGAATCGGTTTCTACCTCTGAATCAGTATCAGTGTCCGAATCAGCTTCAACTTCAGTAAGCCAATCAGTCTCAGCATCTGAATCAGTGTCGACATCAGAATCAGTTTCAGCCTCTGCGTCGGTATCAACATCGGAGTCAGTTTCTGCGTCTGAATCAATCTCGACATCGGAGTCAGTTTCTGCGTCTGAATCAGTTTCAGCATCCGAGTCGGTTTCTACCTCTGAATCAGTATCGACCTCAGAGTCCGTTTCTGTATCAGAATCGGTTTCTACGTCAGAATCAGCATCAGCCTCTGAGTCAGTTTCTGCGTCTGAATCAGTGTCAACATCAGAATCAGTATCAACGTCTGAATCTGTGTCAACATCCGAATCGGCATCTGTGTCCGAGTCATTGTCAGCGTCTGAGTCAGTTTCAACATCAGAATCTGTGTCAACGTCTGAATCGGTGTCTACATCAGAATCAGTATTAACGTCTGAATCAGTTTCTGTATCTGAGTCAGCATCAGCCTCTGAGTCGGCCTCTACCTCAGAATCAGTCTCAACCTCAGAATCAGTCTCAATGTCCGAATCGATTTCTGTATCTGAATCAGTTTCAGCGTCCTTGTCAGCGTCTACGTCTGAATCAATCTCGACATCCGAATCAATGTCAGCATCGTTGAGCAGTTCAGTATCAGAAAGCCAGTCAGTCTCTACTTCGCTTTCGGTTTCGACATCAGTATCTGCATCAGAGTCAGCATCATTGAGTACCTCTGCACCTGAATTAACTTCAACATCAGTAAGTACTTCAGTTTCAGTGAGTCAATTACAATCAGGATCAACATCTGGTAGCGGTTCATACTCTAACTCAATGAGCCAATCAATTTCTCGTTCAGAGTCATTGTCTGTATCAGAAACAGCAAGTGGTTCACAAAAACACAGCCAATCTGTGGCGCTTCCGAATACTGGCGAAACAGAATCTGTAACATCAGTTCTTCTCGGGGTAGTTACAGGGTTAGCTGGAATTGCTGGACTTACCCGACGTAAAAAGAAGGGGAACTGATCTAGTAGGAAATATCATTTTTTTCGAGTGAATCTCATAGGAGATTCACTTTTTTATTAGTAGAATGAAGTATTTTTAATGTGTTACAAAAAATTTGAAAATTAAACAATAATATAGAAGTTTTTCATAGCAAATTACTTGAATCTGCGTAGTATTCCTGTATAATGAATAATGACTACAATGTAAGGGGAATATCATGCAATTTAAGCGTTCAAAAGGAAACTTTCGTGAAACAGATCGTGTCGTACGCTTCAAATTAATTAAATCAGGAAAAAATTGGCTTCGGGCATCAACGGCTGCTCTAGGCCTCTTTCGCGTGGTGCGTGGGCAAGTGGAGGAGACCATCATTGCCAACGTGCAGCAAGATCAAATAGAAAGTCAAAAGCATAACCAAGCCTTCTTAAAAGGTTTGATTACGGTAGGGACTGTTTTTGGGGGTGCTGTGATTGCTACGACTGCTAAGGCGGAGGATGCAACATCACTTGCACCAACGGTTTCTGAGACAAAAGAGGAAACCTTGGCAGAAGTGGATAGTGTTGTCTTAGCGAAAACTTCAAGCCAACCTTCAGAATCCAGCTCTGTTTCAGGATCAACCAGCCTTTCTACATCTGTGAGTGCATCTGCTTCGATCAGTGAATCCGCTTCTTTATCCTTGAGCGAAGTTGTATCAACTGCATTATCAACGGCACTTAGCGAGTCTACCCAAGCTCTAGAGTCAGAAGCAGGTATTGAAGAGCCAACTAGTTTAGAAGAAGCCACTGTTTTAGAACAAAATACCTCTGAAGCTGAATTGCTTCAAGAAATTGCAGGGAATTACGCATCTAAAATGACGGACACCGATCGCCGAGCAGTGGTCGAAGCGGTCATTAACAAAGTGCAGGCTGAAGTGGCTGCAAGCAATAACTTGATCCACACCAATGCCAGTGCGCAAGCTTATGCTGACCAGCGCGATCGTTTGGAGAAAGCTGTCGATGAGATGATGACGACCTTGACAGCTGCAGGTTTTGTGGGAAATACGAATATAGATGGGAAACCTGCGATCTCTGCTCAGTTGGCTCCTCTAGCTGAGGAAACATACTTGGCTGATGATGTATTGGATATGACCCCGAACCCAGAAGATCCCAATGGTGCGAGTGTAGAAGATCCTACACTTGACACACCAGGATATGCTAAGGATCCTCATCTAGATAAAGATCTCTTAAGATTTTCGCCTGAAGAGTTGAAAAATTTTTTAGGTGAACCCTACACCAATCGTTATACATTTGGTATTTGGGACTTTGTGAATAAACAAGGAGAGTCACTTGGTTACTATGCGACTATGTCGATTGATATCAGTGAGATAGATCCGGAAAAGCATAAGGCAATGGATGTTTATTTCCGCATTGTCCGAAAATCAGATGGGGCTGAAATTTTTTCACAAACTGTATCTCCAAAAGGATATGGGCAAGATATTCAATTACCAAAAGAAGTACTGATTGGTCAGGCTCCCTTTGGGAACAAGGTTTTTAATTCGGAACCTTCTACAGGTAATGGGACCTTTGGAATGCTGACGAATTTTATTCCGGAACAGGCTTTCTTATTCCGGAGTATTTATGATGTCATGACCCCTGAGAATCAAGGGCAATTGATTAGGACGTATCCTAGTATCAAAATTCCATCTATGATGGGACAACAATCGACCTTCTATAGAGAAGTGGACCCGAATGGTAGATGGTTCAATGGGCAATATGAACCAACGGGGAAAGAAAGATCCTTACTAGAGTATAGAATCTACGGATTGGAAGGCCAGCATTATACAGCTTCTAATCCACGCGAATTTCCTGGTTATGTACAGGTCCCAGCGCATACCGTATTCCCAAATCGTCAAAGTGGGGTGTTCGATAATAGCAAGAATGGGAAATCAAGAGTTGAACTATTAGGGGATGCACGTGAGCATTTCATTAAAAGTGAAGTTGTCACCCTTAATCAAAATGGTGATTATTCTCTTCGCTACTATGTTTTAGATCCTTCTAAAATCCATGATGTTAGTAGTGGTGATGTAGGAAATGCTAAGGTAACCGATGTATATACACTTGTTTATGAAAAAGAATTTAAACAAGATAGTACGGATAACCTTTCAGATTTAGGTGGAACTCGTAAAGTTGAAAGTAAAAACAAGGATTATTTCCTGAATGTTACACCAAAACGAATAGATTACCAACATTTTGAGTTGAATATTACAGGTTGGTTCTCTAGTAAGGAGACAGTTACATACACTGATGAGAAAACAGGAATAGAATATACTGTTCCAAAACCATTCACGGAACTTCCAAAATCGGCCTACCTCGATAAAAATACGACCATGGTCGTTGGAGAAGATGCAACACCTCAAGGAGCAGATGGTTTTTCCAACTTCAAACAAACGATCAAAAAAATAGTAGATTCATACCCCTTAACGAGTGTAAATTATTACTATCGGAAGATGACACCGTCAGAATCTGCTTCACAATCTCAAAACTTCTCGATTTCAACTTCAGAGTCACTAGTTTCAGAATCCATTTCATCTTCTCAATCTGTTTCGGTCAGTGAGTCCGTTTCCTTGTCACAAGCATCTAGCTCCGCCAGTCAATCAGATTCACAGGTTTCAACCTCGATTTCCTTGTCACAATCTGTATCGACAAGCGAATCCAACTCGTTAGTTCAGGAATCGATCTCCACTAGTCAGTCGGAGGCTCTAGTCCAAGAGTCGGTTTCAGCCAGCCAATCAGAGTCATTGATTCAGGCATCTGTATCAGCGAGTCAATCAGAGTCGTTGATTAAAGAATCCGTTTCTGCCAGCCAATCAGATTCGTTAGTTCAAGCATCCGTTTCCGCAAGAAAGTCCGAGTCATTGGTTCAGGAATCAGTATCTGTCAGTCAGTCAGACTCCTTGGTTCAAGAATCCGTTTCCGCCAGTCAGTCTGAATCGTTGATTCAGGAATCCGTTTCAGTCAGCCAATCAGAGTCACTGGTTCAAGAGTCCGTTTCGGCAAGCCAATCAGAGTCGTTGGTCCAAGCCTCAGTTTCTGAGAGTGAATCGGAATTATTGGTTCAGGAGTCTGTATCGGCCAGTCAATCCGATTCGCTGGTTAAAGAATCTGTCTCAGCAAGTCAGTCAGATTCGCTGGTCCAAGAGTCGGTATCATCCAGTCAATCAGACTCACAATCAAAAGCAGCATCAGCATCTAAAAGTGAGTCTGAAAAAGCTTCTAAATCTGCTTCGTTGAGTCAGTCGGTATCCGTATCTAATTTAGCATCTAGATCAATTTCTGTGTCTCAATCGCAGTCGACATCAGCGGTTGGATCGGAGGAAGTGGTTTCTCAACTGATTTCCTTGTCACAATCTATTTCGATGAGCAAAAAGCTGTCAGAATCCGTTTCGTTGAGTCAGTCAGATTCCTTGCTTCAGGAATCCGTATCTGCTAGCCAATCAGAGTCGTTGGTTCAGGAATCTGTATCGGCCAGTCAGTCCGAGTCGTTGGTTCAGGAATCCGTATCAGCCAGTCAATCAGATTCGCTGGTTCAATCGTCAGTTTCTGCGAGCCAGTCGGAGTCGTTGGTTCAGACATCGGTTTCAGCGAGCCAATCCAAATCGTTATTACAAGAATCCGTATCAGCAAGTCAGTCAGAATCCTTAATTCAGGCATCAGTTTCTGCAAGTCAATCAGAATCCTTGGTTCAAGAATCAGTTTCGGCCAGCCAATCAGACTCATTGATTCAAGAATCAGTTTCTGCAAGTGAGTCAGACTCGTTAGTACAGGCCTCAGTTTCCGCAAGCCAATCAGACTCGTTAGTCCAAGCGTCCGTTTCTGCGAGTCAATCAGACTCGCTGGTTCAGGCATCTGTATCGTCTAGCCAATCCGATTCGTTGCTCAAAGAATCCGTATCAGCAAGCCAGTCAGATTTATTGGTTCAAGCGTCGGTTTCCGCAAGTCAGTCCGATTCCTTGCTTCAGGAATCAGTATCTGCCAGCCAATCAGATTCGTTAGTTCAAGCATCAGTTTCCGCAAGTCAGTCCGAGTCATTGGTTCAGGAATCAGTATCTGCCAGTCAGTCAGACTCGCTGATTCAAGAATCAGTTTCCGCGAGTCAATCCGATTCGCTAGTTCAAGAGTCAGTTTCCGCCAGTCAATCTGATTCCTTGGTTCAAGCGTCGGTTTCCGCCAGTCAATCGCAATCTACTTCTGATATCGAATCTAAGTCTCAAATTACAGAATCTATGTCCTTTTCTCGTTCTGATTCAATGAGTCAGTCGGAATCGCAAGTATCGACTGATTTGCAATCAACATCATTGAGTCAATCAGAATCGTTGGTGCGAGAGTCAGTATCTGCGAGTGAATCGGAATCATTGGTTCAAGAGTCAGTTTCGGCTAGCCAATCCGATTCGTTGGTACAAAAATCAGTTTCCGCGAGTCAGTCTGAGTCGTTGGTTCAGGCATCTGTATCGTCTAGCCAATCAGAATTACTGGTACAAGAGTCAGTTTCGGTAAGTGAATCAAATTCATTGGCTCAAGAATCTATCTCAGCCAGTCAATCAGAATCGCTGGTACAAGAGTCAGTTTCCACCAGTCAGTCAGAGTCGTTGGTTCAAGAGTCCATTTCGGCTAGCCAATCAGACTCGTTGGTTCAGGAATCAGTATCTGCCAGTCAGTCAGACTCGCTGATTCAAGCATCCGTTTCAGCAAGTCAATCTGAATCCTTGGTTCAAGAATCAGTTTCTTCAAGTCAATCTGACTCCTTGGTACAAGCATCCGTTTCGGCAAGTGAATCAAATTCATTGGCTCAAGAATCTATCTCTGCCAGTCAATCAGAGTCGCTGGTACAAGAGTCAGTTTCCGCCAGCCAGTCCGATTCGTTGGCTCAAGATTCCGTTTCTGCAATTCAATCAGACTCCTTAGTACAAGCGTCGGTTTCAGCTAGCCAATCAGACTCGCTGGTACAAGAATCAGTCTCAGCAAGTCAATCAGATTCATTAGTTCAAGCTTCTGCTTCGACAAGCGAATCGGCTTCAACTTCTCATGTCGTAGCTGCATCGCAGGTTTCAGAGTCTGGATCGTTCTCTCGATCCGTTTCTGAGAGTCTATCTGCTTCACAATGGACATCCCATTCAGGATCTCTAGCGTCGGCCTCGCTATCGAAGTCTGACTCCTATAGCCAATCAGCTTCACTCCTTTCAACAAGCGAATCGGCTTCAACGTCCATGCCAGTATCTGAATTTCCTTTGACGAGTGTTTCAGATTCTATAAGCGCATCATCGACAGAGAGTCAATCCTTATCGCAGGAAATTTCTGAATGGATTAGTGTGTCTTATGCGTCAAGTTTTTCTGCTGTGACAAGTTCTTCGGAGTCTGTCGTGTCTTCGTTTGGCACCTCTTACTCAGAATCTCCATCAGACACAAGCTCACTAAGTGCGACGCGTTCTTCAGAACCTGCTCTTCCAGAGACAGGTGCCCATCCTTCATCTAATATTCTTGCTACAGGAGCTTCCATTCTTCTGTCTGGATTAGCCCTTTTAGGAATTCGGAAAAAGGATGGCAAATAAAACCTTAAAAGACCGGAATGAACTGGTCTTTTATTGATCTAGAATGTCTAAGAAGTTGGGAAATATGTTATAATGGACAAGGAAGTTTTGAGTAAAGTGATATAGAGAAGGATACCTGTGAGAAATGTATCTGTCTATATGCAATTACAATATAGGATCAATAATAAGAGTTTGAGGGAAAAAATGAAAATCCATTTCACAAATTTATTTGGGCAATCTTCGCAAAGTGTTGCTTTAATGGCGCAAAATGATATTATGAATGTGGTTCGTGAACTCGGGGTTAATGAACTTGGGATCTACTTTTATGATCAAACTAATGAACCGGCTGGTGAGTTGAATTCACGGATGGACGGTATTTTAGCTGGTGTAGCTTTTGGAGATATCGTCTTCGTTCAATCACCCTCTTGGAACGGAATTGAGTGGGATAATCGTTTGGTGGATAAGTTAAAACTCCTTCAAACCAAGCTGGTCATGTTTATCCATGATGTCCCGCCGCTCATGTTTGAAAGTAATTATTATCTCATGCCTGCTTATATTGAGATGTATAATAAAAGCGACCTTGTTGTTGTCCCATCAGAACAGATGTACCATCGTCTAGTATCAGAAGGGCTTACAGTAAAAAAATATGTGGTCCAAAAGTTGTGGGATTTGACCCACAGTTTGGATCTCTACACTCCACAATTTGAGAAAAAGTTGATCTTCTCAGGAAATCCTTCGCGTTTCCCTCATATCATCGATTGGAAATATGATACCCCCCTTCATGTCTATACCGAACCAGTTGAAGGAGTCGATTATTCTAAGGTCCATATCGAAGGCTGGCGGACCAAGCAAGAGTTGCTTCTCGAACTTTCCAAGGGTGGTTTTGGACTTGTCTGGGGAAATTCAGAGAATCCTGAGGATGAGCGGGATTACTACAAAGAAAATATTTCCTACAAACTATCAACCTATCTTTCTGCTGGTCTTCCAGTAGTGGTACCAGATTATTTGTCAAATGCAGACTATATTCGAGAAAAAGGGATCGGATTTGTAGCCTCCAGTCTCGAAGAAGCCAATCGTTTGGTTCAAGACTGCACAGAAGAAGAGTATGCCCAAATGGTTCAAAAGGCTCAACATACTTCTTATTTGATTCGCAATGGCTATTTTACAAAGAAATTATTTGTTGATAGTGTCATGGCTTTAGGAAAATAAATAGAATAAAATAGGATTCTTCAGACATAAATCTGAAGAATTTTTTATTGAATACGGTACCAAGGCTATAATTTTTTACAATATTAAGGATTAGTGACAAATAAGTGTAGAAAATAAGCAAATTATGGTAAAATAAGTTGAGATAAAATGCTCTAAAGGCACATATTTAAAGGCTGTTTTCCAAGTGGAAGAGTCAAAATGAGTAAGAGAAAGTTTAAAAGAAATGTTAAAACGATCTGAAGTAGGAAAGAGATTTTGTTGGACGATATTTTTCGTCTTTATTTATGTTTTGGGAAGTAAAATTTCCCTGCCTTTTGTTGACTTATCAAAGGCCTTGAGACTCAATGAGGGAACGACAACGGGCTTGCAGCTCTCAAGCGCTGTGATGGGGGGAAACCTCCGCGGGATGTCGATCTTTTCGATCGGTCTATCCCCATGGATGTCTTCCATGATTTTGTGGCGGATGTTTACCGTTTCAAAACGCTTTAACCTCGAAAAAACCAGCACGGAGATTGTGGAACGGCGAAAGATGTACGTAACCTTGGTGCTCGCCATCGTCCAGTCTTTGGCAGTGGCCATGTATCTCCCTTTGAAGACAGGGTTGAACTCTGGACTTGTCATTGCGGTCAATACCATGATTATGGTAGCCGGAGCCTTCTTTTTAGTTTGGCTCTCCGATCTAAATGCCGCTTTGGGGCTTGGAAGCTCTGTGGTCATCATGATGGCTGGGATGGTTATGTACCTGCCAGAAGACGTGATGCAGACCCTTTCAAATGTCAATAATATACCAGAAATCGCTTATGTTCTGGGCGTGATTTTCATCTTGATTTTTGTCTATGTGGCAGTCTTAGTGGAATATTCCAAGTACCAGATTCCTGTCAATAAATTAGGGATCCACAACAACTTGAAAAGTTATACTTTTTTGGATATCAAGATCAACCCAGCAGGAGGGATGCCCTTTATGTACGCCATGACCTTGGTGTCCATTCCTCAGTATGCCATGCTCTTGATCTTGTCTATGGATTCCAATGCCAAGTGGGCTGCTCATTTAGCCAAACACTTGGTGATGGGAGATCCGATTTGGATCCTTCTTTACATTCTGATGATCGCCCTTCTCTCTTTTGCTTTCGCCTTTGTCAATGTGAACGGAGAAGAAATTGCAGATAAGATGATGAAGGCTTCTGAGTATATCGATCATGTCTATCCTGGAGCAGATACACGTCGCTATATCAATAAAATTGTGCTACGCTTGACTGTTTTTGGGACCTTGTATCTGATCCTCTTCACAGCGCTTCCTTTTTCTCTCTTGTTATGGGATAAGGATCTCTTGCGCTTGACCATGATTCCAGGAACCTTTCTCATGTTTGTCGGGATGATTTACAATATCCGAGAAGAAATTCGTGCCCTTCGAGTGAATCAACGTTATACAAGAATATTCTAGGAGTAACCATGTATTATTTTGTACCAGCTTGGTATGGAACGGACCGCATCTGGCAGCAAACAGCTACCCCTTGGTACTGGATGCGAGAGTCCATTGAATTTGACGATACCATTAATCAAGTTCGTATTTTTCAAGAAGCAGAAATGGATCGGATCTTATTGTTGCCTCAATATAGTCCACAACTGCGCTATTTTTTACACCGCCAAGATTTGTTAGAGACAGATGTTCTTTCGATTTTTGATAAAATCCAACAGGTTCCGTCTGATTTGACTATGCGCCCAGTCCAGCTTCAGGACATCGAATGGCCAAGTGAGACCACTTTTTCCTACACTCCCTTTTTGGTAATGGCATTTCGAAAGGGCCACCACCTAGCGAAAATTGATATGGGAGTGGATGGAAATATCCTTACCCTAACCCGTTATAAAGAGGATGAAATCCTATATGTCGAATATTTAGATGACCGTGGGTTTATTTCTAGTAGGGTATACTATAAAGATGGCAAACCTTATTTCCAAGAGTATCTGAGTTTTGATGGACAATGGGTTTTGAGAGAGATGTTGATCGAAGAGAACCGCTCCGTCATGGTCAATGAAGCTTTCTTTCATGCCTTCAAAAAAGAAAGCTACTCTGATATAGGAGAAGTTGTAGCTGAAAAAATGAAGGAACATTTACTGACTCTGGTTCCAGGACGAGATCAGTTGGTTCTGGCAGCTCATCCAGCAAATTTGGCTTTTTTACAAGATACAGCAAGTAGCGTCAAGAAAGTCTTGTCTTTCTATGGGGATCGTCAGCCCTTGTCTGCTGAAAATTTTGCCCTCTATTTTGATATGATTGATGCCCAGCTCTTGATTACAGATAGTGAAAAAACCAAAGAAGCGATTGGAGTCTTTTCTCCTAGTTTGGCTCAAAAGACACACCGGATCACCTCTTTTGACTCCCGACTCCGTTTGGGTTCTAGTCAGGAGCGCAAGGAATCGAAGATTTACTTTTATGTCAATGAAGCCGAGCTCCCAAGTAAGAGCCAGCTCAAGAAGGTCTTAGAAGTGTTGTCTCACCATCCTTTATTTGAAGTTGTTTTTGCATTTTACAATGGATCACCGGAGCGTGTTAAGGAATTAGAAGGGCAACTCGAGGAATTGATCGCTAGCGAGCAGGACTTGCATCTGGTTCAATCACCAGCCCAAATGGAAGGGCTTGGGGAAAACCAGATTATTGATGAAGAGTCTGTACAAGACGCACCGGACTACCGCTTTGTAGTAAAGAATTTTTCAAATGAAAATGACATTA
>NZ_CM002128.1:1549152-1563397 GCF_000448565.1 Streptococcus sp. HSISM1 | reverse complement strand
TCGAGGAATTGATCGCTAGCGAGCAGGACTTGCATCTGGTTCAATCACCAGCCCAAATGGAAGGGCTTGGGGAAAACCAGATTATTGATGAAGAGTCTGTACAAGACGCACCGGACTACCGCTTTGTAGTAAAGAATTTTTCAAATGAAAATGACATTATTCAAGAGTTGGAGAAAACCCGCTTGATCGTAGATTTAAGCGAGGAACCCAACCTCTACACGCAGATTGCAGGGATCTCTGCTGGGATTCCTCAGGTCAACCGCGTCCAGACAGAATATGTCGATCATTTGAAAAACGGCTATGTCTTATCAAAGGGAGACAAGGAATTAGAGAAGGCGATTACTCACTTTTTATTGGAATTGAAGCCTTGGAACGAAGCCTTGGTCTACTCGATCGAAAAAATTCAAGAATACACCGGTCAACGCTTGATCGAGAAATGGGAAGGATGGATGAAAGAACGTCATGGATAAAAAATTACAAATACCCCATATTCTCCAAATCGGCTCAAGCAGTTGGCAGGATCAAGTGGAGCTTCCTGCTGGACTAGGCTGGCACTTTTTTCAAGCTACCACTCTTCCATCGCTCAAAGAGTATATGGAAGAAGAGGAAATCTCCAAATTCAAAGCCTTGATTCTGGAAAAGCCAGAAGATTTATTAGCTTTAGGAGAAGACCTGGCTTATTTCCAGCCGTATACTGTTTTTTATGATCAAAGCCATGAACTAGAGGCGCCTTCTGACGAATTGGCCCACCTCTTAAGACTCAAGCAAGCAAGACCCTGGGATTTCTCAAACAAGCATCAATTTCTCTATGTCTTAGAGCGCTTTTTATACGACAATCAATATGGAGATGCCTTTACGGTTCGTGACCTGCGAGTGAGACCGGATTTTGCTGGCCAGCAAACGGTGCTGGGGCAACATTTTCTGAAGCTAGATGGATCATACGGTGAAGAGTTTACACCGATTGCTCAGTGGGTCTACAACTACGTGTATGATGCTAGCCGTCCCATCAATTTTTGGTTGGAATATGAAAAAGATCCAAGCTGTCAGCTGCAATTGCGGATCCAATTTTACCGCTTTGGTGCTCTGGGAGAGTGGGTCAAAGATGCAGTCTTTTCAGAAGAAGAGATGGAGCAACCACTAGAATTGGATGGAGCAGAACCTTATTACCTAGCCTTTTCGCTGGAAGCAAAAGGAGAAGGGACGCTTACGATCGGAGCCTTACATAAGCGCTTGTCACATGGTCCTTTAGGAGAGATGACCGTAGGAGCTAAGACGCTACGGGATCACAAACGCCAAGAAATTTTTGCTTATTTCCATCCTGGCGATATGAAGCCACCTTTAAACATTTACTTTTCTGGGTATCGTCCGGCTGAAGGTTTTGAAGGGTTTGGGATGATGCGTGCGATGGGGAGTCCCTTTATTCTCTTTTCTGACCCAAGACTGGAAGGTGGATCCTTCTATATGGGCTCAGAAGAATTGGAAAGTCAAATCACTGCCTTTATTGATCAGCACTTGGACTTGCTCGGCTTTGAGCCAAAAGATATGAATTTCTCAGGCTTGTCCATGGGGACCTTTGGTGCCCTTTACTATGGTGCCCTTTATTCTCCTCATGCGATCTTGGTCGGAAAACCTATTGTCAACCTGGGGGATGTCGCTGCCAATCTGAAATTTAAACGTCCAGATGAGTTTGGAACATCCCTAGACATGATGCAGTTGATCATTGGTCAAGTGTCGCAAGAAGGGATCGGTCAGCTCAATCAACGCTTCTGGGACCGGTTTGACCAGGCAGATTTCAAGGATACGATTTTAGCCCTTGCCTATATGAGGGATGATGACTATGACCAGCAGGCTTATCCAGATATTTTAGAGGCCTTGTATGAATTGCCGGTTCGTATTATCAGCACTAGCCGTGCCGGTCGACACAATGATGCGAGTGGTCCGATCATTGAGTGGTTTGTGACCCAGTACAAAGAAATCATGGAAAGAGACTTTGGAAGAAACCAATGATAAAAATAAAAGAAAATGAAAGCAGACGAATCTACTGGGGCGATACCGTTCTAGCAGATTATCTTTGGGGGTCGACCATTCAAGCGACTGACCAAGGAAGCGTTCAGTTTCAGAACCCCCTCATGCCATCTGGTCAAGTGCTGAAAACTTGGCATTCGCAGACAAATTTTGGCGCAACTCGTCAAATTCCTAGTCTGCCCCTGCTCAAAAGAGAGCAAGATTATGAACTGGTTATCACGATGGAAGCGACTCCTGCTCATACCGTTATGGTAGAAATCGTCTTCAAAGATCGCTTTGGAGAGGTCGTTGGCCGTCGAGTAACCGCAGAAGGTCGCTTGCCGTTTACCTATCCAGATCAAGCATACGCCTATGAAGTACGCTTGCTCAGTGCAGGTTTGCAAGAGTTTACCTTCCACTATTTCACGATTCAACCAATATCGTCTGAGGGAGCAGAAGTTCTCGAATAGACGAACATCACTGCAAAAAAAGAGGATTACATTGGATTACGTTAAATTAAGAAACATCAAAAAAATCTTAAAAGAAGTCAATAGCTGGAAGGATGACATGGCCCGCTTGACGGATCGACAACTACAGGAGAAGACTGTGGAATTTCGGGAACGTCTAGCTAAGGGTGAGACCTTGGATGATCTCTTGCCGGAAGCATTTGCGGTTGCGCGGGAAGCTGATAAACGGGTCTTGGGCATGTTTCCTTATGACGTGCAAGTCATGGGAGGGATTGTCCTCCACCAAGGTAATGTCGCTGAAATGAATACCGGTGAAGGAAAAACCTTGACGGCAACTATGCCGGTTTATCTCAATGCCTTAGAGGGCAAAGGGGTCATGGTTATTACGACCAATACCTATCTGGCAACTCGGGATGCAGAAGAGATGGGACAGGTCTACCGCTTTTTGGGCTTGACTGTTGGAGTTCCCTTGAAACAATCAGAAGACGAAGAATTAGATCCAGAAGTCAAACGGGAGATTTACCGGTCAGATGTTATTTATACGACCAATACTAGTTTGGGATTTGACTATTTAACAGAGAACTTGACGGCTTCGGCAGATGGTCAGTTTTTGGCAGACTTCAATTACGCCATTGTCGATGAGATTGATTCGGTGCTTCTAGATAGTGCTCAGACTCCCTTGATTATTTCTGGTTCTCCTCGGGTTCAATCTAACCTATATGGGATTATTGATACCCTGATCCAAACCTTCAAAGAAGGGGAAGACTTCAAGTTTGATGAAGAAAAGAAACGGGTTTGGTTGACTCGAAAAGGAGCTCATGCAGCAGAAGCCTTTCTAGCCATTCCCAACCTCTATGATCCCCAATACCGTGATTTGGTCCGCCATATAAGCCTAGCCCTGCAGGCCAATAAAAACTTTATTAAGGATAAGGACTATGTCATCCATCCCAATGTTGAAGGGCAACCGGAGATTGTCTTACTAGACCAGGCGACGGGTCGCTTGATGGAAATGACGCGCTTGCAAGGAGGACTCCACCAGGCGATTGAAGCTAAAGAGGGTCTCAAGCTGACCCAAGAAACACGGGCCATGGCTTCTATTACTTACCAAAACCTCTTTAAGATGTTTCGGAAGTTGGGAGGCATGACCGGGACTGGGAAGGTCGCTGAGGCAGAGTTTCTTGATACCTATGCCATGTCAGTGATCAAGATCCCAACCAATCGCAAGAAGATCCGCAAGGATTTGCCGGATGAAATCTATCAGACCTTGCCGGAGAAAATCGTGGCTTCCCTGGATTATGTGAAGAAGGTCCACGAAAAGGGCAATCCAATTCTGGTCTTTGCTGGATCCGTTGAGATGTCGATTCTTTATTCGAATCTTCTTTTGCGGGAAGGGATTCCTCACAATCTTCTCAATGCTAACAATGCTCCTCGAGAGGCCCAGATCATTAAGGAGTCTGGTCGAAAAGGTGCTGTGACGGTTGCGACCTCAATGGCCGGTCGGGGAACCGATATCAAGTTGGGACCAGGAGTCGCTGAGTTAGGTGGCTTGGTGGTTGTCGGAACTGAGCGGATGATGAACCAGCGGATTGACCTTCAAATTCGGGGACGTTCAGGTCGCCAAGGAGATCCCGGTTTGACCAAGTTCTTCGTCTCATTGGAAGACGATTTGATGAAAAACTGGGGGCCAGACTGGATCCAGGATACCTATCAAGACTATGATGTGGATGAGCGGATTGGTTCAGCTAAAGCTCTGACCAAGCGCAAGTATAGAAACTTGGTGGAACGGGCTCAAAATGCTAGTGAAAGTTCTGGTCAGGCCAGTCGTCGGATGACGCTAGAATTTGCGGAAAGCATGAACATTCAGCGTGCCATCGTCTACGAAGAGCGCGACCGCTTGATCAAACAAGAAGGTCGCTTGGACGACATCGTTGAAAAAGTTCTTCGTTCCGTCTTTTCAAGCGTAGCCCATAAAAAAGAATACAAGGAACCGGTAGCTTTTTATCGCTATATGTTAGACAATGTGAGCTACCAAGTAGATCCGGAAAAGGCCCACCAAACCTTCCGTAGCAAGAAAACCAAAGGGAATTTCTTGTGGGAGATCGCGAAGAGCGAGTTAGAGGCTAAGTATAAGATCTTGGGCACCGATGAGGTGATCGCGCAATTCCAACGCATGGCTGTCTTAAAAGCCATTGATGAAAACTGGGTCGAGCAGGTAGACTATCTGCAACAATTGCGGATGGCTCTTTCTGGTCAGTACACCAGTCAGAAAAATCCTTTGGTAGAATTTTTCCAAGAAGCCTACCAATCCTTTGATCGAATGAAAGGGGCGGCCAAAGAACAAATGGTCCGCAATCTTTTACTGAGTCGAGTAGAAATCAATAAAAAAGGGGAAATTGTCTTGCATTTCCCATAAAAGAGGACATTATGACAGTATACAATATCAACCTTGGAATCGGTTGGGCTAGCAGTGGTGTTGAGTATGCCCAGGCCTACCGTGCCCAGTTGTTACGCAATATCCATCAACCAGCCAAGTTTGTCTTTATGGATATGATCCTAGCCGATAACATCCAGCATTTAACAGAAAATATCGGTTTTAAAAATGATGAAATTATCTGGCTCTATAGCCATTTTACAGATATAAAAATTGCACCAACAACCTATACCATTGATCAGGTCTTAGCAGGATTTGCCGGAAAACCGACTCGAGAAGAAGTCGATGGTAAGATCAAGCGCTTCTTTTATGAGGACCAGGACAACTTTTTGACCTGCTACCTGCGCGAAGAAAACAGTCCCTATGTCGAACGCTGCGAGTACGTGTCTAGAGGGATTTTAGTGAGAAAGGATTACTTCTCCTATACCCGCTATTGTACCGAGTACTTCATTCCCAAGAACAACCAAGCTAACTTGATTGAGCGCCGCTTTTACAATGAAGACGGGACAGTTGCCTACAGCATGCAGATGGCGGATGGTCGCGAAATTTATCGTTTCCCAGATCGCTACCTGGTTGGTCGCCAAGAATTGATCCGCTACTTCATGCAGACCCTTCAATTGACCAAACAAGATCTGGTGATTTTGGATCGGGAAACCAATATTGGTCAGCCTATCTTTGAAGAAGCGCAAAAAGCCCGCCTGGGGGTGGTCGTTCATGCCGAGCACTTCAGCGCCAATAATGTCGATGATCAGTATATCCTGTGGAATAACTACTACGAGTACCAATTTACCAATGCAGACAAGGTGGACTTCTTTATTGTCGCGACTGACCGCCAAAAAGAAATCTTGGCCGAGCAGTTTGCTAAATACACCAACCATCAGCCGGCTATCTATACCATTCCAGTTGGGAGTCTTGCAAGCCTGCCACAAAATGAAAATCGCACTCCATTTTCTATGATTACTGCCTCTCGTTTGGCGACAGAAAAGCATATTGACTGGTTGGTGCGAGCAGTGGTTCGCGCCAAAAGAGAATTGCCAGAACTGTCTTTTGACATCTATGGAAAAGGTGGAGAAGAAGGCAAGTTGCGTTCTCTAATTGATGAATTGGGGGCGGCAGACTATATCCATCTCAAAGGGCATGCCAATCTAGAGGAAATTTATAAGAATTATGAGGTTTACCTGTCAGCATCGACCAGTGAAGGCTTTGGGTTGACCTTGATGGAGGCGATTGGTTCTGGACTTCCGATTATCGGTTTTGATGTTCCTTATGGCAATCAGACCTTTGTCACAGAAGGTAAAAATGGCTATCTCATTTCACCATCAGCAGATCAAGTGGTCGACCAGATCGCTGCTGCCTTTGCAGATAAAATCATCCAGCTTTACAAAAAAGATGATCTAGCCAGCATGCGTCAAGCATCTTATGCGCGTGCAGAAGACTTTTTGACCAGCCGAGTAGAAGAAGCTTGGGCACAATTGATAGAAGAGGTGACACATGCTGAACATATTTGATAGTTATTCTCGTGAGAGCCAGGATTTGCTCCACTCTATGAAAGAGTCTGGCTTTGACCATCCGACCGTTGTTTTGGAGCCAAACGGTTTCTTACCAGACGGTGTTGAGTCTCCCTTTATCTATTTCTTAGGACAAGCAAAAGGGGAGAAGCGCGGACGCTACTTTAATGAAGTTCCAGTGCCTGATTTCTGGGAAGTTTCTGGGGATAACAGTTCGGGGAGAGTGACCTACTATGGTCAAGAAAAGGCTCGAATTGTTTACCATGCTGCTTCCTATAAACGCATCGTTGAGCGCTTAGAGTGGTTGGACGATAAGGGACAAGTGTTCATGATTGAGCGCTTCGACCAATACGGTCGCAAAATTGCCGTAACGACTTGTGGCGATCAGGGCCAACATTTGGTGACCACTTATTTTGAAGGGGATATCGAGCGCTTGACAGAGAATCACCAAACAGGGGATTTGATTTTGACCTTGGACCATCAACCCATGCGGATTTTCAAGAATCGCTTAGATTACTTTGTCTTTTATCTAGAGTATCGTGGTTTTGATTTGGATGGTTTGGTCTACAATACGCTGGCTACCTCCTTTAGCATTAGTCTCCAGTTGGGTAATAAAGGCATCAAAGGACGCGATGTCTTGGTGTGGCGAGAGCCTCTTCACGACAGCCTTCCGGGCAATATGCAGTTGATTCTAAAGAGCCCAGAAATCCGGACCAAGAAGATCTTGATTCCGCAAAATGCGACCTATCATCGTGCTTTGCAGTTGACCTCGCAAGATCAGCATAGCTATTTCGGTCCCCTTGGCTACCTGTATGATTTCAAGGTGAAAGACGATATCCGTAAAGACGCCTTTGTCTTGACCAATTCGGATCAGATCGAAGCCTTGACCTACCTAGTAGAGAACTTGCCGAATGTGACCTTCCGTGTAGCAGCTTTGACGGAGATGTCTGCGAGCCTCTTGTCTATGGTCCGCTACCCAAATGTAGTCTTGTACCAAAATATCAGTCAAGAGCGGATCAAAGAGTTGCTTAAGGTCTCTAGTATTTATCTGGATATCAACCACTATGCAGAGGTGCAAGGTATTGTTCGCAAGGCCTTCGAACACCAGCAAGTCATCCTTGCCTTTAGCCATACCCTGCATGACCGCCACTTCCTCGCACAAGCCAATATCTTTGATCAAGGAAAAGAAGCAGATATGGTGGCTCGTATCCAGGAAATCTACCAATCTGTGGATAACTACAGAGAAGCCGTTGCGCAACAAATTGCCCAATCAAGTAGCGTTGAGCCAGCTGTTTTCAAAGCTCGCTTGCAAGAAGGGATAGGTGGACATAGTGAGTGATCGTAAGAAAGACTTATTTTACAAAGAAGTAGAAGGACGGATGGAGTCTCTCAAACGCCGTCCTGCCGAAAAAGAAAAGACGACACGTTCTGAAAAGATCAATGTCACTTTTAATGTGATCATTGGTTTGGTGATTCTGCTGGGAGTTATTTTTACCCTCTTCAGAGTGTTAGGAGGATCCTAAGATGGAAATGGTATTTGCAATCGGGATCTCGATCTTATCCCTCGCTCTTGTGGTTCTGATCACCCTGCAGCCTCGCCAACAACAATCGCTTTCAACAGATGCGACCAGTAACCTAGGAAAGCCAAGTTACTGGCGGTCTCACCGTGGACTCAAGTTAGCGACCCTTGTTGTTAGTATCGTCTTTCTCCTATCCTTATTTCTTTATATGATGGTCGTACAGGCCTAGTCTTTAATAGAATGGATAAAAAGAAGTTGGTGTTTTCCAACTTCTTTTAGAATGTAATCCATCTGTTTCTTACATAATGCAACCTAAATGATACATAAAAATTAAAGAGATATCTACAATTTGAAGAGGCTGGGACAAAAGTCCTAGCCTCTCAATTATTTTTGGATTGTCGAGCAAGACGCAGTGGTTGAGTGGGCTCTACTACGCTGATTTTATCAGCTTTTACAGCCCTACTCAACTGTGCGGAGGTGGGACGACGAAATCGAATTCTAACGAATTACCGATTTCTCTCCCACTCTCTTTTTTATCCTGCTTCCTTCTCTTTTATGGTATACTGAAAGCGACAACATGATTGGAGCTCTCGATGAAAAAGATTCCCTTAGTATTTTCAGGATGTCTGTTAGGACTGGTTGGCGCTGGAAACCTTCTTGCAGACTCGCTACCCTTCCTTGCTCACGCCTTTAGTCTGACAGGTTTGTTCTTCTGGTTTTTCTTTGTCGTTTATCATGCGATTCGCTGGCAAGAAACCAAGATAGAATTCCAACAACCAGCCCTTTTATCTGGGATGGCGACCTTTCCCATGGCAGGGATGATTCTATCCACCTATCTTTTGCGCCTCTTTCCAGCCTTTGGGGGTCTATCACAGTTGGTCTGGTGGTCTGCCTTTCTCTTGGATCTGGGCTTAATTCTCTATTTTACCAAGACCCATGTCCTAGCGCGACCAAGAGCCAATGCCACTCCGAGTTGGACCGTTCTCTATGTGGGCATTGCAGTAGCAGCTTTGACCTATCCAGTTGTGGGAATCAGAGAGATTGCTTATTTCGCTCTAGTGATCGGTTTTGGTTTGACCTTTCTTCTTTATCCCCTTATCTATCATGATTTGAAGCAGTCCCCCTTACCCAGTCATCTGTTGGGGCAAGAAGGCATCTATTGCGCTCCATTTTCCCTTCTTTTAGCAGCTCTGGTTCGTGTGGGTGGAGCAAGCCTTCCTACCTGGTTCTTACTGATCATGGTGATGGCCTCGCAAGGGTTTTATTTCTTTGTTTTGACGCGCCTGCCAAGAATGATCAAAGAAGGTTTTCAACCCGCTTTTTCAGCTCTTACCTTTCCAACGGTCATCACAGCGACCTCTTTAAAAATGGCCCAAGGCTTGTTGCAACTGCCCTTCTTGACAGTTCTTGTATGGATGGAAACTCTTCTTTGTCTCTTGATTCTAGTCGCTGTCTTAGGAGGTTATGTAGCTTATCTTAAAGAGTAGAAAGGCATCCTTTTTCATTGAAACCTTGTCACGATTATGGTAAGATGCACTATACGATTTGTCATACTCTATAAGAAAGGTCTCTATGAAATTCATCAAAGGAAAGCTCTCACTGCTTTATCCCCTCTTTCTGCTCTTGTTTTATTTTTATATCCGGCCTCAGTTTCGCCCCTTGGCCCAGTATGTCTCTACTAGTCTAGCAAGCGCAAATAGCTATTATTGGACCTTATTTGGCCTAGAAGGGCTCTATGCAACCTTTGCAGGATTTTTGGTCTATCGTTTTTCTAAAAAAGCGCAGTTTAAGCTGGGAAAAAACCCTCTTCAATCTCTGATGGAAGCCATTTTTGCAGCCTGTTTGGTCTACTGGCTGGACTACTTCATCAGTGGTTTTGTTCAAGGACGGGCAGCCGTTTTGAGTCTCTTTCCTAGGGAAATAAGTTCCACAGGGGTGCTCATCCTGGTGATTGCAATGGTCGTCATCCGGCCAGTGACAGAAGAGCTAATCTTTCGTGGAGCCTTGGTGAATGCCTATTTCAAAGGCTGGAAACTCTATGCTGAGATTTGGCTTCCAGCCCTCATCTACAGTGGCTTGCATTTTCTCCACAATCCCTTTTCGCTAGGAGCTTCTATCATCTATCTCCTGCCGAGTGTGATTTTTGGGACCCTGTATTATCGGAGCAAGACGCTCCTTTCTCCAATTTTAGCTCATATCTTGCTCAATCTATACTACACCTTGCCTTTGCTTTTATCCGTATTCAAGTAGCAACCGATTTCCTGAGTGAGATTGGTTTTTTTTGAAAATATGGTATAATAGAATAAATTTAAAAGAGGGAGTTGAGGTTTGAAAAAAAGCTACCGCGTCAAACGTGACAAAGATTTTAATGCTATTTTTAAAAGTGGTCAAAATGTTGCCAATCGGAAATTCGTTGTTTACCGCTTGCGCAAAGACCAACCACATTTTCGAGTCGGTCTATCTGTTAGTAAGAAACTGGGAAATGCTGTGACCAGAAATCGCATCAAACGTTTGATTCGCCATGTTTTGATCAAACACCAAGCCTTCCTTACGACCGATGATTTTGTTGTCATTGCTCGTAAAGGAGTGGAGGAGCTCGACTTTCATCAAGTAGAGAAAAATCTTGTACATGTCTTAAAATTAGCGCATGTCTACCAAGAAAGGGAATAATGTGAAAAAGAAACTGAAGTTAACTGGATTATTAGGAGCGGCCTTATTGGTCTTGACAGCTTGTGGAACCTCTCAAGTGACAGCTCAGTCGACAGGTGGTTGGGAACGCTTCGTCTACTTCTTTGCAGAAGCCATCCGCTTCTTGTCATTTGGAGGAAGTATCGGTGTAGGGATTATCGTCTTTACCATTGTCATCCGGACGGTCCTCTTGCCTCTCTTCCAATATCAAATGAATTCAACCCGCAAAATGCAGGAAATTCAACCCTTGCTCAAGGAATTGCAAGCCAAGTATCCTGGGAAGGATCTTGATAGCCGAACCAAGCTTTCTGAAGAGATGCGAGCCCTTTACAAGGAAAAAGGCGTCAAAACGTCTTCAGCCTTCCTTCCTCTCTTAATCCAGATGCCGGTCTTGATGGCCTTGTTCCAAGCACTGAGCCGTGTTGAATTCCTTAAAGTCGGTCACTTCCTCTGGTTGGACCTTGGCGCGATCGACCCGACTTATATCTTGCCAGTTCTTGCAGCACTCTTCACATTTTTCAGCAGTTGGTTGACCAATAAAGCCATGCCAGAGCGCAATGGTAGTGCGACAACCATGATGTATGTGATGCCTGTGATGATCTTCTTCTTTGCCTTGTTCTCAGCCAGTGGGGTCGCACTATACTGGGTGACTTCCAATGCTTACCAAGTCGGGCAAACCTATCTCTTGAACAACCCCTTCAAGATTATTGCAGAGCGTGAAGCAAAAGAGCAAGCTTCGCGCGACATGGAAAAACAAAAACGCCGTGCCCTAAACAAAGCACAGAAAAAGAAAAAATAAGAAAGAGGTGGACATATGGTCCTATATACTGGAGCAACTGTTGAAGAAGCGATTCAAAAAGGTCTGAACGATTTAGATATTCCTCGTATGAAGGCACATATTACGGTTGTAGCGCGTGAAAAGAAAGGTTTTCTTGGCTTGTTTGGGAAAAAACCAGCCCAAGTAGAGATTGAGCCAATTGCAGAAACAACTGTTGTAAAAGCCAATCAAAAAGCTGTCAAAGGTGTCCCAGATGAGATCAATGCACAAAACGAACCAGTTAAGACTGTGAGCGAAGCAACGGTCGATCTCGGACGCGTCGTTGCAGCGATCAAAAAGGTCGAAGAAGAAGGAGAAGTTGTCTCTGAAGAAATCAAGACAGAAATCCTGAAACATGACAAAGAAGCAGATACCGTTCTTGAAGAAAAAGGACATGAACATATCCTTGAAAAAGTTAAAGAACCAGCGACAAAAGAATCAAGCGAATCTGATTTCTCAAATCTTGGTATCGAGGTAGAGGAAAACTACAACATCGAAGAAGTCGTAGATGATGTGACAGCCTATGTTCAAACAGTGGTCGATGAAATGGATGTGGATGCGACCATCTCAAGTAGTCACAACCGCCGTACAGTCAATATGCAAATTGATACCAATGAGCCAGGACGTGTCATTGGTTACCACGGAAAAGTCTTGAAGGCTCTTCAACTTTTGGCGCAAAATTACCTCTATAACCGCTACTCAAAGAATTTTTACATTACCATTAATGTTAATGACTATGTAGAACACCGGGCAGAAGTTCTTCAAAGCTATGCTCAGAAGTTGGCAACACGTGCCCTCGAAGATGGGCAAGCCCAACAGACAGATCCGATGTCAAACAGTGAACGCAAAATCATTCACCGGATCGTCTCTAAGATGGAAGGAGTCACTAGCTACTCTGAAGGGGAAGAACCAAACCGTTACGTGGTGGTAGACATCGAAGGATAATCTAGCTATTATTTCCCATAAGGGAGAGACGGGATTGAGCCGATCTCTCCTTTTTTAGGTTTAGAAAGGAAGCAAATGGCATTTGTAGCGATTAGAGAGTTTTTAAAGCTTCAAGGAATCCACTACCAGGCCCCAGCAAAGGCTGGGGTGCTAGCCTCAGAGATGGAGCAGTATCGTGCCCTAGCTCAAGCAGCTCGTAAGGAATTCACCGATTTGGTCTCGGCCTTTCAGCAGCGTCACCCTTACTTGGAGCAGGATCGGACTAGCCAGTGGATGAATCAGGCTCAGATCTTGCGGCCTCATTTTTGGGCCTATCTAAAAGGAGAAGGGACGATGGCAGAGCCTATGTTTGCCCTGAGACTTTATGGGGATGCAGCTGATTTTGGAGTTTCCTTAGAGGTGAGCTTTATCGAGCGAAAAAAGGACGAGCAGAGCCTTCAAAAGCAACACAAGGTTCTCACCCTTCCTATCTCTCAGTCAGTTTATTATTTCGCCCAGAAAAATGGAGAGAGTCAAAGGGTAGAAGGAACAGAAAAGAATCGCCATGATCTCTTACAAGCAGTAGCAGACGGAGCGGTTCGTAAGGTCCTCGTCAAATACGATGTTTCTCTAGTTGAGGAGAGTTCCCTAGAGAATATCTTGGATCAGTTGCAAGAGGCGCTGCTGGCTCTGGAACCCTATTACTTGGCAACCCGTCAGGTGTAGCAAGGTGTTCTCCAACCTGTATTTGCAACAATTTTGCCATAGCTATTGACAAATAGAGTCGAATCCGATAGAATAGTAAAGTATGTTTAGTAACTGATCACAACTAGCCGGCTAAACGAATACAAAATCTATGAGGAGGTATTCATCGTGAAACGTACTTATCAACCAAGTAAACTTCGTCGTGCGCGCAAACATGGTTTCCGTCACCGTATGGCAACTAAAAATGGTCGTCGCGTATTGGCAGCTCGTCGTCGTAAAGGACGCAAAGTTTTGGCTGCCTAATTCAGATAAAAACCTAAAAACCAGTAGAAACTCGAGACTACTGGTTTTTGTTTTGTCCGAAAGTGAATTTAGAGGCGCTTTCTGCTATAATAGAAAGAAGAAAAACTCGGAAGAAAAGGAAGATCATGCAGATTTTTGATACCCACACACATCTCAATGTGGAAGAATTCGCAGGAAAAGAACAAGAAGAGCTCGACTTGGCCAAGGAAATGGGCGTTGTAGCTCATAATATTGTTGGTTTTGACAAGCCGACGATTGAGCGTGCCATGGAGTTGGCAGATCAATATCCAGAACTCTATCTCACGCTTGGCTGGCACCCCACTGAGGCAGGAGATTATAGTCCTGAAGTGGAGGCCTATTTACTTGAACAGCTAAAACATCCCAAAGTCGTCGCACTCGGAGAAATCGGTCTCGATTACCACTGGATGACGGCACCAAAAGATGTCCAAGAAAAGGTTTTTCGTCGTCAGATTCAATTGTCTAAGGACTTGGACCTCCCCTTTGTGGTGCATACACGCGATGCTTTAGAAGATACTTATGGCATCATCAAGAGTGAAGGAGTTGGTCCTCGTGGTGGGATCATGCATTCTTTCTCAGGAAGTTTAGAAGAAGCGAAACGCTTCATGGATTTGGGAATGATGATTCCTTTTCTGGAGTGGTGACCTTTAAGAAAGCCACAGATGTCCAAGAAGCGGCAGCTGGCCTTCCGTTAGACAAGATCTTGGTTGAAACAGATGCCCCTTACCTGGCACCAGTTCCCAAACGTGGTCGAGAAAATAAAACAGCCTACACTCGTTATGTGGTAGATTTTATTGCAGAACTACGTGGCTTAACAACAGAAGAAGTGGCTCAGGCAACCTATGACAATGCAAGAAAGG
>NZ_CM002128.1:1495269-1548315 GCF_000448565.1 Streptococcus sp. HSISM1 | reverse complement strand
AGAAGATACTTATGGCATCATCAAGAGTGAAGGAGTTGGTCCTCGTGGTGGGATCATGCATTCTTTCTCAGGAAGTTTAGAAGAAGCGAAACGCTTCATGGATTTGGGAATGATGATTTCCTTTTCTGGAGTGGTGACCTTTAAGAAAGCCACAGATGTCCAAGAAGCGGCAGCTGGCCTTCCGTTAGACAAGATCTTGGTTGAAACAGATGCCCCTTACCTGGCACCAGTTCCCAAACGTGGTCGAGAAAATAAAACAGCCTACACTCGTTATGTGGTAGATTTTATTGCAGAACTACGTGGCTTAACAACAGAAGAAGTGGCTCAGGCAACCTATGACAATGCAAGAAAGGTATTTGGCCTTGACTGAGAAAAGAAAAATACCGGAAGTGATTGTCGTGGAGGGCAAGGACGACACAGCCAATCTCCGCCGTTTTTATGAGGTGGATACCTATGAAACCCGAGGTTCTGCGATCGATCAAGATGACTTGGAACGAATTGCTACCTTGCAAGAGTTGCGTGGGGTCATTGTCTTTACGGATCCAGACTACAATGGCGAGCGAATTCGCAAGATCATTATGCAAGAGGTGCCCCAGGCCAAGCATGCCTTTTTAAATCGTGGCGAAGCAGTCCCCAAATCCAAGACTAAGGGGTGTTCCTTGGGAGTGGAGCATGCCAGTTTTGAAGACTTAGAAAAAGCCCTAGCTGGACTGGTCGGGTCTTACGAAGATGAAAATTTCTTTGATATCACAAAGACCGACTTGATGCGTCTCGGTCTTTTGATGGGAAGCGATAGTCGCAAACGACGGGAATATCTAGGCGAAGCCTTGCGCATCGGCTACTGCAATGGCAAGCAATTGATCAAACGTTTGGAGTTGTTTGGAATTTGTTTGGCTGAGGTTGAGGATGCTATGGCAGGTTATTCAGATGTCAATGACTAACCTCTAGTGTGTATGAAATAGAAAAGAGAAAAAATGAGAATTGCAGATTATAGCGTGACCAAGGCAGTGCTGGAGCGTCACGGTTTTACCTTTAAAAAATCCTTCGGTCAGAACTTCTTGACCGATACCAACATCCTTCAAAAAATTGTGGATACGGCTGAGATTGATAAGCAGGTCAATGTCATCGAAATCGGTCCCGGAATTGGAGCTCTCACTGAGTTTTTGGCAGAAAATGCGGCAGAAGTGATGGCCTTTGAGATTGATGACCGCTTAGTTCCCATCTTAGCGGATACCTTGCGTGATTTTGATAATGTGACGGTTGTCAACCAAGACATCCTCAAGGTGGATCTCAACCAGTACATCGCAGAGTTTAAAAATCCAGAACTTCCAATTAAGGTAGTAGCCAACCTTCCATACTACATCACGACTCCCATCCTCATGCACTTGATTGAGTCTAAAATTCCTTTCCAAGAATTTGTGGTCATGATGCAAAAAGAGGTGGCCGACCGTATTTCAGCTGAGCCCAACACCAAGGCTTATGGGTCTTTGTCTATTGCAGTCCAATACTATATGACAGCTAAGGTGGCCTTTATCGTACCACGCACCGTCTTTGTGCCAGCGCCAAATGTCGACTCTGCCATCCTCAAGATGGTGCGTCGCGAAGAACCAGCAGTGGCCGTCAAGGATGAAGATTTCTTCTTCTCTGTCAGCAAGGCTAGCTTTGTCCACCGCCGCAAAACGCTTTGGAACAACTTGACTAGTCGCTTTGGCAAGACCGAAGAAATCAAAGCCAAACTAGAAGTAGGGATTGAAGCTGCAGGCCTGCAACCATCTGTGCGAGGAGAAGCTCTTAGCTTAGAAGATTTCGCCCGCTTAGCAGATGGTCTTCTAGAAGCAGGAATAAAATAAAAGAAAGAGGCTGGGACAAAAATCCCCTGGCTCAAAAAAAGCAACGGATTTGCCGTTGCTTTTTGCATGGATTCGATAGCCTTGGTCAAATAGAATTGATCAGTAAGTCATTTAAAAAATATATCTCATGCATATTCGCTATGACACAAATCAAAAAACTTTACCACTAAAAATCAGTTCTTTCTTGCCACAAGACTATCTCGTCTTTACTATTGAAAAAGTAATGAATACATTGGAGGATAGTCGCTTCTACGCCCTATGTCATGACTTTGGTCGCCCACCTTATCCCCCATAAATGCTTTTAGCTACTCTTCTATTCGACTATTCACAAGGAATTTTCTCCGGATAAAAAATTAAAAAAATACTAGACTTTACTCCAAAGTGTACAAAAAGAGTACAAAAATTCTCATTACTGATGAGTTCAGCAGGCAAGTAGAAATTACTGTTTGGTACTTTTTATTTATACCTAATTTCTACTCATTTTAACTCAATATCCAGTATTCTATCAAATATTTCCAGAAATCTTTCCTCGTCAGCTACTAGCGATAGCTTGGACGCAATTTTAGAAAAAGTGTCCTCACTCACAGAAAATGAAAAGAAGGTTCTATAGTCTATCTCCAAAGCACGGATAATTTTGTCTAAAGTTTCCAACTTGATATTACTATTTTGCCCACGTTCAATTCGTCCCAGAGCATTGACATCCATGCCTGCTTTATCTGCTAACTTCTCCTGTGTCATCTTTTTATTTGTCCTTAACTCATAGATTCGTTTGGAAACATTTTCGCTCAACGACATGCTTTATTCTCCTATGTTCTTTCTATAAGATATAGGCTACCCTTTATTCGCTCAAAACGTCAGGGCGTTATTGTATTTATTTTTTATAAAAAATACTCTAGATGTGTTTTTATGATATAATTAAATACAAATAAGTCTTTTTATGATAAAAAACATACTTTTAATATGTAAAACTACTATAGAAAGTCATAATGTAAAAAAGAAAGTACAATACAGAGTCATAAAAAATGATATTCAAACTATTTACCAACGACACTAGTTAAAGCATGGGAATCTTTAAAAAAGTTGACTAGAAAAATAGAAAAGGAAAATCAAATGAATGTTTATAAAGTTTTAAAAGACAATATCGAAACCATATACCTTGGAAAAACCGATGGAACTCTCCTTGAAATTGAAAGGGAATATTTTGATTTTCTCCCAGAAGTTGGAGATGAAGTGGAAGTTTATGGCACAGAGGGCAGTTACATTATCAAGCGAAAATCTACTTTTCAACAAACCGCTGAGAATAAACCAAGCAATACAACTGCATTAAAAGTTTGGGGTTGGATTTGTACTGGCACCTCACTTCTACTTTTACCTTTAGTTTTTGGAATTATTGGCATCATCTTAGGCTATCTTGTGCGTAGTAGAGGAGATAAGGAACAAGGGACTATCATTATGATTGCTTCAATCGGAACAATGATTCTAGGTATTTGGATAGGTGCACTTATCGGTGCTACTACTTGGGGATAAAATGAACGGAAAAATAATTAAAATCACAGATACAACAGTATATATTGGATATGAAGATGGTGCTGTCAAGGAAATTTCACGCACATCTCTTGAATTTAAACCTGTATTAGGAGATCCTGTAGAGGTTTATGGAGATTTTGTAACAAAATCTAATCTTCCTGTTAAGTCAGACTCTATTAAAAATAGATTCAAGAGACTATCTCTAACAACTAGAATCAATATCATTGTTATTTTCATACTCCTTGTTCTTCTTACAATGCTACAGCTCGCCTTTACAGACTTTACTAACTATCTGCACAATATCCTAACAATAGTTTTCATTTTATTCCCTCTTGTGCTTAGTATCTTAAATCTGTTTCTTTTGATTCTATCCCTATTCAAGAAAAATCTCTTCCCTAGACTAACTACAGTCATATATCTTGTACTTTCATTAGCCATCCTAATCATTGCTTCACTCACACACCACACATTAACAAATACAAATAACTCAACTAGTCGCATGGAGACAAGCAAAACAGAAGAACTCTCTAGTTCTTCCAAACTAAATCAGTTGCTCAAAGATAACATCGGTAAAAGTATATCTATACAAGCTGAGTTCAATATACCGATGATGGAGGACAGTCCAACTGAAATTAAGAATATTATGGTGTTAAAAGTAAATGGAGTCGACTATGGTGCAAAATATATGGGAGAAACACTGAAAATCAATACCATAAAAAATCCAGATGAACACTCCCCATCTGGAAACAAATGGGTAACCATGGAAGGGAAAATAGTAAAAGATTCTGACTCAATAGCTATTAAGATAATTGATGTTTTTACCGCTGATATGACATTTGATGAATATATATCTAATCGAGAGAAAGATAGCTTTGAGACACTGGGTGTGGTTGAAGAGATTGAAGACACTGATACAATTCTTGGTACTATTATCAAAGTAAGACCGATATGGTTTGATTTAACGGAAGACAAAGAAATTAATGAATTTTACTTCAAAAATGAAGATGAATTAAAAATATTGCTCACAAGAGACACAGAAGAATATATCGAAAAACACTATAGGAAAATGGAAGTGGGAGATACAGTTAATTTATTCGGTTCTGTAGTCACTATTGATGGTGTCAATGTGTTAAGTGCTAATAATAGTGGAAGTGTTCAGGGCGTAGAACGAAAAGATTAAGAGATAATAAAAATGAATATAGGAAAAATTATTAAGATAACAGATACAAATATCTACGTTGGTTTTAATGACGGTACGATGAAAGAATTTACTCATTCATCGCTAGATTCAGAGTTCACAATCGGTGAAATAGTTGAAGTTTATGGAGATATTATCATTAAATCATCTAATCTCCATTCTACAAAAAAATTACGGCAAAACTCTCCCATAGTAAAATCAACCCCCAAAAACAAGTCAAAGTTCTTACGTTATTCAATATTATCTGCTCTGAGCATACTAGTAGTTTTTAGTATCTTTTACTTAGTAACATTTAACCATGTGGACTCTACCAAAGGATTTAAAACCATAGATAACTATCTCAGAGCCAGAGGACTCACTGTACAAGGTTATGGAAAAGTTATGAGTGAACCAGAGGAATCTGGTAACTATGTAACTTTCCAAATCGGTGAGCTGGATGAGTTTATATTTAATAACAATGCAAATAACATCTTTAACAAGGAACATACAAATCTTGTTACAGCTACTGTGAAAATACCTAAAAGTAAGTATTTAGGTGATGTACATAAGGATGACATTATTGGTATCAATGGTAAAACTTCTCAGCAACAGATTGAAGAAATTATCGCAGATAACTACTATACAGCTAAGAATATAAATAACCCTACTTCAAGTTCTTCTGCTGATGACTCTTCATCTGAATTGTCAACTACAGAGAAGAATAAATCTGACTATATACCAGTTAATTTTGAAAAGTGGAGCAATAACGAAATCCCTAACGGAACACAAGCTAAAGTTAAAGGAAAAGTATTGCAAGAAGTCAAAAGATTTGCTAGCCGTACTCTAAAAATTGCCGTAGATAATGACGAAAATAAAATACTTCTAGTTACTATATTTGACGTTAATTACGAGGAACCAATTCATCTAGGTGACCAAATTACTCTATATGGTAATACAGGAGGTCTATCTGACGACAATGAATCCCTTACCGAAGGAATCGAACTACCAAAACCTGTTCCATTTATGATTGGATTCATATACGAAAACTAGGAAATATCATGAAACTAAGATCTAAACACAAAATCATTAGCATCACGGTTACACACGCACATATCCTTCTCAACACAGGTGAAACCACAAAAGTTGCCTTGAATGAACTTTCATTCAAGCCCAAAGTCAATGATATAGTAGAGGTTTACCAGAACAAAGATCAAATCATAGTGATGAAAGTGCGTGAAAAACGTAAGCCATGGATTTACACAGTGATAGTGACAATTGTAGCTCTTGTGATAGGCGGTACAAGTCTTTGGTTTCTCAATCACAGGGACGACTCCACACAAGTTGTCACAAAGCAAAGTTCTTCAAAGAAAAACACCTCTGAATTTTCTTACAGAAGTTCTTCCTCAAATTCCTCCTCTTCTAGCAGTGAACCAGAGGCACCTGTGATTGAAACCTCAGCAGAGGCTCTAAGAGATATGGAGAACGATGGAACGCTTAAGACGGGGCAACGATACCGTTTCACAGCAGAACTTTTTAGACAAAGCGAATGGGCGGATTATTCGGGACATTTCAAGAAACTTAATCCTTACTACTCCATTTGGGTTAAGGCTAGCAATGCTCCTATCTCAGGTATTGAGATCCAAATCATGAAATCACTCACCACAGGCTGGACAGAAGGAATGAAAATCACTTTCACAGTTAAAATCATGGAAGATTCTGAGAAATTTCAATTTTGGGTGGTCACAGAAGCTATACCAGCACCAACACCAAAATTACAGCAACAAGAAAGTACACCACAACCAGAGATACAGGGTATTGATACCGATGCAATCCTACGAGGAGACTATACAAGCATTGCAGGAGTTTGGCAAAATGCATCAGGGCAACAAATTATCTTTGATAATAAAGGGTTGGTAAATTTAGGGACTATTACCAGTGCTAATGCTGGAGGAACTAATGGTATAATTGGTTTACAAGTAGGTTCAAATTCTTCAGGAGGTAGTATAATTATATACCCTATTGGAACTAGCATTATTACGAGAAGTGGTATAGATAATTCTGATAAAAATCAAATTAGAATTATGGCTGTTCAATCACAGCCAATTGACACCTCCGATGTCTATTATCATATATCGAATTAATCAGCTACTCCTCCAATTACTGACTTATATAAATAAAGTACGTCGACAATAATATCCCATAAATTAAAAAAAGAGTCTGGGGCAATAGTCGCCTAGTACCAAAAAAGCAACGGCAAATCCGTTGCTTTTTTGGAGCTAAAGGACTTTTGTCCCAGACTCTTATCTGTATCGTAAGGAAAGGACGGGATTTGAACCCGCGCGTGAAGAAAATCCACTTGCCGGATTTCGAGTCCGGTGCCGTACCAAGCTGGGCCACCTTTCCAAGATGCGGAGAAAGGGATTTGAACCCTCACGCCCGAAGGGGCACATGCGCCTGAAGCATGCGTGTCTGCCGTTCCACCACCTCCGCATAGTTCTATTATACACTTTTTAGGAAAATTGCCAAGGAAAAAAAGGAAACACGTCAAAGTCCCTAACATGAAAACCATAGACAGTATGAGACTACAACCTGTTACCGGAAGTGCTAGCAGATTTTCTTATCAAGCAATCCAGCCTTATTTCTCATTTTTTGGTATAATAGATAGTATTAATCTCAAAGGAGTGCGATTTGCAAGGAACCATCGTCAAGGCCTTGGCTGGCTTCTACTATGTGGAGTCAGACGGCCATATTTACCAGACACGGGCTCGTGGAAATTTTAGAAAAAAAGGACAGACTCCTTATGTGGGAGATCAGGTGGAGTTCTCTGCTGAAGAGAATTCAGAAGGCTACATTTTGAGTATTGCCCCTCGAAAAAATAGTCTCGTGCGCCCTCCTATTGTCAATATTGATCAGGCAGTAGTGATCATGTCAGCTAAGGAACCGGATTTCAACGCCAATCTTTTAGACCGTTTTCTGGTTCTTTTGGAGCACAAGGGGATTCATCCCATTGTCTATATTTCAAAACTGGACTTGTTAGAAGATATGGAAGATATCCACTACTACCAAGGGATCTATCAGGCCATTGGCTATGATTTTGTCTTGTCGATTGAGGAACTTTTGCCCCTTTTAAGCCATAAAACTACCGTCTTTATGGGACAGACTGGTGTGGGAAAATCGACCTTGCTCAATAAAATCGCTCCGGACCTGGAGCTTGAAACGGGTGAGATTTCAGATAGTCTGGGGCGTGGTCGACACACGACCCGAGCTGTCAGCTTTTACCATTTAAATGGAGGAAAGATTGCGGATACACCAGGTTTTTCATCCCTTGATTATGAAGTGACAACCAGTGAAGATTTAAATCAAGCCTTTCCAGAGATTGCGGACGTGAGCCACTCTTGTAAATTTCGTACCTGTACCCACACGCATGAGCCTGCTTGTGCGGTAAAACCAGCCGTTGAAACGGAGGAAATTGCGACTTTTCGATATGAGGATTACTTGCAATTTCTAAGTGAGATTGAAAATCGTCGCGAAACCTATAAAAAAGTTTCGAAAAAAATGCCAAAATAGGAGACAATAGAAGAATGAAAACAATGAAACTAGCACCCTCAATTTTGAGTGCAGATTATGCCAATTTTGAAAGTGAGTTGAAACGCTTAGAAGCAGCAGGAGCTGACTATGCCCATATCGATGTCATGGATGGCCATTTTGTGCCCAATATCAGCTTTGGAGCTGGTGTCGTAGAGAGCATGCGTCCACATAGCAAGTTGGTTTTTGATTGCCACTTGATGGTCACCAATCCTGAACACCATATCGAGGAATTTGCCCGTGCAGGTGCGGATATCATCAGCATTCACGTAGAAGCGACTCCTCATATCCACGGAGCTCTTCAAAAAATTCGTCAAGCAGGTGTGAAGGCGAGTGTTGTGATCAATCCAGGAACTCCTGTAGACAGTATCAAACATGTCTTGAACTTGGTGGATCAAGTCTTGGTCATGACCGTTAATCCAGGATTTGGTGGCCAAGCCTTCTTGCCTGAAACCATGGACAAGGTGCGCGAATTAGCCACTCTTCGTGAAGAAAAAGGATTCGACTTTGATATCGAAGTGGATGGTGGAATTGATGACCAAACTATTTCGCAAGCAAAAGAAGCTGGGGCCAATGTCTTTGTAGCAGGTTCTTATGTCTTTAATGGAGATGTTAATGAGCGCGTTCAAACGCTCCGAGATGCAGTAAATGGGTAACATCGCAATACTGGCGGGAGGTGACAGCACGCTCTTGCCAAAAGATCATGACGCTTATGTAGGCGTTGATGGTGGCTGTTTGAAGCTACTGGAACAAGGCCTGCCTTTAGATATAGCTGTGGGGGATTTCGATTCTGTCTCTGAGACTGATTTGCATCAGATCCGAACCCAAGCCAAGCAGGTTGTTCAGTCCGTTCCTGAAAAGAATGATACGGATTTGGAATTGGCCTTGAAAGCGGTCTTTGAGGCCTATCCAGATGCTGTTGTCACTGTTTACGGTGCCTTTGGTGGTCGCTTGGATCACTTTTTGTCCAATATCTTTTTGCCGACCGATCCAGACCTAGCTCCCTACATGGAGCAGATCCAATTAGTCGATGGTCAAAATCGCTTGATCTACAGACCAGCTGGTTGCCATGAGATTCAGCCAGATCCAGCCATGTCTTATGTTGGCTTTATGCCTGTCGGACAAGGCCACCTAGAGATTACAGGAGCCAAGTATCCGCTCCATCAGGAGAATTATTTTTTGAAGGCCATGTATGGCTCCAATGAATTTTTGGATCAACCGATTCAAGTGAGTCTTGACCGTGGCTATCTTGTCATTGTTTATAGTAAAGACAGAGGTTAATATGAATATCATTCTGCTTCTGATTGGCCTGCTCAATCTGGGTCTCCTCATCTATCTCTTGCAACGGTCAGATGACACAAGACCGGCTTTACGAGAGATGCTGGAAGACCATGAGGATCATTTGACAGACCAGTTGGACTATCGTTTTGAAAAAGAAAGACAAGCAAGCCAGATTGCCAATCAGCAGTTAGAGATCGCCCTGACAGATCGCTTAACCGAGATGCGAGTGGAGATCCACCAGCAGACGACGGCTCTGCGCGCTGAGATGAATGAGCACTTTACTAAAAATCGGGACAAAACAGATGAGCGTATGCGCCAGATCCAAGAGTCCAATGAAGTGCGGCTAGAACAGATGCGCCAAACGGTAGAAGAAAAATTGGAGAAAACCTTGCAGCACCGCTTGCAGACCTCCTTTGAGACGGTTTCAAAACAATTGGAGTCGGTCAACAAAGGGCTGGGAGAAATGCAGACAGTGGCGCGGGATGTCGGAACCCTTAATAAAGTTCTCTCCAATACCAAGACGCGTGGGATTATGGGCGAGTTGCAGCTGGGCCAAATCATTGAAGATATCTTGACCCCAGCCCAGTATGAGCGGGAGTTTGTTACCGTTCCCCAATCCAGTGAGCGCGTGGAGTATGCTATTAAGCTTCCAGGACAAGGAGAGGAGCCAGTCTATCTGCCGATTGACTCTAAATTCCCACTGGAAGACTACTATCGTCTGGAAGAAGCTTATGAATCAGGAGAGAAAGAGGAGATCGAGCGTTACCGCAAGGCCCTTCTTGCTAGTATCAAGCGTTTTGCTAAAGATATTCAACAAAAATACCTCTTTCCACCAGCGACGACTAATTTCGGAATTCTCTTTTTGCCAACTGAAGGCCTCTATTCCGAAGTGGTTCGCAATCCAGAATTCTTCGATCGCTTGCGTCGGGACGAACAAATTTTAGTGGCTGGTCCAAGCACGCTATCAGCCCTCTTGAACTCCTTGTCTGTTGGCTTTAAAACGCTTAACATCCAAAAGAGTGCAGACGATATTAGTAAAGTGTTGGGATCGGTAAAATCAGAATTCCACAAGTTTGGAGGGATTCTGGCCAAGACCCAGCGCCATTTAAAAAATGCTTCCAATAATATTGATGATTTGCTAACCAGACGGACTAGTGCCATCGAGCGGACACTCCGCCAAATCGAAAGCGATGAGGACCTGCTGGGACTAGATGTATATATAGAAGATGGAGAAGATGATGGTCAAAATTAGCCAAATGAAAAAAGATGAATTGTTCGAAGGATTCTATTTAATCAAGTCAGCAGAAGTGCGTCAAACGCGGGCCGGGAAAAACTACCTCGCCTTTGTCTTCCAGGATGAGACCGGTACGATCGAAGGCAAATTATGGGATGCCCAACCCCACAATGTAGAGAGCTTTACAGCTGGGCGCGTGGTCCATATGTCTGGACGTCGAGAAGTTTACAATAATACTCCGCAAGTCAACCAATTAAACATGCGCTTGCCCCAAGCAGGAGAGCCCAACAATCCAGCAGACTTTAAGGAAAAACCACCAGTAGATCCCAAAGAATTGCATGAATACTTGTCAAACATGATTTTCAAAATTGAAAATCCAGTCTGGCAACGGATTGTCCGTGCCCTCTATGGGAAATATGAGAAAGAATTTTATAGTTATCCAGCTGCTAAGACCAACCACCATGCCTTTGAAGCAGGCCTTGCTTATCATACGGCAACCATGGTCCGCTTGGCAGATAGTATCGGCGATATCTATCCTCAGTTGAATAAGAGCTTGCTCTTTGCAGGGATTATGTTACACGATTTGGCCAAAGTGATCGAGTTGACGGGACCTGAAAATACAGAATACACTGTTCGGGGCAACCTCATCGGCCACATTGCACTCATCGATGAAGAAATCACCAAGGTCTTGCAAGACTTGAAGATTGATGATCAAAAAGAAGAAGTCATCGTCCTTCGCCATGTGATCTTGAGTCACCATGGTTTGCTCGAATACGGTAGTCCTGTTCGTCCAAAGATCATGGAAGCAGAGATTATTCATATGATCGATAATTTGGATGCAGAAATGATGATGATGACAACAGCACTTGGCTTAATTGGTCCTGGCGAGATGACCAATAAAATCTTTGCTATGGAAAATCGTTCCTTCTATAAACCGAATCTCGACTAGTAAAAACAGAGATAAATACGGGAATGATTCTGCCAAAAATAAAATAATCAGGAAAAAACGGCCTTCTGTAAATCAGAATGTTCGTTTTTTCGCTTCTTATGGTATAATGATAGAAAAAACTACATGGTGAGAAAATGAAATTAAGAAGAAGTGAACGGATGGTCGTGATTTCTAATTACTTGATCAACCATCCCTATGAATTGACTAGCCTCAATACGTTTGCGGAAAAGTATGAGTCTGCCAAGTCTTCCATCTCAGAAGATATCGTGATCATTAAGCGGGCGTTTGAAGAGATGGAAATCGGAAATATTGAGACCATTACAGGAGCTGGTGGAGGTGTTATCTTTACACCGTCTATCTCAGATCAAGAATCCAAAGAAATCGTCGAGGATCTTTGCAAGCAGCTGTCTGAAAGTGATCGTATCCTTCCTGGTGGCTACATTTACCTGTCTGATCTGTTGAGCAATCCAAAGATTTTGAATCGCATCGGCCGCATCATTGCCAAAGCCTTCCGAGATAAGAAGATTGATGCTGTCATGACCGTAGCGACCAAGGGAGTTCCTCTAGCCAATGCAGTAGCCAATGTCTTGAATGTTCCTTTTGTTATTGTCCGTCGTGATTTGAAAATCACAGAAGGGTCAACCGTTAGTGTCAACTATGTTTCAGGCTCAAGTGGGGATCGTATTGAGAAAATGTTCCTTTCAAAACGGAGCCTAAAAGCAGGAAGCCGGGTCTTGATTGTCGATGACTTCCTTAAAGGTGGCGGAACGATTAATGGAATGGTCAGTCTCTTGGCTGAATTCGATTCTGAATTAGCAGGAGTAGCTGTCTTTGCGGATAATGCTGCAACTGACCGGGAATTCTTTGAACACAAATCCTTATTGCGCGTGACCAACATCGATGTAAAAGAAAATAAATTGAGCGTCGAAGTTGGAAATATCTTTGATTAAGAGCAGCAAAGGAGGATCAAAAAGTGAAAAGAATTTTAGATCGATTTGATAATAGTCCTTTGTGGATTCGCTTGGTGACAGTTCTGTCTCTATCCTTTATTTTGGTAGCTGGTTTGTATACCGTTAAAAAGAATACGGCTGCCCAGGTAACGACAGAAATTCAACCTGCTAAAAAACAGGTTCCCTTCCAGTGAAAAAGGAAACAAAGGAAGAAAAAGAAAAGAAGGAAGAAAAGAAAAATACAGAAGCTGCTGAAAAAGCAGTCGTTCAAATGGAAACAACGCCAAGTCAAGATTCTGTGAACGCTGCCCAAGCTGCTGTGAAGAAAGTCAAAGATGCGACTCAAAAGCAATCGCTTGAGGCCCGTATCCAATACATCGCTAACTATTATGGACTGACCTATGAGAGCGACACAGCGGCAACACAGCAGACTCAAACAGACGCTAATGCCAACGCAAATGCTAATGCCAATGCCGGAGTAGCTGGAGCCAATGCGACAGTTCAACCACAACAGCAACAACAGTATGCTCCGGCTGCAAATGCAGGGGCAGAAGAACCTGCTGAAGCTGGTCAATAATGAACTTTTTCGACTTCTTTAAAAAATAAAAAACATCTTGCAATCAAAGTGCCGTCATGTTATAATAATAGACGGTACTTTTTACTTTTGGTCTCTCAAGAGTGTACAGGGACGTGCTGACAAATGTTGCAAAAGTACACACAGATGGTAGCTGTCACCAAGTGTACCATCACCAAAATAAAAAATTTCACAGGAGAATGTAGATGCCTACAATTAACCAATTGGTTCGCAAACCGCGTAAATCAAAAGTAGAAAAATCTAAATCACCAGCTTTGAACGTTGGTTACAACAGTCATAAAAAAGTTCAAACAAACGTTTCTTCACCACAAAAACGTGGTGTTGCAACTCGTGTTGGAACAATGACACCTAAAAAACCTAACTCAGCCCTTCGTAAATTCGCTCGTGTACGTTTGAGCAACTTGATCGAAGTAACTGCTTATATCCCAGGTATCGGACACAACTTGCAAGAACACAGCGTGGTTCTTCTTCGTGGTGGACGTGTAAAAGACCTTCCAGGGGTACGTTACCATATCGTCCGTGGAGCACTTGATACTGCAGGTGTAAACGATCGTAAACAAGGCCGTTCTAAATACGGTACTAAAAAACCAAAAGCATAAGGAAAGGGGATAAAGAAAAATGAGTCGTAAAAACCGTGCGCCTAAACGCGATGTATTGCCAGATCCGCTTTACAATTCACAATTAGTTACTCGTCTTATCAACCGCGTTATGCTTGATGGTAAACGTGGTACAGCTGCTTCAATCGTTTATGGAGCTTTCGAACAAATTAAAGAAGCTACTGGAAACGATGCTCTTGAAGTATTCGAAACAGCTATGGAAAACATCATGCCTGTACTTGAAGTACGTGCTCGCCGTGTCGGTGGTTCTAACTATCAAGTCCCAGTTGAAGTTCGTCCAGAACGTCGTACAACACTTGGACTTCGTTGGTTGGTAACAATCGCTCGTCAACGTGGTGAACACACAATGGTTGATCGTCTTGCAAAAGAAATCTTGGATGCAGCGAACAACACTGGTGCAGCTGTTAAGAAACGTGAAGATACTCACCGTATGGCTGAAGCTAACCGTGCATTTGCACACTTCCGCTGGTAATAAAATGATACTAAGAGCGGCAAAGGCCCAAGGCAAAAATAGGAAACTGATGCAGTGTTCGATGAACACAAAGCAGTTTATCTTTTTTGCACCGGGCCTCGCTCGGGTTCAAATCAGTTAACTTGAGCTTTTAGCCCAGGTTCAATTGAGCTCAGATCGGCTAACTAACTTTAGCCCGGGTTCAATTCAACTCTTCTTACAAGTTGGAACCAAAACTTAGCATGAAAACACTGAGAACGGGTAGGTCCTGCCTATCCGTTTTTATTAAATCATGTTATAATAGAATATAGAAATAAAAATATAGGAGAAACAAACCTCATGGCACGCGAATTTTCACTTGAAAAAACTCGTAATATCGGTATCATGGCTCACGTCGATGCTGGTAAAACAACTACAACTGAGCGTATCCTTTACTACACTGGTAAGATTCACAAAATCGGTGAAACTCACGAAGGTGCGTCACAAATGGACTGGATGGAGCAAGAACAAGAACGTGGTATCACTATCACATCTGCCGCTACAACAGCTCAATGGAAAGACACTCGTGTAAACATCATCGACACACCAGGACACGTGGACTTCACTATCGAAGTTCAACGTTCACTCCGCGTTTTGGACGGTGCTGTAACCGTTCTTGACTCACAATCAGGTGTTGAGCCTCAAACTGAAACAGTTTGGCGTCAAGCAACTGAATACGGAGTTCCACGTATCGTATTCGCTAACAAGATGGATAAAATCGGTGCTGACTTCCTTTACTCAGTAAGCACACTTCATGACCGTCTTCAAGCAAACGCTCACCCAATTCAATTGCCAATCGGTGCTGAAGATGACTTCCGCGGAATCATTGACTTGATCAAGATGAAAGCTGAAATCTATACTAACGACCTTGGTACAGATATCCTTGAAGAAGATATTCCAGCTGAATACCTTGAACAAGCTCAAGAATACCGTGAAAAATTGGTTGAAGCAGTTGCTGAAACTGATGAAGACTTGATGATGAAATACCTTGAAGGGGAAGAAATCACTAACGAAGAATTGAAAGCTGGTATCCGTAAAGCTACAATCAACGTTGAATTCTACCCAGTACTTTGTGGTTCTGCCTTCAAGAACAAAGGGGTTCAATTGATGTTGGATGCAGTCCTTGACTACCTTCCAAGCCCACTTGATATCCCTGCAATCAAGGGTGTAAACCCAGATACAGACGAAGAAGAAGAACGTCCAGCATCTGATGAAGAGCCATTTGCAGCTCTTGCCTTCAAGATCATGACTGACCCATTCGTAGGTCGTTTGACATTCTTCCGTGTTTACTCAGGTGTCTTGAACTCAGGTTCATACGTCTTGAACACTTCTAAAGGTAAACGTGAACGTATCGGACGTATCCTTCAAATGCACGCCAACACTCGTAAAGAAATCGAAACAGTTTACTCTGGAGATATCGCTGCTGCCGTTGGTTTGAAAGATACTACAACCGGTGACTCATTGACAGATGAAAAAGCAAAAATCATCCTTGAATCAATCGAAGTTCCAGAACCAGTTATCCAATTGATGGTTGAGCCTAAATCTAAAGCAGACCAAGACAAGATGGGTATCGCCCTTCAAAAATTGGCTGAAGAAGATCCAACATTCCGCGTTGAAACAAACCCTGAAACTGGTGAAACAGTTATCTCTGGTATGGGTGAGTTGCACTTGGATGTCCTTGTTGACCGTATGAAACGTGAATTCAAGGTTGAAGCTAACGTTGGTGCTCCTCAAGTATCTTACCGCGAAACATTCCGCGCTTCTACACAAGCACGTGGATTCTTCAAACGTCAATCTGGTGGTAAAGGTCAGTTTGGTGATGTTTGGATCGAATTTACTCCAAACGAAGAAGGTAAAGGATTCGAGTTCGAAAATGCTATCGTCGGTGGTGTGGTTCCACGTGAATTCATCCCTGCAGTAGAAAAAGGACTTCAAGAATCTATGGCGAACGGTGTTCTTGCTGGTTACCCAATGGTTGACGTGAAAGCTAAGCTTTACGATGGTTCATACCACGATGTCGACTCATCTGAAACTGCCTTCAAGATCGCTGCATCTCTTGCACTTAAAGAAGCTGCTAAGACTGCACAACCAGCTATCCTTGAACCAATGATGCTTGTAACCATTACAGTTCCTGAAGAAAACCTTGGGGATGTTATGGGTCACGTAACTGCTCGTCGTGGACGTGTAGATGGTATGGAAGCACACGGTGCAAGCCAAATCGTTCGTGCTTATGTCCCACTTGCTGAAATGTTTGGTTACGCTACTGTCCTTCGTTCTGCAACTCAAGGACGTGGTACCTTCATGATGGTATTTGACCACTACGAAGATGTACCAAAATCAGTACAAGAAGAAATCATTAAAAAAGCTAAAGGTGAAGCTTAATTTACCAATGCTTAAAAACTCTTCCCACTTTGGGAAGAGTTTTTCTTTGTTCCAAAAGTGAGTACAAGTAAAATAGCGCTTTTCCTATCGATCAAGACTTTGTGAAAAACTTTAATAAAAGAGGTGGTGATCTATGATAAATCTTGCTTTTCGTTGGGAAATAGTTGCTTTTTAATGCAATAAAGTATATAATAGAGACTGTTAAAAGATGTTTGGCGCTGTGTCAAGTTACTCTTTTCACAAAAAAATTTTTTGATTTTCATAAGGAGGAAATCACGAATGGTAGTTAAAGTTGGTATTAACGGTTTCGGTCGTATCGGACGTCTTGCTTTCCGTCGTATCCAAAACGTAGAAGGTGTTGAAGTTACACGCATCAACGACCTTACAGATCCAGTTATGCTTGCACACTTGTTGAAATACGATACAACTCAAGGTCGTTTCGACGGTACTGTGGAAGTTAAAGAAGGTGGATTCGAAGTTAACGGTAAATTCGTTAAAGTTTCTGCTGAACGCGATCCAGAACAAATCGACTGGGCTAACGACGGTGTAGAAATCGTTCTTGAAGCAACTGGTTTCTTTGCTACTAAAGCAGCTGCTGAAAAACACTTGCATGCTGGTGGTGCTAAGAAAGTTGTTATCACTGCTCCTGGTGGATCAGATGTTAAAACAGTCGTATTTAACACTAACCACGATATTCTTGATGGTACTGAAACAGTTATCTCAGGTGCTTCATGTACTACAAACTGCTTGGCTCCAATGGCTAAAGCTCTTCAAGATAACTTCGGTGTTGTTGAAGGATTGATGACTACTATCCACGCTTACACTGGTGACCAAATGATCCTTGACGGTCCACACCGTAAAGGTGACCTTCGTCGTGCACGCGCTGGTGCTGCTAACATCGTTCCTAACTCAACTGGTGCTGCTAAAGCAATCGGTTTGGTTATCCCTGAATTGAACGGTAAATTGGACGGAGCTGCACAACGTGTTCCTGTTCCAACTGGATCAGTTACTGAATTGGTAGTTGTTCTTGACAAGAACGTTACTGTTGATGAAGTGAACGCAGCTATGAAAGCAGCTTCAAACGAATCATACGGTTACACTGAAGATCCAATCGTTTCTTCAGACGTTGTAGGTATGTCTTACGGATCATTGTTTGACGCAACTCAAACTAAAGTTATTGACGTTGACGGTAAACAATTGGTTAAAGTTGTTTCATGGTATGACAACGAAATGTCTTACACTGCACAACTTGTTCGTACTCTTGAATACTTCGCAAAAATTGCTAAATAATTCATGCGTATGATGAGAGGAGGGAAACCTCCTCTTTTTTTGTACTTTTTTTAGGGCTTTCTCATCATATTATAGGAATTGGCAAAATAGATTGACAGTGCTAAATAGATTAGGGTATCCTATTCTTGATTGGAGATTTCTAATACAATAAAATGAAAGCGATTACAGTTCGTAGAGAAAGGAGCCAATGGAAATCGCTCAAGAAAAAGAAAAAAACCATACAAGGAGGTCAAGATGAAAGGTCATCTATTTGAAAAGAAAGAACGATTTAGTATACGAAAATTCAGTGTGGGAGTTTGCTCCGCATTGATTGGGTTAGCATTTTTAGGAACAGGAGCTGTCTCTGCAGATGAGACAGTTTCTACTAGTGAACAACCCTTAGAAACATCTTCAGTAGCGACAGAAGATGTCAATCATCTAGTGAGAGAAGCTGGCGTCTATACTGCAGATGCGGTCTTGCCTGCTGCAGAAACGGAAAAACCAGTCGCAGAAGCGGTCGCTCCGGAGGCTAGTCCTACAAGTACAGAAGCTAGCTCGACAACTACAGATACTCCAGCTGTTTCAGAGACTGAAAAACCGAAAGCTGCTGCAGAAAAAGTGGCCGATTTACCAACCAATGAAGAAAAACAATTAAGACCCAAAGAAGTTAAGTTCGATACCTGGGACGATCTCTTGAAGTGGGAACCAGGAAAACGAGTGGATGACGATATGAACAGAGCAAGCGTTCCACTTGCGAGCCGCTTTCAAGGGAAACAAATTAATGAACAAGCCAACCCTGAAGCGAAGATCCAAGCGCTGTCAAACATGAATTCCAAAGCCAAGGATCATGCGTCTGTCGGCGGGGAAGAGTTTAAGGCCTATGCTTTTGATTACTGGCAATATTTGGATTCCATGGTCTTTTGGGAAGGACTGGTTCCATCAGCAGATGTGATCGATGCAGCCCACCGAAATGGGGTTCCTATTTATGGAACACTCTTTTATAACTGGTCTAGCAGCATCAAGGATCAAGAACATTTTGCAGAAACCTTGAAAGAAGATAGTGAAGGCTCTAAAACTTTCCCGATCGCCCGTAAATTAGTCGAACTTGCCAAGTACTATGGCTTTGATGGTTACTTTATCAACCAAGAAACGACCGGAAATCTTGTAGAACCATTGGGGCCAAAATTGAGAGATTTCCTTCTTTATACCAAGGAATATGCGAAGAGTCTGAACTATCCGATTAAGTATTCCTGGTATGATGCTATGACCTATGAATATGGCCGTTACCATGAGAATGCGCTGGGAGAATACAACTACAATTTCATGCAGCCAGAAAATGGGGAAAATCCAGTGGATACCTTCTTTGCTAACTTTAACTGGGGCAAATCAGAAGTGGATTATTCCATCAGTACAGCTAAATGGATTCATCGGAATCCTTATGATGTTCTAGCTGGACTCGAGCTCCAAAAAGGAGGCTCTTATAAAACTAAAGTAGACTGGAATGCCATTTTAGATGAACATGGCAAGCTGCGTCTATCTCTTGGTCTTTATGCACCTGACACCATTACAGGGCTAGGAAAGACGGGAGAAGGTTACCATACCCATGAAGATCTATTCTGGACAGGTTTCCAAGGAGATCCGACTAAAGGAAAACCAGCAGACCAATCTTGGTACGGTATGTCCAATCTAGTAGTGGACAAAACTCCTATTACAAGTGAAGATTTCAATACTTCCTTCAATACTGGTCACGGAAAACACTGGTTTGTGGATGGCAAGATTTCTAAAGAAGGGGAGTGGAACTACCGTTCTGTTTCTGGCTACCTTCCAACATGGCGTTGGTGGGTAGAGCATAGTGAAGATAGTACACCATTAAAAGGTCGCTATGATTTTGATCAAGCCTACAATGGAGGAAATTCTCTAGCCTTTGAAGGCGATCTGAAAGCCAATAGCAATCAAAATGTCATGCTCTATTCGACCAAGATCCCTGTGACAGAAACGACAAAATTGAGCGTCAGTCATAAAGGTGGGATCGGAGCTGCTGCCTGGGTAGCTGTTGCCACCAAAGAAGACTACTCTGAATACGAATGGAAAGAATTGACACCGAGTGCGGATTGGTCTACTCAAACCTTTGATTTGGGAAGTTTGGCTGGCAAGACCATTTATGCTGTGAAGATGTTCTTTGACCATGATACGGATGTTAAAGACTACAAATTTAATCTCGGCCAATTGTCAATTACTTCAAACCAAGAGAAACCAGCGACTCCAGCAGAAGTATCCGTTCGTGCAAAACGTCTACAAAATGCGCAAGAAGCAGAAGCAGTCCTCAATTTTAAAGGGGTAGCAGATGCGGATTATTATGAAGTCTATGAAAAAGATGGCGACAACTGGCGTCTCTTAACAGGGTCTTCTGCGACAACCGTCTATCTACCAAAAGTTACCCGTTCAGCAAGTGCTGAAGGAACTACTCAGAAACTCAAGGTTGTGGCAGTTGGAAAGAATGGTCAACGTTCATATGCGGGAACCGTGGCCTTTGATTGGGGCATGACCGTGTCAGATACCAGTCTACCAAAAGCTTTAGCGCCAAACGTAGTCATCGGAGCCAAAGTGATCGGTTCGAGCTTCCCAGATGCGGATGGTAGTGAAGGCATTGAAGGCATGTTAAATGGGACCATTACCAGTCTTTCAGATAAATGGTCTTCTGCTCAATTGAGTGGAACCGTCGATATCCGCTTGACACAACCTCGGACCATTGTTCGTTGGGTCATGGACCATGCCGGTGCTGGTGGGGAATCTGTCGACGATGGCAAGATGAACACCCGTGACTTCGACCTTTACTACAAGGACGAAGCCGGTGAGTGGAAATTAGCCAAGGAAGTTCGTGGCAATAAAGCCCATGTATCTGACATTACACTTGATCATCCGATCAAGGCTCAAGACTGGCGTCTCCATGTCATTACAGCCGATAACGGCACACCATGGCAAGCCATCCGGATTTACAACTGGAAGATGTATGAAAGTCTGGATACTGAAACGGTCAACATCCCGATGAAACATGCTGCAGCGCAAAACCTAGGTAATCATTTTGTTCAAGTCGGTTTCAAAGATGTCCCAGCTAATACTACTCTGACTCTTTATGCCGATAAAGAAGCCACTAGTCCAATTGCGACCATGACAGCCGATCAAGCTGGAAATCTCATATTTAAACCGCTCGCTTTTGAATCAACTCCATCTCTTCTTTACTATCGCGCGCAAGTTCCTGGTAAAGATATCAGTAATGTTTTGGCGATCGAAGTTCCAAAGAATGATAAAGAAATTGCGGGACTTCAATTTGAAGATGGATTGACCAAGAAGGTCTACCGGGAAGGCGATGCCCTTTCCTTGAAAGGGGCGACTCTCCGCGTTCATTATAAAGATGGCCAAGCAGATCAACTGGTCAACCTCACCAACTCAGGTGTAGAGATTCATGGGTTTGACAGTAGCAAGCTGGGAGAACAACACCTAGAAGTCTCTTACCTTGGTCAGAAATTGGATAAGACCCTCACTGTTTTTGTGGTCAGTGCAGAGGAAGCAGGTGAAAAAGCAGTTGCTGGTCTAGAATTGACCGACAAACCAAAAGTAGAATATATCGTCGGAGAAGCATTGGAGAAAGAAGGCGGACGCTTCACAGTTGTCTTTGATGATGAAACAACCGAGACGCACGCCTTGACAGATGAAGGTGTAGAAGTAACTGGATTTGATGCGAGCAAGGAAGGCCGTCAAACCATTACCATCCATTACAAAGGAGCTAGCACAAGCTTTGATGTCCTCGTCAATCCAAAACCAGCTCTCAACGATGAATACCTCAAGCAAAAATTGGCTGAAGCTGAAGCTGCAAAAGCCAAAGTAGACTTTACTTTTGCGACTCCTGAAGTCAAAGAAGCCTTGCTGGCTGGAATGGCTGCTTCTGAAAAAGTCTTGAAAGAGCATGATACCAGCACACAAGATCAAGTCAATGAACAGTTGAACCAATTGACCGCTCTCTTGAAAGCCTTGGATGGTCAAGCTAATCTAACAAAAGAAAAAGAAGCACTTTCTGCTCTGACAACTGAAGCGACCTCTCTATTAGCAAGCAAGCCAAATCACCCTTCTGGTGAAGCTTTACAGGCACTCCTGGAGAAAAATAAAGAACTCCTAGCTTCTTCAGAGCTCACGCCTGAAGCGCTTGAAACAGCTAAGACAGGTCTAGAGACCTTGATTGCGCTCCTGAAAGAAGATAAGCCAGCGGTCTTTGTAGACCCTGCGACTGGAGTCGAAGTTCAATTCTCCAACTTAGAGCCAACCGTTGTCAAAGGACTAAAAGTCGCAAAAGTTGAAGCCAATCAGGCAGAAAAAGAAGAGCTGAAGGGCCGAGAAGGAATCGTCTTTGATATTGAAGGCGTGGATGCAAGCGGTCAAGACATCGATACGCACTATCCATCCCTTGTGAAGATTCCTGTGGATAAGGATAAAGAAGTGGAGCAAGTCCTCTTCTTCCCTGAAGGTCAAGCTCCTCAATCCTTGGCCTTTGAGAGAGTTGGAGATGTGGTCATCTTTACCGCTCCTCACTTTACCCACTATGCGATTGTCTATAAGCCAGCAAAAACGGAAGGACCAGACCAACCGATCCAACCAGAGGAACCGGCTAAACCAGATCAGCCTGTTCAACCAGTTCAACCAAATCAGCCAGTCCAACCAGCTGCCCCAGTGACTTCGGATCCAGCTAATCCATTGAAGCCTACAGAGTCTTCTCAAGTGGATCAGTTGACCCTAACGACTTCTACTCAACCGGGTCATCAAGAGGAAGAACACAAGGATATGGTTGATCAAGAGATCCATCAGTTGTTAAGTGCCCACCAAGGAGTGAACTTACAGCCAACGGTTCAGCAAGAAACAAAAGATGCAAGCAAAGAAAGTCAATCGGAACACTTGCCAAATACGGCAAGCCTAGAAGCTTCCTTTGCAGCTGAAGCTGTTCTTCTAGCAGCCTTAGGCGGCTTCCTCTTGGCTGGTAAGAAGAAAGAAGAGTAAGTCTTTTACAGGATTCTTTCGTTCACTTAAAAAGTCACTCTCAAAAAACCTCTCTGGTGAAAACCAGAGAGGTTTGATCTTGTATTTAGAAGTGTCGTTCGGATCCTGTGAATTAGAGGGGAAAAGCATTGGATTTTTCTACCTCTTTTACAGCTTTTGTGATATAATTATCATGTATTAAAAAAGAAGGAGTCATATCTAATGGCAAAATTGACTGTTAAAGACGTTGACTTGAAAGGGAAAAAAGTTCTCGTTCGTGTTGACTTCAACGTTCCTGTAAAAGATGGCGTGATCACTAACGATAACCGTATCACTGCAGCTCTTCCAACTATCAAGTACATCCTTGAACAAGGTGGACGTGCAATCCTCTTCTCTCACCTTGGACGTGTAAAAGAAGAAGCAGATAAAGAAGGTAAATCACTTGCTCCTGTAGCTGCTGACTTGGCTGCTAAATTGGGTCAAGAAGTGAAATTTATCCCAGGTGTTACACGTGGTGCTGAATTGGAAGTAGCTGTTAACGCTCTTGAAGATGGACAAGTTCTCTTGGTTGAAAACACTCGTTTCGAAGATGTTGATGGCAAGAAAGAATCTAAAAACGATCCTGAACTTGGTAAATACTGGGCATCACTTGGAGATGGTGTCTTCGTAAACGATGCATTTGGTACTGCTCACCGTGCACACGCATCTAACGTTGGTATCTCTGCAAACGTTGATAAAGCTGTTGCTGGATTCCTTCTTGAAAATGAAATTGCTTACATCAAAGAAGCAGTTGAAGCTCCAGAACGTCCATTCGTAGCTATCCTTGGTGGATCTAAAGTATCTGACAAGATCGGTGTTATCGAAAACTTGCTTGAAAAAGCTGATAAAGTCCTTATTGGTGGTGGGATGACTTACACATTCTACAAAGCACAAGGTATCGAAATCGGTAACTCACTTGTAGAAGAAGACAAATTGGATGTGGCGAAAGCTCTTCTTGAAAAATCAAACGGCAAATTGATCTTGCCAGTTGACTCAAAAGAAGCGAACGCATTTGCTGACTACACTGAAGTGAAAGACACTGAAGGTGAAGCAGTAGATCCAGGATTCCTTGGTCTTGATATCGGTCCTAAATCAATCGCTAAATTCGACCAAGAATTGACTGGTGCGAAAACAGTTGTATGGAACGGACCTATGGGTGTATTTGAAAACCCTGACTTCCAAGCTGGTACAATCGGTGTGATGGACGCTATCGTGAAACAACCAGGCGTTAAATCAATCATCGGTGGTGGTGACTCAGCTGCTGCTGCGATCAACCTTGGCCGTGCAGACAAATTCTCATGGATCTCTACTGGTGGTGGTGCTTCTATGGAACTCCTTGAAGGTAAAGAACTTCCAGGATTGGCTGCTCTTACAGACAAATAATCTAAATAGAATGAAAGAGGCTGGGACAAAAGTTCTAGCCTCTCAATTATTTTTGGATTGTCAAGCAAGACGCAGTGGTTGAGTGGGCTCTACTACACTGATTTCATCAGCTTTTACAGCCCTACTCAACTGTGCGGAGGTGGGACGACGAAATCGAATTCTAACGAATTACCGATTTCTGTCCCACTCTCTTTTTTCTTTCTATTGATATCTGTTCTCTCCTTTCTGAAAATATGGTAGAATAATAGAAATAGAAAGATAGGTGACCATGGATTACTTTAAACGACACAAATTTGATTGGTCCAAATTCCGTTTGGGGATGAGAACCTTTAAAACAGGGATTGCCGTTTTTATTGTACTACTTATTTTTGGAATATTTGGCTGGCGAGGCCTTCAGATCGGGACGTTGACAGCTGTTTTTAGTTTGAGGGAAGACTTTGATAAGAGTGTCCATTTCGGGGCTTCGCGTGTCATGGGCAACAGTATCGGAGGTTTTTATGCCGTATTGTTCTTCCTTTTAAAAACGCTCTTTCATGGGGCGTATTGGGTGACTCTGATTTTTGTACCTATTGCGACCATGTTAACCATTATGACAAATGTCGCTATGAATAATAAAGCAGGAATTATCGGAGGAGTTTCGGCAATGCTGATCATTACCCTCTCGATTCCTAACGGAGAAACCTTCTTGTATGTTTTTGCCCGAATATTTGAGACCTTTATTGGCGTTTTTGTTGCGATTTTGGTCAATTCGGATGTGGATCGCATTCGCGATTTTCTCAAGAAACACAAAAAACCTATGTAAGATTATATAACATTTAATCTTGACATAGATTTTTTTTCGATATAATAGAATAGAAAGAGGAATGGTATGAAGGAAAAGGAATTACGACGCTCGCTGGCAGTCTTTCCGATTGGCAGTGTTATGAAGTTGACCGACTTGACAGCTCGCCAGATTCGTTATTATGAAGATCAGGGATTGATTTCTCCCGATCGGACAGAAGGCAATCGCCGCATGTATTCGTTGGACGATATGGACCGCCTGCTTGAGATCAAAGATTATATCTCAGATGGCTTCAATATTGCGGATATTAAGAAGAAATATGCGGAAAAAGAGCAAGAGCAAACCAAGGTTGTCAGTCAAGAAGAGATCCGTAAGGCTCTTCATCGTGACATTCTTCAGCAAAGTCGCTTCACATCTTCCCCATCGCCATATGGTCAATTTCGTTGATCATTTCATAAGCTTGTAATCTATTTTAAGGAGACAAAAATGTCAATTACTGCTGCAGATATTCGCCGTGAAGTAAAAGAAAAAATGTTACTTTTATTCGCTTGATGTTCTCTGATATTTTGGGAACCATGAAGAACGTCGAAATTCCAGCTACCGATGAGCAACTGGACAAGGTTCTTTCAAATAAAGCCATGTTTGATGGTTCTTCTATCGAAGGATTTGTCCGTATCAACGAGTCAGATATGTATCTTTACCCAGATTTGGATACATGGACAGTCTTCCCTTGGGGAGATGAAAATGGTAGCGTAGCTGGCTTGATCTGTGATGTCTATACGACAGAAGGAGAACCATTTGCAGGAGATCCACGTGGCAACTTGAAACGTGCCCTTCGTCATATGGAAGAACTTGGATTCAAATCCTTTAACCTTGGACCAGAACCAGAATTCTTCCTCTTCAAGTTGGACGAAAATGGAGATCCAACTCTTGAAGTAAACGACAAAGGTGGCTATTTTGACTTGGCTCCAACAGATCTTGCAGATAACACTCGTCGTGAAATCGTCAATGTCTTGACCAAGATGGGCTTTGAAGTAGAAGCCAGCCACCACGAAGTAGCCGTTGGTCAGCATGAAATCGACTTTAAGTATGACGAAGTTCTTCGCGCTTGTGACAAGATTCAAATCTTTAAACTCGTTGTGAAGACCATCGCTCGTAAACACGGCTTGTATGCAACCTTTATGGCCAAACCAAAATTTGGAATTGCCGGATCAGGTATGCACTGTAATATGTCTCTCTTTGACCAAGATGGCAACAATGCCTTCTTTGATCCAGAAGATCCAAAGGGCATGCAATTGTCAGAAACAGCTTATCACTTCTTGGGTGGTTTGATCAAGCATGCCTACAACTTTACAGCCGTAACCAACCCAACTGTCAACTCTTATAAACGTTTGGTTCCTGGATATGAAGCTCCCGTTTATATCGCTTGGGCAGGTCGCAACCGTTCCCCATTGGTACGTGTGCCAGCATCACGTGGTATGGGAACTCGTTTGGAATTGCGCTCCGTAGACCCAATGGCCAATCCTTATGTAGCCTTGGCAGTCTTGCTTGAAGTCGGCCTTCACGGGATTGAAAATAAAATCGAAGCACCTGCTCCGATCGAAGAAAATATCTATGTGATGACACCGGAAGAACGTAGAGCAGCTGGAATCACAGATCTCCCTTCTACCCTTCACAATGCCTTGAAAGCCTTGACAGAAGACGAAGTGGTGAAAGCTGCCTTGGGTGAGCACATCTACACCAGCTTCCTTGAAGCCAAACGAATCGAATGGGCAAGCTATGCGACCTTCGTATCTCAATGGGAAGTAGACAACTATTTAGATCTTTATTAAGAAACAAGAGTAAAGAGGCTAGGACAAAAGTCCTAGCCTCTCAATTATTTTTGGATTGTCGAGCAAGACGCAGTGGTTGAGTGGGCTCTACTACGCTGATTTCATCAGCTTTTACAGCCCTACTCAACTGTGCGGAGGTGGGACGACGAAATCGAATTCTAACGAATTACCGATTTCTGTCCCACTCTCTTTTTGATCCTAAAAAAGTCACTATAAAACCAGTTGAAACAGAGGTCTCAACTGGTTGTTTTGTTAATTTTCGTCATCTGGTGTGAGAATCATTGGGATAATGATCGGTTCACGTTCCGTGCTCTCGTATAAGAATGGGCGAAGGGCGTTGACAATCGCACCATTGACAGTTTGGATATTGGCATCTTTGTTCTTCAAGGCGATACGAATAGCATTGAAGAGGATGCGTTGGCTTTCACGGATCAGATCTCCTGATTCACGCATATAGATAAAACCACGGCTCAAGATGTCTGGTCCAGCCAGAATCATCTTCGATTTGAAGTCAACAGTCGCAACAGCAAGCACGACACCATCTTCGGAAAGGTCTCTCCGGTCACGAAGGACAGCAGCCCCGATTTCACCGATACGATTTCCATCGACATAGATGTCTTGAGCGTTGAAGCTTCCTGCGATCCGAGCAGAGTTGGCTGTAAGGGCAAGGACATCACCATTACTCATGATGAAGATATTGTCTTTTTCTACTCCACAATCACGCGCAAGTCCTGCGTGGATCTTCTGCATCCGGTATTCACCATGGACAGGCATGAAGTATTTTGGTTTGATCAAGCGGAGCATAAGTTTTTGTTCTTGTTGCCCCCCGTGTCCAGAGGTATGGATATTGTTGATCTTCCCGTGAATGACCTCTACACCCGCTTCGGAAATCGTATTGATCAATTTATTCACACTGGTTGTATTTCCAGGAATTGGACTAGAAGAGAAGATCACGGTATCTCCTGGTTGGAGTTGCACTTGGCGGTGTGTTCCGTTGGCAATCCGAGAGAGGGCTGCCATTGGCTCTCCTTGGCTTCCTGTACACATGATCAGGATTTCATTGGCCGCATAGTCTTTGATCTCATTTGGCTCGATAATGGTTCCAGCAGGGACCTTGATGTAGCCAAGCTCAATTCCGTTGACGATGGCTTTTTCCATCGAGCGTCCAAAGACGACGATCTTGCGACCGGTCTTGACAGCAGCCTCAGCAGCTTGTTGGAGACGGAAGATATTCGAAGCAAAGGAAGCAAAGATGATGCGTCCGTGAATCCCTTCGATGATCTTCATGATAGATTGACCAACCACTTTTTCAGAGTTGGTAAAGGTTGGGATTTCCGCGTTGGTTGAGTCTGAAAGCAGACAGAGAACGCCTTCTTCTCCAAGAGCTGCCATACGATGGAGGTCAGCCGGTTCCCCAACAGGTGTGAAGTCAAATTTGAAGTCTCCGGTACAAACAATCTTTCCTTGAGGGGTGTGAATCACAATCCCTAAAGGTTCTGGAATCGAGTGAGTCGTACGGAAGAAGGTTGCTTTAAGATTTTTAAATTGAAGCTCAGTGTTTTGGTTGATTTCGTAGAGTTTGGCATCACGAAGAAGACCGTGCTCTTCTAATTTTCCACGGATCAAGGCAAGCGCCAAAGGTCCAGCGTAGATAGGGACATTGGCTTGCTTCAAAAGGAAAGGAATCCCACCGATGTGGTCTTCGTGTCCGTGGGTAATGAGGACCGCTTTGACGCGATCGATATTGTCAACGATATAAGAGTAATCTGGGATGACATAGTCGATCCCAAGGAGGTCATCTTCTGGAAATTTGATCCCGGCATCGACAATGATGATTTCATCTTGGTATTCGATCCCGTAGGTATTTTTTCCGATCTCTCCAAGTCCACCAATGGCAAATACACCAACTTCTTCAGGTTTTAAGGTATAAGCCATGGATTAGTACTCCGTTAGTTCAAAAGCACCTGACTCTTTCTCGTAAGCAAGGTGTTGCTCAGAAAGTGGTGTGATAAATTCAATGTTGAAATCTGTGTTTGCTTCAACCAATTGACGAGCTTGGATGCGTCCTTCGCGTTCATTTGGTGCATCAATATCGAGATAAAGTGCATGCGTCGTTTCACGACGAGGGTTCCGTTCTTTTGTTTCCTGATAAAAAACTTTGTAAATCATGAAGTAATTTTCCTTTCATTATTTCGGTCCATTTGTTAGTTGCGAAGGAGTGCAATCACTAGAGTTTTCTACTCGCAACTAGTGGACCTGATTCGATACAATTAATTATTATTATATCATAAATTCGCCTGTAAGTAAAAGATAGACTGGAAAAGTCAGAGGGGCAAAGACCTATAATAGAGAAGCTTTTGAGCGGTCTGGTGTATGAAAATCCTGCGCTTTAAGGGAGAGTTTCGCTGGGATTTGAAGGGAATTTGTAGTATAATATAATCCAGTTCAAGAGGAGTAGGAAATGAAATTATTAGCATTTGATACCTCGAGTAAGGCTCTTTCTGTAGCGATTTTAGAAGATGAGACTCTACTTGCAGAAACAACATTAACCATTAAAAAGAATCATAGTATCACCTTGATGCCGGTCATCGATTTTTTGATGCAACAAATCGACTTGACACCCAAGGACTTGGACCGCATCGTGGTGGCAGAAGGCCCTGGGAGCTATACTGGACTGCGCATTGCAGTCGCAACCGCAAAGACCTTGGCTCATACTTTAGGGATTGAATTGGTCGGGGTCTCAAGCCTCTTAGCTCTAGTGCCGGATGATCTAGAAGGTTTGGTAGTACCTGTCATGGATGCTCGTCGGAACAACGTCTATGCGGGTTTTTACCAAGAAGATCAGCTGGTCGCACCGGAAGGGCATTTTCCATTTGAGGAAGTCCTAGAGCGTGCAGCAACGAGTGAGCAGGTCACCTTTGTCGGAGAAATCACTCCCTTTAAGGAGCAGATTGCCTCTAGCCTCCCAAGTGCTACTTGCTATGAAACGCTGCCGGATGCAGTGAAAATCGGACGTCTCGGCCTCAAACAAGCGCCTGCTAGCCTCCATGATTTTGTCCCCAATTATCTCAAACGGGTCGAAGCGGAGGAAAATTGGCTCAAAGACCACACGGAAACAACGACCTCCTACATCAAGCGTCTATGATCAAAGTAGAAATCAAAAAGGGGCGAATTCAGGATGCAGCCGCTATTCTCTCTGTGATGGAAGATGTCTATACCCACAGCCCCTGGAAGTTGGAGCAGATCCAAGCTGATTTAGAGCAGGCATCAAGTACTTATTTCATAGCCCTGGATGAGGAGCGGCAAGTCCTTGGGTTTGTCGCCATTCAAGAGACTCTCTATGAAGCAGAGATCTTGCAGATTGCGGTCAAGCGCGCTTTTCAGGGCCGAGGCCTAGCCCAGCAGTTACTCGCGCAGCTGCCGGACCAAAAAGAGATTTTCTTAGAAGTGCGCGTGTCCAATCAACCGGCCCAAGGCCTATACAAAAAAATGCACTTTGAAGAAATTGCACGGAGGAAAAACTACTATCACGATCCCATAGAGGATGCCGTGATCATGAAGAGGAACCCGAATGAAAGATAGATATATTTTGGCTTTTGAGACATCGTGTGATGAGACCAGCGTGGCTGTCTTGAAAAATGACGACCAACTCTTATCCAATGTCATTGCCAGTCAAATCGAAAGTCACAAGCGTTTTGGTGGAGTGGTGCCTGAAGTAGCCTCTCGTCACCATGTGGAAGTCATCACGGCATGTATTGAAGAAGCCCTAGAAGAAGCAGGGATCACAGAAGACGAGGTCACCGCTGTAGCCGTTACTTACGGCCCAGGCCTGGTTGGGGCTCTTTTAGTCGGCTTGGCTGCAGCCAAGGCCTTTGCCTGGGCGCACGGCCTTCCTTTGATTCCTGTCAATCATATGGCGGGGCACTTAATGGCCGCTCAAAGCATCGAGCCCTTAGAATTTCCGCTCTTAGCCTTGCTGGTAAGTGGAGGACATACCGAGTTGGTCTATGTCAGTGAAGCGGGTGATTATAAGATTGTTGGGGAAACGCGTGATGATGCGGTTGGTGAGGCTTATGACAAGGTCGGGCGCGTGATGGGCTTGACCTATCCAGCAGGACGTGAGATTGACGAGTTAGCACACGAGGGACAGGATATCTACGATTTCCCACGGGCCATGATCAAGGAAGACAATCTGGAATTCTCTTTTTCAGGGCTCAAATCGGCCTTTATCAATCTGCACCACAATGCCCAGCAAAAAGGAGAAAGCCTCTCCAATGCAGACCTGTCAGCGAGTTTTCAGGCAGCCGTCCTAGACATTCTCATGGCCAAGACCAAGAAGGCTCTGGAAAAATATCCGGTCAAGACTCTAGTCGTCGCAGGTGGGGTCGCAGCCAACCAAGGTCTTCGTGAACGCTTGGCTTCTGAAATCACGGATATTAAGGTCATCATTCCGCCTCTGCGCCTCTGCGGGGATAATGCAGGGATGATCGCCTATGCCAGCGTCAGCGAATGGAACAAAGAAAACTTCGCAGGCTGGGACCTCAATGCCAAACCAAGCCTAGCCTTTGAAGGAATCGAATAAGAAAAACGAGCCAATTGGATGTGTGATTCCAATGGCTTTTTTGCTGGGATTTCACCAACTAGTAGCGGATTTGCGAGTCGAAAGAAAATTCGGTATGATAGAAGGAATGAAACTGAGGTGGAAGAGAGGAACGAACGCATGTTAAAGTTACCGAATCGAGTCAAAAAACTAATCTTTGGCATGATTGGCTTAGGCTTTGTGTTGAGTTTGTCTTACATGACTTATATCTCTATTTATATAAAACCATATACGTTTATTGATCTGAAAGAAAAAATTGTCGATTATGATTTTATTGAAAATGGGAAGGTTATCGTTACAAAATGGGATTATTCAAATAAACTCGATTATTATATGACAAAGAATAATGGGGGCGTTTTACGATCGTATCCAATTGTTGGGAAAACGAAAATTGTTAAAGAATACCACAAACTAAAGGATATTAATTATATTAAACATAATATTCCGGATGGGAAAGAGTATTGGGGTATTACTATATACAATATAAAAAATAAGAAATTAACTCCTAAGGATTATGATCTTTTTAAAATGACTCGTGAATACAACAAATCATATGTACCAGATAGAATTGACAATGTTATCTATATTAGTAAGGGTAAAGAATTGTTGGATATCTACTTTAAAAGTTCCAAGGATCATTATAAGAAGGAAATTATTAAATCCATTGATTTACAATCAGGGAAGGTAATTGATCAAGGTGATGCAACCGAAAAAGAAGTTGTGAATGATTCAACCAACTATATTTCATTTTTACCTATTCATGAGCAGTTAACAATGGCTGATCGTAGAATCTCATTAGATAAAACCAAAAAATTTCCTGAATCCGATGCTGTAATGTTTGATAAGTACCCAAATACTAAAGATTTATTTTCCGAAAATCATTCTATGATAGGGATTTTGGTAGATAGACCTAGTGTGGATACGAACATTCCAATTCTTCAACTTTTAGTGAGTCAAAAAACGAATTTATTTAAAAATGTTACAATACCAGCAGAGTATTCTATAGATGGTCAAGAACATGAGATTCATTCCTATGATGAGTTTAAACAATACTACAACGGACAAGGTGGGGAATTGGCTGAGTAAAGCTTCTTCTGGAAGAACGGGAGTTGAAGGAAGCTGATTTGGATCAGGTTGGTATCGTCTTGGATGCTATGTTGAAAGCATGTAGGAAGTAAATAGGATGTTAGAATATAAAGAAAAAGTATTTTCTATCACCAACTGGTAGAGTACGATGGCAAAAAATTTCTGTTAGATGCTAGTACCATGAAGCCTAAGCTCTATTATTGGGGGTTGCCGACGGAAGCGATCACTGTTGAGATGATGGAAGTAGATAAAAAAGTTGAAATTCCAGGCACACCCCTCAATAAAATAAATGGGGGGACAGCAGCTATCATAGTCCAGCCATTTGTTGGAGTGGTTTATAGTCTCTTAAAAAAGCTATTCAGTGACTATGCTATTAGTCAGCAAATTTTTCTAAAGATAGTCTTATTTGTGGTTGCCATGCTGATATCTTTTGTACTCTTTCAATTTTCTATAGAAAAGGCTCGCAAAAAGGTTAAGAATCTATTTCCTACAGCAAGGAAGAGATATATTGTGACTTTCAAGCCGATAGCAGAAAGAAAGCAAATTTTTGATGCCCATCTATTGAATGTTGTCTTACTGGCCTGTTTAGCCATGTATTTATTCACCAACAATGGAACAGAAGGGATCTTTTTAGTGATAGGCGGTATTCTTACAGCTTTTCTATTGACCTTCGAATTTGGTAAAGTTCCAGTTCTTTTAGGAGCTAAAACAGGGAATTTAAGGCTTGATAGTGTAGAAGAGATCGTCATTGAAATAAGTAACTAGAATGAAATTGATAAGAATAAAGGAGTAGAAATCATGAAAAAACGATCGTTTTATTAGTAGCGCTTCTATCATTAACAGCATGTGCCCAGTCTCGACAGGAATCAAAAGATTCTGCACCGAGCAAAACGGAGCAGACTTCAAAAGAATCCTCGTCTGTTATAAATGAAAAAGGCTTGCAATTTGTGGTGGGACCACAGTATGAAGGAACAGAATCAAATGTAATTGAATTAGGGAAGAAATTAACCAAGGAACATCCAGAACTTGGAAATCAAGGAAGCCTATCGATCAACTATACAGGAGTGACTTTCTCATCCAATCAACAAGAATATGCCATTTTTCTATTGATTAACAAAGCTGGATTTCAAATTGATAAGGATTTTGAGTTTTCATTGAGTTGGAAATATGATGGGCAATTCATTTATCAACATCAACGGATTGGCTATAAAATTAGTGACAGTGGAGCATTGCCGGATCGATCTGCTACGATTTTGACCTTGCCAATATCCAGTGAGCAAAAACAAATTGTCGAGAGCATGACACAAGAAGAAAAGATGTCATTAGAGATGTCGGATTTAAAAGTGAATCGGTAGGGGAGAGATAGAAATATATCGATGGCTTATCCATTCTCTCTCATTGGTCCCTTTTCAACTTTTTTCTTGTGTTATAATAGAGGTCAATGATTCAGGAAGGAGTGAGAGTATGGAAAAAGATTTTTGGCAGGGGGTGAGGGATGCGCTGCCGACAGCTCTAGGCTATATCAGTATTGGCCTGGCTTGCGGTGTGGTGGCGTCTCCCTATCTTTCTCCTTTGGAGATGGCCTTGATGAGTGTCTTGGTCTATGCTGGGGCGGCTCAGTTTGCGATGATCTCTCTGATTGCGGCCCACTCTTCGATCTTGAATATGGCCTTGACCGTGTGTTTGATCAATCTCCGGAATATGTTGATGAGTCTGCATACGTCCTCGGATTTTAAGGATGCGAGTCTCGCTCATACCATTGGGATTGGAAGCCTCTTGACCGATGAGAGTTATGGGGTCTACTTGAGTGAGAAGTTAAAGACGGACACCATTACAGTTCCTTGGATGCATGGGAACAATCTAGTAGGCTATGGGGCTTGGATCAGTGCGACGGTTATCGGAACAGCTCTGGGATCTCTCCTACCAGATCCAAAGGCTTTTGGGCTTGATTTTGCCTTAGTGGCTATGTTTATTGGGATTTTTGCAGCCCAGTTCCAAGGAATGCAACTGACAGAAAAGACCAAGACCATGCTAATGGTGCTCTTAGCAGTAGCAGTGAGTTTCTTTCTCTTACTCTTTTTTGTTTCGCAACCACTTGCTGTGCTAGCTGCGACCTTGATCGGCTGTTTTGTGGGGGTGGTTTGTGATGCGCGTGAATAGTTCTATCTTCATGGCCATTCTGGCCTCAGCCCTCGTTACCTGGATTCCTCGGATCTTACCCTTCCTCTTAGTTAAATACAAGGGATTGCCGGCTCCTGTGACCCGCTTTCTCAAATACCTGCCCATTTCCATTATCTTTGCCTTGGTTATATCGAGTTTAGTAGAGGGGAAAATGGGAAGTCTCCCGCGGTTCCACTGGTTGGACCTCATGGTGACCATTCCTAGCTTCTTTGTAGCCTTTCGTTACAAAAACCTTATGGGAACCGTTTTGTTTGGAATTGTCTTGATCGCTCTATTACGATTGGCATTTTAAATGTAAAAATATGTTACAAAAAAATTACAATTGTTACAAAAAAACTTGATATTTGTAATAATTGAGGTATAATGGGAGTCAGAAAGATAAAGAGGTGATCTTATGAAAAAATCAATCTTCCGTTGGAGTGCCGCTGTTCTGGTGGCTGCTTCACTTGGTCTAGCTCTCGGTGGTTGTGGTGCTAAGGATAAAAAGACAGCTTCCTCCTCCGCAAAAGTATCTACCAGTAAGGTAGAGAAAAAAGCCAAAAGTAATAGCAAAAAGAGTGCAGCATCTTCTGCTCAGGCAAAAGATACAGCTAGCTCTTCAACTCAAACCAGTAGCGAGACAGGTACAAAAGACTCTAGTAAGACCGAGAATGCGTCTGCTACGACGCAAGCTACTGTCCCTGCAGAACTGGTGGGAACTTGGGTAGGATCTAGTCCACAAGCGGATTCGATTAAAATGACCGTCGATGCCAATGGGGATGTAACAACAGTGGTAAGTTTCAAAAATGATAGCGAACCGACTCGGACAGCGACCTATACGGCAAGAGCTGTCCAAGCAACTGGAAATATCTACTATTGGGATGCTGAAGGTCTTGATGGGGCTGATGCCTTGCTCCCTGGGATCACAGGCTTAGGTGTCGCTGATTTCCGACTCGAACCTGGTTTTATCTTAGAAGAAGGACACTATACACCTATTGTTTTCACAACGGCCACCAATACACCATTTGACTACAACAAATACAATGATTTCCGTTTTTCATTAACCAAAGAACAATAAAAAAACGAACTCGATGGAAAATCGAGTTCGTTTCAGATTGAAGACAAAGTCCTCTTAAAAACTTTCCTTAAGTGAGTACGGACGTCAGCGAACTTCGTAGAAGTTCCATGACTAATTATTGAGCCTAAGGTCTCAATAATTCCGAGTGCCTGAAACTTTTTGTTTCAGGCACTTTTCTCACAGCGGAAAGTTTCGGCATTTTCTTGATTCATTCTAAGAATTGGACCACATTTATATTTCTTTGTAGAATTACTTAACTTATTTTACTTTAAAATAGTTTGTCATCATTCTAAGACGAACTCGATGGAAAATCGAGTTCATTTTTTAGTAATGAGGACTTCCTGCTACCCAACCGGTACAGAGGGCGGATGTGATATTAAAACCGCCTGTATGGGCATTGATATCGAGGACTTCTCCTGCAAAGTGGAGCCCAGGAACTAGCTTACTTTCTAGGGTTTTAGGATTGATTTCTTTGAGGCTGACGCCACCCTTGGTTACAAAGGATTTGGCAAGAGACATCTTCCCAGTGACAGGAATAGGCATCTCTTTGATGTTTTGAATGAGCTCTTCTGTCTGAGGAGAAGTGAGTTGCTTGGCTTTTTCAGGGAATCCTTGCACCAAGAAATCAGCTAACCGTTCAGGAAGAAGGGTTTTGAGGCTATTTTTAATGGACTTTTCTCGATGCTCTTCTAGAAAGTCTTTTAACTCTTGAGAAGAGGTAGTCGGAAGGAGGTCCAGAGATAAGATTTCCCCACCTTTAACAAAGCTAGACATCCGAAGGGCTGCAGGGCCAGAAAGACCGAAATGCGTAAAGAGCAGGTCATGGGTGATGATGTGTTTGCCGTAGCTGAGGGTCACATCTGTCAGAGAGATCCCTTGGAGGGCCTTGTGTGGGAAGTCTGTCAAAAGAGGACTTTCTGCCGCTTCGAGATCGGTGATGGTATGTTTGAAGTGGCGGGCAATTTCGTGTCCGTAGCCAGTAGAGCCGGTAGAAGGATAGGATTTGCCCCCAGTTGTGACAATCAGCTTGTCAGCTGTCCATGTTTTTTCAGCAGACTTGACGATAAAGACGTCTTCTGGCTTGGTGACGGAGACCACTTCGCAGTTGGTGGCAATGCTAGCACCTAGCTCAAGGATCTTATTTTCTAAGGCTTGAATAATGGTGCGAGATTGATTACTAGCAGGAAAGACCCGGCCATGATCTTCGACTTTTAGCTTGACGCCATTATCGGTGAAAAATTGGATGATATCATGATTATCAAATTGGGAAAACACACTGTAAAGGAAACGGCCATTTCCAGGGATACCGGCCATTAAATCGTCTAGGGTCCCGTTATTCGTGACGTTACAGCGGCCTCCTCCGGTACCAGCGAGTTTCTTGCCCAGCTTTTTATTTTTTCGATCAGTAGCGTAGGTTGGCCATAAGAGGCGCTGGCAATGGTTGCCATCATACCTGCTGGGCCACCACCGATGACAATGGTGTGAAAGTGAGTCATAACAATCTTCTTTCTCTTTTTTTTCATGATTTGCTTTGTCCATTATATCATTTTATGGCTGGCTTCGGAAAATGAAGGGATCAAAAAAGCAAGCACCTTTCGATACTTGCTTTTGAATGATTTTTCAATCAACTCATTACATGATTCCAAGGAAGTAACGGATGAAGAAGAAGGCAAGGACAGCACCAACAAATGGAGCAGTACCTGGTACAAGAAGACCATATTGCCAGTCGTTGTTTACTTTATCTTTGATTGGCAAGATTTGATAAGCAAAACGAGGTCCAAGGTCACGTGCTTGGTTCATCGCGAAACCTGTAGTACCACCAAGACCCATACCGATAGCCCAAACGATCAAACCAACAGTGAATGGAAGCATTGCTTCGTTGGCGTGTTCAGCAGCCATGATAGATGTCAAGAAGATAAATGTTGCGAACGCTTCGACGAAGTAGTTACGTGGAAGGTTGCGGCAGTTAGGGTTTGTAGAGAAGATGTTACGGATAGCAACACCATCAATTTGACCTTCAGAAATCTTGAAGTGGTCAGCATACATAAAGTAAGCAATGACTGCCCCAAGGAAGGCACCGATGAATTCAGCGATTGCGATTGGGAAGAATTGAGCGATTGTCAATTTACCAAGAAGGACTTTAAGCAAAGCCATAGCAGGGTTCATTGAAACGCCACCAAAGACGAACAAGCAGACAGTGATACCGAATGCCCATGTTGTGATCGCGAATAAGTGTCCAGTTCCAGCATATTTTGTTTTCTTCAAAACGTCGTCACAGTGTACGCCAACCCCGAAGATAATCATCAAAGCTGTACTCATAACTTCTGCAAGTAATTGATGTGTCATGTTAATAAATGTCTCCTAAATTAATAAATGTATTTTTGTAATTGGTGATAAACTTCTTGAATCGACAACTGCATCTCCGTAGCAATACGCTGACAGTCTTCGTATTCAAGTGTTTTTTTAGTGGTAGATCCGTACTGGTTAATTTTTACCGTAACGGGTCCAAATTCCGTATCGATTTGTTCAAATCGACGTTGCATGACCTTTCGGTCGACTTGTTGGTATCGAAAACCAATAGTACTGGTTTCTTTGAACAAGAGGGCTGAAAAATCTTCCAACTGACTTCCTTGAATCAAGAGAATCAACTCAAAGCCAGGGCGATTCTTTTTCATAACGACGCTACGATAGTAGACATCTAAAGCTCCAGCGTCCAGGAAACGGTGGATAATATAACCGAGTTGCTCTGGTGTTTGATCATCGATCGTAGTGGTGATCTCAACGATTTGATCTTCCGTGCGATGAACAACAGTGGTGCTGTGAGAGGTGTCCTCTCTCAATAGCGAACCGCGTAAAGCATTGAATTTTCCAGTCTCTCTTTTACCAAATCCATAGCCAACACTTTCGATGGAAAGGTGAGAGGGGATTGGTTCAAAGATTGGGGACAATGCTTTAAGGAGGGCTAACCCTGTTGGAGTAATCAACTCCGTTTTGACTGTGAAGTCTTGAGTAATCGGAATAGTCGTTCCTTTTCTCAATTGCATCACAGCGGGAACCGGAACAGGCATTTCTCCATGGGCAACTGAAATGGTCCCACTTCCCTCAGTGAGAGGAGTGGAGTAAACTGTATCGATACCGAGCGATTCCACTAGGATGAAAAAGCTAACGATGTCGACGATGGAGTCAATTGCACCAATTTCATGGAAATGAATCTGTTCGACAGGCATGTTATGCACAGCTGCTTCGGCCTTTGCGATATCAAGAAAGACTTCCAGACTTTTTTGTTTCACAAAAGGACTCAACTGAGAAGCGACAATCAAATCGTGGATATCCGCATAACTGCGAGCATCCGCATGGGAATGATCGTGATGATGTTCATGATCGTGATGGTGTTCATGATCGTGATGGTGTTCATGATCGTGATGGTGTTCGTGATCGTGATGATGTTCGTGATCAAAATCACCTTCAATCCCCGTATCTTTCTCCCCGTGGTGAAGGTGAACATCGAAATCAGTTCCCCAAATTGCGCTTTTTGCGACACGGTGAACGTGGAGGTGGAAACCATCCACTCCCAGTTTCTCGAGTTCTGTATGAAGAAGTTCGACATCTGCCCCAAGGTCCACAAGAAGACCATTGAGCATATCGCCACTTATTCCAGAAAAAGGTTCTAAAAATAGACTGGTCATCAGTTTTCCTTTCGATTGTGGTTGAGTCGATTGATCATACATGCTGAATAAGCTGCACCAAATCCGTTATCAATGTTGACGACTGTTACGCCAGAAGCGCAAGAGGTCAACATACTCATAAGGGTCGTTAGCCCTTGAAGGTTGCTTCCGTATCCAATACTGGTCGGAACGGCAATAACGGGGACATCCACAAGGCCTCCTACGACACTGACAAGAGCTCCTTCCATACCGGCAATCACGATGATCACACTGGCTTTTTGGATCTCTTCTAAGCGATTGAAGAGGCGATGGATACCGGCGACTCCCACATCATAGATTCGGCGAACCGAATGGCCAAAGGTTTCTGCAGTGACTGCAGCTTCTTCTGCAACAGGAACATCACTTGTCCCTGCTGTGACGACCGCAATGTAGTGTTCAGGATCGGCTTCTTCTTTTTTAGAGTTGAGAACGAAGCAGCGAGCTTCTGGATAATAGTGGCCAGTCGGAAAGCGCTGAGAAAGAGCCTCTCCCTTTTGGAGAGAGACTCTTGTTGTGAGGATCGGCAATTCCTTTTCTGAAAGAAATTGCAGGATTCCTTCAATTTGCTCAATTGTCTTTCCTTCGCCGTATACGACCTCAGGGAAGCCGTTGCGACGTTGCCGGTCAGTATCAATTGCTGCATATCCTAGTTCTTTAACTCCATTGATTTGCTCAAGCGCATCCTCGACGGAGAGATGACCTGCTTGCAAAGAACGGAGTGTCTGTTCTAGATTGGGTTGAAAATCCATGTTTGATTCTATTCAACAACGACAGAAAGTCCGTCGCGGATAACTGTTACTTTAGCATCTTTTCCTTCACGTGCAAAGGCTTTTTCAAGCGCTTCATCAAATGAAGTTGCAAGTTCCATATGCATACCTGTGATCAATTCAGGATCTACAAGGTCAGATACAAAGATAACATGGTGGTGTACCAAAATACGTGCCAAGATTTGAGAAGTCCATTGGTCTGGGACAGTCTCTAAACGAGGTGTATTGATGGCTTGTTCCAAGAATTCTTTTGGATCTTCTACGTCAGCAAGGTTGCGATAGAAACCTTCTCCACCGTGACCATCTGCACATCCAGCCACCATGATGATTGTTCCGCCTTCTTTGTTAGAAGCTTCGGCTGCAGTCATCCCTTTAACAGCTTGGTAGATATTTTGGTCAAGTGGGAAACCACCGTTTGTTGAAATTGTGATGTCGCTTTCGATCTTAGACACATGTGCCAAGTCTGCAACGAAGTCACAACCAACTTTGTGGGCTTCAACCATGTCCCCAGCGAAAGATCCGATGATGTGTTTTTCGCCGTCCAATACAACGTTGACGATGAAGGCCAAGTTTGCAGTACGAGCAGCGTAAAGCATATCTTCGTGGATTGGGTTGTGGTCAAGGTTACCAGTACGTGCCTTATCAGAATTGATGAAGTCACCTGAGTGGTTCGCCATGATAGTTTTGTATGATGCGATACCTGGAAGGACTGATTTACGTCCACCTGAGAATCCAGCGAAGAAGTGAGATTCGATGAATCCTTCTGCTATCAACAAGTCAGCTTCAGCAGCGATTTTGTTGATGATACAGTCACCACCTGAAGGGAGTTGTCCAATTTTAACCATGTCATCGTCGTTTGTTGAAATGTGCATAACGATTTCTTCATTGTCAACGATTTCTTGGCCGTATTTATTGATCAATTCTTCACGAGTTGAAGGACGGTGGAAACCAGTAGCAACCAAGATACGCACGCGTGCATCAGGGTTAACTGAGCGAATACGACGCAAAATGATTGGAGTGATGATGTGAGAAGGAACGGGACGAGTGTGGTCAGAACTGATCAACACGATGTCTTTTTTGCCTTTAGCAAGTTCTTCCAAAGTAGGGCTGCCGATAGGGTTGTCCATTGAACGTTCAACAGTTTCTTCTTCAGACAGTGGGTTATGGAAGTTTTCCGCCTTAGACTCTAACAATCCTGCAAAGTTTTCATCTGGAATCTTTGCAACAATCGATTTTTTGTCGTACGGTAATTTAATTTCTACCATTATTTGCGATCTCCTTTATTAATACTGATACTTATAGTATAATTCTTTTTAAAAAGAGGTGTGCATCAATTGATGTCAACAAATGTTAACTATATTGTTTAAGAACAGGTGTATCATTAGTGTGATTTCAAGAAAGAGCAGATGGGGAGGAAAAACCGTCGTGAATTCAGAATTTTTAGTGAAATTTTTGGAAGAGAGGCGAACGCCGATCGTCAAGAAAAAATACCATAGTTACCTCTCCTATCGTGGGATCAAAGAGGATTACATCTACATCTTGAAAGAAGGTGTGGTCAAGACAAGTGTCATCATGCGTGATGGGCGTGAGTTTAACTTTTCCTATCTAAAAGCCATTGACATTGTCTCTTTGATTCGTGATGAGGTGTCCAACTATACAGACTCACCTTTCAATGTGCGAGTGGAGACAGAAGAAGCAAGTTTTTATCGTATTCCTCGGGTCAAGTTTTGGAATTTTGTCAAAGAGCATAAAGAGCTGCAGGACTATGTGAGGGACTATTATCGTAATAAACTGTCTGAAAGTATGGAGTCTCAGCAGTATATGATGATGAATGGTAAAAAAGGGGCGGTTTGTTTTCATTTGCAAAAACTAAGCAGTTTGTTTGGTGTGGAGCAAGAAGACGGCTTCTTGATTGATTTCAACATTACCAATGAAGATATTGCCGGTTTTTGTGGGATTTCGACGCGAAACAGTGTCAATCGCATTCTCAATGAATTAAAACGAGAAGGTGTTTTGGATATTCGACAGCAAAAGATCGTGATTTTGGATAATGAACGGATTGAAGAATTTATCGGAAGGGAGCTATTCTAAGATGGCAACAGAAGCACAAATCAGAAAAGAAAAAGAAGAAAAATTACAAGATATTTTACGAAAAATCGGAAAGGTAGCCGTTACCTATTCAGGTGGGATTGACAGCTCTTATCTCTTGAAGGTGGCCTTGGATACCTTGGGACCTGACAATGTTATTGCGGCCGTCGTGAACTCTGAGATGTTTTCAAATGAAGAATTCGATCTAGCGCTCGACTTGGCCGATCAGCTAGGAGCACCTGTGCTTGGACTGGAAATGAGAGAATTGAGTGATCCACGGATTGCTGCCAATACGCCCAATATTTGGTATTACACCAAACAATTGATGTACCAAACTATTAAGGAGTCAGTTACAGAACTGGGCTTTAAGCAATTGGTGGACGGTATGATTATGGATGATATCGACGATTTCCGCCCTGGTATCAAGGCTCGGGACGAAGCGGGTGTCCGCAGTGTCTTGCAAGAAGCCGGCCTCTATAAGACAGAAATTCGTCAATTGGCCAAGGAAAGAGGGGTCTCCAATTGGAATAAGGTGCCATCTTGTAGCGTTGCCTCACGCTTCCCATACGGGGTGAAAATCACTTCAGAAAATGTGCAACGGGTTTTTGAAGGGGAAGAGTTCCTTGTAGGACTTGGCTTTGAGCAAGCCCGTGTGCGTGTGCATGGAGACTTGGCGCGCATCGAAGTGGAAGAAGACCATCTGCTTGAAGCCATCCAACTGCATGACAAGATCAATGACTACATGAAAAAAATCGGATTTACCTATGTAGCCTTGGATTTGGCTGGATATAAATACGGCCGGATGAATGATTCATTGGATGAAAAACAAAGAAAAATTATGGCAGGTTAAGCAATGAAGGAAGTGATAAGGTTCTGGTTTGAAGAGTTGAAGCCAGAGGATTGGTTCAAAAAATCAGACGCACTGGATCAAGAAATGCGCGTGCGCTTTGAAGAACTTTATTGGAAGGCCAGTCGTGGAGAATTGTTCAGCTGGCGCGCTTCCGCCCAAGGGCGCTTGGCAGAGATTTTGCTTTTGGACCAAATCCCTCGGAATATTTTTCGAGGGACGGCCCAAGCCTTTATGACCGATTCGCTTGCCTTGGTCTTGGCCCAAGAAGGCCTAACACAAGCTCAAGAATTACCAGTTGTACAAAGAGGCTTTTTCTACATGCCCTTTATGCATTCGGAATCTTTAACCATTCATGAAGAAGCTCTGCGCCTATTTGATCAACCGGGCTTAGAAAAGCGTTTGAAGTATGAGAAGATGCACATGGACATTCTTCAACAATTTGGGCGTTATCCACATCGGAATGCCATCTTAGGACGGCCTTCGACCAAGGAAGAAGAGGAGTATTTGAAAGAACATTCTGGCTTTTAAGGGAAGATGAGGCCCACAGATTTCAAAACTCTTTTCTCTCTTCATGAAATTGCCTGAAACAGCAGGCATGATGTCAGAGTTCCCTCACCTAGGCTTTTCCAAGCGTCTAAAAAATGGTATAATGAACTGTAAATTTCAGAAGTTGGAAGGAATGTCATTACTATGATGAATATGCAAGACTTAATTTAAGATTCTTAAAGTCTTGTTATTTATCAAAATACCGATTTTAAGCGATTTTGCATTCGATAAAATCAACAATTTATAGATGTATTACATTATATTGGACAGTAAATGGACAGTGACAGAGTATTTGAAGGAGAGAAAAAGAGGCCTAAGTGCCTCTTTTTATATAATATGATTGTATTATTACGAAAAGTTTAGAAGGTGGTAAATCGGATATTCAATAAAGAGTTCCCTCTGGCTTTCGGAAAACTCATTTTCAAATAAATAATTTGCTTGTTCTTTATATCCTAATATACAAGCTGTAGCGTATCGGATTTCAACTGCACTGTGATTCATTAAAGATAAAAGATAGTTATCGGTAGGAGAGAGAAGCTTTGATATATCACTATAATAATTTTAGTGCATTTTAAATATAACGTATTTGAATTATTTTATAAATCGTGATAAAATACAATTAGCAGTAATAGACTGGAGGAAATAGAGTGGGAAGCTTATTAGCTACTAGGATTAAGAGTAGAAGAAAAGAATTGAAATTATCTCAAAAAGAATTGGCAGAAGGCATTTGTAAGCAAGGTCAAATTAGTCGTTTGGAGAACGGAGAATATACACCGGGTTCAGAATTATTGCATCAACTGGCTAAAAAACTCAATGTTAGTATGGATTATTTTTTTGACGAGCAAATTTTGAATGAGAGTACAGAGCTTATTGATTTTAAAAAAATATCTAAAACGTTCATTACTCAAAGAAATTATGAATCTTTGAAATATATCTATGATTTAGAGAAAAAAAATCTCATCGCTTATCATTGTCAGATAAAATATATCTGGAATGGATAGCTTCATTGGTTGAGTTTTACGTTCACGATAGAAGAGAGCTAGCAATAGAGCGGTTAGAAAAGGCATTAAAATCAACTCATAAGACAGATATAAACTACCTTCAAATTTCCAATACGCTTTTTAATTTCTACTATGATACAGATAGCCTAGCTAAGTTTGATACGATGAAGGAAGAATTGACCACTCATTTGCAGCAATTGTCTTTAAATACAATAGAGGAACTGGAGCTGTCCGTAAAATTTAACTACAATCTTAGTCGTTATTTTTGGCTACAAAACAATACGGAATCAGCTATTAAACAAATAACTGCCACTATAAAACTATGTCAAGATTATCGAACAACTTATTTATTAGCTGATTCATTTGTGTTGTTGGGAAATCTAAGTCAAAACTTTTCAGAAAGAACGACGGTTAAAACCTACTTTGAGACTGCACATTTTTTGTATAAGCAAATTGAAGATAATACAGAGAAGGCTCTGGCAATGGAGCACTATATCTCTGATAAATTTAAAAATTAGATATTGGAACGATGCTCACGGGTATCGTTTTTTTGCTATCGTTATATACAAAAAAAGTATAAAAAACAAAGTATAAAAAAGGTTTATAAAAAATATTGACATAAAAATTTTTTAGTGCTAAAATAAATCTATCAAAATTTAAAGGAGATTCTTATGAAGAAGTTTTTAAAGAAACTCATTGTCATGTCTTTGTTGGGAGGATTGATTTTAGCTGTTGGTAAAGGTGGAACAAATAAACCGAAACCAATGAATGAGATTGACCCTGGCCCAGCGAATACTTACACGAGATAGTCTCGAAAGAGTTTTATAAATTATTTTGTAAACATGTTTAAATAATATTTAGAAAGGAGTCAGAAATGATTGTAGAAGAAAAAGAAACTCGTGAATCAACTCGTCGTACTGTACTTTAATATTGTAAGATATGTATCGGTATCCTAAGTTCTGTCTTAGGATACTTTTTTGGAGGAACATGAAACTAAAAGAGAATATAGCTTTATATTATAGTGATGAATCAAAAAAAGTTGTTATTAATTCAGGGACAAAATCTTTTCTAATAACAGATAATAATAGAACTTTTTATAATATTCTATTAAATCTCCACAATCTATCAAAGGATTCTGAATTGAGTGAATTTTTAATTCAAAACGATTTGGTTTTTCCAGAATATAAGCAGACCAGGGATGATATATTATTAAATGAACGAACACTTTTGTATATATTAGATCGCGCTAGTTCAAAACTAGTTTTGTCTGATTTGAATATTATTGAAATTTTAAATGCTCCTATTTTAATTATTGGCTGCGGAGGAATAGGTACCATTGTTTTTAATAATTTATTACAAGCTGGTTTTAACAACTTCACTATTGTTGATAAAGATAAGGTTGAACAAACGAATCTAAATAGGCAATTGTTTTACACAAAAGAAGATGTCGGAAGAGGCAAAATCGATGTTTTAGAAGAAAATGTTTTAAAAAATTGGTCTGGTGTTACTATTAAAAAGTGGGAACAGTTCATTACAAAAGAAGAACAAGTTCTTAATATATTAGATCAAGCTAATTATCAGATAGTAATTAATTGTGCTGATACACCTAGTAATATTGAATATATAATTGCCGAAGCCTGTTCAGAAAAGGATATCCCTGTAATATCAGGACATGTTGGTCTAGAAACTGGGACGATAAATCCAATATATGATAGATACAATCAGTTTAATAAATCTGATTCAAAAGAAATTTCAGCTCATTTAAAGGCTTCCATTTCTACAACTAATATGGTAACAGCATCTTTATTGAGTCAGATTGTTTTTGATTATCTTTTTAAAGATATAGTTAAATCCTCATATAACTTTTACGACTACCATGTAATAAATTTTAAAACAATGGAAATTACTGAAGATGGATAAAATAAACAATATAATTTTTTTTGTTGATGATTTACCTGAAAGTTTAATACCTATGGATGCTATGGATACGAACACTAGGCTATTTGTTAGTTTCTTATATACACCAATTATTAAAAAATTACAAGGTGAATATATATCACCGTATTTTGTAGATATGAGTAAAGACAATGTAATTTGTTTAAAATTCACAGATGAGGTATTTTGGTCTGATAATACAAGTCTTTCAGCTATAGAATTTTTATATACTCTAAGGTTAATTTTTAGTCAAAGAAAAAAATGCTTTTATTATTTGGACTTTATAAAAGGTGCTAAAGATTTTATCTATGGTAATGCTAAACTAGAGAATATAGAGATGTGGGTTGAAGACAATGTGTTTTTTGCGAATGTTTTCAATCTCAACACATATAAAGATGTTTTTTCCTGTCCAAATTTTTCACCGTTAAAATTTAGGCAGGATGAGATTGACTTTCAAACTACTTCAGGAGGATATTTTTGTAAACTTTCAACAAATAAGAAGATAATTCTAGAGAAAAATATATCTGACAATAAACTTCCGAATGCTGTAGAGATTATAGAGGAGATAGATATACACAATCAAATTCAGCAGATTCAATCTGGTAAGATGGCTTATACTGGATTCACCTCTTTAAATTTAGAAGATAGTGTCTTGAGACACAAAAATTATGAACTCCAATCTGACATACATTTCAGATTACTATTTAACGCTAAAATGTACGATGAGATTAAGGAACATAGCGCTAATATTAAAGATGAAATTATATATGAACTAAAAAAATCAAACAATTTGCTAAAATATATTAATGTAAATTGCAATGAATTATATTATCGATACAATAATGTAATTAGTACAGATACGGAACGAATGACTAGATTTTTGTATCCAGACTATTTCCCTAATGACTTGATTGTTGATATTATAACTAAAGTTATGAATAGATATAGTATAAAAGTTAAGAGTTATCCTCTCAGTTTCAAGGCTTATCTTTCTGAAAATTGGGAGAAATATGATTTGATTTTAGAATTAATTGAACCAATTACAAAAAATCAATTAGATGAATTTATTGAACAAATCCAGTTTATTGATCAGAAAGATAAGCAAACGTATGTTGGTTTAATAAATGAATATATTAAGTCAACAGATAATAGAGAGAAGGAAATAAAGACTACTGCACTGGTGAATTTAATTAGAAAAAGTTCTAGAGTTTTAGATTTTGGGGTTTTCAGGCAATACTATATTAAAAATCCTGAACTACCTGAAATTGAACTAACTGATAATGGCCTAATTAATATGAATAAGATGTTTAACAAGGATAAACTATGTGGGATTTAACAAAACTATACTACGACGATTTACAATGGGAAGAGGCAATGAAGGAAACTAGAGTATCTCTTGAGAAGATGCCGAGTTTTAAATTTGAACTTGAAATACTTGATGAAGATTTTACTAAAATCGAGTATTATTCAGAAAAGTTAGATAGATTATATACTTATGGTTTGCTTAGAAGAGAGCAAGATTCAGCAAACACATATATAACAAAGCGAATCCATGAAATTTATTCTCTTTACCAATTATTTAACAGAAAAATTAAGCTATTTAATAATCTATTTTTAAATAGTGATAAAACGTTGGAGGTACTTAGAAGCAGTGAAAAACTAAAAAATATGAACAATTTTTTCAACAGAAGTTGACTGATTCTGTTAGTATGAAAGATTTTGATAGCAAAAATTTATATAAAAAAGTATCACCAAGGGATGCCTATATTAATTGGTATGGTAGTTTTGAATATATAGGTAAATTTACAACAAATGATAGGATAGAGAAAATAACAGAAGAAAATATCCTACAATATCTTAGAGTAGAGGAACAAATTTACCGCAGAGAGGCATATGAATCTGTTGAAATTTTTTTAAAAGAAAATTCAAATTTAGCATCATTTTTTTTAAATACTCACTTTCAGTTGAAAAACTTTATAGCTAAACAAAATGGATTTGAAAATGCTTATGATATGTTTGTTTATAATAATATTTTTGATAAAAGTCAGAGTGTTTTTTTCTTCCAAGAGAATATAACGCAGAAAATTATTCTATTACATGAGGAAATCTTAAACAATAAAATCAAGCGTAGTGGCTTAAATAAATTTACCTATTCTGATCTCTACTATTTAAAAAATAGCGATAACTTCAAATTATCTTTTAGCGAGGCTACAAAAATTATTTTAAATACTTTCCGTGTTAAAGGGGGAGAATTTTATAATGCTGTAGAAGAAGTTATAACTAATAATTGGATATCTAGGGAGAAGAACACTTTGCGGCACCCTGGACAAAGATCAATTAGTTGCTTTGGAGTTCATCCATTTATAACAGTAAATTGGAATAGTGAATTTGATGATTTATTTGAGCTGACTCATGAGATTTCAGGAGCAATAGGGCAGTATTATGCATCTCAAAATGGTATGTTTATATATTCTGAGTTATCAATTCTAAAAACAGAATTTATTTCAATTTTAGGCACATTGTATTTAATCGACTATTTAGGAAATAATTTTGAAGAAAAATTGATCATTTTCGATCAAGTTGATAATTTCATTAGAGATTCTTTTATTATACCCTTTATTTATAGTACAATTGAATATCAGTTATATACTAAATCAAAAAACCAAAAATTAGATAATGAGGACATTTCTGATGTTTGGTATGAAATAATGTCAAAGTTCCATTCGATAAAAAATTTCGAGGAAATGCCCATTAATCGCTATAATTGGGTTAGGCATGAACATTTTTATATGGATGGTTATGACTTTAGATATATCATTGCATTTATACTTGCGTATGATTTTTATAAGAAAGATAAAAGTCTAGAATTTGTGATTGAATTACTAAAGAAAGGGGAAAGAATATCTGACAAAGAATTTTTTAATATGGTTCTTGGAGAAGAATTATCTTACGAAAAATTAGTAGAGAGTTGTGTAACAGATATTATGAGAAAATATGATGAAGAAAATTTTAGTTTATAATAGTTTTTCAAACATGATGCCAGAACTAATAGTTTGGATGATATATCTACAGAATTTTGGATGGAGTATTGCTGAGATAGCACTTTTACAGGGAATATTCACTTTTTTTTCAGCGATATTTGAAATTCCTTCAGGAATTATCGCTGATAAGATAGGTTATAAAAGAGCATTGCAGTTAGCAGAATTGATCTGTATTTTTTATTTAATATCTTACTTTTTTCCGCTTAATCGAATGGTCATTTATATTGGATTTATTTGTTTTTCACTAGGACTATCTCTCATATCTGGGACTGATACCTCATTGTTATACAATATTACAGATGGTAATAAATTTCTAAAATATATGGGAATTTTTAATTCTTTAGGGATAATATCAGTTGCTTTTGGGAATTTAATTGGAGGCTGGATTGCAGAAAAATCTTGGACACTGTTATTTTTGATATCATTATTATTCAGAGTAGTTGCTCTAATCTGTATAACATCATTTGATGTTTCTAAGATAAGAGAAGTTGAGCCTATTGCAGATAATAAAAAAGCAATAAAACTATATTTAGAAAGATTATATGATTTTGTCAAAACGACAAAAAAGTTCAAGTATATATTAGTATCGTCTGCATTTTTGATGTCATCCGTAACGTTAAGTTATCAATATATGCCAGTTGTTCTAGAGCAATTAAGTTTAACTACAGGGCAGGTATCATTAATTTATGCAATTGTATCTGTGTTAGGATCTGTATTATCTTTTTTTAGTGAAAAGTTAACAAGTAAATGGTCTAGTAGAGGGGTTGCAGTTATTATATTTTTCATTTCTTTGCTACTATTTTTAGGGATAGGGAGGTTCCCGTATCACTCGATAATTGTAACAATAAGTTTTATGGTTCCTAATATTTTATACGAACTGCTGTCCGTCATAATTGATTCTACGGTTCATGAGGATTTGAGAGATGATATTAGAGCATCATCTATATCTCTAATTAATTTTGCCAATTCTATTATGTTGACATTTGGATCAATTTTAGTAAGTTTATTGTCGGGTTTATTTAGTTTGCAAATTACTATTAGTTTAATTTGTACAACTTTAATGCTATTGTCATTATTATCATATATAGAGTTTGGAAGGAGATAAAATGAATAATAACAACTATCAAAAAAAGAATTACGATAAAAATTTTTCTTTATTTTATAATAAGTATTTGACAGGTCAAGCTAAAAAATATGGAAATTTTATAATGTGTTTTCTAAATAGAAACGGATTACAGACCGGAAGAATTCTAGACATAATGTGTGGTACGGGCAACCTCCTTGTTCAATTTGAAGACAAAGGCTGGGAAACGAATGGTGTTGACATTTCTGAGAGTATGTTAGAGGTTGCTAAGACAAATTTATCTAAAACTAAATTGATTCAGAGCGATATTGTAGAATTTAATTCAAAAGATGATTATCAGGTAGTAGTTGCAACAGCAGATGCACTTAATCATTTAAAAACAGATAAAGATATCTACGAGGTATTTAAAACAGTTTTCTCTCTATTATCAAACTCAGGATATTTTATTTTTGACATGAATACTCCAATTGGTATTAAAAATAATAACTATTTTATATCTTCAAGTGATGATGATGGAATATCTATTAGGGAAGGGTTTGTAGATGAAATCCATGGTGTTGGTTTTACAAGATTTCATGGTGCATTTAAAATAGATAAAAATACTCCTTATTTAAGATTTGATTCAACAATATATAACTATTTTCATAATATTGAAGAACTTGAGAAAAAACTTTTTGAAATTGGTTTCAAAACGGTAGAGATACGAGATGGATATTCTGAATTGTTATGGGATTCTAATAGTACGGAACGGGTGCTATTTATATGTAAAAAATAATAACTTATTTAATTTTAAGAAAGATAACCTAAATGCTACGTACTCTATGTTTAGTGAGTCTGGGACAAAAGTCCTTTAGCTCCAAAAAAGCAACGGATTTGAACTGCACCCTAAAAGTTAGACAGAAAAATCTAACTTTTGGGGTGCTTTTATTATGAAATTAACTTTTGAAGATAAAGTTCAAATATATGAATCAAGAAAGCAAGGAGAGAGTTTTAGGCGACTTTCAAATCAATTTGGGATAAAGATTTCTAATCTTCAGTACATGATTAAATTGATTGATCGTTATGGAATAGAAATCGCAAAAGAGTAAAGAATCGTTATTATTTTCCTAAATTAAAATAAGAAATTATTGATAAAGTTCTCCTGGAAGATTGTTCATAAAAAAGAGTATCTTTGGCTAGAGAAAATCACAAAATCTAAATAAAATAGAAGATACAAAATATTTGTAATATGTAAAAGGTAGTTCAAAAATATAGAACTACCTTTTGTTGATAATAATGAAATTAGATACTTGTTCTTTTAAAATAAATAGAGTAAAAATTTCTAGAAGGAAATCATCAAACTGTTTTGATTTAACTATAGTTATTTTACTTTTGTGGTCGAGAACGAATGGAAGATATGGGATTACACAGAGTGAGTATTTCTTTTTGTTTTGATTGAGATACATGAGTATAGATCTGAGTTACAGAAATAGAGCTATGTCCAAGTATTTGCTGTATATAACGAATATCTACATCTTTATCCAGTAGCATTGTAGCAAAGCTGTGTCTAAACATATGTGGCGTGATAGTTATAGATAAGTTGTTTTTCTTAACCAGCTTCTTTAAAATTAGACGTACGCTTTGTTCTGACAGTGCTTTAAGAGGATTTTGACCAGTAAATAAATAGTCATTAGGTCGGACGCAGTATTTATTTATATATGTTTTCAATAAACTAAAGGTTGTTTGGTCTCCTAAAAAGAGGATACGTTCTTTTTTCCTTTCCCGATAATATGAAGTGTTCTATTTGAAAAATTAATATCTTTAAGATGAATATGACAAAGCTCAGAAATCCGAATGCCAGTTGAAAGTAATAAGGAAATGATTAGTAAATTTCTTTCAGCTTTTTGTTTTTGATATTTAGATTTTGAATAGATAACTTTTTGTTCTGAATATGAGTAGACACTTTTTAAAATATCATAAGGAATGGTTTTAGGTAATATTTTTCCTTCCGAAATTGAAATCGTAGTTGATTAAAAGGATTTTCATCAATTATATCTTGAAATTTTAAATAGTTATAAAAAACCTTCAAACTTGCGATTTTTCGTCGTAGAGTGTTTGATTTTATATTTGATTTTGTTAAAAACTCAATATATGATTCAAC
>NZ_CM002128.1:1488115-1495257 GCF_000448565.1 Streptococcus sp. HSISM1 | reverse complement strand
AACTATTTATTATCACTAGTATATCATAGATTCATATCTCCAATATGTTTTCGATTGTAGTTTTCTTACTTTTTTATATTCTTAAAGACTTTTTGAACAGCCTCATAGTACTTTTTCTTCAATGACTAAATATGTGGTATTCTATCCATTAGTAACAACGCACCAAAAATGGTGCGTTTATCTTTTTTGTGCTATAATAGAAATAAATAAAAGGAGGGCTCTCATGATCGGAGAAAATATTAAAGCGTTACGTAAAACACATGACCTAACCCAGCCTGAGTTCGCAAAGATTGTTGGCATCTCTCGAAATAGCCTAAGTCGTTATGAAAATGGAACAAGTTCAATTTCGACAGAATTAATAGATCGTATCTGCCAGAAATTTAATGTTTCCTATATCGATATCGTAGGGGAGGAAAAAATGCTCACACCAGTAGAAGATTACCAGTTGACCCTGAAAATTGAAGTGATTAAAGAACGAGGTGCGAATATCTTAGCGCAACTTTATCGTTTTCAAGATGAGCTAGGAATTTCATATGATGATACTTCTAATCCTTGGGTTCTAATGAGCGATGATTTATCTGATTTGCTGAACACGAAGATTTATCTTGTGGGGAATTTTGATGAAGTAGAGCGATATAATGGCTATTTGGATGGCATTGAACGGATGCTAGAACAAGCAACTCATCTGGTGGTGGCTTAATGAAACTAGAAGAATTTAGTCAAGATGATTTTGAACGAGCATCCAGACGACTCGTTCGTTCTTTAACTCGTGGTAAAACAACTTCGTCTCAGCCCAAGGCTATCTTGCTAGGTGGACAGAGTGGTGCTGGGAAAACAACGATTCATCGTATTAAACAAAGGGAATTTCAAGGTAATATCATTATCATTGATGGAGATAGTTATCGCTCTTTTCATCCGAACTACCTTGGCCTACAGAAAAAGTATGGCAAAGATAGTGTGGATTATACCAAAGTGTTTGCGGGAAAAATGGTTGAATATCTCGTAGATGAATTGAGTAAACAAGGTTATCATTTGTTAATCGAGGGCACCTTGAGAACAACAGAAGTTCCTAGAAAAACGGCACAATTATTGGCAATTAGAGGTTACCAAGTCTCACTTGCACTGATTGCGACTAAGCCGGAATTGTCCTATCTCAGCACCTTGATACGTTACGAAGAGCTCTATGCTATAAATCCTAGTCAAGCTAGAGCAACTCCTAAAGCACACCATGATGGAATTGTAGAACATTTAGTTGACAACTTACGAGAGTTAGAAAATGATAAGATTTTTAATCAAATTCAAATTTATCAAAGAGATCAATCGTGTGTTTATGATTCGGAAGTAGATCAAATCTCAGCAGCAGAAGTTTTACAAGAATGCCTCTTCGGAAAATGGAACAAGGTGGAAAAAGAGATGTTGAAGATGGGTAAGGAACGGTTGAAGGAGTTGGGTGAGTAATAGTCATAATAGTTTAATTTAAAATCATACTCAACTATATACTTAATTAGTTTATAAATGGACATTCAACAAATACTACTACATAGAATAATATAATTAAGAGTAGATTTAATAAAATACTTTAAGGAGGAGCTTATGGATACTTTGCAGTCACAGTTTATTAAATTTCACGATACCATTAAGCTAGATGCGAAAGATAAACAGGTTTTAATCGAAAAACGTGAAGAGGTTGAAGAAATAATTAATAATGGCGTTTCAGAATTTGAAAAGAGTTTTTTTAATCAAGGGAGTTACTCAACTTTCACGGGGATTTTACCATTAGAGGATGGGGATTATGATTTAGATAGAGGTTTGAGATTTGAAATTGATAGAAATTCAAATACTCCAAAAGAGATAAAGAAAATTATTTTTAATACATTAGTTTCTAAATTTGGAGAAAATAATGTTAAAGTAAAAAATCCATGTGTCACAGTATCATTTCCTAAAGATAATGTTCATATCGATATTGCAGTGTATTGTATTGAAAATGATAATTATTTTTTGGCTAGAGGTAAGCTTAATAGTAAAGAAGAAAATATTAAGTGGGAGGAAGCAGACCCTGTAGAATTAACGGAAAAAATAAATAATGCTATGGAAAACTCAGAAGACCGAAAACAATTTCGAAGAGTAATTCGCTATTTAAAAAGATGGAAAGATATAAAATTTAAGAACCAGGATAACAAACCAACTGGTATTGGTATTTCAGTATTTGCTGTTAAAAATTTTACTGTATGCAAAAATGAAGACTATCTATCTGGGAATACTACCTATGATGATATTTCAGCTTTAAGAAATTTAGTAAATACTATGATTAATTCATTTTCGAATACATATGATGTTGATAGAAACTTATTTTATCCGAGATTAAAGGTTTTCTTACCGGTTAAGCCATATACTGATGTATATGAAAGGGTATCAAATATACAAATGGAAGCCTTTAAGAATAAATTAGAAAAATTAAGAGATTCACTCGACGAAGCAATATATTCTACTGATTTAAGTGAATCTACAAAATTATTGAGTAAACAGTTTGGTGATGATTTTCCTGTTATTGAACAAAAAGAGACAGCAGAAAACTTTGGAACTCGGGCTATAATCAGTGATTATCCAAGTGCTTAGAGGCATGTATGTTAGAAAAAAAGAAATATTCCAGATATACTTTGACGAAATACCTTTAGAGAGCCTGGAATTAGAAGATAAGGAATGCTATTTTTATCAATATAAAAAATTTACCTTAAAAATTATCATTTCTAATGATTTTCCCCATTCACTTCCTGAAATCTATCTTTCAAATTATATGGATTTTAATAAATGGTACAGCCATGTCGGTTCCGAAGGGAAATTGTGTTACATTTCAGAAGATAATTTAATTTGGGACTTTAATAATCCAAGTGGATTATTAAAAGATTGCTGTGAAAAAGTAAAGGAATTACTGGATAGTTGGGATACACCAAAAATGACCGAAGAGCTCAGGAAAGAGTTCCTGTCATATTGGTATATCAGTTGTTTGAAGTCAAAAACAAAATATATAGAGATTCGAAGTTACTTATCCAGGGTCAGTACATTTGAGAAATATGAATTAGTCCTGTCGAATCAGAAATTCCATCTTTTTAATTATGGTTCACAACTCAAAGGGAGTGTTGCGCCACATTCTAAAAAAAGTAGAGATGTTTACATACTTCCACTTAAAGATTCGAATCCTGTGATTCCTCCTAATCCCCTGAATGAACTAACAGAAGCAACGTTTAAGAAAATGATCACAGGGAATCTATCTTCGGGTGTTAGACGCCGCTTCCAAAAATGGTGTAAAACGAAACGAAAGTCATTCGTATTAATTTTATCACTTCCTATATCTGATAATGATTATGTTTTGTTTGGTGCGCTTTTTGAGTCTAGAACTTCCAAATATCCATTTAAAATTGATAATAAGGTACCACAAAAAATAAAGATAGAAAAAAAATTGGTTCTAAGGCTAAAAAATCAAAAAATGGGAGTTTCAATATTACTCCAATATATATTACAAGATTCGACAAGGAGTATAGAGTGAGTAGGACATCCCAAGAATATGATTTTCTGAATAAAAAAGTTGTAATTGTTGGACTTGGATCTGTAGGATCATTTGTTGCAAACAATTTATCCAAAATGGGTATAGAGAAACTTCTTTTAATAGATCCTGATTTTTTAACGGTCGATAACATTTCAAGACACTACTTAGGTATGGATAGTATAACAGATAATATTCAAAAAGTAGACGCTTTAGAAGATAGATTGAAAAAAGAAAATCCTGATTTAGAAATTGAATGTGAGGGTATCCGATTTCAAGAAATAGTTCGGAAGAATCCAAATTTATTTTATGAATATGATTTTGTTTTTCTTGTGTCGGAGATACTAAAACTAATTTTGAAATTAATCATTTTTTCAGAAAGATTGGAAAAACGGTATTGTATTGCTGGTTAGATCCATATGGAGTTGGGTATCATAACCTACTAGTTTCTCCGCAAAATAATGGATGCTATATGTGTATGAACTATGAAGATGGGCGTCTTGTTAATAATAGAGCCTCTTTTGCAGAGAAAAATCAAATATTTGAAAAACGTCTAGCTAGCTGTTATTCTTCATTTATTCCTTATAATGTTATTGCGCCTAGTTCTTTGGCAAATAAAGCTATAGAAGTATATTTACAGTACTTGGATGGGGAATTTTCTTCTGAAAACAGACTAGTATCAGAAATTGGTTCAGATAAACAGTTTGGAAAAGAAGGATTTACATATAGTGTTCGATACTACAATTGTTTAAAAAATAGTGATTTATTAAATATTTCTTTAAGAACAAATATATCTTGTCCAGAGTGTAACGGAGATTATAAAGTTGATATATATAAATCTGAATAATGAATATCAAATTGTAATACCATCTGATATTTTTAATTCATTATTAGAGTTTAGGCAATTGGGTTTGGAACCTGAAGCAGGTGGTATTTTTGTTGGTAAGAGACTTTTAAATAATTCGATACTTATTATAAATTTTTCAGAACCACAGGATAATGATGTAAGAAGTAGATTTAAATTCTCAAAAACTTCTCCATATCACCAGAAGTTTGCAGATGATTATTTTGGTAAAAGTTCAGGTTTCATAAGTTTAATTGGAGAATGGCATACCCATCCTGAAGATATACCTACTGCATCTATTGTTGACATTCAATCATGGGAAAAAATTATCTCAGATAATGATGATAGATTATTCTTCTTGATAATTGGGCTTCAGGCTGGTAGATTCTACTTTAGGGAATCAAATGAGTGGCAATCCACTCTAATCTATTTTAAGGATGTATTGAATACGTATGAATTTAAAAAATAAATCATTTAAGAAATGCTTTTTTGGTCTCAAAAATTTTATTTACCGTTGGTATTAATTTTTCTATTTCCAATTCTTATTTGCTATTTGATTGGGAAGAGTTTGACACTAGTTGAAGTTGAAAAAATATCAAATACCAATTTTTTAACAAGAACTATTTTTGAAATAACTCCTGATAATTCTATCGCTACTTATATAGTTCTTTATTCATTAATATCTACTTCATTATTAATGATTTTTAGAAAAAACAATGCAGAGCGAACATTTAATGATGGTCATTCTGTATATCTTCATAACTGTTATAAAAGACTGTGGGTTGCTGCAAATATATTAGGCTATCGAAAGTTACAACTTATAGGTGTATCAATACCAATGCAGTTTGAACTTATTATTAATGGAGTTTTCTCAGAATTTATATCGGAATCATCTGTTATGCAATATGATGAATTTGAAGGAAAAATTAGTGTTGAGTATCCAATTGAAAACAAAAAGAATAAAGTTGTCAATTTATTAGTATGTGATACATATGATATTCCTTTAGAAAAATTAGCAGCTAACTATTTGGAAAATACAACAGTAAAAATTTCATCGCAACAAAATTATAGTGGTAACAGATATAACAATCCTCAATTAGTTAGTACAGTCCGAGAAGAAACGCAGAAAGTAATTAACGCCTATAAAGAGGTTAATCTTTTTATGACAACAAATCCTTTAAATACACAAAAAATAGTAGGGACTTCATTCTTAACATTAGATAGATCAAGTTTTGATAGAGTATCGGTTATACAGATGGATGAAAGAAAAATTTATAAAGATCAATTTTTAATATACAAAAGATAATATGATGGGGTATTATAATATTTCAATTAATATTTTATAGCATTCTAGCTTCTTGAACTTGCCTGCTTTTCCCTTATTGTCTTAATGTCGATAATTCAATCTGAATCATACCACTATAGATCCAATTGTAAATTGTTTTAAAAGTCACTGTCTATCTATTATTTAGTTTAAAAAATCTTGTATCTGTTTTTGGAGACTATTAAGCTTTTAGAGTAGCCCCTATTTCTTTTTTAGTTTCGGCGTTCAAGATGCTTTTCTTAGCTGAACCTCCATAAGATTTTTAATCTCTTTTAGCTAAATACTGTCTTGAACAACGTTTCACCATTCTACTGATAATAAAACGATGGCTACTAATCTTAGTTGCAATTTGAGAAAATTCCCCCCTAATTCTACATAGGTATCTATCTTAATCTGTTCCTTTGGTAAGATGATAGTAGCACATAGAATCTCATGGGGTTTTTGTTGGTATACTTACTTACAGTTTACACTATTTTAGATTTCGTGAGTTTTTTGTTGCACTATATTTTAGAATTTATCTATTAAAAATGTATAAAACAATAACAATTTAAATGGTGTGAACTTTTTGGTAAAATCTAGCTCAATTTATGTATTTTTAGGGTGAAATTCACACCATTCAAATGAAAGTTGTTCAAATTAGATAAATTTTGTTTTCTGTAAATGTCGGGAAATATTGATTTTAAGCGCATCTTGAAACTTATTCAAATAGAAGTGTTTCCAACCAGGTCTCACAATTTGTAAGTAAAAGAACAAATAAAAAAGAGGAGCTCTATACTAAAGTTCCTCTTCTTTTATATATCCGAATCATTATTATTATTTCAAAAAAGGTAGTGAAAAAGGTAGTGATTCGGTTGATTTATATTGCAATGTAGTGAAATTTAGAATTTCAAAAATCGCTTAAAATCAAGGTTTCTCACATCTATTGACGTGTAGTGAACCCCTATTTCACCTCTGTAAAAATTAAATAGTACCTTAATAAACTTTATTATATCAATTTTCTTTAACGTTAAGCAAGATTACGATAACACGTTGATCATATTTTTAAAAAGACTTAATTTAAGATTCTTAAAGTCTTGTTATTTATCAAAATACTGATTTTAAGCGATTTTGCATTCGATAAAATCAACAATTTATAGATGTATTACATTATATTGGACAGTAAATGGACAGTGACAGAGTGTTTGAAGGAAAGCAAAAGAGGCCTAAGTGCCTCTTTTTTATACACTATGATTGTTTTATTACGAAAAGTTTAGAAGGTGGTAAATCGGATATTCAATAAAGCGTTCCCTCTGTTTTTCGGAAAACTGATTTTCAAATAAATAATTTGCTTGTTCTTTATATCCTAATATACAGGCTGTAGCGTATCGAATTTCAACTGAACTGTGATTCATTAAAGACAAAGATAGTTATTATCTTCAGTTGTTAATGTATTT
>NZ_CM002128.1:1471766-1487194 GCF_000448565.1 Streptococcus sp. HSISM1 | reverse complement strand
GCAAAAGAGGCCTAAGTGCCTCTTTTTTATACACTATGATTGTTTTATTACGAAAAGTTTAGAAGGTGGTAAATCGGATATTCAATAAAGCGTTCCCTCTGTTTTTCGGAAAACTGATTTTCAAATAAATAATTTGCTTGTTCTTTATATCCTAATATACAGGCTGTAGCGTATCGAATTTCAACTGAACTGTGATTCATTAAAGACAAAAGATAGTTATTATCTTCAGTTGTTAATGTATTTAAACGTTTTTTATTTGTAGTAAATTGAGCTTATTATATTCAGAATTGTCCATTTCTAGAAGTTTCTGAGCAAATTCTAAACAAGATTGTAAAACATTTTGATCACATTGATTATCACTAAAGTTTATCAGTTTTAACAATCCAAGATCTTTATTTTCAATTGGAATCTTATTTGATAGATATGATGAAAGGTAATCAGAAATATCAAAATTATCTATAAGCAATAGATGTTCTATATCAACCGCCTCATATTTTGAAAAATTCTGTTTATTTTCATCAATTAAGATCATATCATAATCACTGAAATTATATAATCTATAATCTGTTGTACCTATATTTTCTGGTATTAAAAATAATAATACTTGTATATTTGCAAATTTAATAAATTGGATTGTATTATAGTCGGTACGATCTAGTTTAATTAACTCTTTATTTATGATGCCCTTATACAAAGTTTCAGATACTCTATAGTCATTTTGTGACCAATTCGTGAAATCAAGCTCCTTAGAAATTTTAAGTTTATCCAGTATCTTTTTTAAACGGATATGTGCATCCAAACAATTCTTTAAATAATTAAAATCAATTTCAGATAGACTCTTATCGCTAAATGTTAGTTTATGATCATTTAAAATAATTCCTTTATTTTTTGAAGTTCTAAAATAAATTCCAACCCATCAATTCTTTTTGAAAGGACATTTGAAAATGAAAATTTTAGAGTTATTAATATGTTTTCAAGATTCTCTTGTACATTAATTGAACAACCATTCCGAAAATCAATAGTATAATCATTCTTAGTCTTGTATTTAAAAATTGTTTGATATACTTTTTCGTTTCCCTGGATTTGAACGTGCATCTCATTTTCTTTAAATAATTGTAGATCAAATATGTCATCTAGTAGAGGCTCAGCTATTGTTGCTCCTTTGGGTTTGTAATAAAGATCTAGTTCACCAGATTTTGCATACTCAAGAATATCTAGATATTCTTTACCGATGAATTTGATTTGGAACTCTCCATCCAAATTCTCAGAACTATTAAATAGGGATTCTTGGCTTCGTAATTCAACGTGGGCAAAACCTTTTTGATATTTCCGCTTTTGAATAAAATTTTGAAAGACTAGATTTAATTCTACTTCATTATCAGGTAGAGGTTTCATAGTAACGGAAATATTGATTGTATTTGTCTTTTTGTTATTTTTGCCATGTAGAATTTTCTTAATTACCTTTGGTGTTAATGAGGCATAAGTGACAGTTGGTGTTTCATCTTTTAAGTAAACCACAAAATAAAGTACGCCTCCTTCATTTAGATAGTGTTCTAAATTATTTCTTTTTATAGAGTATCCTTTATTTTTATTATAGTGATCGTCTTTACCTTTTACTTGAACTGGTATTCTCTCTACTAAGTCAATATTTTTTTTCACTGTATTTTTGTAAAAATAAATATGACCATCCCATATAGGCTCTCTATCACCTTCAGAAATTTCTCTATGAATATGTTTAGATTTTTTTAGTGCCAGTTTTAAATAGTCAATAGCGTCTTCTTCGATTTGTTTAGATGATTTAGACATAATTAACCTCTTAATAAGTTGTTCTATACTAAGTATTATATCAATTTATGTGATAATTTTTCTAAATTATCCTTGCTATCCTAATATCATTCCTAAGAAAATCAAAGATTTATGACTAAATGGATAGATGATTACGAATATAAGTTTAGGAGATTAGAGAATTTTATCAATATACTTGATAATACAAGAAATCAAAATGTTACCAAATTAGAACGGGAAACAAAATCAGTATAGTTATTTGAGATACCATGAAAAAATTATAAGGCTGATAGTATTAATATCACTATCAGCCTTACAGGTTATTTAACGTTTCAGAAAAACTATAATGTCAAGATTAACTATACAGTATCTAATTCCTTCAAATAATTTTCTATCTTCATCAACATTAAAGGATTGTTATAAATCTTACATAACTCTCTTGCTTCTATATAATAATTTTTGACTTGTTCTTTGTCTAGAAATTTGGCTCCAGCATTTCCTACAAGAATAAGTAGGGGAGCCAGTTGGTAGCTTGTCTGTCTTTGTTTACAGAGTTCAATCGTCTCAAGAGCTTCTTGGATAGCTTCGTTATATTTTTCCTTTGACACTAGGTAGTGAGCGTAGTTATAACGAACTCTGATGTAGCCAAATAAAAACTCTTGATGCTCAAAATTTTTTGTCTGATATAACTCCATTAAATGAGAGTAGTTTGCCTCATATTCTTGTTCACGACCCACTAAGGAATAGAAGTTAGATAGAGTATTCAATACCTTTAAATAAATCAGAGTATTTGAGGAGACTTTTAATAATATATTTTCCAATGAAGAAATAGCCTCACACTTACTGTCATATTGATAGAAGTCAATAATAGCTTTAATCCATTCAAGGTAAGTTCGGTCTTCTAGTGTTAGAAAAGTACTTCGTTCGATCTCTATTCTATAAATATATTCCAAATCTTCATAATTTCTGTCATCTAATAGTCGAGCAGATAATTGCTTGAAATTAGAGAGGTTAGATTTAATTTCAATTTGTTCATTAAAAAATAATCTAATGGTACTTCAAGTCGTTGTGAGAGTTTGAACAAAAGGTCTGCGGAGGGAATGAAATGCCCTCTCTCAATTTTACTAATCTGGCTTTGTTCACAAATTCCTTCTGCAAGAGTTTGTTGGGAGAGTCCTAGCTCTTTTCTTTTTAATCTGAATTTCTCTGCGAGTGTATTCATTAAAGATAATAAACCTTCCTATTTGCTTAATTTCATTATAAAATTTTTAGTTCAAAATAGCAAGTTAAAGGAATAAATAATTCTTTATGGTAATAAAAAAAAAAAAGTTCAAAGAGCAATAAAAATAATTGCATAAATAATATATATGTGTTAGAATAAAAATAAGGAAAAAGAAAGGGGTTTCATTGCATGAGAAAAAAACGTGGAATTAAAAATTAGTTACATTTGCATTACTAGGTGTTTTTATGTTTAGTAATACAATTCCTTACCAACAGTTTATTCAGAAGAATAAACAATTTGAGATTCGAGTGCAATCACAAAAGAAGTCCAATGGTCTTGATGTCGGTAAGGCGGATTAAAACCCGATATTTTGCACGAGAATGAGAGAATTATAATTTATCTGAAAAAACGAAAAATATAGAGCAACTTATTTAACTTTTTATAAGGAGGAGTTATTACTTATGACCAACTTTAATTCAAACGAAAAATTTTGTGGAAAAAGTTTAAAATCATTGTCTGCTGATGAAATGAGTTTAATTTATGGTGCATCTGATGGTGCAGAGCCACATTGGACGCCTACTCCTATTATTGTGAAATCAGCTGCAGCTAGCTCGAAAGTATGCATTAGTGCAATTATTTCTGGTATTGGGGGGCTAGTTAGCTACAATAAAGATTGTTTGGGGTAAATTAAAATGAAAAATGATTTTGTAATCGGAAAGAGTTTGAAAGAATTATCCCTTGAAGAAATGCAATTGGTTTATGGTGGCACAGATGGTGCTGACCCTAGATCAACAATTATATGTTCTGCTACATTAAGTTTTATTGCATCATATTTGGGTTCAGCTCAGACTCGTTGTGGCAAAGACAACAAGAAAAAATAAAATATTCAATTTTAAAAATAAAAGTTGCTCTTTATTTTCCTCTCTCGTAACTAATAATTTTGAGAGAGGTTTTTTTTAAAAACAATAGTAAGTCGTATAGGTTGGAGGTAAGTAAATGAAATATAAAATTAAAAATGTGCATAAAACATTGTTTATTAAGGAAAGATATCAAATATTATCTGAACGAAATGATAATTCCTTAAATAACTTTTCCTTAAATAATTGGCGTTCTACAATGTCAATTATTTCTGAAAAAACTTTTGAAGAAATGTTGAAATTAAATAATTACAATAAAAAAATATTTTCTAACACTGTGAACTATGATTATACCGAGGAACAGATAAGACTATATTCAGAATATGCCGAAAATTCGGAATGGTATAAATTTGCGGAGGGTTCATTTGAAATATTTAGAAAACATCCCCAAAGAATTAATTTTAAGAAAGATTTTTCTAGAATTTTGGAACCCTTTATTATTAATTTGCTTAAATTAATCAATAATTATCTAGAGAATAAAGAATACGAGTGGGTTGACAAGAATGGAAATATTTTTTCCTCTCTAGTATTTTATTTAGAAGATTTAATCTATCCTTGGATTGTTAAACCTTTGGTTTTAGAGATAAATTCATTGCGTGAAAAAGGTTTACTTGAAGGGGAATCGGAGCAGCAACGGTACAAATATTTTATAACATTATTTGACAAGGAAGAGAATATATTAAATTTTTATAACAAATATCCCGTTTTACTGAGGCAAATATCGGAGTCTTGTCTTCGGTTCTATACTTATTTTATAGAAATTTTATCAAATTTAGAAAATGATTTTAGTGTGCTAGAAGAAGAATTAGGGCTAAGGGGGAAATTAAATGATATAAAATTTGGAAAGGGTGATACACACAGCCAAGGAAAAACTGTTTTGATACTCTTCTTTGATGACGCGAAAATTGTTTACAAGCCTAAAAATTTAATAATCAATAACTCACTAAATACTATTGCTGAGTATATCCGAAAGGTTGATGAAAAAATTAGGATAAGAATACCTCGAACTATTGCTTATTCGGATCACAGCTATGAAGAATTTATTGATTATCTACCTTTAGAGCAAAAGAAAAAATTACCTGAATATTATTATAATTTCGGTGTGCTTTTAGCATTTATATATTTATTTAATGGGAGTGATATACATTTTGAAAATTTGATTTCCTATGGAGATATGCCTGTAATAATAGACTTTGAAACAATGTTACAGCAACCTCTATTTGATGATAAAACTGGTCAGAGTTTGCTGGATACCCTGTTTCACAGGGTGACTCGAACTTTGCTTCTTCCAACAGAGGGAGTAAAAAGGGAGGATGGTCTTGATGTTGAGATGAGTGCTCTTACAGGAAGTTTTAAGAAGGATGCTTTTAATGGTCAAGTTTTAATTAATTTAAATACTGATAAGGTAAAGTTTGATATTGGGAAAATTGATTTTGAAGGTGGGAAAAACCTCCCTATTCGGGATGGTGATATAGAATTTGATAAGTATATAAAAGATTTCAAAAAAGGTTTTAGGGATTTTTATCTGATATTTGAAGAGTTAAATAAAACAGAAGAATTTAAAATGCTATTAAAAGCAAACTTGTATGGTTTAAAGACAAGGGTACTTTTTAGAGACACAAATAGCTATGCTTCAGTACTATCTTTTTTATATCATCCTGATTTTTATGAAGAAATGTTAGATAGAGAAAAAGCATTGGAAAATCTCTGGAGCAATAAGTTTTCTAATCAAGGTATTGTAGCAAGTGAATGTGAACAAATGAGGTTATTAGATATTCCGATTTTTTATACAGATACAAATATCAATGAAATCTACGATGATTTTGGAAATCATTTTATTTCCCTACATCAATTTTCTGGATATGACTATTTTATGAAATATTTACCTAATAATAATTTGGAAAATTTAGAAAAGCAACTTGATATCATTGAAATTTATTTTCCAAGCTTTGATCAGCGAAAAAAAGGATATAAATTAAACTTATCTAATAGAAAAAACTCCCAAATGAAAGTTTAGTTACTATTCTGCATAATGAAGTAGAAAATATTGCAGACTCTTTGGTTATTAATAATATTTATGACGAATATCCAATTTGGAGTATACCTGTTAATTTTAAAGATTCTAAATGGTGTCTTGAACAAACGGGTAATGATATGTATAGGGGTAGAGCTGGAATACTACTGTTTATGTACTATGTAAAAGTATTGAAAGATAAATCATCATATACTCAACTGTACAACAAAATGTTATCTGCAATTCCGCAATCTGTTTCTTTATCTAAGACCACATTTGGTTTAACTGGGGATATAGGATATTTCATTGTTCTATCCATTATAGAGGATTACGATACAAATACTCTCGCATGCTTAAATTATATAAAGAGTGTTTTAACTGAGCTTGAAAAGACTGATTTTGCAAGTGTTTCAAACAAGTCTGACTATATTAATGGTCTTCTACCTTTAATTAATACACTAGTAAGATATTATAGGAGAGGAATAGAGAGGGAACGTGTTCTAAGGCTAGTATTAAGTTTAGGTGATACGCTATATAATGATGTAAGCGAGAGAGATAATAGTAATTTTGGATATAGTTTTGGCCATGGACTATCAGGTGTAATTTTTACATTAAAAAATATTTATAAAGTGACAAGACTTAAAAAATATAAAGAATTAATTTTACAACTAGTTCCTAGGGAGAAAATCAAAATTCATTCTTTGAAGTGGTGTAGTGGAGAATTTGGGACATTAGTTAATTATCCCCAAAGTGTTCCAGAGGGAATTGTAGCTAGTTTAGATAATGATACATTTTGCCATGGAAGTATGGCCATAATAAATTTTTACATCGACTACATGAAAGAAATGGATACTAGTATGGAATTGGAGTCTTTATTGTGCAGTGTTGTAATGAATAAATCAAAAGAAGGAGAGTATCGTATCGTCCAAACAAGCAATTTCCCAAATTTTTCTTTGTATACAGGTGTGACTGGTATTGCTTATACTTTTTTAAGGTATATCGCACTGAATCAGAATGACAAAAAGATAGTTATCCCCTCATTACTTGAAATCTAGCTTAATTTATAGTTTTGTTTCTAAAATAGAGGTGTCCACTCATTAGGCAATATAAAAATACCAAGATTGACTAGTTTAATATGTAATTCTATAAAATATTTTTAATAGTGTAGCTTTTCATTAGAATAATAATATAATAAAGAAAGGTTCTATTCTAATTGCTAAACGGCTTGAGGTATATGCTACTGTTATAGAAATGATTTTAAACTAAAATCAAAACTACTCCAAAAATAGTATTGATTTTGGTTTAATACAAAACATATGTAATAATGTGAGCCAACAAAAGTCTGTTTTTGTACCATACTATCTTGGAAAATCTACTAAATTCAAATTGAGAGGATGAATTAAAATGAATAAAATATTTATATATGCAGGAGTGCGAAATCATAACTCTAAGACTTTAGAGTATACTAAGAGACTTTCAAGTATCATTTCTAGTAGAAATAATGTTGATATATCTTTCAGGACACCTTTCAATTCAGAGCTAGAAATATCTAATTCTGATTCAGAAGAGTTGTTTAAGAAAGGAATTGATAGGCAAAGTAATGCTGATGATGGAGGTATTATAAAAAAGAGTTATTAGAGTCTGATATTATAATTATCTCTTCTCCTGTATATTTACAAAACGTATCTGTGGACACAAAAAACTTTATTGAAAGGATTGGGGGGTGGAGTCATCTTTTTCGATTAGCTGGAAAGTTTGTTGTAACATTAGATGTTGCTGAGAGTAACGGCTCTGATAATGTGTCAGAATATCTTAGAGATATATTTTCATATATGGGAGGACAGATATTACACCAAGTTTCAATTACCAATTCACTCAAAGATATTGCAGAGGCTCAGTTGATGGAGGCAACTTATAAAATTGAAGATGTACTTGAAGGGAAAATTAAGTACAAAACAACGGATTATCAAGAAAGAGCTTACCAGACATTAAAATTAATTTTAGAAAATTATGATTCCGAACATTTTGAGAAGATGTATTGGAAGAAAAAACGCCTTTTTGAAGCTAATAGTTTAGAGGAATGGTATTATGTTGAAAATATTAAATAACTCTGTCATATATTTATGTTTGGCTCCGTTATTGTTCCTATTATTGATAATTTTTCCAAATGATTCATTAATCTATTTTTTTCGATTGATTTTAATTTCGTTAATATCAATTATATTACATGAACTAGGTCATTTTTTAGTGGGAAGATGTCTATCTTATAAACTAGAGATGCTTGCTACTCCCTTTTTCTTCTATTTTAGAAAAAAATATATTTCAAATTTCCAGTGTTATTAGCATTCGGTTATTGTCAAATGAGTAATAGAAACATTACTAATGAAAAAATAGTGATAGGAATTTGGTGTTCTACTTCTTTGGGGGAGGTGGAGCTAACCTAATTGTCGCAATATTAGCACTTTTGGGATTTGTGCCGTACGCATCAGAATTTTTTATTTTGAATATAATTCTTTTTCTAGTTACGGTATGTTTACCAATTGATGGAACAGATGGCAATGCTATTAGAGAGATAGTTTTGTATTCAAAAGATTCAAAAACATATCAGAGATTCTTTGCGAATAGTTTCTATAATAATCCTCATATAACAATCGACGATTTTGCAAAATTAACCTCTAAAGAAAAATCTTTTTTTTCAAAATTTGAAAAATGTTTGATAAACCTTTACTTTGAAGTAAAAGGTGAAGGATCAGCATTTACAATTGCTAATAATGAAGTTTTTGATTCAAATATTCAGGAAAATATTATCCGTGAGTACTATAAATTACTACATAAATCTTCTGATTGGTTTATTCCACAGAACTTATCTTCAGAAGAAGTTGTTTTTACCTTGTCAAACTATATTTACTCGAAAAATAATAAATATTTAAAAAAGATTAAGTATCTAAAGAAATTAGTAGATTTTAGACAAGAAGAAATTATCGACTTTATTTTGAACAAGGAGGGAGTATTGTGAAAGTTCCAATGATATATCAAATGGAAAATTCAGAATGTGGATTAGCATGCTGTGCCATGATATTGAACTATTTTAAATATGAAATTTCTTTAAATGAACTACGTGAAATCTACCCATCATCCAGATCTGGATACTCTCTCCTATCTATAAGTAAAGTTTTAGGAGATTTTAATGTAAGTTCCAATGCTTTTAAAGCTTCGGCAGGAGATTTAAAATCTCTCAGTTTCCCACTCATTTGCTTCTGGGAGAGTTCTCATTTTATTATTCTTGAAAAAATTAGTAAAAACAAATTTTATATTTTAGATCCTGCAAAAGGCAGGCAGAGAATGTCAATAAGTGAATTTGAAAGACATTATTCAAATATCATTTTAACATTTAAAAAGTTAGATAGCTTTATGCCTCATAAAGGTAATAAAAAGTCGCCTGTTTTAAAATATTTTTTTAAGTATAGGAATAAGCTAGGGATTTTATTTTTTGTAACAGCATTATTGTATGTAATACAATCATTAGTACCTATAGCTAATAGACACATAATTGACATGAATTTCAAGGACGATTCGTATTCGTCTAGAATGTTATTTACTATATTATTTATATTTACTATTTCATTCTCACTAATGTATTTATTAAGACAGATATATGTTGCGTCTTTGAAATATATAATGGATAAAGAGATTAGCTATGACTTTATGAAACATTTGATATATTTACCTTACAGTTTTTATGAAAAACGTACTTTAGGGGATATACTTTTTAGAGCTAATTCTATTGTTTATATAAGAGAAATACTATCGAATAATTTTATAGCAGCTATACTTGATTTGTTAATGATTGTGGTTTATGCTGTGGTTTTATTTAGCTATTCTAAGTACATGGTGGTCTTTTTAATATCACTAAGTCTAGCTCTATCTATTGTAATGTATCCAATCATAAAAATCTCAAAAAATTTAATTGATAAAAATATAAAAGAAAAGGTTAATGTTCAAAATATTACTTCTGAAGTAATTTCTAAAAATAGTGATATTAAGCTAACTGGAGAAGAGGAATTTTGGATTAATAAATGGGATAATTTTAATACAAAACAGCTCATCATAGGTCGAAAACTTGATATACATTTATCAATTGTTAGTAGTATAACGAATGTTTTACAAATTATTCTCCCTGTTTTGACCCTTATTGTAGGTGTAAATATAAAAACATTCGAACAATTGACGTTAGGACAAATTGTAGCAATAAGTACAGTATCACCATACTTTATTTCTCCTATAATTTCTTTAAGTGACAACTATATACAATTAATGTTATTAAAGGGATATTTTTTAAGAATAGAGGATGTGTTTAATACTAAATCCGAATTAATTCCAGAAAGAGTCAGTCAAGAAATAAAATTTGATAAAAAAATAGAATTAAAAGATATTTGGTATAAATATGGATTATTTGATGATTATGTTTTGAAAGGAATAAATGTTACTATTAAAAAAGGAGAAACTGTTGCTATTGTTGGAGAATCAGGTTCAGGTAAGAGTACATTAGCTAAAATTTTATTAGGTTTATTAGAACCTAATATTGGTTCAATAGAAGTTGATGGAGTAGAAAAAGAAGAAATTGGTCAAACATTGTATAGAAAGATTTTTGGAGCAGTGTTACAAAATTCAACCCTGAGTTATGGTACCTTAAGAGAGAATTTGACATTTGGACACTTTGTTTCAGATGAAGAATTAATGACAAATCTAAATTCAATTGGTCTTAGCAATGTAGTTAAATCTTTACCTCTTGGATTAGAGACAATCATCGCTGAAGAAGGTAATAACTTTTCTGGAGGACAGCAGCAAATGATACTTTTAGCTCGTTGTCTTTTGTCGAAACCTTCGGTAGTTGTTTTGGACGAAGCAACAAGTAGTTTAGATAATTTATCTCAACAAATTACAACTTCTTACTTAAGTGAAATCGGTACCACTAAGATTTTAATTGCACATCGACTAGATACTATCAAATCTGCAGATAAGATCTTAGTAATGGATAATGGTGAAATTGTAGAGATTGGGACCCATAGAGAACTTCTTGAATTAGGAGGCATTTATAAGCAATTGTATTCAAATAATTAGTTTTTGATTAAAAGGGTAAATTTATGAAGATTATGAAAAAAAATATTGGACTTTAGCTATATTATTCTTTTGTTTGTTCAATAATTCTGTTACTGCTCAAGAAATACCTAAAAATCTTGATGGCAATATAACTCACACTCAGACTAGCGAAAGTTTTTCTGAATCTGATGAAAAACAGGTTGACTATTCTAATAAAGATCAAGAAGAAGTAGACCAAAATAAATTTTATATTCAAATCGATGAGGCAGAATTATTTGTAACAACAGATGAACATTTAGAAAAAAACTGTTGTGAATTGGAACTTGAATCACAAGTAAATAACGATATCGTTAACTCTGAAAGTAATAATTTACTAGGCGAAGATAATTTAGATAATAAAATTAAGGAAAATGTTTCTCATCTAGATAATAGAGGAGGAAATTTAGAGCATGACGAAGATAACTTAGAATCGTCGATTGTAAGAGAATATGAATGGGATATAGATAAAGTTACTGGTGGAGGCGAAAGTTATGAATTATATCCCAAAAGTAATTCTGAAGTTGCAATTGCTATTTTAGATTCAGGAGTCGATTTACAAAATACTGGATTACTGAAAAATCTTTCAAATCACTCAAAAAACTATGTCCCCAATAAAGGATATTTAGGAAAAGAGGAGGGAGAGGAAGGAATAATATCAGATATTCAAGATAGATTAGGTCATGGTACGGCTGTTGTAGCTCAAATTGTAGGGGATGACAATATTAATGGAGTAAATCCTCACGTTAATGTTAACGTCTATAGAATATTTGGTACGTCGTCGGCTAGTCCAGATTGGATTGTAAAAGCAATTTTTGATGCTGTAGATGATGACAATGATATTATCAATCTTAGTACTGGACAATATTTAATGATTGATGGAGAATATGAGGACGGAACAAATGATTTTGAAACATTTTTGAAGTATAAAAAGGCTATTGATTACGCGAATCAAAAAGGAGTAATTATAGTAGCTGCATTAGGGAATGACTCCCTAAATGTATCAAATCAGTCAGATTTATTGAAACTTATTAGTTCACGCAAAAAAGTAAGAAAACCAGGATTAGTAGTTGATGTTCCAAGTTATTTCTCATCTACAATTTCGGTCGGAGGCATAGATCGCTTAGGTAATTTATCAGATTTTAGCAATAAAGGGGATTCTGATGCAATATATGCGCCTGCAGGCTCAACATTGTCTCTTTCAGAATTAGGACTTAATAACTTTATTAATGCAGAAAAATATAAAGAAGATTGGATTTTTTCGGCAACACTAGGAGGATATACGTATCTTTATGGAAACTCATTTGCTGCTCCTAAAGTTTCTGGAGCGATTGCAATGATTATTGATAAATACAAATTAAAAGATCAGCCCTATAATTATATGTTTGTAAAAAAAATTCTGGAAGAAACATTACCAGTAAAAAATGGTATAAAAGTGTTAAATATACCAAACGTATTGAGATATGATTTGAATATGTTACAATCAGAATATAAAAATGAACAAAGTTGGGATAGTTTCATAGATAATGTTAATTTAATTGAGTTGGAAGAGAGAATTCAAACTACTATTGGAATTAAACAAATAAACACACACAATATTATTACTATTGACCGAGAAGGGTACTCTCAAAATTATTTACCTAACACTTCAGAAAATACATATAATTCATTACAAGTCAGTTTAGTTGGAGTGTTACTACTTTTTATAAGTATGGTAAATATTTTATGGGCTCAAAAAAGTAAATGAAAATAAAATTTGGAGCCCTCTGAAAAAGTAAGTCCTACAGTTCAACTAAAATGAGTCAAAAGAGGAATCTATCTCATAATTGGGTAGATTCCTCTTTACTTTTCTCTATTTTTGGTTGATTAATGTCATAATCCTCTTCATATTCTCCACTAATATGGTCGTGGTAGCCTGTAACTCCATGTTGAAAAAAACTGATGCCCTCGCAACATCAAAACTGTGCCTTTGTTTCAATTTCTCATTCTTAGATTCAATCTTATACCGGTGCTTAGCCATTTCTTGAAAATAAGCCGTTTCCTGAAATCTTTTCTGAAAGTGATGGTCGTTGCTCTTGATTATAATGGACATTATTTGAAATTTCCATTATAACAGACATTGATACAGTTTTGTAACATTATTTTGGTATAGTAATATTATAAAATGAGGCGAGAAACATGAGAAAATTTGTTAGCATATTATTGTTGTCATTATCAATAATTACGCTAATTGCTTGTACTAAAAATAAGCAACAATCTCTGGATGGCGAATACTATTGGATATCAAGTGAAAGAAATGAATTAGCATTTACTATAAAAGGGAATAGAGGTTCAATAAAACACGGAGAAGCTGATAGTTTTACAATTGATCAAGAAAGTAACACCTTCCTTTTATCAGGAGAAGGTAGAGCTGATTCAACAGTAAAATATAAAGTTAAGGATGGCACCATTACAGTCGATATATCTGGAATAGAACATGAATATTACCAAAAAGGAAGTAAAGCATATAATAAAGCACTTCAACAGTATAATAAGTAGAAATAGAGCGATGAAGTTTGGATTTCTTATTTATATTAGGTTATTAGAAAACACCCTGAAAGATAGATGGAAATCTAACTTTTGGGGTGTTATCAATTTTAAGGCGTTGAATATGTCTTTATTTTGTGAGTGAAACACGGAAATCATTGTATTTGCTGTAATCAAAATCTTCATTGAGACCTGTTACAAACACAATTGGTGTATAATGGCCCTCTTCCAAAATGAAACCGGCTTTTACCTTGGCATTGGCTCCCCCAAGTCCAGCAATACCTGGAAGAAGGGCATCAAAAGCTCCAGGTTCGTCTGTTTCCCAGTAATAGATATTACCAGAAGCTTGAACAGCTTTTGCTCTAGTCGTTGCTGTACGAATTGGGTTCACATCTGCTTGATAAAAGTTTGCTGTCGTAGTTACCGTTCCGTCCGCAGCCACTGTCATTTGGACATCTTTTGCGATTTCAGTTGTACCTGTCCAAGTCCCTACCAGCTCTGCAGGAACCATTTGAGATGAATCTGTAGCTTTGTCACCACTTGTTGTATTAGACGCTGTGGTTGTTTGACTTGATTGTGTTGTTTCTTCTGAACTAGATTCAGTAGCTTTTGTATTTTTCTTTTTAGAAGACTGATTTGTTTTATTCTGACCAGATTTCATAGAAGTCTGTGTTTCTTTTACAGAAGAACTGTTCTCCTCTTTTTTAGAACCACAAGCTACTAGTAGAGTTGCAGAAGTTAAGCCTAAAAGTGCTAAACTTGTCCATTTTTTCATAATTATAATACCTCACCTAAATTTATATTAGCTATTATATTACAAAGTTATAGAATGTCAAGTTTTTTTGAAATATTTTTGTAACATTTGTAATTTATCTAAATTTTTAAAGGGTGGCGCATAGGGTTACAAAGTAAGAGATTTCTATATTCTTTGTTACATAATTATCAGAAATAGAAAATCAACGTAAGAAAACTACTGTTAGAGTCTCATTGGTACAAAATTCCCAACAATAATTCCTACAATTCTAGGATCTTCATCATACGATAAAAAAATATCTTGATACTTTAGATTGATAGAAACTAATCTTAATCCATGTTCCTCTCGATAAACTCGTTTAATATAAGTCTGGCTATTGCAGACTACGGCATAAACTGCTCCATCATAATCAAATCCTGTCTCACGAATGAGAGCCACAGAGCCATTTTGATATTTGGGCTCCATTGAGTCACCAGAAATCCATGAGGCGAAATCATGGGCTAGTTCTTCATGAAAATAAACAGTATCATAGTTCTGATCGTTATAAACCGATGAACCGATACCAGCAGACATTTTTTCGTAAACATGATATTCGTATAGTTTTGCTGATATTGAAACAACGTTCTTATAAGCTTCTTTTTGAACTAGGTTTCTGACATAATTAAGTGCATTATTCTTACCTTCATCTGATAAAGTATTATATAGTCGGACGATTTCAACCTCTGTAAAATAACCTTTTGGAGCATTTAGAATTTGCTCCAAAAGCTTTACTTTGTCTCTAGATGGTTGTTTTATTCCACGTTCCCATGCAGAATAAGCCTGGTAGGTAATACCTAATTGATCTGCAATATCTTTTTGAGTCATTTTTAGCTCTTTTCTACGAGCCTTTAGTTTTTCTGGTTGGTACATCATTTACCTCACATTAACAATAATTTCAATTCAGCTTTTTGTTTTGCTTCTTTGTCTGTTAGCTTATTTTTATCCCAAACATAAGCTATTGATTTTCCTCTATCATAAATGAGCCATACTTTTAGATTGTCATGGCAATACTGAGACTCCAAGGCACACAGGGGA
>NZ_CM002128.1:1429565-1470796 GCF_000448565.1 Streptococcus sp. HSISM1 | reverse complement strand
TAATACACTTCTCTCTAAAAGAATTCGCATTCCACTTTTTCTTCTAACCATCGCAATCGTTGGTTTGGTATTACATTTGCAATTACTAACACCCAAGTGATTATTTCTTCCGTTGGCGGTTTATTTATGGGAATTATCGCATTCACTCTTGTTATTCTAAATATTGTCGTCCATGACCTATCTTCAAAGTAGTATTGAAACAAATTATTTAGGAAGAGTAATGAGTACTTTGTTCACACTAAATACGTCTATCATGCCGATCGGTACCATTGTATTTACTTATCTATTTCAAAAAGAAATAAACGGAGGTCTAATATTCGTATTTGGAGGAGTTTCTCTCCTGATCTATACGATGATAATGTTACCTCGAATCTATAGAATACTCAAAAAAGAACACATTTATTGATATTGAAACAAAAGCAGTATTAAAACGAAAAACGAAAAAGACAAGGATAAAACACCTTGTCTTTTTTTAAATTCTATTACTATTACTGCCTAAAAACATCAGGTAAATTACTATTAATTACCCTGAGGCCATCGTTTATATATTGACCCAAAACGTCAAATCCGTTATAAATTCCGTTATAAATAAAGAGTCCTAAAATTATAGATGAAATAATAATACTTGCACAAATAAAATATGTACGATTTTTTTCATTCATAAGGTCAATCCTCCTTTTTATTTGTATTCGCTTACATTTTATCGTATACTACTAATGTAGTAAAGGAAAAAGGTGTTCTTATGCTAAAAAATATTTTTCAAAATATAAATGGACTGATTTATTTTGGATTCTATTTGTGATTTTGACATGCATCTATATAGGAAACCGTGATTTGCTTCCTCTTAATCATCAAGAATTTTCTCTTCGTGGTAGTTTCTGGGGATTTGTACTTGCATTATATCACTTACTATTCATTGATAAATTTGTTATCTCTAATCGGAAGTGAAACGATACTAGGTAAAAACTCAATTTCAGGAGAAAATAAAGTAAATCTCCCCACAATAAAACGCATAGTATCAAGGTTTTTCAAAACCTAATATTATGCGTTTTTTGATCCTAAAGACTTTTCCCTATTCTTGTTTATTTTGATGTATAGTCCAGATAAATACAATTCAAATTAGATTACGTCTATCTATTTATTTTATCTTTTATTTGCTTTAATTCCTTTATCTCTTTTAGAATACTAAAAATATAGAAACTAAATAGAACTACACATAAAAAAGATAAAACAAAGAAACCAAACGGAAGTTTTCTTCCCATACCAGCTACTATTCCAAGGGATAAAATACCGGTAGCCATTATGGAAATTATGACGATAAACCACAAGTAAATCATGTAAAACTTATAAAGATAGCAAAAGGACTTATTTTTTTGTTTAGGCTTATCCTTCCATTTTAAATAAAAGAAATAAGGTGTATTAATAATTAAAATAAATAAAAATCTCATCTCTAGCACAACTTTTTACTTTCTATTTTGGATTTCCCACAAGATCTCCCAACTTCCAAATACCAAGCCAAAAAGAAATTGTTAGCATGATAAAGAATGCAAGGAACATATTATCGACTAGATTTTTACTCATCAAGCATAGTTCTCTAGCTATGTAAGGAGACACGGGGAACAAAATGCACTGTATTATAGTAATTATTTTTTCATGATTCATTAATAATACTGTCACATATGATACAGTATACTCCTTTCTAGGAAGATTTCTTTTTATTCCTATCTTTATTATAGNAATAAGCCTGGTAGGTAATACCTAATTGATCTGCAATATCTTTTTGAGTCATTTTTAGCTCTTTTCTACGAGCCTTTAGTTTTTCTGGTTGGTACATCATTTACCTCACATTAACAATAATTTCAATTCAGCTTTTTGTTTTGCTTCTTTGTCTGTTAGCTTATTTTTATCCCAAACATAAGCTATTGATTTTCCTCTATCATAAATGAGCCATACTTTTAGATTGTCATGGCAATTCTTAATTGTCTTCCAATTATCCTGATTTAAAAGTTCAGGTAACTCTTGGCTAGTAACGAAGCCTTTTTTGATTACTGATTGCTGAATCTTATTGATTAGAGAAGTCTGATAGTTGTTGAATTCCTTTATAATCTGATCTTTGACACCGTGAAACAAAAGGAGTAGTGTGGCATTTTGTCCATCAATATAAGCATCGATAGCCTGCTTAATGGTACTTTCTTTTCCAGGATAATATTCTCTAAGAAGATCTAAAAGGCGATAAAACAATGCCTGTTTTGAAACATCTAGACTATTTTGAATCTTTTGAAAGGTGTCGCAACTATAATAAATCTTTGACAACAAAACAATGTCAGGCATTAATACTACAGCAGAGAAAATATTCGCTTCTCGCTCTAGTAGGTTCTCCTGATTATCAATAGATTCAGTAAAATAATTTCCTTCATGCTCTAGGATAAAATGTCCCAGTTCATGACATAGAGTAAAATTTTGCTTTACAATTGGATTATCCTTTTCATAGGAAAAACTAATTCCTAATTCATCGATAACAGTTAATCCTTCAATCTTACGATTAGAGAAGTGGTGACTAATCACTTGAATCTGATATTCTTGAATACAGTGTTGAAAGAAGTAGTTGAAATTATAATTTAGTAATGAAATGTCATGATCTTTCATATACTGGTATAACACATGTTTTGTAGAATTACTTATTCTTGTATACAATTCATCCAAAGAATGATACCTCCTTTAAGTATAAAATACAAAACTAAACCAATTTAGTTGAGTTTATTATATAAAAAAAGTGGATGTGTGTCCACTTTTTTTGTACTAGTTCTAATTACTTTTATTATTCTAAGATAACCAAAAAATGTTTTGAACTAATCATTGTCAATTATGTACTTTATTTAAGTGAAAACTAAAAATTTTTCAACTGTACGTTCATACAAAAACACGGCTCATGAATCATAGCCGTGTTATATTTTACTTAAGCTAGTTAGCTAGTTCTCTTAGTTAATATTTACTGACCTTTTATTTGCTTTAATTCCTTTATCTCTTTTAGAATATTAAAAATATAGAAACTAAATAGAACTACACATAAAAAAGATAAAACAAAGAAACCAAACGGAAGTTTTCTTCCCATACCAGCTACTATTCCAAGGGATAAAATACCGATAGCCATTATGGAAATTATGAGGATAAACCACAAGTAAATCATGTAAAACTTATAAAGATAACAAAAGGACTTATTTTTTGTTTAGGCTTATCCTTCCATTTTAAATAAAAGAAATAAGGTGTATTAATAATTAAAATAAATAGAAATTTCATCTCTAGTACAACTTTTACTTTCTATTTTGGATTTCCCATAAGATCTCCCAACTTCCAAATACCAAGCCAAAAAGAAATTGTTAGCATGATAAAGAATATAAGGAACATATTATCGACTAGATTTTTACTCATCAAGCATAGTTCTCTAGCTATATAAGGAGACACGGGAAACAAAATGCACTGTACTATAGTAATTATTTTTTTCATGATTCATTAATAATACTGTCACATATGATACAGTATACTCCTTTCTAGGAAGATTTCTTTTTATTCCTATCTTTATTATAGGCCTAAAGCAATTTAGATTCAATTTTATATATGTGAAAGTAGTTTCAGAATTCGAACTTTAATTTTTTATTATACATTGATTATCATTGAAATAAATGTACAAATCAATTTCTTAGATTTGATAATATGATGAACTATAAAATATACAAAATACCATTCCAGAATAATGTACAAAACAAAAATAAAGTACACTTTTTAAAGAATGTACTTTATGCTTCTAATTCAGTTGTATCAATGGTTTAGCTCTAGTTTAGTCAATTGTACATAAATTTTTAGTTTTTTCGTTTGTATAAGTTAACTATTTTTTAAAGGGAATCAATACTATTTTGTAAAGAATACTATATCTAGAAAAATATTCGGACAATATATCTTTTACTGAGGAATAAAGTATTATTTTTACAGTTCCTTCCTTTTGCATATCTTTTTCAATATGCTTACTATCATAGTTAAATCTTTCAAAATATAAATGTTTATCCTCTTCGATAGAGATGTCTACTTCTTCTTTACTACTACTATCAAACAAAATTTTATAGTTAGATTTAGATAATTTTAGATTGATTTCAGACAGAGATTTTAAACGTCTAATTAATACATTTTGCCTCAAAAATTGAGTATACTTAAAAATTTCTATTATAACTAATGTTAAAATAACTAACAGTACAATAATCGTAACAATATTCCATTCTTTTGTTTTAAGGAAGTAACCTATTGAAAAAATTAATAGAATTGAAGAAATAAACCAATTAATCACTATATATATGTACCTTTTCGTCATAAATAGAGCTAGGAACAACGTAAGTAACACTAGTAAGCTGTTTACTAGGATAACATTTTTTAAAAATAGCTTATAAGAAATATCGCTAACGGTGTTTCCAACTATAAATTTATATGGTTTGTTTGTTTCTTTATTATTTAATCTATTAATGATTTTAAATTTTTCTTTAGAATTTTGTTTTAAGTAAGTATTACCAGGTATAGTTTTTGTAGTAAAGAACTCACTAATTTCATTATTTTTGTCATTTACAAATAAAGTATAATCTTTTATTTCTTCAAAATATATCAGGGTATCATCTTCTAGAGAAATCATTGTACCCGGAGTCAATCCATATATTCCATTATGAATATTATTCTCTCCTCCACTAATTTTATTTTTTAATTTGTTATAATGAAATGAAAAATTTGTTCCCTTAGCAATAGAAAATTTAGTATTAGAGGGTAAACTACTTTGTTGTAATTTCCCATTTTTAACAACACAAACATTAATTGGATCGATACTTTCAATATATATTTTTTCATCTGCAACATATGGGTGTTTATCATCATTCATTCTACCATTTGGTACAAATTGTAAAATCCCTACTATTAAAACTAATACTGATGAAAATAATAAGATCCTAATAAGAAAAAGGGAAAAAAGGAACCTAGTAAATGAACACGCTTTTTAATAAAATAAGTTAATTCAATATAAAAGTCTTGATCGTAAAACGATTTGCTCTGAATCAAATATTCATCACCATATTTCTCAATGGAAGTAGTATCTTTAGTAAAATATGGGAATAGTACTAATACTAGTAAAACTCCAAATGTTATAAAAAATACAAATCTAATGAATACACTGAAATAATTTCATTGTAAAATTTATAATATTTATGATCCGGATAAATGAAAAAAAGCATTACCATCTCAAGAAGATAAATGGGTATACTAATTAGTAACCCTTTAATAAGAATAATCAGAATCTCCCTCTTAACACTTTCAACATCAACTTTCTTTCCGTTTACAAATATTTGAAAAATTGTCAATACTGGAACAATTAAACCAGGAACTGTATACCATGCCATTTTATTTTCCCTTTTCAAATGCTTTCTTTCGTTCTTCCATAAACTCAATCAATTCCTTCTTAAAGATCTTCTTTTCTTCTTCAGTTAGACCTTGTGAATTCATACGAAATAAAAGTTCTACATTATCTAATTCCTCGTCGTTTCCCGCAAGGTAGTCCATCGTAACTCCGAAGAAATTCGCAAATTTCTCTAAAGTTTCAGACGATGGCTTTCTTTTACCACTTTCCCATTGCTGATAATTAGGTTGTTTGATCCCAAATTTTTCCGCAATTTCCTTTTGTGTTAATCCTTTTTTTAATCGGAGTTCTTTTAATCGTTCTGGAAATCCCATTGCTAATTCCTCAAAAAATTTTAAAATATTTTGCAATAATCTCTTGACAATATATTCAACTGAGTATATAATATAAATATATTCGAAAGAGTATATATCTTCTAAAAATAATAACCTTATCTTAGAAGGCTTAGATCATTGACAATTAAATAAAAAGTGCGTCTGACAACCAGAGGACTGACTATCAAACTACACTAAACTTCGTACCTTTATTGTAATTTATTTGATACTAAAAGTCAAGTCCGTTTTATGGTTGAAGTGAAGATTTAAAACAAGTATTTGTGGGCTTCCACGCATTTCGGACTTTCGCACTTTTCCGAATAGTAAAGTGAACTGGCTTCGCCAAAGGGCGTAAGAGAATCCCTTGGGTATGATCAAGACTACCTAAAGAGATTGGCTGGGAAAGCGATGGTAATTGACGCAAAGCACCTTGCTAAACGTTGCCACCGTGGAAAGAGGGATCTTTCCAACCAAATAACTTTTCTTTACTGCTGTCTATCTAAAAGATAGACCTACTCTCAAGCTACTAAGTTCTTTCCTTTTTTCACTTAGTAGCTTTTTTACTTATTACAATAAAGGAGAATGATATGACAAACTTTTTTCGCACAACAATGTAAACGACTCTATGATAATTATGAATTCACCTATGGCATGTTTAGTGAATCTGATAAACTACAGGCTAAACTCTATGCTCAAGCCCAAATTGATTTAGACCATCTCGCAGATGATGCTCGTAGAAATGGCTATGCTCATGAGGATATTCAATTCTATAGTCGTATGTTTAAACGCAAACTATTTACCCACTATTACTCAAGAGTGAAGCAACTAGCTTAACTCTTTTTATTTTACACTCAGAAAGGAAAATCTTATGATCTCAGAAACACTTAAAATGAAACCAGAATTTATTGGCCCTGCTTACTATGAACGTTTAGGAAATGCTCCTAAATTTATTTTTGGGAAAGAAGGCAAATACCAACGTCACATTCTAAACAGCGCAGAGCACGGAGCCTTCCATGTTATCACACCAGCTTCTACAACGGTCTTCCCAGAAGATGCTCTAGTAGAAACTGTTAACCCAATCTTTTTCCCAGACACTGCTTTAAACGGTAATACTGTTGCACCTTATCTCAATGTCTTTGCGGAAAAATTGGTCATTAAAAAATAAGAAACAAAAGGAGAAAATCACATGGCTAAAATTGGATTAAACTACGGAGAAAAACTACAAATTGCTGACAAGACTTATCGTGTCATTACAGATGGACTAGATGTCCCAGCTGTCCTTGGAAAACTGTCTTTCCGAGGCATTGAAGGTCCTGATATCATCTTTGAAGTGGATCGCTCACAACGTAATCCTGATGGATCATTTGTCCAAGTCAATACAGGTGAGATCCGTGGAATTGTCGTAGGGATTCACTCTTCTGTCCAGCACGAAACCCTCTTTTTCACCATCGCAGATATGTCAGAGTCTGAAATTGAAGACTTAGGTATTAAATACCGAGAAGAGGTTGAACTAGAAGATATTGTTATCACGCATACCCACGTCAATCGTAATGATATCTATAAGCTCTTTGCTTCTAAAATCAAGAAAAAAGCTGGAGGTGCACCAACTAAAGAAAACAAACCGGTAGAAAATAAGAAGGAAAACTAGGAGGTGATGCAGGATGAAACTCTTTACCTATCGGGGAAAAAGAGTTCGAGTTTTTCATCGTAAACTAAAGGGAATCACATGGTTTATCTGGTGGTTTCCTTTTTTGTTGGCTATTAGTTATTACAGCTACGTACATCTAGAAGAATTAAAAGTCCATCCCTTACCTCAAGGATATTTTCTAGGAGCTGGGCTTCTCTTTTCTTTGATCTTCTCTTGGTTTATCAATCGGGTTTGCTACAGAAAGATACTCTTTTTTCAAAAGCTCAACAGCCTTCGAATTCTTTCTCGATTTTTGCTAGAGAATAACCTCTATCTCGTTAAAAAGGTTAAACGTGAAAACAAGATCATTGAAAAAATCACCTTACCTCAAGTGTATATCAAACAGTCTCGCTATAAGATTGAACTGAGTTTCATTCTAGAAGGTAATAAATTTCAAGATCGCTTTTTAAACCTTGGAGCTACTCTTGAAGTCATGTTTAACGGAGATTTTCGTAATAAAACCTTTGATAATCGCTTTATCAAGTATGAAATTGCTATTAACCGAATTGATAGCAGGATCACCATCGATGAAGTAAAAGTCAAGGGATCCAAACTCCAGCTCATGAAAGATGTATCTTGGGATTATATTGAAGAACCTCATCTTCTTATTGGTGGTGGAACTGGTGGAGGAAAAACAGTTGTACTCATGACCATAATCTATGCACTGGCTAAAATTAGCTTTGTCGATATCTGTGACCCAAAGAATTCAGATCTAGCTGGATTAAAGAAAATTCCAGTCTTTCATGGCCGTGTTTATACTAGTAAGGAAGATATCATTAACTGTTTTAAAGAGAATGTAGAGTTCATGGAAAAACGCTATAAACTGATGTCCACTTCGCCAAAATTCCAAGCTGGAAAGAACTTTACTCACTATGATATGAAACCAAAATTCATTCTTGTAGACGAGTGGGCAGCTCTTATGGCAAAGATTGATCGAGATTATAGCCAACAGTCCGAACTCATGGAATATCTCTCACAGTTAGTCCTAGAAGGCCGTCAAGCTGGAGTCTTTATCATCTTTGCTATGCAACGGCCCGATGGGGAATTTATCAAAACTGCTCTTCGGGATAACTTTATGAAGCGTCTTTCCGTCGGTCATTTAGAATCAACAGGATATGACATGATGTTTGGAGATGCTAATAAAACCAAAGAGTTCAAAAAGTTGGATGAAATCAATGGAGTCAAGGTCAAAGGACGGGGCTATATCGCAAACAACGGTGAGCTGGCTGGTGAGTTTTTCTCTCCCTATGTACCACTCGATCAAGGTTTTTCCTTCTATGATGCCTACTCTAAAATTTCGATTATGGAGTTTGAAGGAGAAGAATTCTCAGTATTTGAGGAATATAAACCACCAGTTGAAACAATTGATCCTATAGAGGAAGAGAAGACTATAGAAAACGAATCAAACAAGAGACCACTCAAAGAATTCGCAGACGAACAAAATCTTAAAATGCCAACCTTACGCAAGATTATCTATCTCTTAACAGAACAAGGGATCATCTTTGAACGGACTGTATCCGCTATTCTAGTGGATCCTTTTCAAGAAAAACTTCTTCTTGAAATCCTCGCTCAATTTGAAGAGGGAGGACGCAGGTCTTATCCAAAAGCAGTTGAAGCGACGATTGTTCATCATGGGCTAGGACAAGGGCAAGGGCAAGCCTGACCGCAGGTCAGGCGCAGACCGTAGCCCGAAGTTTCTAGGCCATGATGAAACTTCAACCCCCGTTTTCTAATAGGGGGGTTACAATTGGAAAAACGCCAAGTCCACCCCTCCTCATTCCTTATGGGAGTTGAGTTTTCAATTTTTATGAAGTGTGTCACTTTCGTCAAAAAAGTGTGTCACTTTGTTAGAAAGAGGTGTTGCGATGAATGGACAAAATTAGTCCTTTTCATATTAAGAATTTCAGAAAACAAACAGGACTTAGTCAAAAAGCATTTGCACAAGCTGTTAATCTACCTACAAGAACCTACCGCTCTTATGAAACAGGCGAAAGAGGACTGACGATTGATAAGTTTAGAGAACTTAAAGAAAAACTTGGTTACTATCAAGATTGCGATAAAAACAGTCTTCGAGCTCAAATTGACTATCTACGATTGACATTTCCTAGATTAAAGGATTTAGATGCTTTCTGTGAAAACTTCCTTCACTGCCACCTTAGCGAATTTACAGATCAAGAAACCCGTCTCATGAATTATACCCACTTATGGCAACGAGGGAACATCTGGATTTTTGATTTCTTTGATAAGTCTGTGACCAATGATTACCAAACTTGTCTTCAACTATCTGGACAAGGATGCCGTGAGTTGGAATTGCTTCTAGAAGACAAGGGAATCACTTGGCAGATCTTTCTTCAAAACATTCTTTATTCCTATGAAGACGTTCGAGTGAAGCGACTCGATATCGCTCTAGATGAACTATATAAGGGATATGGTCACGAGGACGAACAAATTCAAATTCCCAAATTGATTGATAAACTCTATTCCAAAGAGATTGTCCTAGACACGATCAAGAAATGGAATATCACGGGTGGTGGATCTTTCACAGATAATGAAGACATGGAAGCTAATCACGGTTTGTCCATTTATTTTGGGAGCCGTCAAAGTCAACTCTACTTCAACTTTTATGAAAAGCGCTATGAAATAGCTCGAATGGAAAACATCTCCTTGGACGAATCCTTGGAGATTTTTGGTATCTGGAATCGCTATGAACTCCGCTTTTCAGATCAGAAAGCTCAAGGAGTTGTAGAGGAATACATCAATGGTGTAGATCTCGGAGAAATCGCTAGAGGCATCATCAATAAAGAAATCCAAGTCTATGATGGTGTTACTCGTTTTGGAGCTTATAAACCTGATGAAAAGTGGCAACGTCTCTTTGGAGGCGTCGAACCCTTAAAGCTCTCAACCAACCCACAACCATACAGTATTGAGCGAACCATTCGCTGGCTGACCTATCAAGTTGCTAACTCCCTTGCACTAGTCACTGAAGCAGATAAAATCCTGCAAACAGAATACATGAAGATGATTCAAAATAGTGGGGAGATCACAGATCGAGGAAAAGCCATGTTACGACTTCTAAAAGCCAATAAACACTATGAACACTAGAAAGGAAAAACTATATGGAATACAAAGTTCAAATCAATTCACTAGAAAACTTTAAAGCTTGGTCTGGTGGGCTAACCACCTTAAACACCGTCCGTGAACGTGGTGGAGTAGATACTTTAACTGTCATATGTGAAGATATCTTCTCTGGTGATACGCCAACAGAAGGACAAATCAATGACTGGCTCTGGTTTGATTCAGATTTTATCTACCAAGCTCTAGGATACGATGATCTGCTTGAGGCTTCTTGAAATGCTGAAGAAGATTTATCAAGCAGACTTTCTGCTTCTTCCAGAACATGAATTCTGGAACATGTTTATTCTTCTTCGAAAAGAAAAAGACTTTTTCTATGAATGTGCTGGAAGATCTACCGAAAAACCGCCAGATGCGAATGGCTTCTTTGACTACGAACATGCCTTCTTCACTCTAGATGGCGATGTGCTCAGTCTAAACAAAAGAATGCGACCTTCTCTCATCGCCTATATCCAACAAACAATAAAAAGCAAACAAGAAACATTTAGAAAGGAAATTGAAATGGCCACTAAAACTATTTTTGAAAAGAAAGTCTCTCAAGTCACGAATGAACTGGGAGAATTGCTTAAAAAGAAAGATCACAGAGAGGCTTGGACCAAAGCTGGAGAATTAAATAGTCTCTTAAAAAAAGAAGAAGCTAAAGACCTAAAACCTGACTTGATCGAACAACTCCAAACTGAGCTACGAGGCTACTATTACATTAATGGCGAGATCGAAAAAGCCAATAAGCGCCTCTATGCAAAAGGCTCAAAGCTCATTGAACTCGCTACTCTCTAAAAGGAGGATCTATGGATAAAGCCAAACGCTACTTGCTTCAAGCAAAAGAATATCTCTCACACTTCAAAAAGGTAGAGAAAAAAGGAGGTCCACCAAAACTAAAAGTTACCAATAAAAAGACTGTCAATATTGCAGTCATAGGAGGAATTTCTTTCCTCCTTTTTGTTGGACTCATGGGATCTATCCGTGCTATCACACTATCAAATAAGGTAGGAGCACTACAAGCTCAAGTCGAGGCAACAAAAAATCAAAAAGCACAGCCAATGGAGTCTAGTAGAAAATACGACTACAAACTCCAGTACTACTTGAACGACTATGTCTATGCTTACTTCACCCTCCCGCAAGAAGGAGATAAACAACAAGCTCAAGTGGAATACTTAAATAGCTTTTACAACTTCATTCCTGATGTGAAAGCTCAAGGTCAAGTTCGAAATCCAAGTGAACTTCTCTATTCTCAGTTAGTAACTGTAGAAGGGAAGGTTGCGACCTATAAGATCAAATACAAGGAAAGCATCCGTCGGGATAATAACACAGAAGAAAAAGAAATTGTGACAGGTTTCAATATTCCATTTGATGAAAAGGATGGGAAATATTATATTTCTGGTCTTCCTTGGTTTTCTGCTATTGAATCCTCACAAGCTGGACACTTTAGCGAAGACGATCAGCTTCAACTAACCGCTAATGACCACTTTTCAGATGCTCAGCGTAAGAAGGTTGAAAAGTTCCTCAAGGTCTTCTTTACCAACTATACTACTAACCAAGACAACCTCAATCTGATTGCTAAGGATGTGGATATTATAGCCAATACCACCTTCAAAACAATTGATTATACCTATCTAAAAAAAGACGGTCAGAATCTAATCGCTTATGTTCAAGCAACCTTTGAGGTCGGAGGGACCACTCACTCAGAAAACTTCACTTTTACCCTCTCAGAAAAAGAAAAGACCTACTATGTCACAAAACTAGAACACACCATTCCACTAAATTATGCAAATGATAAAGAATAGGAGAACTCTATGAATACAGACAATCTACGAACCTTCCTCCAGGGCGATGGAATTTGGATCCTGACAGCTATTGCCGTGCTCTTAGCGATCAAGGCTTGGCGGAACAGCTCCTGGCTTCAACTTTTCTCTGTCGTTGGTTTCTATGCCGTTATTGTTTCAATTGCCAAAGGACAAGATATCCTAAAAGCAGTCGGCTGGTTCCTGCGACTCTTCGGTATTGAATCAGGACTTTAAGTATGAATGAAGAAAGACTTTATGATTACAGTAAGGGCCTAAACGCTCCTTATTGGATCCAAGAAATTAAGACAAAAAAGGGCACTCGACTATGGTACTTTGCGACACCGATGCAGTTGTCCTTTTTCATTGTCTTTATCATCGTTTTTGTGGCCATGTTACTCTTTGGAGGATTTATCTTTGTGCCACTCGCAAAAATCACTCACTCAATTTCTCTCTTGCTCTATTGGTATCTCCCTTACAAATTGGCTAAATTCTATACCGAATACGAGCCTCACGGTAAGAAGATGCACGTCTTTATTGGAGATTACCTGATTTACTTTTGGGATTTTAAGCTAAACAAAAAAGCTGTCTACCATGAAGATCGAATAGAGCCTGTAGAAGAAATTGTCTTTGAAAAAACAAATCTATAGAAAAGGAGGACCTATGAGTATTACTTTAACCTATCCTATTAGGGAAACACATGAAAATCTAGCTCTCAAAAAAGATCAAACAGTCATTGCTTATTATCGTATTCCAAACACTCCCATCACAATTACGGATGATGAGAAAAAGGGCAAACATAAAATTACGGTTGCTCAAATGATGAAGAAGCTCCAGAAAAACAAGTTCTTTGAAATATCTCTGATCCCTAAAGACTATCTCTTAGAAGAGAAAATGCGTGACTTCTCAGACGCTCTAGCAGATGACAGTCGTGAACTAGGAGAAGAACTACTTCTTTACACGGTAGGTCGCCTAACAGATGAAATGGAGATTCCTTATCAGTTTGACTGGGTCGTGGGTGTGACCTTGCGCAAACAAAATCATGGAGCGACCGTTAAAGACTTGGCCTATGAGAGCTTCAATGAGTTCTCAGAAAAAATTGCCAAGGGTCTTGGCTATGAATATGAATTAAGTCCCACTTGGTATGAAGACTATAAAAGTGATGAATTCACTATTTTTCAAGCCTTCTCCGTTCTTCGGGCAAAACGGTTATCCAATGAAGAACTCTTTTATTACCAGCGGATGCAGTACCTTCGCTATATCCCTCACTACAAGAAAGAGGTACTCGCTAATCGTGCTCAATTCAATATCACGGACACCTTGATCAAAGTGCTAAAAGGTGGCTTCCTCAAGCTAGAAAGCCCTTATGGATCTTCCTTTGTGACGATTCTTCCGGTTGGTAAATTTCCTGTTCAATTCAATGGTTTTCACCTGGGAGAATTTATCCAACGTTTGAACTTTCCTGTAGAGCTACGAATCAAGGCAGAATTCATTGATACTGGTAAAATCAAGGGTCGAATGGGACGTTCGAATACACGTTACAGAAACATCATGGAAGAGGCAGAAAATACTGATACTGTCCAACAAGACGAGATCATCATGGGTTCTATCTCCCTAAAAGACTTAATGAAGAAAGTCGGAAACAAGGAAGATATCATCGAATATGGAGCCTATCTTATCGTCTCTGCTTCTAGTGTGAACCAACTCCGTCAAAGACGACAAGTAGTTTTAAATTACTTTGACGATATGGGAGTCGAAATTAGCGAAGCCTCTCAAGACGGACCTTATCTCTTTCAAGCTCTACTCTATGGAGAAAACCTCCAAAAGAAAACTCGCACCTGGACACATATGGTCACAGCTCGTGGCTTTTCAGAACTCATGCCCTTCACCAATACTTCTTCTGGAAACCGTATCGGTTGGTATATCGGCCGAGTAGACAACTGGACAGGACGTTGGGATAATATTGCGAAAGCCATCGATTCTTCAAAGAACATTGTCCTCTATAATGCGACAGTCGGAAATAAAGAAGATATCGCTGGAAAGATTACCAAGAACCCGCATATCATCATTACGGGTGCAACAGGACAAGGGAAATCTTTCCTTGCTCAGATCATATTTTTAAGTGTAGCTTTGCAGAATGTCAAAACTCTTTATATTGATCCTAAACGTGAACTTAGGAATCACTACCAAGAAGTGATTAACTCACCTGAATTCGCACGTCTCTATCCTGAACGCAAGAAACAGATTGAGAACTTTAACTTTGTAACACTGGATAGCTCACTACCATCAAACCACGGAGTTTTAGATCCTATTGTCGTTCTAGATAAAGAACAAGCTGTAGAGGTCGCAAAAAACATGCTTGAGTTTCTACTACAAGCTGTAGATGATGTCACGATGGATCAAAAAACAGCTATCACAGAAGCTATTAATGCGATTGTGGAGAAACGAGTCGCTGGTGAGAAGGTCGGATTTAAACACGTCCTAAAAGTGCTGAGAGACTCCACTTCCTCTGAAATTGCTTCGGTTGGTCGATATCTGACTTCAATTGTGACGAATTCTATCTTGGAACTGGCCTTTTCAGATGGGACCACTCAAGGACTTAACTATGAATCACGAGTGACCATCCTAGAGGTCAATAACCTCAAACTACCAAAAGACGATTCCACAAAAATTTCAGATCATGAACGCAATTCTATTGCCCTCATGTTTGCGCTTGGTGCCTTCTGTACCCACTTTGGAGAACGAAATGAAAATGAAGATACCATTGAGTTCTTTGATGAAGCATGGATTCTTATGAAGTCCGCAGAAGGAAAAGCCGTTATCAAAAATATGCGTCGGATTGGACGCTCCAAAAACAATACCTTGGCATTGATTACTCAATCTGTACATGATGCAGAAAATGACGATGATACAACGGGATTTGGGACTATCTTTGCTTTCTATGAAAAGTCTGAACGAGAAGATATCTTGAAACACGTCAATCTTGAAGTCACTGAAAGCAATCTCGAATGGATTGACAATATGATCTCTGGCCAATGCCTGTACTATGACGTCTATGGCAATCTCAATATGATTTCCGTACACAACATCTTTGAAGATATTGATATGCTTCTAAAACCAATGAAAGCTACGGTATCATCAAGCCTTGAAAATAAATACGCTAGTTAGGAGGTGAATCCATGCAAGAAGCTTTTGACAAACTAAGGGGAGTCGATATCTTCTCTCTCAAGTCCTACATGGAGCCTACTGGGTTTGCTTCCTTTAACGGGGCTTGGGTTCTGATTAATGAGCTTTTCGTCAACTTCTTCTTTTTCATTCTAAATGCAGTGGTGGGCTTCTTTTCTTTGCTGATTCGAATTCTTGAAAAGATTGATCTCTACTCGAACTACAAGAACTATGTATTCAATGGAGCGATGAATATCTGGAAAGGATTTATCGGTTCAAGTTCTGGCGGAGTCGCAAAACAATCACTCGTTTCAATGTTGCTTCTAATCCTAGCTTTCTATCTCTTTTACCAGTTTTTCTTTTCAAAAGGAGCTTTTTCAAGGACTTTACTTCATGTCTTTCTGGTACTCATCCTTGGCTTTGGTTATTTTGGAACAATCGCTGGAACATCAGGTGGTCTGTATTTACTAGATACTATTAACCATGTCTCTCAAGATGTCACTAAAAATATCACGAATATCAAGGTGGAGTATGGAAATAATAAATCCATTAAAATTGGCGATTCCATGGCAGATAGCTATATTGCAGAAACCTCTTATAAAGCCTATGTCTTTGTCAATACAGGTCAAGAAAATGGAAAATATAAGAATAGCCAAGATGGGAAACAAGAAACTTTTGATGATAGTAAGGTACTAGGAACAGGCGATAAGAATGGAAACTTTAAAGCAGTTAAATCGAAAGATCGCAATAAATATCTAGATGAACTAGGAAATGGAGCCAATGATGATGGTGAAAAGAACCGTTGGGTCTCAGCTATGCCAGATTTCATCTTTACTCGTATGTTTTATGTCATCTTCAAAATCTGTGAAGCCTTTGTATTAGCGATACCCGTTATCTTGATTCAGATGTTAAACGTCATTGCTCAGACACTTGTCCTGATGATGATCCTGCTCTTTCCAATTGTGCTACTAATGTCCTTTGTACCAAGAATGCAAGATTTGATTTTTGGAGTTCTGAAAGTCATGTTTGGTGGGCTGCTTTTCCCAGCTATCACGAGTCTATTAACGCTTTTGGTCTTCTATATTGAAAAAATGATCGAAAACATTGTCATTACTGGCTTTGATGGTATCCTTAAAACTCTTCCATCCTTGATCATCTTTGGCCTTGTCTTTAAACTACTCATTTCAGTTGTCTCAAAAGGACTTGTATACTTCCTTCTATGGAAATACAAAGCTGAGTTGATCCAATTCATTCTTGGGTCTAAAGCACGAATGGTTGCGAGTGATATTGGAAACAAAGTTGAAAAAGGAGTCACAAAGACCAGAGAGGTGGCTTCACAAGTGCCATCTAGAAGTCTTTCTTCTGCTCAACACCTTGGAAACTTTGCCTTAGCAGGTGCTGGTTTTGGAGCTGGAATGGTCATGAATGCCAAGAGTCACTTCCAAAATGTTGGTTCATTCTTTACCAATAAGGAATCAGAGCACCAACCCGATGAAGTACTCCCAACAGAAACACTTGAGATTCCAGCAAGTCCAGATGCTCCAGAACCAAACATTCCGAAAACAAAGGCAACGCTAGAAGGGGTTAAACCAGTTGAAGAAAAAATACCAACTCCTTCAATAGAATCTCCAATCACGGTGGGACCAACACCAAGTTCAAACGAGGAATTTCAAACTCTTAAAGAAGAATGGATTTCTCCATTTAAACAGCTCCGCATTAATAGTATTGAGCACAAATTAGAGGAATATAAAGACCCTCAAGCTATGTACAAAGCTCAAGGATCGAATGCTTTCACTCGTGCTTACAGAAAGACCATGACACGAGATGATAAATTGAGAGCCAATATTGAACGAAGAGACCGATTAACAGAACGCTTAAAACAACTCAGAGGAGAATGACATGAATACTAAAATACGCTCAAGAACTTCTTTTTCAAGAGTTCTTGAAGAAACTCTTTATCAGGCCTACCAAGAAGGAAAACGCTCAGTCGATTTCCTTCTTTTGTTTCCAGTCTCAGAACAAGAAAGAGACCAAATCATCCTACAAACTAAGTCCTATTCAGTCGTTTTAGATGCAAAATGGCGTTTTGGGACTGTTTTGTTCACTGCTTATATAAGACATTAACTAGAAAGGAGATTCGATGAAAAAACTAAAATGGTTTCTATTAGCTGGTCTCATTCCTCTCTTTCTACCGGTCCTCATTGTCATTATCCTTATGGGGGCTGTCGGAGGTGGTGGAACGAATGGCTCACCCCAATCCCAAAATGGAGTGACTTATGCGGATCACTGGTCAGATGGAGATCCCTATACTCACAACCTACTGGTTCATCGCTTCGGTATTACAGCAGAGCAATTAGACGGCTTTTTAGATACGTTAGGAATCTCCTATGATAAGACCCGAATTAATGGTAAAAAGCTCCTCGAATGGGAAGCTAAATCCAATCTTGATGTCCGTGGAATCGTTGCGATCGCACTGAATGAAAGTTCCCTTGGAACTGCTGGAGTAGCCACTAATCCTGGAGCCAATATGTTTGGTTTTGGTGCCTATGACTCCAATCCAGAATATGCCAATAACTTTAATGATGAAGTCGCGGTTGTCGGATTAACCCAACAAACCATCATTGGAAATAAAAACCAAACCTTCAAAATTCAAGATGACAAGGCTAAAAAGTTTGCGAATGGAACACTCAATCCAGCAACTGATGGTGGAGTCTATTTTACAGATACTACAGGATCGGGAAAAAGACGTGCAGAAACCATGAAAAAACTGGATGCCTTCATTGATGAACATGGAGGAACACCAAAAGCTCCTGAACAAACTACAGGAAAAACTAGAGATGGTGGAGGAGTCACTTCAAATGATATACCAGTAGGTTACAGTCTGACAACAGCTATTGATACCACAGGATATATCACTAGTACTTATCCTTGGGGACAATGTACCTGGTATGTCTTCAACCGTGGAAAACAAGTCGGAGTCAACTTTGATCCATTTATGGGAAATGGTGGACAATGGATGAATAAGCCAGGTTTCACAACAACCCATACACCAACAGAACACTCTGCTCTATCATTTAGCCCTGGCCAAGCTGGAGCTGATCCAATATACGGACATGTTTCATTTGTGGAACAGGTCAAATCAGATGGTTCAATTCTCGTCTCAGAGTGTAATGTTAAAGGATTAGGGATCATTAGTTACCGTACTTTTGACGCAGAAACTGCCAAACAATTTACCTATGTTATTGGACATTAGAAAGGAATAGATATAGATGATTCAAGTTGTAGATAAAAATGATTTAATGGAATTAATTGGATATTCTGAAACACAAGCTAGTAAATTAATACGAAAGGCTAAAAGCCAGCTTGTACAAGAAGGATTTGAATGGTATAAGAATAAACGTATTGGACGTGTACCGATTATTACAGTTGAATCCATTCTTGGTTTTCAAATACAATTAAAAAATGATATAATTGAGGAGAACCTTCAAAGCGCTGTCATGACTGAAGGAGAAAAATAGCATGGCGGTAATTAAACAGGACGATGGACTGTGGCTAGTTGATATTAGTGATGGTAAAAGTTCCTTAACTGGCAAACGTATACGACACCGCAAATCTAATTTTTTAACGAAAAAAGAAGCAGAGGAATATGAGGCTTATTACCGTATCCATAAGTTAAATCAGATACAGAATACAAAAAAACTCACCATTTCCTCTCTTTATGTAATGTTAAAAGAAGAAGATGAGCTTCGTGGAAATAAAAGAGGTACAATAGATACTCAGAACTCATACTATACCCAATATGTATCGCGATTCTTTGAAAATGCTGATATGTCTTCAGTTACCATTCAAGATGTAAAAAATATCGAGATTGGTTAATTGAACAGCCTAGTGTAAAAGGTGGAACACTTACACCAACTCATATTAACCAACAAATGATTTTTGTTCATAAGTTGTTTGATATTGCTATTTCGAAAGGATTCAGACAGGATAATCCATGTGATGCTATTCGGAAACTTCCAGAAAAGCATAAAGAAATGTCTTACTATACTCCTGAACAATTCAAGGAGTTTGAGTCCTATTTCGAAGAAAGTGAATATCCTTTTAAACTTTTATATCGTGTACTCATGTTTACGGGAATTCGTATGGGAGAGGCACTTGCCTTGACTTGGAGAGATGTTTTTCTTGACGAGGGATATATTAAGATCCGTAAGTCAGCCTATTATCGCAATGGGAAAACACATATTGGATCTGTAAAGACAACTCAATCAAATAGAGAAATCTACATCCATAAAGCTTTTGTGGATGAGCTGAGAACTTGGAAAACAGTCCAAAGTCAAAAGTTGTCTAAGCTAACTGATTCAACTGATGATTTACAGATTTTCCAATTTTCAGGGGAGCCTATGACTGCTCCGAATGTCTCTAACTTTAGAGCATCATTCAAGAAACGATTGCCAAAAGACTTCAAATTGATTCGAAACCATGATTTTAGGCATTCGCATGTGGCCTTTTTAATTAATCAGGGATTGAGGAGAGGAGAAGGAAAGGATTATATCTTTTTCACTCTGATGAAACGACTAGGACATAGTTCTATCAATACAACAATAAATATCTACTCACATTTGTTCCCATCACAACAAAAAGAAGTCGCTAACGCATTTGACGATTTTTAGAAAAATGGGCAGAAGTGGGCAGTAAAAATTAAGCAATAGGGTCTAAACCCTTGATACGAAAGGAATCTAGAAAACATTATGATGAATATGCAAAATATGATGAAGCAAGCTCAAAAATTGCAAAAGCAAATGGAGCAAAGCCAAGCGGAGCTAGCTGCAACTCAATTTGTCGGAAAATCTGCTCAAGATTTGGTTGTCGCGACTCTTACAGGTGATAAGAAGGTCGTCTCCATTGATTTCAATGTTGCAGTGGTCGATCCTGAAGATACAGAAACTCTTTCTGATATGACGGTTCAAGCCATCAATGCTGCCATTGAAGAAATTGATGCTGCAACCAAGAAAAAACTCGGTGCTTTCGCAGGGAAATTACCATTTTAAGCTAAGGAAGTTTTCATTAACTCAAAAGAGGCTCAGTTTTGAGCCTTTTTCAGATTGAAGACAAAGTCATATTAAAAACTTTCCTTGGGTGAGTACGGACGTCAGCGAACTTCTTCGAAGTTCCAAGACTAATTATTGAGCCTAAGGTCTCAATAATTCCGAGTGCCTGAAACGTTATTGTTTCAGGCACTTTTCTCACGGCGGAAAGTTTTAGTATTTTCTTTCTTTGAAACACTAACGATATATTTTTAGGTTTATGTCAGCAATTTTATTCTTTTCTTAGTTCAATGACTTGATCGTATCGACTTTCATCATCGATATGGTGAGCGATTTCTAACACCATCATCGGTAGTGAGAAAATCAAGTCTCGAACCATCTGACTATTTTCTGCGTCAAGAGCTGCAGTTACCTCATCTGCTAATAAAATATCCTTTTTACGAAGTAGGAAGCGGGCTAGTTCAATCCGGACACGTTGTCCGCCTGAAATATTTTCTCCGTTATTAGTGATTACAAAATCAAGCCCATCAGTTAGTTCATGGTCGAGTTTGACCTGTCTTAAAACAGTCTCTAATTCTTGATCTGAAAACTCCTGTCCCAAACTGAGATTGTAGCGAATAGTATCATTAAAGAGGAAAGGATGCTGGCTGATAATGCCTACCTGACGAACAAAGTGACTTGTTTTAACTCCATCTCTTGTACGACAAGTAATCGTTCCGGCATCCGGCTTTTCTTCTCCTGTGATCATTCGGAAGAGGGTTGATTTCCCACAGCCACTTGGCCCTTTGATGAGGACTTTTTCGCCTTGTCGAATGGCTAGATTAAGATCGCGAAGAATCTCTCTACCGTTATAAGATTTACTTAAATGGGAAATTTCTAGCTCTTCTACTTGGGAGATCGAATGATTGTCCGATTCACTATCATCTGCTCGATTTAAAATTCCGAAAATCTTTTCTGCCGTTGTTTTGGCTCCTTGTACTTCAACCACATCATACATGATATTTTGGATAGGCCCTACCAGTTGACCAGCAGCAATATACATAGCAACCAGGCTAGCCACTGAAACATGATGACCCTGCATAGCAAGGAAGAACCCTAATACCAAGGGGAGTACTTGGCTCAGAAAGACCATAAAACCATTACAAAAGAAAACAATATTATGGGTAAAAGCAAACCTTTGAATAGCTCGTTGATAACGAAGATTGATATTCCAGACGCGCTGAGAATTTTCAGGCAAGGCTTGATTCATCCGCAAGGTCTGAGCTCCTCGAATACTATCAGAGATTTGGTTATGAACAGCTGTTCTTCCCTGAGACATTTCATCCCCTGAATTCTTTAGCTTATTATTCATCAAGAATTGTGGAATGGGACGTAAGATTGTGAAGAAAACAAAGATAGAACCCAATAAAACATTTTGGGCAATGATATAGATCGCCGTAATCAGTGCTCCAAATCCCCAACATGAAATAGACATATAGCGTTCAAAAAAGTTATCTCCTAGAAATTCCATATCCTGTGTCAGCAAGGTAATCTTTTCATCTTCACTATATTCCCTGTCTTCCATTAACTTCTGAAAAAGGGCCGTTCGGATATTCATGTGAATTTCACGTCTAAAGACATTATTTGCATGATTACAAAATAACATTAGACTATACAAAGCGAAATAGACAGAAAAACCAAAGAGAGCAAATTTCCAAATTGAGGAATAGGTAAGGTTATTTTGATCTATCGATAGTGCTTTGGCAACAACCAAAGGTTGACCTAATGCGAGACCCCCATTTGCCAGTGCTCCAATAATGGTTAGGTATTTTGTTTTTTATCAAGATATTTAAAGATATTAATCATAAATCTCTCCTAGAAAATAGAACCCTATGATTGAGAAATATCAGATGTAATCATTAAATCTTATTACATATTATTCTTTGTGATATATTTTACATGCTCATTATACATCTAAGAATAAGTCTGGTCAATGAATATTTAAAAAATTAGAAATGATTAAATCTTTAATAACTAATATTTTAAGTTAAGCCTTTGAAAAAGCTCTACTTGTCTGTTGGATGAAAATTTACTTTAGTCAATCTTTACAGAAATGAAATAAAAAGAACCCCCAAAGAAAGATATGAAAACATCTAACTCTAGGAGTACTGCTCAGTTTTGAGCTTTTTTTATTCATCAAAAAATCCGGATAAGTCCAAGTCTCCGAAGGGGTTGGTGGAGAAGTTCTCTTGCTCTTCAAGGAGGGTGCGGCCTTGATCAAATTCGAGAAATTGTTCGTAGACAAGGGCTGTCATGCGGGCGTCTTCTAAGCTATCGTGTGATTTTCCTGCGACTCCCAAAAATTCTGCAACGGTGTGGAGTTGGAGATTTTTAATGCCATGAAGGTCAGATGGACGACGTTCGAAGGCTTCGTCAAAGACATCGACAGCGTATTGCTCTTCTAAATCCAAGCCATTTTCAAGTAGAATGGGTAGGTCGCTCTTTTTGGCATTGTATCCGATCAAGGGCCGGTCTCCTACAAAGGCCTTGAATTCACTGAGGACCTGCTCGAGTTGAGGGGCATTTTGGATCTTGTCCTGGGTAATGCCAGTCAGGCCGTTAATAAAGCTTTTTAGGGGCTTATCGGTGTAAACGTAGGAGTCGTAGTGATCGACTTCTTTACCGTCCGTAAAACGTACGGCAGACACCTGGATGATCTGATAGGCGCCTTCGTATTGGTTAAATTCGAGATCAAAGGCGATATAATCTTCTAATGCTTTCATGGGAAATCTCCTGTGGTAGAAAAGAAAAGGGACTGGTAGGATCCAGCCCCGGATTATCGACGGAAAACGCGTGCCCAGAAACCTTTGCTTTCTTGCTCTTGAACTTTTTCGTTGGCTTGTTCGAGTTCAAGTTTCAAGGTATCGCGGTCGTTCATTGCTTGTAAAGTCAATTGTTGTTGTTGGTCCAATTGCTTGTCTTTTTCAGCAATTTGAACATCTTTCACGCGCAACTGTTCATCTTTCTTAGCGAGTTGCTCGTCTTTGGCTTTGAGTTGCTCGTAGAGACGGACGATTTCAGCATTTTTTTCATCTACCAAAATTTCCATCAATTCGCGTTGCTTCACATCATCGCTGACTGGCTCATCTTCAAAAATAGTTTTTTTGTAGATTTCTTCGAGCTTGATCAAGCCACTACGGGTTACAACGGTAACCCCTTTTTCATTTTTTTGGGTATCTTCTGGAGCCAGCGCCTTGACACGGTTATTGACCGCCTGGCGGCTGACTCCTAAAATTTCAGCAATTTCGCTGACAGTTTTTTCAATCGCCATAACTTCCTCTAATATCTTTTTCTATGAAATACTCTATTAGATAGTAACATAAGTAGGCTAAGCTGTCAAATGAAGCAAAGAAAGGATAAGCCTTGATACCACGATTAGTGGGCCTCTGTCATTTCAGGAAGATGGAGGCTTGATTGTGCTAAGTCAATGGTGAGTTGGTAATCGGTTTGATCACGCACAGTGATTTCAAAGTCCGTCGTGTAAAGGACCAAGCGAAGAGTTGCCCCTTTTTCGAGCTTGTAGATGGTTGGTTGGAGATCAAAGTCAAATTCCATCCACTCGCCTGGTGTTACGGCATCAACCTCTAAGAGGTCATGACGATTTTGGAGGTTGAGATAACCTTTCGAAATCACTCGTTGGCCCGCCTCCTTGAATGGCAACTCGGTCAAGTTGTCTAGCATGTGGTAGCGACCGTTATCCAGCGTACGGACCGATAAGACTGCAGGATAGGGTTGGAGGTATTTCTTGCTTCCAAGCTCTAAGAGTTGGGCTGAAAGCAGGCCTTTATTGGTGCTGGAATGAAGTCGTAGGTGAAGGCGAGCTTTCCCGTTGAGGTGCAGGTCTTCTTCGATTGGAAGATCGATCGTCACCTGTTGCGCCTTGTCTTGGTAGAGATCGCTTAAGAAGGTCGGATAAGCCTTGCCATAGCGCTCGTAATCTTTTGTTTCATAGCGGTTTTGGATGACTTTTTCACCGTCTCCGAGTAGGAAGGTTCGCTGACTTGTTTGGTTGCCAAAATCATCCAAGGAAGTCCAACTTTGTTCTTTTGTATTGTCCTGCCAGATAACAGTAGGCAATTCATAGCTTGAAGCATAGCCCAGCAATTTTTTAGAGAGAAGGGCGTTCATGCTCTCACGGAAGTCAATGGATTGCCAGTTGTTGAGGTAGACATGGGCACCATTGTGATAGAAGAGGTGTTTCTTGATGTTTGCTGGAAGGGCCTGGAACATGTTAAAGACGTGAAGCGGTTTGACGTTCCAGTCTTGGGATCCATGAGTGAAGACCACCTCTGCCTTGACCCGATTTGCGTTTAAGAGATAATTGCGGTCGTGCCAGAATTGGTTGTAGTCTCCAGAAGCTCGGTCCAGCTCTTTTTTGACGCGATCAAGATCGGCTTGGTGAGCAGCATTGTGGTGTAAATAATCCCCACCTAGAAGGTTGCGTGAATAGGTTAATTCGGCAAGGGAATCAAAATCTTCACCTGGATAGCCACCAGGACTTGTCACGAGACCATTTTCGCGGTAGTAGTTGTACCAAGAAGAGATCCCAGCCTCTGCAATGATGACTTCCAGACCATCCACGCCTGTGGTCGCAAGGCCGTTAGACATGGTTCCAAGGTAGGAGATCCCGGTCGTTGCGACCTTTCCATTAGACCAATCGGCTTTGACTTGACGCTGGCGTGTATGATCTGTAAAGGCCCGGCAACGGCCATTGAGCCAATCGATGACATTCTTGTAGGCTTCGATTTGTTGGTAATTTCCATTGGTCATCAGCCCTTGCGAATCTTTTGTCCCAACTCCAGATACGTAAAGATTGGCGTATCCGCGTGGTAGCAAGTAGTCATTGAGGGTGTAGCTGGAGTTGATATGGGTCAGGAGCTCTTCGGCTTCCTCCACCTCTTCAGCTTGACCGATAGGTTCGACTACTGTTAATTGAGGTTCTTCTAGTTGAATGGTATGAGGTTCTTTGACCTCGAGGTCGACATTCATATTGTAGAGGGCCTTATCGCTGGCCTTATCGTTGGTCCCTTGGTGATAAGGACTTGCGGTCATAACAGCTGGAATCTTGCCTTCATAGCGAGGACGGATGATGCTGACCTTGACCAAGTCTGGCAGGCCATCCTTGTCGGTATCGACCCGGCTTTCGACATAAACGACCTCACGAATGGCATCTTGGCTTGTAAAGGTCGCGAGGCTCTTGCCATTAAAATAGTGATACTGGTTGGTCTCAGGAATCAAACCATCGCTGACCAACTGATCGATCAAGGTATTGCCCCGTTTGGTGCGGGTGTTCAGGAGTTGGTAGAGATTTTCTCGGAGAGAGCCATATGTGATGGGAAAAGCCGTCTCCTTGCAAAAGGCTTCACTATCATCAAAGTCCACAAAAAAGCTAAAGCCTAGTAATTGAAAGGCAACTGTATAAAAAACATCTGCTGTTAAGGGTTTTTCAGAGTTGAAAAAGGCCAGCAAATCGATTTCTTTATCTGCCACAAGAGTCGATAAGGCATAGTCTGTGTCCTTATATTGGAAAGAAACTTGGCGGACAAAGGCTTCCAACATTTTTTTCGGATCGCTTTCTTCTTGGAAGCTAAAGCCCAAAAGAGCCAACTCTTCCTTCATCGTGTCATTAGCTGTAGGAATATAGCTAAATTGATTAAATTTCATGGTGGATTCTCCTATCTTGTTCACATCTCGAATTGAGTGAGCAGTCGCATCAGCGCTGTCATCGTTCCAATTTCTATTATACTGAATCAAAAAGAGATTGTCTAAAGAAAATAGGGAAAGCGTTTGTCGATAGAGTTTTTCATAAATCTGCGCAAAATTTCTTGTAAAAAGCCAGAAAATCTTTTACAATAAAAAGTGCTTGGAGGAAAGTATGACAGCAAATCAGATCGTAAGAGTGATCCCAGTCTTGAAAGTGAATAACCGAAATGTCAATCAACGCTTTTATGAAGAGACATTGGGAATGAAAGTATTAGTGGAAGAAGGAGCTCTCCTGTCATTAGGAGATGCCTCAAAAGTAGAAAAAATTGTCTTAGAAGAGTCACCGAGTATGCGTTCGCGTAAGGTCGAAGGTCCAAAGAAATTGGGTCGCATCGTGGTGAAAGTGGCACAAGCTCAAGAAATTGATTACTTGTTGGCCCGCCAGCCAGAAACAAGCGCCCTTTACCAAGGAGCGAATGGTCGCGCCTTTGAAGTTGTGTCTCCTCAAGGAGATACCATTTTCGTGCATGCTGAAGAAAATCTTGAAAGCCTAGAACCTTTGGAGAAAGCGCCTCTTGTAGAAGCTCCCGAAGATTTCAAAGGTTTGACGAACTTTGATGTGGACTTTCTTGAGGTCAACGTGGCTGATCTTGCTGAGTCTGAGAAGTTCTATAGCAACTTGCCAGCTTTGGCACACCTTATCCATTTACAGGAAGTCCAAGGAGAAGATCTCCAAGTGGAGAACAAGGTGACTTGGGATTTGAGTATGATTAAGGTCGAATTGGCTCCTTTTGATGTGGAAGTTCTGAAAGAAAGCTTAGGAGAAGCTGTCGATTTTGTTCACCGTAAGGGAACTTTCTTGATTGCCAAGGATCCAAGCCAGATCGAACTCTGGTTTGAAGCCAATCAAGATCAGGTCCATATTTCTTATGAAGAATAAGAATGGAGTGATGAGCGTGAAGGCAATCATCGAAAAAATTACCGAACAAATCCAAGAAGGCATCTATCCAGGTGCCTCTCTTGCGCTTTACCGCAATGGTCAGTGGAGTGAGCACTATTTGGGACTAGCGGACCCTGAAAAAGGAGAACCAGTAGAGGCTGACCTGGTCTATGATTTGGCCAGTGTCAGTAAGGTCGTCGGAGTTGCTACCATCTGTGCCTTTTTGTATGCGAAAGGGGAGCTTGCGCTTGATCGCCCCTTTAAAGAGCTTTACCCGCGTTTTGCTCATGAAAAGACGACCATCCGGGAACTCTTGACCCATACTTCTGGGCTGGATCCTTTTATCCCCAACCGGGATCAATTGGATGCGAGACAGTTGAAAACAGCTCTTGAAAATTTGCAGTTAAAAGAAGACAAGAGTTTTCATTACACCGATGTCAATTTTCTTCTGCTGGGCTTTTGGTTAGAAGACAGGTTTCACCAGCCCTTGGATCGTTTATTTGAAGAGCTGATCTTTACACCTTGGAAGATGACAGAGACACGGTTTGGACCGGTCGAAAAGGCGGTGTCAACGGTCCGTGGCCTTGCTTCTGGAAGTGTTCATGATCCCAAAGCGAGAGTATTGGGCTGTCATGCGGGAAGTGCTGGACTTTTTTCAACTGTTGCTGATCTAGAGCGCTTCTTAGAGCATTATCTGAAGGATGATTTTGCGCGTGACTTGTCTCAGAATTTTGCGCGTGAAGAGGGCAAGACCCGCGCTCTTGGATGGAATCTAGAGGGGGACTGGTTGGATCATACGGGCTATACAGGAACCTTCATCATGTACAATCGAAAGAGGCAGGAAGCTGTGATCTTTTTGTCTAACCGGACCTATGAGAAGGACGAACGGGCCCAATGGATCCTCGACCGCAACTCCTTGATGGACTTGATCAAACAAGAATATGAAAAATAGAAATGGAAGGCTAGGATGATGGATCCTGGCCTTTTGCTATCTGTCAGATAGAACTCAACTCCGTCTTAGGTTGGATTTCCTTTAAAAGCATCGCTTTTTTGGCTGATTTATATTAAAATAGTAATGACCTTAATAGAGCGAGATGAATATGAACAAAGAGATAGGCGTCGGAAGGGCGCATAGTAAAATTATCTTAATTGGAGAGCATGCGGTGGTCTATGGTTATCCGGCTATTGCGCTGCCACTCCATCATATTGAAGTGATCTGCCAGATCGTCCCGGCAGATAGTCCATGGATTTTGTTTGAAGATGACACCTTTTCCATGGCAGTTTTTGCGTCTCTTGAGCACCTCGGGATTCGCGAGGCCCGGATTCGCTGTCGCATTCAGTCCATGGTACCGGAAAAACGGGGGATGGGATCATCTGCGGCGGTGAGTATCGCAGCTATTCGAGCAGTTTTTGACTATTATCAAGAGGAGCTGGATGATGAGACCTTAGAAATCCTGGTCAATCGAGCAGAAACCATTGCCCATATGAATCCAAGTGGGCTCGATGCCAAGACTTGTTTGAGCGATCAAGCTATTAAATTCATCCGGAATGTCGGCTTTTACCCGCTGGAGCTGGGTATAAAAGCGAGCTTGGTGATTGCGGATACGGGAATTCACGGCAATACCCGTGAGGCGATTCAAAAGGTTGAAGCCAAGGGACAGGAAGTTTTGTCCCATTTCCATGAGATTGGTCAGTTGACCCAGCAGGTGGAAGAGGCTCTAAAAATGAATGATCTAATGAGCCTAGGACAGGCTCTGACTACTTGCCATGAGCACTTGAGAGCCGTAGGTGTCAGCTGTGAAAAAGCAGACCACCTGGTCGCCGTTGCCCTTGAAAATGGGGCCTTAGGTGCTAAAATGAGCGGAGGCGGTCTTGGAGGCTGTGTGATTGCCCTCGTCAAGGATTCTCGTGAAGCAGCAACCATTGCCCATGCATTAGAAAAAGAAGGAGCGCACCATACATGGATCGAAAACCTGTAAAGGCTAAGTCCTATGCCAATATCGCGATTATCAAATACTGGGGAAAAGAAGATGCCAAACAGATGGTCCCTTCGACCAGTTCGATTTCGTTGACTTTAGAGAATATGTATACAGAGACAAGGCTATCACCTTTGCCAGCAGATGCGACTGCGCATGAATTTTACATCGATGGAAAATTCCAAAATCCAGCTGAGCAAGCCAAAATTGGAGCTGTGATTGATGGCTTGAAGCCAGCAGATGAAGCAGGATTTGTTCGGGTGGATACCAGCAACAACATGCCAACCGCAGCAGGCTTGTCCTCTAGCTCGAGCGGGCTTTCTGCTCTCGTCAAGGCTTGCAATCAGTACTATGATTTGGGCTTGAGTCAGGAGGAATTAGCTCAAAAAGCCAAGTTTGCTTCGGGCTCTTCTTCACGGTCTTTCTTTGGTCCCTTAGCAACCTGGGACAAAGAAAGTGGAGAAATTTATAAGGTCAAGACAGACCTGAAACTCGCTATGATCATGCTGGTTCTCAATGACAAGCAAAAGTCCGTTTCCAGCCGGGAAGGGATGAAACGCTGCATGGAGACTTCGGATAAATTCAAAGAATGGATCGAAGAGTCTCGACAAGATTATAAAGACATGCTGGACTATCTAGCTGCCAATGATTTTGAACAGGTCGGTCAGCTGACAGAGCGCAATGCCCTTGCTATGCATGCGACGACTAGAACAGCCACTCCAGCCTTTAGCTACTTGACAGAAGAAAGCCACAAAGCTATGGACTTTGTCCGTGAGCTTCGCGCTGCAGGCCATGCTTGTTACTTCACTATGGATGCAGGGCCAAACGTTAAGGTTCTCTGTTTAGAAGAAGACTTGGATCAGCTGGTGCCTTTATTTGATGCCCGCTATCGGACCATCGTATCTAAAACAAAGGACCCTCAAGATGAAGACTAAGTATCAGGTACAGACTGGAGGCAAGCTCTATCTAGCTGGAGAATACGCGGTGCTAACACCTGGTTATGGAGCTGTGATTCAGTTTATTCCTATTTATCTATCAGCTACCATCCAAGAATCTAGAAGCTATCAGCTAGCCTCAGATCTCTTTGGTTACCAGGTGGATTTGACCCCAAATAAGGACTACGCCTTGATTCAAGAGACCATTCAGCTCATGGAAGGGTGGCTGAAAGATCAGGGAATAGCCCCTAAACCTTTTGATCTTCACCTTAGAGGAACACTGGGCGAAGAGGGGAAAAAGTATGGGATTGGTTCCAGCGGAAGTGTGGTCTTGCTCGTGATCAAGGCCATGGCTGCTCTGTATGAACTAGACCTAAATCCGGACCTGCTATTTCGACTAGCAGCAGTGGTCTTGGTGCAAAGAGGGGACAATGGTTCCATGGGCGATTTGGCTTGTATCGCTTACGAGGATTTGATTTATTACCAATCCTTTGATCGGGCTTGGTTGCATGAAGTCTTGACTTCTCAGCCTCTTTCACAAGTTTTAGACCTGGATTGGGACTACCAGATCTGCTCGATCCAGCCGGCCATCTCTTATGATTTTCTGGTTGGTTGGACCAAGGAACCAGCGATTTCAAGTGATTTGATCCGCCAGGTTAAGGGAGCGATCAAGGAAGACTTTCGCAAGGAAAGCCAGAGCGCAGTGAAGAATCTTGAAAAAGGCCTCCGTGAAGGGAACCAAAAGGAAATTGAGATCAGTATCAAACGTGCGGATAAGAACCTAAAGTCTTTGAACCCTTTGATCTATACCCCAGCTCTAAAAGTTCTGCAAGAAGCGACAGAGGGTCTTTCTGCCTGTGCCAAATCTAGTGGTGCTGGAGGAGGCGACTGTGGGATCGCCCTTAGTTTTGACCCAGTTGAGACTCAGATCTTGATAAAGCGCTGGAAGAAAAAGAATATTGAAGTCATTTACCAAGAAAGGATGGGAGATTCGTGAGCGAGAATCGAAAAGACCAGCATATTCGCTATGCCTTGGAGCAAAGCTCCTCCTATAATAGCTTTGATGAGATCGAGCTGATTCACCGATCCCTCCCCCTTGTGGATCTAGCGGAGATTGATTTGACAACCCATTTCGCAGGGCGTGATTGGGAGGTTCCTTTTTATATCAATGCCATGACAGGTGGGAGTGAACGGGCCAAAGAGATCAACCAAAAATTGGCAGCAGTAGCCGAAGCCTGTGGGATTCTCTTTGTGACTGGCTCTTACAGCGCAGGGCTGAAGGATCCGAACGATCAATCGTATGCGGTCCAAAAAGACCATCCTCGTCTTCTTTTAGCGACCAATATTGGCATCGATAAAGAGCCAGAATTGGGCTTGCGAACAGTGGAGGAGCTACACCCTCTCTTTCTTCAAGTCCATGTAAATCTGATGCAAGAGTTGCTCATGCCCGAAGGGGAGCGGATTTTCCACACTTGGAAAGACCATCTCAAGAGCTATGGGCAGGGCTTTCCTGTACCTGTAGTCCTGAAAGAAGTCGGCTTTGGTATGGATCCTAAAACAGTTCAGGCAGCGCTAGAAGCTGGGATCAAAACCGTCGATATTTCTGGTCGCGGTGGCACTAGCTTTGCCTATATTGAGAATCGTCGTGGTGGTAATCGCGCTTATCTGGATGATTGGGGACAATCAACTGCGCAGTGTCTCTTACAGTTACAGGATCAGATAGATCAGGTTGAGATCCTCGCAAGTGGGGGTATCCGTCATCCTCTTGATATGGTCAAGGCCTTGGTCCTCGGAGCGCGTGGCGTAGGACTTTCCCGCGTTTTTCTTGAGATGGTAGATACTAAGAGCGTTGAAGAAGTGATCGCCCTTGTCCAAGGATGGAAAGAAGATCTCAGATTGCTCCTTTGTGCGCTCGGTTGTCAGAACCTGAAAGAGCTCCGTGAAGTCGACTATCTCCTCTATGGAAAGTTGTGGCAAGCTCAGCAACAGAAAAAATGAAGAAAAATCATTTTAGAAACTTTCCTTAGGTGAGTACGGACGTCAGCGAACTTCTACGAAGTTCCATGACTTAGTTTTGAACCTAAGGTTTCAAAACTCCCGAGTGCGTGAAACAAAAACGTTTCAGGCACTTTTCTCACGGCGGAAAGTTTTCGTATATTATGATTCATTTTGAAAATTAGAACTCTTTTATAGTTCTTTGAAGAATCACTTAACTTATTTTACTTAAAAATTAGTTCCTATTCGTTTAGGATTGGCAAAATAAGCCAATTTTTTATTTTTTTTGAAAAAGTGTTCTCCTCAAAAATTCTGATAGTTTACGAATCGTTTACGGTTGCTGGAATCGCTTGCAAAACAGGCTTGTAAAAGAGTATACTAAATAAGGAAAAACATTTTTAAAAAGGAGTTTAGGATGAAGAAGCACTATTTTCGATCAGCTGTAGCAGCCTTGCTTCCGCTTTTGTTGATTGCTCAACCTGTTGAGGCTTGTACAGGGTTCATCATCGGGAAGAAATTGACTGCCGACGGTTCGACCTTGGTAGGGCGTACCGAAGATTTAGAGCCCAACCATAATAAAAATTTTGTGGTTAGAGAGCGTGTCTACAATAAAAAAGGAGCCATCTTTGAAGATGCTGCCAACGGTTTTCAATATCCCTTGCCTGAGATTAGCTATAAGTATACAGCGGTCCCAGATGTCACCCCTGAACAAGGGATTTTTGACGAAGCAGGATTCAACGAATATGGGGTTTCCATTTCTGCCACTGTATCTGCTTCAGCAAATGACAAGATCCAAAAGGTGGATCCCTATGTCAAGGATGGCCTCGCAGAATCGGGCTTGACCAGTATCGTTCTCCCAAGTGTGAAAACCGCAAGAGAAGGGGTTGAACTCATTGCTAAAATCGTCGAAGAAAAAGGCGCTGCAGAAGGAAATATTGTGACTATTGCCGATAAAGAAGGCGTCTGGTATATGGAAATCCTATCTGGCCATCAATATGCAGCGATTCTCTTCCCAGAGGATCGATTTGCGGTCTTTCCCAATACCTTCTTCTTAGGGCATGTCGATCTATCGGATACCGAACGCACGATCGCCTCAAAAGATCTTGAAAAAGTCGCCAAAGAAGCCAATAGCTATAAGGAAGTGGACGGAAAATTCCACGTTTCTCAATCCTATAATCCGCCTTTGCAAGAAGCAGATCGCTCTCGGGTTTGGTCGGGAATCAAATCGCTAGACCCAAGCTCTCCTGTTAAATATGACGATGCGTCCTTTGACCTTCTTCATACAACTGATCGAAAATTAACCCTCCGCGATGCCATGAATCTCCAACGCAATCGTTTGGAAGGAACCAAATATAAACCACAGGATCAAATGGAGCTGGATGGAAAAGGCATTCCGAAAAAAGGAGAGTTTGATGCGGTTTATAAATACCCTATTTCTAATCCAAATGTCATGGAGGCCCATATTTTCCAACTGAAAGATGAGGTCCCAGCGAGTGCGGGTGGAGGCACCATGTGGCTGTCGATGGGCAGTCCACGAAATGCTCCATACTTACCGTACTATGGCAATATTCTCAACACCTATCAAGCCTACCAAGAATTAGGGGATCATTACAATGATCGCTCTTGGTATTGGACCATTTCAAGAATCAATGACCTTGTGGCCAAGTATCCAGATTTATTCGAAGATGGGGCGATTCGTACTGAGATGGAACGATTGGAGTCTCAGTGGATGGTCGAACAAGATCTGAGTGATCAGGAACAAATCGCTCTTGCTTCTCAGCCTGAAGAAGCTAGTAAGAAGGCAACAGAGGAAAGCTTGGCAAGAGCTAAGAAGACCTTCGAACGCTTGCAAGAAATCAGAAAAGAAGCAGAACAAAAGGTGGCAGATGAACACGGAAAAAGTGCCCTGCAGGATCTAGATGACGAAGAAGATGCTGCTTATGAAGAGAAGATTGATCTCGTTGATTTTGACTATGATTACATTCTAGCAGCAGGCTTGTTCGGAGCAACCCTTCTAGCGATTGTGATTTACTTGATTCGCTCAAAGAAACAAAAGGGAGGAAAACAAGATGACTAAAATTCAAAGAGCCTCTATCTATCTTTTTCTACTGTTTGCAGGAATTGGCTTGGAGTTTGAACTCGGTCATCTTTCTCAACAAGAATTTAGCCAGTCTGCAGGCAGAGACTTGGTCTTAAACTTGTCTGTCTTAGCTGCTATTATTATCCCGCTCTATCTCTTTTCAAAACGATTGGCCAAGCAGTTGTCTGTCCCAACTTATGTCTTATGGATTGCCATGTTTGGAGGAGCCTTCGTAGCAGGCTGGTTGAGCTTTTCAGGCAATAGCTTGATTGATATTATGAATAGCCATGTGATCAAGGATGCCACTGTCTTTAACAAGTGGACCGATGCTTTGACGGCCCCGTTTTCAGAGGAATTCTTTAAGACTCTGGTTGCCTTTTGGGTTGTCTTGATGGTTGGCAAGAAAGATCTAAAAGCGATTCTAATTGCAGGCTTGGGATCTGGCTTTGGTTTTCAAATCATTGAGGATTTAGGGTACGTTGCCCGCCAAACCAAAACCAGCCAATTAGCCGCGGTTACTGAGGCCATTAACCGGATCTCTGGTGGATTAGCTTCACATGCCCTCTATACTGCTGTTGTATCAGTGGGTGTCTTCCTCTTGTTGTCTCAAGTGACCCAGCAAAAGGAAAAACTCTTTGGGCTCTGGTGTGTTCTCTCGACAGTAGCCAATCACTTCTTATGGAACTCTCCGTTTTATGAAACAGACCATCGGATTAATCTTCTTGTCGGACTGCTCTTTGCCGTCCAAGTAGGGACCTTTATCGAAGTGGTGCTCTATACCAAGAAACATCCCGAGTTGCCATTTTTAAAACAATAAGAAAAATTTTTCAAACACAAAAGAGAGTGGGACAGAAATCGGTCATTCGTTAGAATTCGATTTCGTCGTCCCACCTCCGCACAGTTGAGTAGGGCTGTAAAAGCTGATGAAATCAGCGTAGTAGAGCCCACTCAACCACTGCGTCTTGCTCGACAATCCAAAAATAATTGAGAGGCTAGGACTTTTGTCCCAGCCTCTTTTAGAATGTAAACAAACTGTTTTTTACATAAAACAAGCTAAGTGATGCAGAATAATTAAAACTGATACATCCCAATAGTCTCATTCAAACATACACTGAAACTTTCCGCAGTGAGAAAAGTGCTAGAAATAGGATTGTTTCTAGCACTCGGGAGTTTTGAAACTTTAGGTTCAAAACTAAGTCATGGAACTTCTTCGAAGTTCGCTGACGTCCGTACTCACCTAAGGAAAGTTTCTAAGATGACTTTGTCTTCAATCTGAAAACGAAAACCTTGTCTTAGTTCTTTTATTTTCTCAATTCTTGTAAGAGTGTTTGTGCCTTCTCTAAGTTAAAGGGTTTGTTTTCAAGGAGTTGGTTGACCAATCGGGGAACTTCCTCTTCCTTAGCACCTGCTAGAAGGGCTAGGGAGCGTGCTTGGAGTTTCATATGTCCTGCTTGAATTCCTGTGGTGACTAGGGCTTTGAGGGCCGCGAAATTCTGCGCCAAACCGAGCGAAGCGATGATACCTGCTAATTCAATAGCAGAAGGCTCTCCTAGCAAACGGTGGCTGACTTGAACCGTTGGATTGAGGCCGATCGAGCCTCCTTTTGTCGCAACCGGCATTGGCAGGGTGATCTCTCCATAGAGTTTTTTCTCTTCTGGCTGACTTGTCCAGTGGCTCAAGCCCTTGTATGGACCACTTTGTGCAGCATAGGCATGGGCTCCTGCTTCGATGGCCCGCCAGTCATTGCCTGTCGCAAGGACCAGGGCATCAATCCCGTTAAAAATTCCCTTGTTATGAGTAGCCGCACGGTAAGGATCCACTTGAGCCAGTTGGCTAGCTAGCTCCATCCGGTGGGCAATCTCAATGGCTTCCTCAGGATTTCGACTCAGTGCTTTAAAATCAATGGCACATCGTGCACTCACCAAAGAGCGCGTGGCCAAGTTGGATAAAATCGCCATTAAGGCCTGACCACCAGAGAGTTCTTGGATGCGATCGGTCAGAGCTTCCAGCATCGTGTTGAGCATATTGGCCCCCATGGCTTCTTTAGGATCGACAGCCAAGTAGACAATGAGAAAGTTCCCCTTGTTTTCGACCCAAAGATCCCTCGCTCCACCTCCACGCTTGACGATAGAGGGATAGGCTTCATTAGCTAGCTGAAGAAGAGTTTCCTTGTCTTCTAGGATGCGCTTGCTGGCAACTTCTACATCCTTAACATCTGTCAGAGCAATCTCACCGATCATTTGGCGTTGGTGCACTTGGGTGGTGAAACCGCCCGAACGTTGGATGAGTTTGGCTGCAAAGCTGGCTGCAGCAACTACGGAAGGCTCTTCTGTGACCATAGGAAGGACATAGTCACGACCATTGATCAGAAAATAAGGAGCGAGGCTAAAAGGTAGATCAAAGGTCGACAAGACATTTTCCGTCAGTTGATCTGCAATAGAAAGGGGAAGTCCCTTTTGTTCTTTTAAGATCTGTGCTTCATCCCAAGTTAAGAGGCCTTCCTTCAGTAAGGCCTCTATACGTTCAGTGGGCGAAAGTTTTGCAAAACCTGGTAATCGTGCCATTATTTTTCTACTTTCTGGTAAGTGCGTTGGTGTTCGTTGATCTCTGTCAAAGCATAAGTTTGAAGCGTAGCAGGCTCAAATACTTGATTGCCACTAGAGTCTAAATCCACTTCCTCATAAAAGAGTCGTTCGTAGTCGGCAACACTAAGAACCATCCGTTGATCTAGTTTCTCCATACGTTTGTGATCTAGGAGTTGCTCAAAACCAGGAACGAGATTGGCACTAAAGATCTCAGAAACAGCTCCACTTCCATAACTAAAGAGGGCGATCCGATCTCCAGCTTTGAGTTGGGGGTGATTTTCCAGTAGTGACAGCAAGCCTAGGAAAAGAGATCCAGTGTAGATATTTCCTACGCGTTGGCTGTATAGAATCGATTGATCAAAGTTGTATTGTAATTGATCTTTTTTCTCTTCTGATACTGACTTATCCAAGATTTTTTTCAAGCCCTTGAGAGCTAATTTCGGATAAGGCAAGTGGAAGCAGACAGCAACAAAGTCTGTCAAGGCAAGGCCAGTCCGTTTCTGGTATTCCGCCCAGGTTGTTTTCAGAGAATCTAGATATTGTTGCGTTGAATAAATCCCATTCACGAAGGGAGTTGTCGCGTAATTTGGACGCCAAAAATCCATGACATCGCGTGTTTGGGCAACATTATCATCGTTAAAAGATAGAATACGAGGATTTTGGCTGATTAGCATGGCAACCGCTCCAGCCCCCTGTGTTGGTTCACCAGGAGTCCCAATTCCGTATTTAGCAATGTCACTGGCAATGACTAAAACCTTACTCTGTGGGAATTTTTCAACATGGAGTTTAGCATAATCCAAAGCAGCAGTTGCAGCATAGCAAGCTTCTTTCATCTCAAAAGAGCGAGCGAAAGGCTGGATGTCTAGTAAGCCATGGACAAACACAGCAGCGGCCTTACTCTGGTCGATTCCAGATTCTGTCGCAAGAATCACCATGTCGATCGCTTCTTTATCTTCGTCTGTTAAAATATCATCTGCTGCAGTAGCAGCCAATGTGACGATGTCTTCTGTGATCGGTGCCACGCTTTGTTCTTTTAAGAGAAGACCCTTGCTCAGTTTTTCGGGATCAGTATCACGAGCAGCGGCCAAATCTTCTAAACGCAAGACATAAGGACTCGTCGCAAAACCAATCTTATCAATCCCAATTGTCATTCTTAACCTCTTTTTTATTTGATATCTACTAGTATATTTCGTTACTATTTTACCATATTTAAGGGTAAAACTCCCTTGAAAAAGCTAGATCAGCAAGGAAATCATTCTCGGGACCGATTTTGCAATGTTTCAAAGAAAAATAGAGAATCTATAAGAAAAAGCCATCCTTAGATGGCTTTTCAACTCTTATCCTTGCTTATTTTTTTAGGATTACTCATGATTCGTATGAAGAGTTCTTTGCATTTGTCTCTTAGAACTTTTTCGTAGAAGACGATTAAAGCGATGTACACAATCGTAAAGTTCAAGGTCAGATAGAACAAGTCAAATGAATTGCGGGCATAATCAGTTGCTAATAGATAGGAGGAGAGGGTTCCTAGGATCATCCAAGGAAGATACTTGATATACTTGCTTATCATCATACAGCACCTCGCATACTTTAAAGGATTTGTTTTTTCACTTTAATTGTAGTCCTTTTAAGTAAAAATGCAAGCGATTACACTTAGAGAAATTGAAAAACGAATATTATTTTGCATTAGTTTGAATGGAGAAAAACTATTTTAAGATAAGTGAAGCGATTACTTTAGTAACAAAAAAATTTTTTGAGCTAATCATTGTCAATTATGTACTTTATTTAAGCAAACTAATGACAAAATCATCGATTAATCAATTCCTCAATTTCCTTTACCCCTTCAAACTCTCCAACACTTTCGAAAAGTTCTATAGCTCGTTTGAAATGTCTATTGGATAATTCCGTATCTTCCAAGGCTAAATAGATTTCACCTAACCCTCTATAGCTACAAGCTTGAGAAATCACATCATCAGTCTCTAAAGATTGTTCCAGTGACAGATTCATGAATGTAAGAGCTTCATTAAGATTGTTTAATTTCAATCTCAAATAGCCTTGTTCGTAGTTATTCACAGCTTTCTTTAGATTATCATTGGGGAAATGCTCTTCAATTATCTCCTCTTCATTTTCAATGAGTTTTAAAGCCTTATGAAAATTCCCCTGCTCTCTGTAGATCATTGCTAATTGATGTAATCCAATGTGTTCATGTTCTTTATCTTCATTTTGTTGAGCTAATAAAATGTATTTCTCAAAGATATGGGTACACGAGGCATAGTCTTTTTCTGCCAATAATAAATACCCCATCAGATTTAAAAGGCTAAAATCTGTACAGGTATCAATGGAAAAATCTTGTTCAACCAACTTTTTAGCTTCTGATGTTTTTCCCTCCAGAAACAAGTCCCAAGCCACATCAATTTTAGAAACCATCTATTTTCCCCCTTACCTATAAACAACCTTCATAAAATAAAATCACTCAATAAGAATATGCTAAATCCTATCTTTATAAATTTAATCCACTATGCTAAAGTATAGCAAAAAGCCCAAATAACTACTATTTGGGCAAAATGTTACTTAGTTTCTTTTTAAACGAGCAATGAGTAACTTAATAAGATAAGCTAGAACTACAAGTGCTACTACGCGTGATAATAGATAGAAAATAGAATAAACAAAATAGATTTGCATATCTGACACCTCCCAAATAAAAGAGATTAACCATCTTGTCCTCAATATTATTGTACTCCCGTTCAAAAGCGGTGTCAAGAGTTGTGACAAATAGTATCAACATCTAGAATGAAGTTAAAGCCTATAAAAAGCAAAATAAATCAATCTGTTCCATTTTGAAATCCTTTAACGATTGTAAAATATATCCTATTTTAGAAGAGGTACGTATGAAGTTATCAATTTAGATAATGTCAAAGCAAGAGAGAAATATAATTAGTAAACATAAATACAATATTTTTTACATTTTTTATTATACTTTTATTAGTATAATTGGTAAAATCTTAATTAACAAAAATTATGTTTTATCTACTATCCCAATTACCTTACAACACAGGTTGATTGAATAGGATTAGATAACCGAAGTAATGTTGAAACGAATGGAGGGGGCTAATATTAAGAATTTAATAAGTGATCAAATGTCTAATAGACAAATTATCAAAGACTTTATTAGTAGTTTTATTAGTTCTTTAAGTGGAAAAGCTTTTAATTTTGCTTTAGGATTAATGTTACTGGGCCAAACAAAATCGGCAATGAGTTTTGGAATCAATATGATCATCTATCCTTTAGTTAGTTTGATTTTCTTGCTTCCAATCGGTAATTTAGTAGACAGATACCGTCATAAAAAGATCTTAATTTATAATTTTATCTTTAGGCTTATAATCTTTCTTCTGTTTTATGCTTTTATTTTTTAACGAATACATCTACTATCTTATATTTAGTAATTCCGTTTGTCATACTTCACTCTGTCACAGTTAACATCAATGATACTTGTTATTCAGCCTCTATCCACGAGTTAGTAAATGATACAAAAATTCAACGATTAAGCTCTGTTACACAAACCGCCATTGCTATCGCAACCATGCTTTCCCCAGCTATTGGAGTCATTCTTTATAATTGGTTAGGCTTCTCAGGCTTTATTCTTATAGAAATTATTGCAAATCTCCTTTCTTTAGGTGTCTTACTTACCATGAAATTCTTCTATGAACACGAAGAACAAGAAGCTAAGATTAAACAGAATGAAAAGCATCAACATGGGGTCAAAGAAATTATCCAATTCTTAAAAGAAAATCAGATTGTCAAATATATTATTCTTGTTAGTGTTGTACTGAATTTTTTCTATACTTCCATTAGCATTGGAGTGCCATTTGTAGTCAAAGAGCAACTCTTATTAGATAATGCAACAGTAGGTATCCTAGAAACAATGTCTGCAGTTGGAATGTTATTAGCCAGTGTGTCTATGTCACTATTGCCAGACAAAAAAGAAAATAATACACTTCTCTCTAAAAGAATTCGCATTCCACTTTTTCTTCTAACCATCGCAATCGTTGGTTTGGGTATTACATTTGCAATTACTAACACCCAAGTGATTATTTCTTCCGTTGGCGGTTTATTTATGGGAATTATCGCATTCACTCTTGTTATTCTAAATATTGTCGTCATGACCTATCTTCAAAGTAGTATTGAAACAAATTATTTAGGAAGAGTAATGAGTACTTTGTTCACACTAAATACGTCTATCATGCCGATCGGTACCATTGTATTTACTTATCTATTTCAAAAAGAAATAAACGGAGGTCTAATATTCGTATTTGGAGGAGTTTCTCTCCTGATCTATACGATGATAATGTTACCTCGAATCTATAGAATACTCAAAAAAGAACACATTTATTGATATTGAAACAAAAGCAGTATT
>NZ_CM002128.1:1408220-1427496 GCF_000448565.1 Streptococcus sp. HSISM1 | reverse complement strand
TATCCTTCCATTTTAAATAAAAGAAATAAGGTGTATTAATAATTAAAATAAATAAAAATCTCATCTCTAGCACAACTTTTTACTTTCTATTTTGGATTTCCCACAAGATCTCCCAACTTCCAAATACCAAGCCAAAAAGAAATTGTTAGCATGATAAAGAATGCAAGGAACATATTATCGACTAGATTTTTACTCATCAAGCATAGTTCTCTAGCTATGTAAGGAGACACGGGGAACAAAATGCACTGTATTATAGTAATTATTTTTTCATGATTCATTAATAATACTGTCACATATGATACAGTATACTCCTTTCTAGGAAGATTTCTTTTTATTCCTATCTTTATTATAGGCCTAAAGCAATTTAGATTCAATTTTTAATATGTGAAAGTAGTTTCAGAATAATTTACAAAAAAAATAAAGTACACTTTTTAAAGAATGTACTTTATGCATCTAATTCAGTTAAATCAATGGTTTAGCTTTAGTTTAGTCAATTGTACATAAACTTTTAGTTTTCTTCAAAAAATAAAAATGAGTTCCAATTGTTAAAATGAATCAAGAAAATACAAAAACTTTCCGCCGTGAGAAAAGTGCTAGAAACACGATTGTTTCTAGCACTCGGGAGTTTTGGACCTAAGGAAAGTTTTTAAGAAGACTTTGTCACCAACATGACAAATGCTAGTTGGCATTGGTCATTTTTCTTTTTTGATGGCGTTGGTAAGAATGGTAGAGTTTCAAGACAACGGAGCCGCTAGCCATCCCGATGGAGATCACCAAGGCCAGAATAACCACCAGGGTCACGCTGGTCACTGCTTGGCGATATTGGCCACTGACAAAGAAGGAAGTAGTCCGATAGGAAATATATCCAGGAACCAAGGGTGCGAGAATGGACAACATAAAGACCACAACAGGCGTCTTGAGAATGATACTTAAAATCTGACTGATACAGGAGCCGACAATGGCTGCAATAAAGGTTGCAACGATGACATTGGTAGGCCCTTTCAGGATATAGTAAAGTAGCCAGATGCCCATACCGAGGATTCCTCCAGGAATCAACATGGAGCGTTGCACATTTAGGACGATTAAAAAGGTGATGATGGCAATCAAACTGGCCACCGCTTGGATTAAAAATTCAGTTAGGTTCATGATTTTATTTCATAAGGACGAGGGCAACGGTTGTACCGGCACCAAGTGCAAGAGTAATGAGGAGAGTCTCAAAGAGTTTGCTCATCCCAGAGTTGAGGTGGTAATTCATCAGATCTCGGACGGCATTGGTCATAGCGATTCCAGGAACGAAGGGCATGACACAGCCTGCGATAATGAGATCGGTATTGGAAGGAAAACCACTATAGCGCGTCCAGATATGGGCCAAAAAACCAAAGACAAAGGCGGCCGCAAAGGCAGTGACAAAAGGAATGCGAACGTATTTCTCAACGACAAGAGAAAAAGCAAAGGCAAAGACAGTCGCAATACCTGCTCCAATCGCATCATAGAAATTTCCTCCAAACATGATGGAGAAGAAAGGGGCACTGAGGGTTGCCGCAATGGTCAACTGGAGATTGGTATAAGGAACGCGCTTCATTTTCAACTCGCTCAGGGCTTGGTAGGCTTGCTCGAGATCGATCTCTCCAGAGACGAGTTGACGAGAGATCTGATTGACATCACAGACCTTTTCAATATTATAATTAGTCCGCAAGATCCGTTTCATGCGCGTGACATTGGCATTCTCAATTGAAAAGAAAATAGCGACTGGCATCGCTAAAACATTACAATCGACGATTCCCTGTGAATGGGCGATCCGGATCATGGTATCTTCGACCCGGTGAATCTCAGAACCGCTCTCTATCAGGAGGGTTCCAGCTAACATCAGGACGTCGATCACTTGGTTGATCTGTTTTGACTCTTCCATAATTTCCTTCTTACTAAATAATCTGTTTCTATTATAGCAAAAAAGGACGAGAGACAGAACTAAAATCTGACAATTCTAGTTTGTTTCTTATCCTTTCTGAATTCGTTTAGAATAGCTATTGTTTAGGCTTATCATTCGCTAACTCGGGTGGTGGTGCTGCACGGTGCTGTCCTGGACGAGAAGGGTTGCTAAAAAGATCAGTGCAATCAGGATAAAGAGCCAAATAATAGCGAAAATAAATGTTAAAAACATAGGATCACCCCTTCTATATTATTTACAGCTCTACTATAACACTTGGAGAAAGCGCTGTCAAACTCTATATAGTAGGCTCTTAAACTCTTTCAAAATTCAGAATACTCTTGCGATGGGGATGAAAAAACCAGCCGTTTCCGACTGGTTTTTAAGACCTATTTGAATCTTAGTTCAAGGCATCATCCATTGAAAGAACTTCGTGGAAGACACGTTGTGTCAATTCAGTTTTTTGTTCTGGAGTGAGGTATTTAGTGTTTACACAGTATCCAGAGATACGAACGATAACGTCTTCACCTGACATGATCTTTTCGTAAACATCGTTCAAGTCCATAACGTTCAAGTTACAGTGTTGTCCACCGTTTTCGAAGTATCCATCAAGGATGGTTACCAAGTTATCCACTTGTTCATCACGAGTCTTACCAAGAGCACGTGGAGATACTTGAGTTGTCAATGAGATACCATCAGCTGCATAACCAAAGTCAAGGCTAGCAAGTGAGTTCAAGTTTTGCAACCATCCACCTTTAGCTTTGTTAGATGGGTTAGCCCCTGGTGAGAAGAATTCCAATTTAGACAAGTTCACAGAACCATCTTCGTTGAGGTATACCCCTTTGTGGACTGGTGAGTTACCAGTTTGTTTAGAGTAAGCAACGTTAGAAGTGATAGTCAAAAGTGAAACTGTAGCTTCTGCGTTCTTGTAAAGTTTGTGGCTGCGAAGACGAGTAGTGTAAGCTTCGATCAACCATTCTGCCAATTCGTTAGAACGTGGGTCATCTTCACCCCAACGTGGGTATTCACCGATTGTTTCGTAATCGTAGATGTAACCATCTTCGTCACGGATTGGTTTAACAGTAGCGTATTTGATTGCTGACAAAGTATCAACAGTGTTAGCGAATCCACAGATACCGAATCCCATGTTAGCGCGTTGGTGAGTTGGCAAGAAGGCCATTTGAACAGCTTCGTAGTTGTACTTATCAGTCATGTAGTGGATGATGTTCAAAGCATCTACGTAAGTGTCTGTCAACCAGTCAAGAGATTTTTCGAAGTTTGATTTAACAGATTCGAATTCAAGAACTTCGTCACGGATTGGATCGATGTCAAATACTTTATAGTCTTTATGAACATCGTCGTAACCACCGTTCAAACCAGTAAGAAGAGCTTTAAGAACGTTAACACGAGCACCGAAGTATTGGATGTTGTGGCGTTGTTCTTCGTTTTCTGGGTCAAGTGGAGATACACAACATGAGATACAGCTCATTTCACCGTATCCGTCTTTCGCCATTGTTGTTACACCTTCGTATTGGATAGAAGAGTGTTTATGGCTCATGTGCATACAGTAGCGACGGAAGTTGTATGGCAATTTGTCAGTCCAAAGAACTGTCAAGTTTGGTTCTGGAGAGTTACCGATGTTGTCCAAAGTGTTCAAGAAACGGTAGTCCATCTTAGTAACACGGTGACGACCGTCGTTACCCATACCAGCCATTGATGTTGTGATGAAGGTTGGGTCACCTGAGTACAATTCGTCGTAAGCTTTTGTACGAGCAAATTTAACAGTACGCAATTTCATAACGAAATCATCAACGAATTCTTGGATTTCTGATTCAGTGTAAGTACCACGAGCCAAGTCACGTTCAGCGTAGATATCCAAAACGATTGGCACACGTCCAAGAGAAGTAGCAGCACCGTTGATCACACGGCAGACAGCCATGAAGGCGATGTTTGTCCATTGGATCGCTTCTTTTGTATCGAAGGCAGGACGACGTACGTCTACACCATAAAGGTCACCCAATTTAACAACTTCTTGAAGTGCTTGGTATTGAAGGTTTACTTCTTCACGAAGACGGATTGATTCTTCATCGATTTCAGTAATAGAGTTCCAGTCGTTTGCTTTTTCAGCCATCAAGTAGTCAGCACCGTAAAGAGCCAAACGAGCATAAACCCCGATGATACGTCCACGAGAGTAAGCGTCTGGAAGACCAGTTACAGTGTGAGCGTGACGAGCGCGACGGATGTTAGAAGTGTAAGCACGAAAGATACCGTCGTTTACAGTTGTAACGTATTTTGTGAAGATTTCATGAACTGCTGGATCTGGTTCGTATCCATTTTCTTTCAAAGTAGTTTCCGCCATACGGATACCACCACGAGGCATGAAGTTCAATTTGAACAACTCATCATTTTGGATACCGAAGATGACTTCGTTTTCTTTGTCGATATATCCAGCTGCGATATCAGCGATAGATGTTGGACGGTTATCGTATGGGAAACGAGTTTCTTCGTAATGAGCTTTTGTTTCTTCAACAATCTTCTTGATGTGAAGAGAACGTTCAGTTGGACCAGCTAGGAAGCTTTCATCTCCATCATAAGGTGTGTAGTTAGCTTGAACGAAGCGAGAAACGCTTGCTTTTTCTTTCCAATCTTCACCTTTGAAGCCTTCCCAGGCTTTGTCAAAAATATCTTGTGCTTCAACGACTGTTTTAACAACCATTTTTATTTTCCTCTATTGTCTTTCTAGCAACTATATCTGTTGCATTTACAATAGTAGTATACCATACAGAAACCGGTTACACAAAGACAAATTGCGAAAAATAGCAGATTCTTTTATAATACAGTTTCAACTCTTCTGCGATACTGTACTACATTTTTGAAAATGAACACGAATTTCCATCAATTTTCATGTTTTTAGGAGGGGCCGATTTTTGCAATTCTAAAATTTTCTTCTTATAATAGAAAAAAGGAGGGTGAAAAATGCTGATATTTCCATTGGTGAATGATACGAGTCGCAAGATTATTCATATTGATATGGATGCATTTTTTGCTGCCGTCGAAGAAAGAGATAACCCTAGTTTAAAGGGGAAGCCTGTTGTAATTGGCCAGGACCCTCGTCAATCAGGAGGGAGAGGTGTGGTCTCGACCTGTAACTATGAAGCAAGGAAATATGGCATTCATTCGGCTATGAGTTCTAAAGAAGCGTTGGACCTTTGTCCCCACGCGATCTTTATCTCTGGAAATTATGAAAAATACCGAGAAGTGGGTGAGCAGGTTCGTGAGATCTTCAAGCGCTATACAGATCTGATCGAGCCTATGAGTATTGATGAAGCCTATCTAGATGTGACGGAAAATAAAATCCAGAGCAAATCAGCTGTCAAGATTGCTCGCTTGATTCAGCATGCGATCTGGGAAGAGCTGCATCTCACAGCTTCAGCAGGTGTCTCTTATAATAAGTTTTTGGCAAAGATGGCAAGTGACTACCAAAAACCCCGTGGCCTAACGGTGGTCTTGCCGGAGGATGCCGAGGATTTCCTGAGCCAGATGGACATTGCCAAATTTCACGGGGTAGGAAAGAAGACAGTGGAGCGCCTGCATGAGATGGGGGTCTATACTGGCGCGGATCTTTTAGCTATCCCGGAGATGACCTTGATCGATCGATTTGGGCGCTTTGGCTATGATCTCTTTCGTAAGGCGCGAGGGATTCACAATAGCCCTGTCAAGAGCCATCGGATCCGCAAGTCGATCGGAAAAGAGCGGACCTACCGCAAGCTCCTTTATGCAGAAGATGATATTTTAGAAGAAATTGCCAATCTGTCCAGTAAGGTGGCCCAATCGCTGGAAAAACACGGCAAGCAAGGAAAGACCTTGGTCTTAAAAGTGCGCTATGGAGACTTCACCACCCTGACCAAGCGAATGACACTGACGGAGCCAACACGAGAGGCTGAGCGGATCAATCGTTCCGCTCGCCATATTTTTCAAGAAATTGAATCGACAAATACTGGAATCCGCCTCTTGGGTGTCACCATGACCAATTTCGTCGATCATACCGAGTTGCCTTTGGTGGAAGAAAAAGAAAACGACTAGTTTGTTCACTAGTCGCCTAAGATTGATGACAAAGTCATCTTAGAAACTTTCCTTAGGTGAGTACGGACGTCAGCGAACTTCTACGAAGTTCCATGACTTAGTTTTGAACCTAAAGTTTCAAAACTCCCGAGTGCTAGAAACCATAGTGTTTCTAGCACTTTTCTCACGGCGGAAAGTTTCAGCTGTATTTGAATGAGCCTTAAAAAATATATTATTTTAATTTTTGGGGTATCAATTAGGTTGTTTGACATCAAAAAAGGCTGCAATTTCTTCTTCAGTCAGTCCGATCATAGGAGAGATGGTGTGGAGATTGTCTTCAGTCAGTCGATAGACAGTCGGTTTATCAGGATCAGCCTTCCTTTCAACAGTCCCTTTCGTGCTTCGTGCGGATTCGACTGTAGCAGAAGCGGTGGCAACGGATGAAGAAGAGGATTTGGTCGCCTCGCCTCCGTCCAGGTCCTTGAAGCGCTCCACCAAGTAGGTCTTGCGCGCAGTACCGGTATTTTTAGTAGCGTAATCAAAGGCGCTGTATTCTCCTAAGAGGATCAGTTTGCTCTTAGAGCGCGTGATGGCAGTATAGATCAAATTGCGCTGCAACATCCGGTGGCTTTGATTGGTAATGGGTAAAATCACTACCTGAAACTCGCTTCCTTGCGATTTGTGAATACTCATCGCATAGGCTAAGCGAATCTTGTACCATTCATTGCGCGGGTAGACGATTTCATTGCCATCAAATTGGATGGTCAATTCATCTTGCTTGGATTCCGTATATTTTCCCGGGAGAAGATCGGTAATGTAGCCAATATCTCCGTTAAAGACATTGCTTTCTGCATCATTGACCAGATGGATGACCTTATCCCCATCGCGGTATTGGCAGTCTGGCGTGTCAAAAACGACCTGATCTTTGACAGCTGGATTGAGAAGGTCTTGCATGAGCGTATTGATATTGTCAATGCCGGCCTGGCCCTTGTACATGGGGGCCAAGACTTGGATATCTCGAGCAGGGATCTGACTACGAAGGGCAGCAGAAGTGATTTGTTCGATCATCTTAGGGATGTGTTCGCTTCCTGCTTCGAAATAAGAGCGGTCGGCTTTTCGTTCTGTGAAATCTTGAGGAAGCTTGCCTTGGCGAATGTCTCCGGCTAGTGAGACAATGGTCGAGTCCTCACTCTGACGGAAAATATGCTCCAGTTTGGTCTGAGGGATGCTTGGGATCTGCAAGAGATCAGCCAAGACCTGACCAGGGCTGACAGATGGTAATTGGTCGGCATCTCCCACAATCAAGAGTTTGGTATCTGTTGCAATATTGCTGAGTAATTGATTAGCCAGCCAGGTATCGACCATAGAAAACTCGTCCACAATGATAAAGTCTGCGTCTAAATAGTCCTCTAAGTGGCTGGTGTCATCATCTCCTGTCATCCCCAAATGGCGGTGAATGGTGGCGCTCGGAAGTCCTGTCAGCTCATTCATGCGTCTAGCTGCCCGTCCTGTTGGGGCAGCCAAGAGGATCGGGAGGTCTTGTTTCTTGCGAAGATCCAACTGGTGGAGTTGGGCATAGACGCTGATCATCCCATTGATAACAGTTGTCTTTCCTGTCCCAGGACCCCCTGTGAGGATAAAGACCTTGTTTTGGATAGCTTGGTGAATCGCCTCTTTTTGAATCGCATCGTAGCGAATCCCCAAATCTTTTTCAACCTCCTCAATCGCCTGGTTGATTTTCTCAGGGTCAAATGAAGTCGACTTTCCTTTTTCCAACAATCGACCGATATGACTGCGAATTCCTTCCTCCGCAAAGAAGAGGCTGTTGTCAAAGATCTTGGTGTCCACGTTTTGGACCTTGTCTTCCTCGATGAGGCGTCCTAATTCTTGGGCGACAGTAGAAGGATCCAATTCTACTGGCCGAGCTGATTCTAAAAGGTCAATGGTATAGCGCAGGAGGTCCTTGGCTTCGATATAGGTATTTCCAGTCTCGATAGAGTAGCTAAAAAGGCTGTGGATCAGACCCGCGCGGAATCGCTCAGGGGCATCACTTGCAATCCCCAATTCTTCGGCTAGTTGGTCCGCGATTTTAAAGCCCATGCCTTGGATATCTTCCACCAATCGATAGGGCTGTTGCTCCACGATCTGGAGGGTTTCTTCTTTATAAAAATCTTGGATCTGAAAGGCCAATTTATTGGGAATGCCATAGTTGGCTAGTTGGGCGAGAATGCGCTCCGTTCCGTAATTCTGACGGAGTTTTTCTACAAAAGCCAGGCGGTTTTTCTTGGAGAGACCTGTGATTTCTTCTAATTTTTCAGGGGCTTCCAGAATTTTGTCAATGGTATCGTCCCCATAGAGGTCCACGATTTTTTGGGCTGTTTTGAGACCAATTCCCTTAAAGTGATCGCTGGAAAAATATTTCACCAAGCCCTTGCTAGATGGTTTGGCACGTTCATAGCGACTGATTTTGAGTTGCTCTCCGTATTTAGGATGATGGACCAACTCCCCCCAGAAGGTGTAGTCTTCGCCTTCCATGATATCTGCCATGGTGCCCGTCACAATAATCTCAAAATCATCAAAGTCTTCGGCATCGGTATCGCTAATGTCGAGCAAGAGGATTCGAAAAAAACTGCTAGGATTTTCAAAAATAATACGCTCAATAGTACCAGAAAAATAATATTCCATCATTTCTTTCCTTTTTATAAAGCGAGGCTGGGACATACTTGTCTCAGCCTCAGTCTGTTAATCTATACTAATAAGTTTTGAAAGGGTAGATAGGCCATAGTCTAAAGACGGCTTGCCCTTTGATTTGTTCTTTCTTGAAAGCTCCGACCTGACGGCTATCTTTTGAAACGATCCGGTCATCTCCAAGTAGGAGGTATTCATCGTCGAGCAACTTCAAGGTAAATTTAGGATTGCCATCCTTGTCTACAGTAAAAGCTTGAGCTGTATTGGCCAATTGGCGGAAGAGTTCTCCGTTTTCTTCGAACCCTTTTCCAGTGTAGGTCGATTGCAATTTATCTTTTTTGAAACGAGCGATGTAGTCCTTCAAATAAGGCTCATTGGTCTTTTTCCCATTGATGTAAAGGGTATCGTTGTCGTACTGAATGGTATCTCCAGGAAGACCGATGACCCGCTTGACGATGTCCTTGGTTTTACCGTCATCGTCTTTTTCACTAGCAACGACAATGTCGAAACGATCAATCGAGAGGTGGTTGACCACAAGGAGGTACTCGCTATCAGCCAAGGTCGGATCCATCGAATGGCCATCCACCTTGACAGGAGCCCAGAGGTAAATGCGAGAGGCGATGATGAGACCAACGATGATGCTGAAGAGGCCCCATTCTTTAAGGAATCTCACCACTGGTGAGCTAGATGTATGTTTTGAACTTCTTTTTGACATAACTTATCTTTCTAGTAATTTCTTTGCTTTTTCTGTGTTTTTAAAATGGAGTTTGGCACAATAATCCAGAGCCTTCATCCCGTAGGTCTGAAGCAATTTAGCAGCGACTTGGTCTGACTTCTCCCCTGCTCCACTAGGAAGATTAAAGCCCAGTTCCTTGCCCAGATCTTCCAGATTTTGAAGGAAGAGATTGCGGGCGATGATGGAACTAACCGCAACAGCTAAATACTTACCTTCTGCTTTTTCTTCCAACTCAATGTCTTGGGAGACCTGATTTTTTTCAGCTTTCACGTATTTTTGGTAGTTTTTAGCCGTCGTAAAGGCATCAATCACGATTCGCTCTGCTTGGACTCCTTTATTCAATAGAAGATAGATAGCCTGATTGTGCAGGGCCACTTTGACCGAAACAGCATTGTAGCCAGAAGCAATGACTTCATTGTACTTCTTTGGAGACAATAAGAGTGCTTGGTGCTGGATGTTTTCCTCAAGGAGAGGAGCCAATTGCTGAATTTTTCGATCATCCAAGGTCTTTGAATCCCCAACACCAAGCTTTTTAAGCCAGTCGTGCTGGTCAGGTGTGACAAAGGATGCAACGACGGTGAGTCCACCAAAATAAGAGCCGTTTCCGACCTCATCGGTTCCGATCATGGCTAGATCTTGTCCTGCAGATGAAGTAGTAGAACCTTTAGGGTTCCCAGCATCTTGCCCGAAAAAGGTCAGGTAAGGAGTAAGGTCATTGCCCTGAAGCAAGACTTTTCCAGACTTGTAGATCGAAACGGTCGCTCCCTCTAGTCGAAAGAAATAATCCATATGAGGATTCTTGCTTTGAGAGAGAGAACGGCGATAGGTATGGACAAAATCAAGGATTTGCTCCTGTGTTGGAGTGAGTGTCATACTTTCCATAACCACTATTGTACCACAAATTCAGGGAGAGAGGGAGCAAAAAGAAAGAAAGAATCCACTGGAAAATCCCTGTGAAGAGGGGCTTTGCTACTGACAAAGCTAGCCATTTTTGGTATAATACCGTGAGGTGATTTTTATGGCGAGCTTAAATAGATATAAATTTACATTTGGAAACAAAGCGCTCACTTTAACAACCAACCATGATAATTTGTTTATGGAAGAAGTCGAACGTGTTGCGAAAGAAAAATACCAAGCAATTAAGGAACAAATGCCAGAGGCAGATGATGAAACCATCGCGATCTTATTGGCAGTAAACAGTTTGTCCATGCAGCTGAATCGCGAGATTGAGTTTGATGACAAAGAAAAAGAATTAGATGATTTTCGTCGCAAGGCTTTAGACGACTTAAAGGATAAATCATCCAAATAAGAGGAGATACATGTTAACTTTCTTAATCTTATTGATTTTGGCATGGAGCTTTTATATTGGCTATGCAAGAGGGATTATCCTCCAGTCCTATTACTTTCTAGTGACCTTAGTGGCCCTCTTGATTGCAGGTGGTAGCTACAAGGGACTGGCCAAGGTGTTGTCTCTATGGGTGCCTTTTTCGAGTCCCACCCAGCAATCGGTGAATTATTTTTATGCCAACCGCTACCTATTTCAATTAGATGACATCTTTTATGCAGGTTTAGCATATGTATTGATTTTTGCGATGATCTATCTGATTGGTCGTGTGATTGGGATCTTTATGCACTTGGTACCTCAGCCAGAAAAACTGGAGGATCGCAAGTATCAAATTGGAGCGGGCGTGATCGCCGTCGTGATAACTCTCTTGGTCATCCAGATGGGCTTGACTGTCCTCTCAACGGTTCCCATGGCTTCCATCCAAAATAGACTCAATGCAAGTGGATTGATCCGCTTTATCATCCTTCATACCCCGATCAGTTCCAGTCTGTTCCACAACTTGTGGGTGACTGCGATTATCGGAGCTTAAGGAGCAAAAATGAAGAAAGGAGTGAGACAAGTCCGATTCAAGGAAGGACGCTCACTTTTTTTGTAGGAGAAACATGAATAAAAAAATCTTAGATATTCTGGAGTTTGACAAGGTCAAGCAACTCTTTGAACCCTATCTACAGACAGAACAAGGGGAGATGGAGCTAGCAGCCCTTACTCCAACTGATAAAAAAGAAAGCATCGAAACGGCCTTTATGGAGCTAGAAGATATGGAGCAGATCCTCTTGGAAGAGCCTCGCTTTGCCGTATCGACCATTCAAGATGTCCGTCCAGTCGCCAAACGTTTGGAGATGGAGGCATCCCTCAATATCGATGAATTACTAGCGCTAAAAGCTGTCCTTCGGGTGACACATGAGCTCAAGGATTTCTACGACAACTTGGAAAATGTCCGTCTGGAAAGGCTCAATCGCCTCTTTGACAACTTGGTGGATCTTCCTCGCCTACAAGGTGGGCTTCAAGCTATCAACGAAGGTGGCTTTGTCGAGTCTTTTGCCAGTGAAAAATTGGCCAAAATTCGTCGTCGAATCCAGGAAAATGAACACCAGGTCAGAGAGATTCTACAAGATCTGCTGAAAAGCAAGGCCGATATGTTGGCGGATGCTGTGATTGCTAGTCGGAATGGCCGCAATGTTCTACCAGTAAAAAACACCTATCGCAACCGGATTGCAGGGGTGGTCCACGATATCTCAGCCAGTGGGAATACCGTTTATATCGAGCCTCGGGCAGTCGTCAATCTTAATGAAGAAATTGCCAACCATCGAGCCGATGAACGCTATGAAATCATTCAGATTCTGGAGGAATTGTCTGACACTCTGCGCCCTCACGCAGCAGAGATTGCAAATAACGCCTGGATTATCGGTCACTTAGACTTGATCAAGGCCAAGTATCGCTTTATGCGCGATTGTAAGGCAGTGGTACCAGAGGTTAGTAACAATCGCTCTATTCAGCTCTTGCAACTACGTCATCCCTTGATTGAAAATGCCGTCGCGAATGACCTGCATTTTACCGAAGACTTGACAGAAATCGTGATTACCGGTCCCAATACAGGGGGGAAAACCATCATGCTAAAAACGCTGGGACTAGCGCAAATTATGGCCCAGTCTGGTCTTCCCATCCTAGCGGATCCAGGTAGTCGTGTGGGCATCTTCTCACAGGTCTTTGCAGATATTGGAGATGAACAATCGATCGAGCAGAGCTTGTCGACCTTCTCCAGTCATATGACCAATATCGTATCTATCTTAAATCAAGTAGATACCGCCTCCTTGATCCTTCTGGATGAGTTGGGGGCTGGAACCGATCCTCAAGAGGGGGCTGGCCTTGCTATTGCTATCCTAGAAGACCTGCGCTTACGCGGGATTAAGACTATGGCGACAACCCACTATCCAGAGCTCAAGGCTTATGGGATTGAGACTGCTGGGGTGCAAAATGCCAGTATGGAGTTTGACACAGCGAGTCTGCGTCCGACCTATCGCTTCATGCAAGGAGTTCCTGGCCGCTCCAATGCCTTTGAGATCGCCCGCCGTTTAGGCTTGTCTGAGACCATTATCCAGGATGCCATGAAGATGACCAATACGGATAATGATGTCAATCAGATTATTGAAAAATTGGAGGCGCAGACCTTAGAAAGTCGCAAGCGCTTGGATACCATTCAAGAGGTCGAGCAAGAAAATCTCAAATTCAATCGTGCTCTTCGAAAACTCTATAACGAACTGACCAGAGAGAGAGAAACAGAGCTCAATAAGGCGAGAGAAGAGGCCAAGGAAATTGTGGACATGGCCCTCTCAGAGAGTGACCGTATCCTTCAAGGACTTCACGCAAAATCCCAGTTGAAACCACATGAGATCATTGAGGCCAAGGCTCAGTTGAAAAAGCTAGCGCCTGAGACCGTTGACCTTTCAAAAAACAAGGTCTTGAAAAAAGCCAAAAAGGCGCGTGCTCCTAAGGTAGGAGATGAAATCTTGGTTATCAGCTATGGCCAACGCGGAACCTTGGTCAAGCAACTCAAAGATGGCCGCTGGGAGGCACAAGTTGGCTTGATCAAGATGACCTTGGAAGAAAAAGAATTCAACCTCATCAAGGCTGAAAAAGAAGCAACTCAACCTAAGAAACGCCAGGTGAATGTCGTCAAACGTTCGAACACGAGTGGGCCAAGAGCGCGTCTGGACCTCCGTGGAAAACGCTATGAAGAGGCTATGCAAGAGCTCGATGGCTTTATCGATCAGGCCTTGCTCAACAACATGGCCCAAGTCGATATCATCCACGGGATCGGGACGGGTGTTATCCGTGAAGGGGTGACCAAGTACCTCCGCCGCAACAAACACGTCAAAAGTTTTGAATATGCCCCCCAAAATGCAGGTGGAAGCGGCGCGACCATTGTCACGTTTAAAGGATAATCGAATCCTAGCTGTTTATCAGCTAGGGTTTTTAAAATTTTATAAAATGAAAATGATTGAAAGTTGTTGAAAAGGATTCGCTTTTAAATCTGATTTTCAGTAGGTCCTTCCTTTTAAAAGTGCTATAATAGAGGCAATGAATGATTTGGGAGGATACGCATGCGTAAACGTGAAAGTGCAGATTCGTGTACAACGATTCTAGTCGGAAAAAATGCTAGCTATGATGGTTCGACCATTGTAGCACGAACAGAGGATTCTCAAAATGGCGTTTTTACGCCCAAGAAATTGATCGTGGTCAAACCGGAAGATCAACCACGTCATTACAAGTCTGTTTTATCAACTTTTGAAATCGACTTACCAGATACTCCAGTTCGCTATACAGCGGTTCCAGATGCGATTCCTAAAGACGGGATCTGGGGAGAAGCTGGGATCAATGTCTATAATGTAGCTATGAGTGAGACAGAGACCATTACGACCAATAGCCGTGTGCTAGGGGCAGATCCTCTTGTAGAGAGCGGCATCGGTGAGGAAGACATGCTGACCTTGGTCTTGCCTTATGTCAAGACAGCCCGTGAAGGGGTCTTGCGTCTCGGAAAGATCTTGGAAGATTATGGAACTTATGAGTCTAACGGGATCGCGATTTCAGATGTGAATGAAATCTGGTGGTTGGAAACCATCGGAGGTCACCACTGGATGGCGCGTCGTGTCCCTGACGATGCCTATGTGACCAACCCCAACCAACTGGGAAGTGATTATTTTGAATTTGGCAATCCCGATGAGTTTCTTTGTGACCCGGATCTTGAACGTTTTGTCACAGAGCACCATTTGATTTTAGATCAAGAAGGGAAAGGTTTTAATCCACGCTATGCTTTTGGTAGCCAAAAAGACAAGGACCGCCACTACAATACACCGCGGGCTTGGGCCATCCAGCGTTTCCTCAATCCTGAAATCGAGCAGGATCCACGGAGCTTTGAGATTCCTTGGTGTCAAAAACCTTATCGCAAGGTGACGATTGAAGATGTCAAATATGTCTTGAGCAACCACTACCAAGACACTATCTACGATCCTTATGGTCCTGAAGGAGATCACGTGAGTCAACGGACCTTCCGGACGATCGGGATCAACCGGACTAGCCAGACAGCGATTCTGCAATTGCGTCCCAATAAACCACAAGAAACGACAGGCATCCAATGGATTTCTTATGGCTCCATGCCTTACAATACAGCTGTTCCTTTCTTTACCCAAGTGGATACAACGCCAGACTACTTTGCCAATACGACGGCTAAGGTAACTACGGATTCCTTCTACTGGGCCAACCGGATTATTGCGGGACTAGCTGACCCTCACTATGCTCACCATGTTGGTGATTTGGACGATTACCAAGAAACGACAATGGCCTGGGGACATGCGCGCATCAATAAGGTCGATCGTGCACTTGCAGCAGGTGACACCGTTGATTTTGAGGCGGAAAACCAAGCTATGAGTGATCAAATCCAGGAAGCGACAGATCAACTCTTGGACAAGATTTTGCTCGATGCTAGCAACCTCATGACCAATCACTTCTCCTTGAGTGATTAAAAATTTTGTATTTTCAGGTAATTTACAAGATATTTTCAGAAACTATTGACAAACTTTTGAAAATCGATTAAAATAGAGAAAATTACATACGACCGAATGAAGTTTGCAGGAGCGTGAGTGACTGTGAATGGACGGAACTCTGGAGAGACCAGAAATGGCACCGAAGGGGCAAGGTAGAGGATGCATCTACTCAAACTCTCAGGTAAAAGGACAGAGCGAAAGATAGGGGAAGTCCCCTATTTTAAGCAGGACCAGAGTACATGTTTGACATGTGCTCTTTCTTTTTCTCTTTTCTGTCGAGCGGTCGATGAAAAAGGAGACAGAAAATGGATCATGTATTGCAGTTTTTTCAGCAGGTCGATAATTTAGTGTGGGGCGCCCCCTTATTGGTGCTCTTAGTAGGAACAGGGATCTACCTGACGCTTCGCTTGGGATTGCTTCAGATACGCTACCTTCCAAAAGCTTTTCGCTTGATCTTTACAGAAGATGAGGGACACGGGGATATCTCGAGCTTCGGAGCCCTTGCGACAGCTCTAGCGGCTACTGTAGGGACGGGGAATATTGTAGGGGTAGCTACAGCGATTCAGACAGGTGGCCCAGGTGCCCTCTTTTGGATGTGGATGGCAGCCTTTTTTGGAATGGCGACCAAGTATGCAGAAGGGCTCTTAGCCATTCGTTATCGGACCAAGGATGACAACGGTCATATCTCAGGTGGTCCTATGTATTACATTCTTCACGGGATGGGAGAGAAGTGGCGACCACTGGCTATTTTCTTTGCGGTTGCAGGAGTGTTGGTGGCCCTCTTTGGGATCGGAACCATGACCCAGGTTAATTCCATTACGGGATCCCTTCAAGCTAGTTTTGGAACGGCTCCAGAAGTGGCTAGTGTAGTGATTGCTCTAGTGGTTTCGACCATCATCTTTGGAGGGATTCACTGGATTTCCAAAGTCTCTGAAAAAGTGGTTCCTTTTATGGCTGCTGCCTATATCTTTGCGACTGTCATGATCATTGCCTTGCATCTAGACCAATTGCTTCCAGCCTTAAAATCGGTCTTTTCAGGTGCCTTCACAGGGACTGCAGCCATGGGAGGTTTTGCAGGAGCAACGGTCAAAATGGCCATCCAAAAAGGGGTGGCGCGTGGGGTTTTCTCCAATGAATCGGGTCTCGGATCGGCCCCCATTGCAGCAGCTGCTGCAAAGACCAATGAACCTGTCGAGCAGGGCTTGATCTCGATGACAGGAACCTTTATTGATACCATTATCATCTGTAGTTTGACAGGACTTTCGCTCTTGGTTTCAGATGAGTGGATGGCCAAGGGCAGCACGAGCACCTTGACCCAGGATACGTTTACAGGTGTCTTTGGCCCAGTTGGAGGCATTATCTTAACGCTGTGCTTGGTGCTGTTTGCGACAACGACCATTCTTGGATGGTCTTACTATGGAGAACGGTGTTTCGAATTCCTATTTGGTGTCAAACATATCAACCTCTACCGGACTTTCTTTGTCTTAATGGTTGGACTAGGTGGTTTCCTAAAATTAGATCTGGTCTGGGTCATTGCGGATATCGTTAATGGGCTGATGGCTTTGCCTAACCTAATTGCCCTTTTAGCTCTCTCACCTGTCATCATCAAAGAAAGCAAGCGCTACTTTAAGAAATAAGAAAACCCAGATCGCGAGGTCTAGGTTTTCTTGTCTATTTGAGATAAGATCTTTTAATAGCGTTTTTCTTTTGGCCAGCTGCTCATTTCGGCGATGGCAGTGAAGAGCACATCTGTCGAAGAGTTGAGGGCTGTTTCACAAGAGTCTTGAATGACCCCGATGATAAAGCCGACACTGACGACTTGCATGGCCAAATCATTGGTGATGCCAAAGAGGCTACAAGCAACAGGGATGAGAAGGAGAGATCCTCCCGCAACTCCAGATGCTCCACAAGCAGAGATAGCCGCTACGACACTCAGAATGAGCGCCGTTCCAAAGTCAACCTGAATGTGTAAGGTATTGGCAGCAGCTAGCGTCAAAATATTGATCGTCACCGCAGCGCCTGCCATGTTTACAGTTGAACCAAGTGGAATGGAGACAGAATAGGTGTCTGGATTCAGCCCCAATTCTTCACAGAGACGCATATTGACAGGGATGTTGGCTGCAGAACTTCGAGTGAAGAAGGCTGTTACCCCACTGACACGGAGGCATTTAAAAACAAGGGGATAAGGGTTCTTGCGGATCATGAAAAAGACGATCAATGGATTGATAACTAGGGCTACAAAAGCCATGGTGCCAACCAAAACAAGTAAGAGAATCCCGTAGTTACTAAGGGCACTGAGTCCTTGGCCAGCGATGGTCGTGAAGACCAAGCCTAAGATCCCAAATGGAGCTAGGTTGATAATCCACTCAACAATTTTTGAAGTGATGTCTGCTAGAGTTTGGAGGAGGTCTTTACTATGTTCGCTCGCTTATCTCATGGCAATTCCAAAGACAGTTGCCCAAGAAAGGATCCCAATGTAGTTGGCTTGCTGCAAGGCATTGACCGGGTTGTCGACGATCTTGAGCAAGAGGTTACTAATCACTTCGCCAATCCCGTTTGGAGAGGATCCTTCAGCGGCCTTTCCAGTCAGGGTAATGGTGATCGGGAAGATGTAATTGACCAAAACAGCGACGAAGGCAGCTGCAAAGGTTCCTAGGAGATAGAGGACGATGACCTTTTTCATATTGGTCTCTGTCCCTTTTTGGTGTTGGGAGAGAGCGTTTGCGACAAGCGCAAAGACCAGAAGGGGTGCGATCGCACGGAGCCCTCCAACAAAGAACTGACCTAAGAGTCCAATGCCAGATGCTTTCGGGAAGATAAGGGCTAGGATGACTCCAAGTACAATCCCGATTGCGATCCTTTTCATAAGGTTGGTTTTATTCCAAGTGGTAATCAATCGATGAATCATGTAGGACCTCCTTAAAAAATAATTAAGGAATATTATACGATAGTTAGGGGGGAAAAGCAATGAAATTTTCAAAAAATAGCCTTATTTCCGAATATTTGATATAATCATACTATTCTTTGATAGAAAGGCCCGAATAAATGAGTCAAGCTTTCCAACGTTATTTCAGTAAAATAGACTGGACGAAGATTTTTGATGATCTGATATCAAAATGTATCTCTCTGATTTTTGTCTTTCTTTTATTTTTTATTGCTAAAAAGGTCATCCATAGCCTGGTTAAGCGGATATTAACCCCATCCTTTAAGTATACGGTGCAGGATGAAGCCCGTAAAAATACGATTCTCCGTTTGGTTGAGAGCCTTTTAAACTATTGTTTGTATTTCATCTTGATCTACTGGATTTTGTCGATTCTAGGTCTTCCGGTCTCTAGTCTCTTGGCTGGTGCTGGGATTGCTGGGGTGGCGATTGGGATGGGAGCCCAGGGTTTTCTTTCCGATTTGGTCAATGGTTTCTTCATCCTTTTAGAACGCCAGTTGGACGTGGGAGACAATGTTCGTCTCACGAATGGGTCTATTAATATTGCCGGCATCGTCAGCAGTGTCGGGATTCGCACGACCCAGGTGCGGGACTTTGATGGAACTCTCCATTTTGTCCCGAATCGCAACATCACCGTCGTCAGCAATCTCTCACGTGGTGATATGCGCGTGCTGATCGATATTCCGCTAGATGCAAATACCGATCTCGACAAGATCTATCAGGTGATTGCTCAGGTTAATCAGTCTGAACAAGATAAACACCCAGAGGTGTTGACAGGTCCTACGATTTTAGGCCCACAGATCGAAAAAAATGGTCGTTATTCCTTCCGAATTGCGATGACTGCGCAAAATGGAACCCAGACGACTGTCTATCATACCTACTATAAACTCTACCATGATGCCTTGATGGAAGCAGGGATTAGCCTACCGACAGGAAAGAACGGGATCATGTAATACAAAAAAGAGGCTGGGACAAAAGTCCTAGCCTCTCAATTATTTTTTGGATTGTCGAGCAAGACGCAGTGGTTGAGTAGGTG
>NZ_CM002128.1:1403359-1407460 GCF_000448565.1 Streptococcus sp. HSISM1 | reverse complement strand
CGCAACATCACCGTCGTCAGCAATCTCTCACGTGGTGATATGCGCGTGCTGATCGATATTCCGCTAGATGCAAATACCGATCTCGACAAGATCTATCAGGTGATTGCTCAGGTTAATCAGTCTGAACAAGATAAACACCCAGAGGTGTTGACAGGTCCTACGATTTTAGGCCCACAGATCGAAAAAATGGTCGTTATTCCTTCCGAATTGCGATGACTGCGCAAAATGGAACCCAGACGACTGTCTATCATACCTACTATAAACTCTACCATGATGCCTTGATGGAAGCAGGGATTAGCCTACCGACAGGAAAGAACGGGATCATGTAATACAAAAAAGAGGCTGGGACAAAAGTCCTAGCCTCTCAATTATTTTTGGATTGTCGAGCAAGACGCAGTGGTTGAGTAGGTGGGACGACGAAATCGAATTCTAACGAATTATCGATTTCTGTCCCACTCTCTTTTTTGGTCTATTTTAAGTGGCAGTATTTGAAATCCAGCTTTTTAATCTGGTCCCAATTTTTTCGAGCCTCTGGTGGCAAGACGATGAGTTGCTGGCGTAGCATCGTCGTGATTTCAAGATTTAAGGATTCGATCGGGAGGGCAATGGCTACGGAACTTTTTGCCCTTTGGATCTTGTCCATGCAATATTCAATATGATGGCAAGCTGCGCCGGTCTGTGATTGACGGCTAGCTGCGATTTCTTGTCGCATATTGGAGAGTAATTGGACCAATTCAGACTTAATGAATTCGATCGTATCTGATTTTTCTTGAGCTAAAAGAAACATAAGCACACCTCCTTTTGCTATAGTTTAATACTAATTTATTAAAAATGCAAGGGGGTAAAGTAAAAAAAATAAAATTTTTTTAGAAAAAGATACAGAAAAATAGAAGGCTCAAATCTCCCCATTAGAGACGGTCGAGTTCCTTATCTAAAAAATGGCTTTCCTCACTTGGGACGGGGTGTCTTGACAGAGGCTTTTAGATATAAAAAAACTCCCGAAACACACTGGATTCAGGAGTTGAGAGGCTTTGACCCGAAGGCCTTAAAGAAAAATATCGATTGATTATACAAGACCTTGTGCAATCATCGCATTTGCAACATTTTCAAAGGCAGCGATGTTGGCACCTGCAAGGTAATCTTTACCAAGTCCGTAAGTTTCTGCAGTTGTTTTAGCAGTGTTGAAGATGTTGGTCATGATGTCTTTCAAACGTCCGTCCACTTCTTCGCGTGTCCATGAAAGACGTTGGCTGTTTTGGCTCATTTCAAGAGCAGATACAGCAACCCCACCAGCATTGGCTGCTTTAGCAGGTCCGTAAAGAATACCATTTTCTTTGTATACGTTGATGGCATCGATGTTACTTGGCATGTTTGCTCCTTCAGAGACAACTTTCACACCTTGAGCGACCAAACGTTTTGCAGCATCGCCATCGATTTCATTTTGAGTTGCACATGGAAGAGCGATGTCATAGTTACCAGCATAAGTCCATACAGAACCTTCGTAGTAAGTAGCAGTTGGTTTTTCAGCAGCGTATTCAGTCAAACGTGCACGACGTTTTTCTTTGACGTCTGTAAGAAGGTCGAAGTCAATACCGTTTTCGTCGATTACGTAACCGTTTGAGTCAGATACAGAGATAACAGTTGCACCAAGTTCAGTTGCTTTTTGAAGAGCGTATTGAGCAACGTTACCAGAACCTGAGATCACGACTTTCTTACCAGCAAAGCTGTCGCCGTTTGCTTTGAGCATTTCTTCAGTGTAGTAAACCAAACCATAACCAGTTGCTTCTGGACGGATCAAGCTACCACCAAAACCAAGAGGTTTACCAGTCAAGACACCAGCATCGAATTGGCGAAGGCGTTTATATTGACCGTAAAGGTATCCGATTTCACGTCCACCAACCCCGATATCACCGGCTGGGACATCAAGAGAAGGACCGATGTGTTTTTGCAATTCAGTCATGAAGCTTTGGCAGAAACGCATCACTTCAGCGTCTGTTTTTCCTTTAGGATCGAAGTCAGATCCACCTTTACCACCACCGATAGGAAGACCAGTCAAGACGTTTTTGAAGATTTGTTCGAAACCGAGGAATTTCAAGATCCCTTGGTTAACAGTTGGGTGGAAACGAAGTCCGCCTTTGTAAGGACCTACAGCAGAGTTGAATTGAACACGGTAACCACGGTTTACTTGGATGTTTCCTTCACGGTCAACCCAAGGAACACGGAAAGAAATTACGCGTTCAGGTTCTGTAATACGAGCCAAGATGTTTTCTTCGATGTATTCAGGATGTTTTTCAAAAACAGGTTCCAAAGTGCTGAGGAACTCTTCAACAGCTTGAAGGAATTCAGCTTCGTGGCCGTTACGAGCTTTTACAGTTTCGAAAGTGCTTTGGATATATTCTTTAGCAGTTGTCATGTTAATTCTCCTTTGTGAATGAAACGAAAACCAGCAAACCCGCTAGGGGAGTGGCTTTGAGACAGTTGACAAACAATGTCATGTTTTATTACATGGATCATTATAGCAGACTTTTTTTGGCTTGTAAAGAAAAAAGTTGAATTTTCTGAAAATTTTATCGTGACTAGGAAAGTCCGAATGTTTGGAAGAATTTTTAGCTTTGATTGTCCGGAAGCTTCCAAGTGATGGTATAATGAAAGAAGAAAATAGAGAGCATCCCGAACGATTCTGTTGGTGGTGTTTCAAAAAAGGAGTACAAGATGGTATCGACAAAAACGCAAATTGCTGGTTTTGAATTTGACAACTGCTTGATGAATGCGGCAGGTGTAGCCTGTATGACCACTGAGGAATTAGAAGAAGTGAAGAACTCAGCTGCTGGGACCTTTGTGACCAAGACAGCGACCTTAGAATTCCGTGCTGGTAATCCAGAGCCACGCTACCAAGATGTGCCGCTTGGTTCGATCAATTCAATGGGGCTACCTAACCAAGGGTTGGACTATTATTTGAATTACTTATTGGAGTTGCAAGAAACGGATCCAGACCGGACCTTCTTCTTATCTCTCGTCGGCATGTCTCCTGAAGAAACTCATACCATCTTGAAAAAGGTGCAAGATAGTGACTTTAAAGGCTTGACAGAGTTGAACCTATCTTGTCCCAATGTCCCTGGGAAACCTCAGATCGCCTATGATTTTGATACGACAGATCGGATCTTGTCTGAGGTCTTTGCCTATTTCACCAAACCTCTAGGCATCAAGTTGCCACCTTATTTTGATATCGTTCATTTTGATCAAGCAGCAGCGATCTTTAACAAATACCCGCTCAAGTTTGTCAACTGCGTCAACTCGATCGGAAATGGCCTCTACATCGAGGATGAATCCGTGGTGATTCGTCCTAAGAACGGATTTGGTGGGATTGGTGGAGAATACATCAAACCAACGGCTCTCGCTAATGTCCATGCTTTTTACCAACGTCTGAATCCAGAAATCCAGATTGTGGGGACAGGGGGCGTCTTGACTGGTCGCGATGCTTTTGAACATATCCTTTGTGGGGCTAGTATGGTGCAAATCGGAACGACACTCCATAAAGAAGGAGTAGGAGCTTTTGACCGCATCACTGCGGAGCTCAAAGCCATCATGGAAGAAAAAGGTTACCAAAGCCTGGAAGACTTCCGTGGGAAATTGCATTACATTGACTAATCTTTCGAAAAGAACTTCCTCAAGTGGAAACTTGGGGAAGTTTTTTATGAGAGTGGGACAGAAATCGGTAATTCGTTAGAATTCAATTTCGTCGTCCCACCTCCGCACAGTTGAGTAGGGCTGTAAAAGCTGATGAAATCAGCGTAGTAGAGCCCACTCAACCACTGCGTCTTGCTCGACAATCCAAAAATAATTGAGAGGCTAGGACTTTTGTCCCAACCTCATTCTGTTCCTAGTTTTAGGAATTTTCCATTTTTATAGAGAGAAAAAGGTGTACAATGGAGGTGAAAAGGAAGGTGATTTCTATGGAAGAAAGGGACGTGATTCAAGAGGCAAGGACGACGATCACCCTTCTTCAAACAGCCTTTTCTAAGGGATTCACCCCCAGCTTAGATGCCCTTCGATTTCGAGAAAATCTAGATCAGATGTTGAATGGTTTACGAAAGGCTAGGC
>NZ_CM002128.1:1326892-1402571 GCF_000448565.1 Streptococcus sp. HSISM1 | reverse complement strand
ATGAGAGTGGGACAGAAATCGGTAATTCGTTAGAATTCAATTTCGTCGTCCCACCTCCGCACAGTTGAGTAGGGCTGTAAAAGCTGATGAAATCAGCGTAGTAGAGCCCACTCAACCACTGCGTCTTGCTCGACAATCCAAAAATAATTGAGAGGCTAGGACTTTTGTCCCAACCTCATTCTGTTCCTAGTTTTAGGAATTTTCCATTTTTATAGAGAGAAAAAGGTGTACAATGGAGGTGAAAAGGAAGGTGATTTCTATGGAAGAAAGGGACGTGATTCAAGAGGCAAGGACGACGATCACCCTTCTTCAAACAGCCTTTTCTAAGGGATTCACCCCCAGCTTAGATGCCCTTCGATTTCGAGAAAATCTAGATCAGATGTTGAATGGTTTACGAAAGGCTAGGCGGGTAGACAATCGTCTGTTGATTGAGTTAGAAAAGTTTTATCAGACCGCCAGTCTATTGATTGGTCTGGGTGGGCTAGCTTTGAACGAAGAGGCCTTTCAAGCTTGGCGAGCTTATGATCACTGGCATTACGAGGTTGTGAAGCCTCAGTTACAGGTCTACGGACCGATGGTGCTTTTATAGTTGATGTGCCTAGAGTTTGTCTACAGATATTCAGAGGAGGTGTTGGTCATGGTAGTGCTTCATGATTTTCTACATCAGTTAACCCTATCGTTTTGGAACTTCTATTACTCGCTCTTTTTCTTATTTGAAAAATAAGAAGGATTGAATCCCTTTTACATATAGTAGAAGGGATTTTTGATGCAGAATCCTTGAAAATCTGAGGCTCTTGGATTATGATGGAGCTAATAGTAAGAAGCGTTCCTTGTGGGGAATGCAGGAAGCGAGGAAAAAAGATGGCAGAGATTTATTTAGCAGGTGGCTGTTTTTGGGGCTTAGAGGAATATTTTTCACGGATCCCTGGTGTAGAACAGACGACGGTGGGATATGCCAATGGCCAGGTAGAAACGACCAACTACCAACTGATCAAGGAAACGGATCACGCAGAGACTGTAGAAGTCATCTACGATCCAGATAAAATCACCCTACGGGCGATTCTGCTCTACTATTTCCGGATGATCGATCCCTTGTCCGTTAACAAGCAGGGAAATGATCGAGGCCGCCAATATCGGACCGGTGTCTATTACCTAGACGAGGCAGATCGTGAAGTGATCGCCCAAGTGTTTGCGGAAGAAGAGAAGCAACTGGGCAGTAAAATAGCGGTTGAATTAGAGCCTTTGCGCCACTACATCCTAGCTGAGGACTACCACCAAGACTACCTCAAGAAGAATCCTGGAGGCTATTGCCATATCGATGTGACGGATGCAGCCCAACCCTTGATTGATCCGTCAGCCTATCAGAAGCCAGATCAAGAAACCTTAAAGGCGAAACTGACAGCAGAACAGTACCAAGTCACCCAAGAAAGTGCGACGGAACGTCCTTTCCACAATGCCTATGATCAGACCTTTGAAGAGGGGATCTATGTGGATATTACGACTGGAGAGCCTCTCTTCTTTGCTAAGGATAAGTTTGCGTCTGGCTGTGGATGGCCAAGTTTCTCCCGTCCCATTGCCAAAGATGTCGTCCACTATTACCAGGACCATAGCCACGGGATGGAGCGGATCGAAGTTCGTTCCCGCTCAGGCAATGCCCACCTCGGCCATGTCTTCACCGATGGACCAAAAGACCAAGGTGGCCTACGCTATTGTATCAATTCGGCCTCGCTGCGCTTTATTCCAAAAGAGGAAATGGAGCAAGAAGGTTATGGATATTTGTTAAAGGCTTTGAAATAAGAGGGTCTTTCTAGTAGATCGAAAAACGGAGTTTATGATGAAAAATAGAAATTTGTGGCGATCGATTTTTGCGCTTTCGGCTATGGTGACTCTGATTGGATTAGGATTTACTGCCTATAATCATTTTGTCTTTCATCAACCTTTTATGAATCAGACGACAAAAGGGTTGCTTTCGGCCTTTTTCCTAAGTCTTGTCATGGTTGCAATCAGCTTGTCCAAATCAAACGATAAGAAGTGATGATCGATCATTTACATGAATCCATCAACTGTGCAGGAGCAGGACGATGAAGCGTTTCTAAACAATAGCGCTTCTGTCCTGCTCTCTTTTTTCTCTTCTTAAAAATTGTGATACAATGAAGAGAAAGTATTTCAATGACAGCTCAATTTGTTGGCGGATCATTGGAGAAACTAGGTAGGAAGAAGAGGTAGGAATGTTAGAGAAGTGGGAGAATGTGAAAGGAACTATCAAAACGATGGGAAAAGAGCTATCGGCGGCCTTTGATTGGGCTTTTGATCCTCTCTTTTCAAGGATTGAGCTGACGAATGAACAGTTTGTCTATGTGCTCTTGTCAGTCGTTTTTATCGTGGCCAATGCCATCTTGTGGGTGCAAAAGTTCCAAGGCTTTCCGATCACCGCAACCGAACGACCGGAAGTTGTGTACAAGGCAAAAACACCGGCTGATCAGATTCCTCATACAGCGCGGATCATGGCGAATGGAGACCAGCTCTATCATGATCTGGTTTATATGAGTGCACAAAAGGAAGACGGAAGCTATGATTTTCATGAAAATTATGAGTATGTCAAACCCTGGCTACAAAAGGCGGATCTGGCCTTGGGCGATTTTGAGGGAACCATTAACTCCAATTACTATTTGTCAGGTTATCCCCTCTTTAATGCGCCGAGCGAAGTCGTACCAGCCATCAAGGATGCTGGTTATGATGTCATGGATTTGGGACACAACCACATCCTGGATTCAGGCCTAGAAGGGGTCTATTCGACAGCCAAGGCCTTTGAAGATGCAGGCATCACCCCTGTCGGTGTTTACACGCATGAAAAGAGAGGCCAGGCCCCCTTAGTGATCAAGGAAGTGAATGGCATCAAGATTGCTATTCTAGCCTACGCTTACGGCTTTAATGGAATGGAAACGACGCTTACTCCAGAAGAGCAAGCAGATGTCTTGTCTGATCTGGATGAAGAGCGGATGAAGGCGGAGATCCAAAAGGCAGAGCAAGAGGCTGATATCACCATTGTCATGCCCCAGATGGGAATCGAGTACCAGTTGGAGCCGACAGAAGAGCAAAAAGAGCTCTATCATAAGATGGTTTCTTGGGGGGCTGATATTGTCTTTGGCGGGCATCCCCATGTTGTAGAGCCTGCTGAAGTGGTCAATAAAGATGGTCAAAACAAGCTCATCATCTACTCAATGGGGAATTTCCTGTCCAATCAGCGTCTGGAAACCATGGGGGATGTGGAGACTGCCCAATGGACAGAGCGAGGAGTCTTGATGGATGTGACCATCGAAAAGGTCGGTCGCAAGACAAAGATTAAGACAGCGACTGCTCATCCAACCTGGGTCAGTCGAACTCCGAAGGGGACCTATTCTCCTGAATGCTATGAGTTGTACAAGTACCAGACCTATATTTTGGAAGATTTTATCCAGGGTGGCAAATACCGCGACAAGCTGGATGAGGAGACCAAGGAGAGAGTGGACACGGCTTACCGAGAAATGAAGGAACATGTTCACTTGGATTGGCCTCAGAGTGGAAAGGAATAGAGTATGGAAGGAAATGTAAACTGGATTCCGCTTGGGATCCTAGGATTGATGGTGGTGATTTGGGCAACCAAATTTCTCACGGCTATCCGCCTCAAGCAAAAGCTGAAAAAAGCTTGGGATGGAGCGCCTTTCTTTCGTAAGAAAGACACGGAAGAAAGTTTGATAGCCAGTCTGGCTTATCCAGCTAAGGGAAAGACGATCGATAGCCAAGTGGATGATCAGACCTGGCATGATTTGGCTTTGGATGCGGTCTTTGATCAGCTCAATTACACCCAATCGAGCCTTGGGGCAGAAGCCCTCTATCAAAAAATGCGCCTGCTAGAATTCCAGCCTCAGGATCAGCTTCATGACTTAGAAGCCTTCTTTGAAGAGCATCCCGATTTGCGGCTCAAGGTCCAGGTCATTTTCAACCAACTGGGCAAGAAGAACCACAATATGGCGCGTAGCATTGTCGCAAATCCTGGCAAGCATTATGCAGGTTTGCCCCTCTATATAGCCTTGGCCTGCCTTCCAATCCTCTGTCTCTTTGCCATCCCCTTTGAGCCGGTTGGGGCGATTACCCTCTTGGTGATCAGTGTGGTCTTTAATATCGTCTTTTCAAGTTTGCGCAATTGGTCCAATAAAATCCGTCTGGACAATGTTAGTTATCTGGTCCGCATCTTTGCTTCGGCAGAACGCTTGAGCCATCTAGCCTTGTCACAACAGGAAGAACTAAAGCAAGCGGTCAAACCCTTTAAGAAAACGCGTATCCTTGCCAGTGTCTTGCAGAGTCCAACGGGGACTTCTGAGATGGAAATTATTCTCCTCTACCTCAACGTCCTCTTTTTACTCCCACAGATCGCTCAGGTTTATATTTACAATCAGGTGAAGGCTTATCAAAAAGAGGCCCAGAAGCTTCTGGATCTGCTAGGGGAGATGGAAGTCGCCATTAGTCTCTTGCGCCACAAGCGAGACCTAGAAGTGGTCTGCCAGCCAGTCTTTACGGAAACGGGTGGCATTGAGGGAGAGACGCTCTATCATCCCTTGCTGTCCAATCCGATTGCGAATGATGTGCATTTTCAAAAAACATGGTCATCAGTGGGGACAATGCGTCCGGGAAATCGACCTATTTGAAAACTGTCGCCATCAATGCCATTCTGGCTCAAGGATTAGGCTTTGCCTATGGTGAAAGATTGGCCCTTCCTTACGGTCATGTCCTAACGGCTATGGATGTGAGTGATGATATTGAAGTTGGAGATAGTTACTTCATCACCGAAAGTAAAGCTATTTTACGTATGATTCAGCATCTGAAGAAGCCTGGTTTTCACTACTTCTTTATTGACGAGCTCTTTAAGGGGACCAATACCATCGAGCGGATCGGATCAGGCCTTGGGATTGTCCGCTGGTTGGCTGCCCAAAACTGCCTCTACATGATCTCCAGTCATGATATTGAGCTAGTCGCAGCCTCTGGTGAGGTCAATGATAATTACCATTTTGACAGTCGCTATGTGGATGGCAAGATCGTCTTTGACTACCAGATCAAGCCGGGGTCAGCCGTGACCAAGAATGCGGTCAATACCCTAGAAAGCCTGCATTATCCAGAGGCGATCACGCAAACAGCCAAGGACTTGATTGACCAGTATGAAGAGACGGGACACTGGTCTTTAAAAGAAATTGAAAAAGAATGAAAATGAACGAAGGAGTTTGTAAATGATCGGTTTAGGGACCCTCTATAATGCCTTAGGGGTCGTATTTGGTGGGCTTTTAGGATTGCTCATCGGTCAACGTTTGTCAGAAGATTTTCATGAGACCCTTCTGAAAGTGACGGGTGTTGCTGTTTTTGTCTTGGGCATCGCAGGGACCTTGGAAAAGATGCTGGTGGTGCATGGAAGTCATGTGGAAAGTCACGGCAGTATGATGTTGATTCTGAGTCTAGTGATCGGGACCGTTATCGGGGAACTCTTGAAGATTGAGGAGGGCTTTGAGCGCCTGGGAAACTGGCTGAAGAAAAAGACGGGCAACCAAGGCGATACCAGCTTTGTCGATGCCTTTATGACCACGGCCTTGACCATTTGTATCGGGGCTATGGCGGTGGTCGGAGCTGTCCAGGATGGCTTGACAGGCGACACCTCGACCTTGTTGGCCAAGGCTATTCTCGATATGGTTATCGTTTTGGTCTTGACCGTTTCAAAAGGAAAGGGCGCGATCTTTGCGGTGGTTCCACTCGTGATCCTTCAGGGCTTGATCACGCTGTTGGCCCATTTGATCGCACCGATCATGACCCCACAAGCTCTTTCGAATCTCTCACTGGTTGGCTCCAGTCTCATTCTCTGTGTTGGGATCAACCTCATCTGGGGCAAACGAATCAAGGTCGCCAACCTCCTTCCAGCAGTGTTGATTGCCATTATTTGGGCTTTTGTTAGGTAAAAAATAGAAGCTAACTAGTAAGGATAGGTTAGCTTTTTTAATTGCCCTTGTAGTCTTGTTAGAAAAAAGATGTACTAGGAAAAGGAGGGGATTGCCTTTAAACTGGAATTCTTTTTTGTTAACATACGTTTCATTAAAAAAATCAGTTTCGATGTGATGATTTGTTAACATTAATTTAAACGCTTTTTGGTAAACTTGTAACAGAAATTAAATAAGTGAGTTGAAAAGGGAGTAACAAATGTGAACCTGTTAGAAGAAATACAAAACTATTGGAATCATCGGTACACAGGCTATTCTAAAGTGAATGAAAAAGAATTAGAAGGAACTCAAAGAGAAAGTTGGAAACAACAATTGCAACGATTGTTACCAGCTAACCAAAATGTTAAAGTGTTAGATATAGGAACAGGCCCTGGGTTTTTCACAATTATTTTAGAAGAATTAGGTTATACAACTATAACTGGTATTGATGTTTCCAATAACATGCTAGAAGTTGCCAAAGAGAATATTCAAAAATATGGCAAAGGCCATTCAAGCATCCAACTCATGAAAATGGATGCCCAAAATTTAGATTTTAAACCAGAAAGTTTTGATATCATTGTTAGTCGAAATTTAACTTGGAATCTAGAAAAACCACAACAAGCTTATTCAGAGTGGTTAAAAGTCTTGAAACCAAATGGAACCTTATTGATTTTTGACGCAAACTGGTATGCGTTTCTTCAAAATGAATCATTAGAAAAAGAATTTGAAAAAAACGCCAAAAAGCTGTTGAAGAGAAGTTAGAAGATTATTGGCAAGGTGAAGGGATTGATGAGGAAAAAATGGATTGGATTGTTCAGCAATTACCTTTGACCTATCAACAAAGACCGCAATGGGATATAGACTATTTTTTTCACTGGAAGGGATTTCAGTAGAAACGGAAGAAAATTTTGGGGATTTAGTGTGGGATTATGAAGAACAATTAAATTACGGAGCAACACCAATGTTTTGTATCAAAATCGTAAAGGGGGATAAGTGAAGGCCATGGAACAAACCATGCATGAACGAGTTGAACATTATTGGACAAATCGAAGTTCTTCTTTTTTAGAACAACGAACAAGAGAGTTTCATAGTCCCTTAAAAGATAGATGGATTACAGAATTTGAAAAATATTTACCACAAAAGAAACTGTTAAAAATTTTAGATATTGGTTGTGGAACAGGATTCTTTACAGGAATTTTAAGTCAGATGGGACATGAAGTAATCGGAATTGATTTAACAAAGGAAATGATCCATTTAGCTACTGTTTTTGCTAAACAGGAAAAGTTCGATGCACAATTTTTAACTATGGATGCTCAAAATCTAGCATTTGCGGATGCAAGCTTTGATATAGTGATTGCAAGAAATGTTACTTGGACATTACCAGATGTTCCGAAAGCTTATCGTGAATGGCTTCGAGTATTAAAAAAAGGTGGGTTACTTATTAATATTGATGGAAATTATGGTGCTTCTAGTATGATGGATACGAGTCATTTACCACAGCATCATGCTCATCATCATTTAAGTCAAGATACTTTAACAGAATGCGAACGGATTCAAAGAAGTTTATCCATTTCTAGTGAAGTACGACCTCAATGGGATGTACAATATTTATTAAATCAAGAAGTTGACTCTCTGCAAATTGATCGATCTATTAGCCAAAGGATTTATCTAGAAAAAGATGAATTTTATAATCCAACACCTTTATTCTTACTATGTGCTAAAAAGTAAGGAGTGGAAATAATTGTTTAAAGTAATGAAAAGAATTTTAACCATATTTATACTTTTTGTTGCCATTTCATTTTTTGTATTTTTACTCATTCATATAGCTCCTAGTGATCCTGCTTCTGTCAAAATGTCAGTTGGAACGGGTCGTGTCTCTACAGAAGCTCTTGCACTCATGCGTGAGGAAATGGGACTGAATCAACCCTTACTTGTACAATATGGAAATTGGCTCCTTAAATTTCTTCAAGGAGATTTTGGAAAGAGCTTAATATCAGATATCCCGACTAAGAATTTAATGATTCCAGCCGTTATGAATACGGTTCAATTGGCAGTGATAACATTAATGGTTTCACTAGGAATTTCCATCCCCTTGTCTATATTTTTTGTACGATGTCACAATCGGATGGTAAAGTCACTCTTTCAATTGATTCTATTTTTCAACATGTCATTACCGTCTTTCGTGATTGGTTATTTCTTAATGTATGTATTTAGCGTTCAATTAAGATGGGTTCCTTTACTAGCTAAACAAGGGGGGAGTGGTTTAATATTACCGGTTATGACGCTTGTTATTCCAATGAGTGCAAAATTTATTCAACAATTTTCGGTCTTGTTAGAACAAGAATTACAACAGGAATATGTTAAAGTGCTTTATTACCGTGGAATAGAAGAGTCAAAAATCTTTCAACGACATTTATTGAAAAATATATTGCCTACGATGGTGACCATTATCTTATTATCGTTTGGTTCTTTAATGGCGGGTGTCGTTGTAGTAGAAACCATTTTTTATTGGCCAGGAATTGGGAAGTTATTAATGGATAGTATTCGTTCGAGAGACTATCCACTCGTACAAATGATTGTAGTTTCTATTAGCTTTTTATATTTAGTGCTCACTCAAATTTCTGACGGAATACAAAATAGGACAGATACCCGTATTAAAGGCGGTGACTTGTCATGACAAATAAGAGAAAATGGAAAATTGGCATGATTGTTTTAGTATTTGTATTACTATTATGGAGTACATTATTTTTAAACTATGAAACGATGAATGCCAATGCTGTGTTAAGTCCACCAAATGCTAGTCATTGGTTTGGTACGGATGATTTTGGTCGAGATATTTTTATTCGAGTGATTGTAGGAGCTAGATATTCGATTGGAGCTTCTCTCTTCATTGTTGGTTTATCTTATTTAGGAGGAATTCTTTTAGGAGGATTAGCAGGGATATTTGGTGAGCGGATTGATAGAATCATAACGAGTATCATTGATATTTTGTTAGCCATTCCTAGTTTACTCATAGCTATTACGGTAGCTGGAGTATTAGGTGGAGGGTTAAGAAATGGGATCATTGCTCTTGTCATTAGTTATTTACCTTATTATGCCAAATTAACAAGAGGAGAAATTCGTAAAATTAAAGTTCGAGAATATGTCACAGTGATGTATATGCAAGGAGCTCCATTGTGGTATCGGCTGATGACGATTTTAAAAAATATTCAACGACCATTAGTGACGTATATGATCGTCAATATTTCAAGTACGATCTTAAGTTTAGCAACCTTATCTTTTTTAGGAATAGGAGTGAAAGTCCCTCAACCAGAATGGGGAGCTATGTTAAATGAGGGAAGATTATCGTTTGAACAAGCGCCATGGTTAATGATTGCTCCAGGACTTGCGATTACGCTAACGATTATTATGTTTAACGGAATTCATCATTGGATTCAACAGACGAAAGAGAGGAAAATATGAAATTAAAAAATTTGTTATGCATCATTGCAGCAGCAGTATTAGTTGGATGCGCACCTGTACATCCAACATCTCAACAACAAAAAGGTAGCCAAAATTCAATTTTGAAAATTGGGGATCCTCAATTTACAGCAGGGATTGATCCAGCAAAAGATTGGGAAGGCTGGTTTACCATTCGTTTTGGGATTGGCGAAACTTTATTTCGTTTGACAAATGACTTTAAAGTAGAACCTTGGTTAGCATCCTCTTATAAGAAGATTGATGATCAAACATGGGAAATTCATTTAAAAGAAAATGTAAAATTTTCAAATGGAAATCCTGTTAATAGTGATGCAGTCATTGCTAGCCTGAAAAGAGTAGGAGAAAATCATAAGGAAGGTGAAATTTTTAAAACAGCTACTTATACAGCGAATAATTCACAAACTTTTACAGTTCATACTGAAAAACCAAGTCCTCAATTTATTCATGAATTAGTGGATTCAAAAACGGCCATTGTAGATGCAACAAGTAAGGATAAAATTGTAGGAACAGGCCCTTATGAGGTGAAAGAATTTAAACCAAATGATTCCATTTCATTAACGGCTTCGACTCATTATTGGGGTGGCAATGCTTCCATTAAGGAAGTTCATTATCAATTAATTCCGGATCAAAAAACATTGGAATTAGCGATTAAATCAAAAGAAGTAGATGGTGGAGTAGATTTAAATGATGATGTAGCGGATTCATTAAAGAAAGATTCTTCCGTACAAGTGTATAATCAATCAAGTACAAGAACCTATCATTTAGAATTGAATAAAGCAAGATTGCAAGATAAAAAAGTTCGTCAAGCTATTTTATATGCGATTGATAAAAAAGAATTGACACAAGATTTCTTAAAAGGTCATGTAACTCCTGCAGATGGTGCCTTTTTAGATTCAAGTATTTATTCAAGTGGTACTTTTGCTAATAAACAATACCAACCAGAAATGACGAAAAAATTATTAGAAGAAGCCGGCTATAAAACGAAAAATGCAGATGGTATTCTAGTTAATGCACAAAATGAACCATTACAAATTGTTCTAAAAACCTATAAGAGATTAGCCAATGAAAAAATTGCTACAGCTTTGCAACAACAATTGAAAAAAGTAGGGATTGATTTGAAAATTGATATTCAAGAAACTGTCGATGGATTTAATCAATTAGATTATGACATTGCATTAGCTTCCTCATTAACATTGGCAACGGGAGATCCTTATTACTTCCTAAATGCAGCTTTATCGAGTGATGGGGCATTGAATTATGTGAAAAATTCAGATCAATGGTTAGATGAAAAAATTTCTGCCTTAGCTCATGAAGAAGATGCGGATAAACTACCTAGTGAAGTAGCAAAAATTCAAGACTATGCGAAAGACGAAGCAGTTGTTTATTACATTGGATTTGTCAACTTACATGCAGCAATGAACAATTCTATTCATCATTTTGAACTATCTCCGTCTGATATCTATCAAGTTACGAATAAATTGGTAAAAGACTAATGGAAAAGACTATTTTTGAAGTCAAACAATTAAACGCCTCATACGGACAGGAAGTAATTCTCAAAAATTTAGACTTTTCTATTAAAGAAGGAGAAGTCATCGGGATAATTGGCGAGTCCGGTATTGGAAAATCGACTTTTTTAGAATGTTTACTTGGGAATATTCATCAAAAGGTCATGATGAATGCGAGTGAAATGAAATTTTTAGAAGAAAACTGGTTGACCTTATCTAGTAAAAAGAGAAGAGAATATTTACGTCAAGATATTGGCATCATTTTTCAAAATGGACAACATAGCATAGATCCCTTATTTACAATTGGACAACAGTTGGAAGAAATAATGCTAGAAGCCAATCCTCAAAAAATAATTGAAGCACTGAAAATGGTTCAATTAGAAGAAAAAGTATTACAATTATATCCTCATGAATTATCTGGAGGAATGTTGCAAAGAGTGATGATTGCAATGGCGTTTATCAATTATCCGAAATTAATCATTGCGGATGAACCCTTTAGTGCTTTAGACGTTCCATTGCAAATGGAAATGATGCAATTAATTGTTCATCTTGCAAAGCAATATCGTACAGCAACGATTATGGTGACTCATCAACGAGAGTTAGCGTATAAATTTTGTACAAAAGTGTTGACTTTAGAAGAGGGGAAATTAGTCGCACAGAAGGAAGATTCTCATAAGAAATTCAATTTTAATCGATTATCGAATGAGAAAAAAGAAGTATTCTTCCAATTGAAACATGTAACAAGTCATTATAAAGATGAGAATGTTATTCTTAAAAATCTTACACTTGATATTCCAAAATATGAAGTGACAGGGATCATCGGACATTCAGGAGCTGGGAAAACAACTCTTGCAAGGATTTTATCTGGCTTTATTCCATATGAAGGCCATATTCTGATTGAAGGAAAAGAATTAAGAGAAGTATTGGCTCAAGAAAAACAAAGCTATTATCGAAGAGTTCAATATTTATTCCAAAATAGTTTATTATCTTTTAATCCGAATCAAACGATATTGAAAAGCTTAGAAGAACCATTAAGATTTATTCGAAAAATAAAGGATCGTTCAGAACGGATTCGAATGATACAGGAATTATTTACAAATCTCGAGTTAGAATTGGATTGGTTAGAAAAATATCCTCATCAATTATCCGGAGGGCAATGTCAAAGGTGTGCCATTGCAAGGGCAATATTCGCACAACCAGAGTGCTTGATTTGTGATGAAATAACGAGTTCGCTAGATGATGCGAATCAGGAAAAAGTGATACAAGTTTTGCAAAAAGTTCAAGAGGAAACAAATATGACGATAGTATTTATTAGTCATAATCAGTCGTTAATTGAAGCGATTTGTTCAACCGTCGTTGCTTTAAAAGAGGGTCAATTGATAGAGACTTTAATTTGAAGAACGAGCAGTGAATAATCCTAAACTGGTTTGTGTTGCCAAAAACGATTCCTATTTTAGTAAGCTCCACTGTCAAAATGGAGCTTCCTTCTGAGCTAACCGGTCAGGATCGGTTAGCTTTTTTCTTGCTCTTGTTAGAAAAAAGGAAGAACTTGGAAAAGGAGGGACATTTTCTTTTTGCAAATACGGGAATTCATTTATGGAAAACCTGATTTTTGGTATGATAGTCGTAATTTCGAATAGGGAGGTTGGAGTCGCCATGAGTGATTTGAATCAGACAGTTGATTTTATTAAAGAAATCGAGAAATTAAAGTCAGTAACAAGGTTTAATAGAACCCTTGATGGACGGTTTGAAAATAGTGCCGAGCATTCCTGGCAGGGTGCGATAGCTGCGATGGTTTTGCAAGATTATTATCCTGAAAAATTGAATATGGAAAAGGTCATGTTTCTGTTATTGATTCATGATTTAGGTGAGATTTATGCCGGAGATACTTGGGTGTTTGATGATGAAAAAAAGGTTCATGCTCATGATAGAGAGCTAGCATCTATAGAAAAAACAATGAGCCTCCTTCCAGAAGCAACCTATTTGAATATGAAAAATTTGTGGTTGGAGTTTGAAAAAGGACAGAGTCCTGAGGCAAGATATGCAAGAGTGATTGACGCTTTGGTACCACTGATCAATCACTTGGAAGTGTCAGAAGTAAATTATAATCCCGATCATATCCGTTCAGAGATGGTATTAGAAAAGAAAAAATTTATAAAAAATGAGTCCAAAGCGTTATGGAAACTGACGGAAGAGTTGGTTCAGGAAAGTGTAGAAAAGGGATTATATTTATGATATCACTTGGTCTTTAGTAGCAACTTTCAGACTAAAAGTAAACCACCTGTTTTCACGGGTGGTTTTGACTTGCTTGATCTGTGGTATAATGGGAACAGATAGTTTGCACCCTATGAAAGGGAAAAGGTTAGATTGTATGATTAAGTTGATTGCAACAGATATGGATGGAACCTTATTAGATGAGCGAGGAGAGGTGGACCTTCCGCGTCTGGAAAGGCTGTTGGACCACTTGGATCAAAAAGGGATTCGCTTTGTCATTGCGACGGGAAATGAAATCCATCGCATGCGCCAGCTCTTGGGTCCCTTGGTCAAGCGGGTGACCCTGGTCGTCGCCAACGGAGCTCGGATTTTTGAGGATGACCAGATGATTCTTGGAAAATTCTGGGATCGAGAACTTGTAGAGGCGGTTCTTGCTTATTTTAAGGGGCGGGAAATTTCAGACCAGCTGGTTGTGTCAGCCGTCAATGGTGGCTTTGTCAAGGAAGGAACGGTCTTTACAGAAGTTGAGAAATTCATGCAGCCGGAAGTGATTGAAGCCTTGTACAAGCGGATGAAGTTTGTCCCCGAATTGACAGCAGATCTATTTGATCAGGTGCTTAAAATGAGCTTGGTTGTTGGCTTGGATCGTCTCGATCAAGTGCGTCGGGAAGTCCAGCAGGCTTTTGGAGATCAGCTGATGGCGGTTTCGAGCGGTTTTGGGAGCATGGATCTCTTACAAGCAGGTATTCACAAGGCTTGGGGACTGGCTCAATTAATGGAGAAATGGCAGCTTGATGCTAGTCAGGTCATGGCCTTTGGGGATAGTGGAAACGACATCGAAATGCTTGAAATGGCTGCTCACTCCTATGCGGTGGCCAATGCAGAAAGAGCTGTCAAGGCTGTTGCCAAACACCTAGCACCGAGCCATCAGGAAGGTGGTGTCTACCAGGTGATCGAAGAGTATCTAGGATTGACCCCCTGGGAACAAGTGAAAGGAAAGAATTAGATGGCGGTACAACTGTTAGAAGACTGGCTCTTAAAGGAGCAGGAGAAAATCGTAACAACTTATCGGGAACTCAATCAAGCCCCTCTGAAGGAGCCTGGTTTGATCTTTATTGGAGACTCCATCGTAGAGTATTTTCCCATTCATGAACTATTACAAAGTCCCAAGCACATGGTCAATCGAGGAGTGCGAGGCTATAAGACGGATCTCCTTCGTGAGCATCTAGACGCCCATGTCTTTGGAACGGTGGTGGATCAGATCTTTCTCTTGATCGGGACCAATGATATCGGAAAAGAAATTCCTCAAAAGGAAACCTTGGACAATGTAGAAGCGGTCTTACAAGCAATTATGCGGGACTTTCCGCTTACCCACATCAACCTGATCTCGGTTCTACCGGTGAGTCAAGAAGAGCGCTACAAACAAAAGGTCTATGTGCGGACCAATGAAAAAATTCAAGCCCTTAACCAGGCCTATCACGAATTGGCCCAAGCCTACCACCAGGTCAGCTATGTCGATGTGTACTCGTCTTTATTGGATGAAGTGGGGCAGTTAGCAGAAGCCTATACGACAGATGGCCTTCATTTAAGTGTGGCTGGTTACCGCATTCTAGCCCAAGCTCTGCAGGAGACGTTATAGAGAAAAGAATAGGGAGCGAAAAAAGCCCAATCAGACAAATCTTCAAAGGAAGATTTGTTTTTTTAAAACTTTTGGTCGACAAATGTAAATCTTAGGTGTAAAATAGCATCATAAGATTTACAAATGTAGATTTAGAAAGGAGAAGCCATGCAAATTTCCAATGCGGAATGGCGCATCATGAAGATTATCTGGATGGAAGGCAAGCAGACCAGTACGGATTTGATTGCAGTCTTGTCCGAGCGCTTTGACTGGTCGAAGTCGACCATCAAGACCCTCTTGACGCGCTTGGTGGAGAAAGGCTGTTTGACCAGAGAAAAATCTGGCAAAGCCTTTGTCTACTCGGCTTTGTTGAAGCAGGACCAGAGTTTAGACTTGGTGGTTGAGGATGTGAAAGATAAGGTTTGCTCCAAAAGGATTGTCCAGGTGCTTGAAAACTTGATTCAGGAGAGTGACTTTACGCTTACAGATCTTAATCAGCTGCAGCAGGTCCTCGAAGAAAAGAAAACAGAGGCTGTCGAAACAGTCCCTTGCAATTGTATGTAATAGAAAGAAGGAAATTCCATGTTTGGATTGTTGATTAGTATTGTTTGTTTACTTTTGGTTGCTTTTATTGCTTGGTGGTTCTTTGCAGAGCATGAAAAGGTAAGCGGCCACGCTCGTCAGAAATCAGGTTATCAAGAAATTGAAGTCGAAGTCATGGGGGGCTATTCGCCTGAAACCATTGTCCTGAAAAAGAATGTTCCAGCCCGGATCATCTTTAATCGCAAGGATCCATCTTCATGTCTGGCTCAAGTGATCTTTCCAGATTTTGGCGTTCATGAAGATTTGCCTTTAGGTGAAAAACATGTCATTGAAATTACGCCAGAAAAGGCGGGCGAATATGGGTATTCATGTGGAATGAACATGATGCATGGTCACATGATTGTGGAATAAAGGAGTAGGTATGGTAGAAAAACAAAAAGCAGTTGTGAAAAACGGAGTGCAAAAGATCCGTATTACAGCAGAAAAAGGCTATAGTCCAAAGGAATTTCAACTTCAAAAAGGGATCCCTGCTGAAATCACCTTCCATCGGGTCAATCCTTCCGGCTGTTACAAGGAAATTTTGTTTGAAGATCAGGGGATTTTAGAGCCTTTGGAAGTCGGTGTGGATAAGGTGATATCCTTTACCCCGACAGAAACAGGGGACTTCGAGTTTTCATGTGGAATGAAGATGCAAAAGGGTTCCTACACGGTTGTGGAAAAACGCCGTCGTGTCTTAGGTTTACTGGGTCGCTTTTGGATTACTAGTATCTTTACTCTTCCCTTATTGATCTTGATGATCGGGATGATGGCAGGATTTGTATCCCATCCAGTCAGTCGCTGGGGGACTTTTCTAGCAACAACGCCGATTATGTTGGTAGCAGGAGTTCCTTTTATCAAGAGTGCCTGGGCCTCATTTAAGAAGCACCATTCCAATATGGATACCTTGGTAGCTCTTGGAACCCTGGTAGCCTATGTCTATAGTGTATTTGCCCTTTTTACTGGTCAGCCAGTATACTTTGAGGCTGCGGGTTTTATCATCTTCTTTATCCTCTTAGGGCAAATCTTTGAAGAACGGATGCGTAACAATGCCTCCGAGGCTGTGGAAAAGTTGTTGGATTTGCAGGCAAAAACGGCTCAAGTTCTCCGTGATGGGAACTATGTCGAGGTGCCGGCGGAAGATATCCAAATTGATGACTTGATTCGGGTCCGTCCTGGGGAAAAGATTGCGGTTGATGGGACGATTGTAGAAGGAAGTACGACCATTGATGAGTCGATGGTGACAGGTGAAAGCTTGCCTGTGGAGAAATCAGTTGGTGATGCAGTGATTGGCTCCACTATCAACAGCAATGGGACCATTCTCTTTAAGGCTGAAAAAGTCGGTAGTGAGACCCTCTTATCTCAAATTGTGGACTTTGTCAAAATGGCCCAATCCAGTCGTGCTCCCATTCAAGATTTGACGGATAAGATTTCAGGTATCTTTGTTCCAGTGGTGACGATTTTGGCCATTGCGACTTTCTGGGTTTGGTCCGTGCTTCTGGGCGCGTCGCTTCAAGAGGCCATGCTCTACGCAGTCTCTGTCCTCATTATTGCCTGTCCTTGTGCCCTTGGTTTAGCAACCCCAACAGCCCTCATGGTCGGAACCGGCCGTAGTGCCAAGATGGGGGTTCTGATTAAAAATGGAACCGTTCTTCAAGAAGTGCAAAAGATTCAAACCGTTGTGTTTGATAAGACAGGGACTATTACCATTGGCCAACCACTTGTAACCGATGTTGTAGGAGATGAAGCGCGTGTCTTGACACTGGCTGCTAGTCTTGAAACTTTTTCAGAACATCCCCTAGCACAAGCGGTTTTATCACGAGCAGAAGAAAAAGGTTTGGTGCTAACCCCTGTGGAAAACTTCCAAGCGATTGAAGGAAAAGGGGTCCAAGGTCAGATCGACCAGCAGTTGGTGACCTTGGGAAATGGCAAACTTCATGACGGGACAGCGATGGATCCGGAGCTTGAAAAACGGATGGTAGACTTGCAAGAGCAGGCCAAAACAGTGATCAGTTTGTCTGTGGATGGGCAAGTGATTGGCTTGATTGCCATTCAAGATGCTCCGAAGGCTAGCTCAAAAGAAGCGATCAAAAAGCTCAAAGAACGGGGCTTGAAAACGGTCATGTTAACGGGGGATAATGAACGGGTGGCCCAAGCTATTGCTAAGCAAGTGGGAATTGACACCGTCATTGCTGATGTCCTTCCTCAAGAAAAAGCTAGCGCCATCCAAAAACTGCAAGAAAGTAGTAAGGTAGCCTTTGTTGGAGATGGGATCAATGATGCTCCAGCTCTCTCGATCGCGGATGTGGGGATCGCTATGGGATCTGGAACGGATATTGCGATCGAGTCCGGTGGCATCGTGCTCACGCAAAATGATTTGCTTGGCGTTGTGCGCGCCTTTGACATGAGTCAAAAGACCTTCCGTCGCATCTTACTCAATCTCTTCTGGGCCTCTATCTACAATATCCTTGGGATTCCAATTGCTGCTGGAGTCTTTGTAGGACTGGGATTGACCCTCAATCCAGAACTAGCAGGTCTTGCTATGGCCCTTAGTTCTGTGTCTGTTTTGACTAGCTCGCTGCTCCTCAATGTCGCAAAGATTGATTAATGAAAATAAGAAGTGGTACAGAATTCTGTATCACTCTTTTTCTCTTTTTCCTAGAACGACAAGGAAAAGGGATAGGTATAAAACTATAGTAAAATACCCTATTGTAGGATAGTTTGTGAAAATTTCTCAAAAAGAGCATCTGTTATGGAATAGGGATTGAGCATCTCTGAGCAGATCCTTATACATGTGAATCTCTTTGTGATAAATTAATACTGTAATCGTTTTGTAAATCGTTTTCATGAGAAAAGTCAGAAAAAACTCATTTTCAAGGCGAGATGATCGCAAAGATGAAGTAGAAGCGCTATGCTGCATTTTAAGGGATCAAAATAGAATTAAAGGAGAGTTAGAATGACTCAAGGAAAAATTACTGCATCTGCAGCAATGCTTAATGTATTGAAAACATGGGGCGTAGACACGATCTACGGGATCCCATCAGGAACACTTAGCTCATTGATGGACGCTTTGGCTGAGGACAAAGATATCCGTTTCTTGCAAGTTCGCCACGAAGAAACAGGTGCTCTTGCAGCGGTTATGCAAGCTAAATTTGGCGGATCTATCGGTGTTGCAGTTGGTTCAGGTGGACCTGGTGCAACTCACTTGATCAACGGTGTTTACGATGCAGCTATGGATAACACTCCATTCCTTGCTATCCTTGGATCACGTCCAGTTAACGAATTGAACATGGATGCCTTCCAAGAATTGAACCAAAACCCAATGTACAACGGTATCGCTGTTTACAACAAACGTGTAGCTTACGCAGAGCAATTGCCAAAAGTGATTGACGAAGCTTGCCGTGCTGCCGTTTCTAAAAAAGGTCCAGCTGTCGTTGAAATTCCAGTAAACTTTGGTTTCCAAGAAATCGACGAAAACTCATACTACGGATCAGGTTCATACGAGCGTTCATTCATCGCTCCTGCTTTGAACGAAGTTGAAATCGACAAAGCTGTTGAAATTTTGAACAACGCTGAACGTCCAGTTATCTATGCTGGTTACGGTGGTGTTAAAGCTGGTGAAGTGATTACTGAATTGTCACGTAAAATCAAAGCACCAATCATCACAACTGGTAAAAACTTCGAAGCTTTCGAATGGAACTATGAAGGTTTGACAGGTTCTGCTTACCGTGTTGGTTGGAAACCAGCCAACGAAGTGGTCTTTGAAGCAGACACAGTTCTTTTCCTTGGTTCAAACTTCCCATTTGCTGAAGTTTACGAAGCCTTCAAAAACACTGAAAAATTCATCCAAGTGGATATCGACCCTTACAAACTTGGTAAACGTCACGCCCTTGACGCTTCAATCCTTGGTGATGCAGGTCAAGCAGCGAAAGCTATCCTTGATAAAGTAAACCCAGTTGAGTCTACTCCATGGTGGCGTGCAAACGTGAAGAACAACCAAAACTGGCGCGATTACATGAACAAACTCGAAGGTAAAACTGAGGGTGAATTGCAATTGTATCAAGTTTACAACGCTATCAACAAATACGCTGATCAAGATGCTATCTACTCAATCGACGTCGGTGACACTACTCAAACATCTACTCGTCACCTTCACATGACACCTAAGAACATGTGGCGTACATCTCCACTCTTTGCGACAATGGGTATTGCCCTTCCTGGTGGTATCGCTGCTAAGAAAGACAATCCAGATCGCCAAGTATGGAACATCATGGGTGACGGTGCATTCAACATGTGCTACCCAGACGTTATCACAAACGTTCAATACGACCTTCCAGTTATCAACGTTGTCTTCTCAAATGGTAAATATGCCTTCATCAAGGACAAATACGAAGACACAAACAAACACTTGTTTGGTTGTGACTTTCCTAATGCTGACTATGCGAAAATCGCTGAAGCGCAAGGTGCTGTAGGATTTACAGTTGACCGTATCGAAGACATCGATGCAGTTGTTGCAGAAGCTGTTAAATTGAACAAAGAAGGTAAAACTGTTGTGATCGATGCTCACATCACTCAACACCGTCCACTTCCAGTAGAAGTACTTGAGTTGGATCCAAAACAACACTCAGAAGAAGCCATCAAAGCCTTCAAGGAAAAATACGAAGCTGAAGAGCTCGTGCCATTCCGCCTCTTCTTGGAAGAAGAAGGATTGCAATCACGCGCAATTAAATAATTCCTCTCGCCGAAAATCAAAAGTAAACAGTGTAGATTTTATGCATTGATTTTCTTAGAGGGAAACTTAAAAGATCGGAGCAATCCGGTCTTTTTATGGAGATAGTAAATGAATTTAAATCAAATAGATATCATCGTTTCAAATGTTCCCCAAGTCTGTGCTGACTTGGAGCATATCTTGGATAAAAAGGCAGATTATGCTGATGATAGTTTTGCTCAGTTCACGATTGGCAGTCATTGTCTAATGTTATCCCAAAATCATTTGATTCCTTTGGAAGATTTTCAGTCAGGAATCATTCTTCATATCGAGGTTGAGGATCTAAATCAGAACTACCAACGGTTGAAAGATCTTGGTATCCAGGTTTTAAACGGACCAGCTGTAACAGATTGGGGAACAGAAAGTCTGCTAGTTGAAGGCCCTGCCGGTCTAGTCATTGATTTTTATCGTATGAAATAGGATGCTTAGTCATTTGAAGTTAACCATAATTATTCTTAAAACAGAATATGAGAATATGAACTATTAAAAGATCGGAGTCATCCGATCTTTTTGTGTTGCATGAAAGCGATAGTTACCTTAGAATAGGTTCGGTTTTTCCTAGGATCTTGTAAGACTTTTGGGTTAGAGAGGGGTATAATAGAACTATCCAATCAAGTGAGGTAGAGAGATGACCGACAAACTTCAATTTCCAGATGGTTTCCTTTGGGGTGGGGCGACGGCTGCTAACCAATGTGAGGGAGCTTATAATGAAGATGGCCGTGGCTTGGCCAATGTGGATGTGGTACCAATTGGGCCTGATCGTCATGCGATTATTACGGGTCAGAAAAAGATGTTCGATTTTGAAGAGGGCTATTTTTACCCGGCTAAAGATGGCATTGATATGTACCATCGCTACAAGGAAGACATTGCCTTCTTTGGGGAAATGGGCTTTAAAACCTATCGCTTGTCCATTGCCTGGTCTCGGATCTTCCCACAAGGGGATGAATTGGAGCCAAACGAAGCGGGTTTACAGTTCTATGAAGACCTCTTTAAGGAGTGCCACAAGTATGGCATTGAGCCCTTGGTGACCATTACCCACTTTGACTGTCCCATGCATTTGATTACAGAGTATGGAGGGTGGCGTAGTCGCAAGATGTTGGAATACTACGAGCGCCTCTGCCGAACGCTCTTCACTCGTTACAAAGGCTTGGTCAACTACTGGCTGACCTTTAATGAGATCAATATGATCCTTCATGCGCCTTTTATGGGAGCGGGCCTTTGCTTTGAAGAAGGGGAGAATGAGGAGCAAGTCAAATACCAGGCTGCTCACCATGAATTGGTTGCTTCAGCCATTGCCACCAAGCTTGCCCATGAGATTGATCCGAACAACAAGGTGGGCTGTATGTTGGCAGCAGGACCAAACTATCCTCATACCTGTGCTCCGCGAGATGTCTGGGCTGGTCTAGAAGAAGACCGCAAGAACTATTTCTTCATCGATGTGCAGGCGCGTGGGGAATACCCTAACTATGCTAAGAAAGAGTGGGAACGTCAGGGAATCACGGTTGAGATGACCGAGCAGGATTTGCAGTTGTTGAAAGAGCATACGGTGGACTTTATTTCCTTCTCCTACTATGCTAGTCGGGTCGCTTCAGGGGATCCAGCTGAAAGGGAGAAAACAGCGGGCAATATCTTTGCCTCTCTGAAGAACCCCTACCTAGAAAGCTCGGAATGGGGTTGGCAGATTGACCCTCTTGGTCTCCGCATTACCCTCAATACTATCTGGGATCGTTATCAAAAGCCCATGTTTATCGTGGAAAATGGATTAGGGGCAGTTGATACACCAAATGAAGCAGGGGAGATTGAGGATGATTACCGGATTGACTACCTGGCTGCCCATGTCAAGGCCATGCGAGATGCCATTAACGAAGATGGTGTTGTCCTCTGGGGCTATACGACTTGGGGCTGTATTGACCTGGTCTCTGCCGGGACTGGAGAAATGAAGAAGCGCTACGGCTTTATCTATGTCGATCGGGACAATGAAGGAAAAGGAACTTTAGCCCGCTCACGTAAGAAATCCTTCTATTGGTACAAAGAAGTCATTGAGACCAATGGGGCTTCTGTTAAATAAAAGTCTCCTCTAGAGCTAAACCATCTTCTGGATGACTCTCTGGCAGCAAACTAAAAAGCTTAGAATTCCAACCACAAGTTGGGGTCCTAAGCTTTTTGTATGTAGTTAAGGCAAGTCGTCACTGATTTACTGGTCGTAGTCTAAGACATTGTTTTCGATGACAAACTTAGATTCAGCGGAAATGCTGGCTTCTCCTAGTTGCAACTGCGAACTTCCGTCTGGATTTATGATGTGCCACTGACCGTCCTTGTGGGCAAAGATAGCCTAAAATGTGACGTTATCACTCTTGTGTCGAATAGGTAGAACAAATGCTTGATCAGTATTCTCTAAGAGAATCTCTTCTTTTTTTTCAAAGTTATAGATATAAAATTGCCCAGTTCTTTGTCCCAAACCATGAAGTTCATCGACTTTTTGCCAATTCTCAAACTTATTCCGAACAAGGGATTCATTATAAATCTTGTTGAAGGTTTCGTTCCGTTTCTTCGTTTCTTCCTCGTCTAGTGTTTTCTGAAACTCTGTAACCTTTTTAGTCGTTTGAATGGTTTGTCTGTTTTGCTCCCTGATTTGCTGGCGGTGGATGACTCGCATCATTCTTGCAGCAACACCCAGGATGACGAGGATGGATACAAGGCTGATTTTAGTTTTAGCATTATTTTTCATAGATGAGTCTCCCTATTGTGTCATTGGTCCTATTATACCCTTTGAAAGAAAGGATCGTCAAGTTCATCTTGTGATGATCTAACATGCAGATCTATCTGGAGACAATAGAATTTTATCAGATTTTCATTGACGAAGGTCCCTTTATTTGATAGGCTAGGGGAATAGAACTGATTTCGCAAGAAAAGAAAAAAGGAGCGAGGCAAGTGGCACGGATTTTATTAATCGAGGATAATAATGATATCCAAGAAATTTTATACAGTCTCTTAAGTGAAGATCATGAGGTCCTTCAGGCTTTTTCAGGTACAGAAGGGCTGCGACTCTTCCAGCAAGAAGCTGTTGATTTGGTCCTTCTGGATATTATGCTTCCTGGGAAAAATGGGGACCAGGTCCTTGAGGAGATTCGTTTGCAGAGTCAGGTGCCGGTTATCATGATGACCGCTCTTGGAGACAAACACCTCATTAGCCAGTACCTCCTTGCAGGGGCCAATGATTATATTGTCAAACCCTTTAATCTGGATGAAGTGGCTGCTCGAGTGACGGTGCAGCTGAGAAATCAACCAACGGTAGCACAGGAATCTCATGCGTCGCAAAAGCTATCCTTTAAGAATTTGGTCCTGAATCCAGAAACCTTTGAACTGGAGTCCGGCGAACAGACGCTTCGCTTGGGCAAAAAAGAATTTCAAATTTTTGAAACCTTACTGGCGCATCCAAAGAAGATTTTCACCAAAGAAGAATTGTATGAAGCGGTCTGGGAAGAAGTCTATCTGCCTGGTGACAATACCCTCAATGCACAACTAAGCAATCTCCGAAAGAAAATTGCCCAGCTTGATCCAGATGAGGACTATATTGAAACCGTCTGGGGCTTGGGTGTTCGCTTGAAAGGAGACAAGTAATGTGGGTTTTAGTTCTAATTCTTGTCGTCCTTGTCCTTCTCTTGGGCTTGGGCTACCTTCGCCTACTCTCTGCTATCACAGATTTGCAGGAGCAGATTCAACAGAAGCTTCAAAATGGGAGTGGAGTACGGTTAACGTCGCGTGTTTCAAAAAAAGAATTGGTCGCCTTGACCAAGCAGGTCAGTGATCTCTTTGATCAGATCGAGCGGACCAATCGGATTGCCTTTCAAGAGAAAAAGACCTTGGATATGGCCATCAGTAATATTGCTCACGATATTCGGACACCTTTGACCATTGCATCGGGCTATACCCAACAAATCATCAAAGGAGGGACGCAGGAAGAAGAAAAGCTGAAGAAAATTGCTTCCAATCTTCAAGTCGTCTCAAAACGTTTGGAATCTCTCTTGGAATACAGACGCTTGATGGAGGGAGCTATTCAGCCTCGGATTTCAGACGTCGATCTCAGCCAAGTCCTGACCCAGCAGTTGTTCCAGTATTATGACAGCCTGTCTGAGGCGGGGATTGCCTTAGAGGTAGAGCTAGAAGAGCATCTTCATTATGCTACGGATCCAGAGCTCTGGGAGCGCCTCTTGCAAAATATGCTCAGCAATGTCCTCAAGCATGGGAAGGATCAGGCCCGCTTGACCTTGATGTCGGATGAGGACACGATTCGGGTCGAGCTGCGCAATATTGTGCAACAACCGATCCAGCACTTAGACCAGTTGGCTAGTCGCTTCTACTCAGAAAATCTGTCGGATACAGAAGAGTCTTCTGGCTTGGGTCTCTACATTATTCAAAATTTTGTAGAGATCTTAGGAGGCGACTTGCAACTGGCAACAGAGGCAGATTGGTTTGTTTTGACCATTACACTAAGAAAAAAGGCTTGAGCATCGCTCAAGCCTTTTTGTTATAAATCTTTGTGTTTGAAAGTAGCGAGTCCTAGGAAGCCGAAAACAAGGATGAATCCAAGGGCAATCGAGAGAGTGTTGTTCGTTGCTGTCGTACTTTGGACCATGGAATATTGGAATTCCAAGTTTAGATAGTGGAGAATGTCAATATCTTTAAAGAAAAGCGCAGGAAGGCTTAAGAGGATATTTCCAATGAAGTAGCCGACGAAGGCCAAGGTGATGGATTGGCTAGCGTAAAGGAGGAAGGAAATGATACTGACCCAAGCCAAGGTGGAAAGGAACTGAATCAGCACGGTCAGTCCAAAATGAGCAAGGAAGTGCTCTGGCATGGTTCCAAGTCCATTGTAGAGGGTCGCGATCAAGAAGACGAGACCATAAGAAACAAGAAATTGGAAGAGGGCAATGGTCAGGACAACAGCGCTTTTAGCAAAGTAGTAGCTGGTGCGCGAAACGCCATAGGCCAGACTATTCTTGTATAAGTTTTGCGTTAAGTCTGTTCCCAGAACCAAGGTGATGACAATAATGGTAAAGAGGATAGTCACACTGATGCTGGAAGAGTAGTTGGTCAAGGCTTTAAAGCCCGTCCAAACTTCAGTCGCTTGGGGTAATTTGGATTCCGTATTGACGCCGACGTGGCCGGTAGCTCCAAAGATGACTCCAGACAGGATGTTGAGTACGAGAATGGCTTCTGTGATCCAAAAACCTTTGGAGCGAAAAAGTCTGTAAAAATCAGCTTGAATAGTATGCAACATGATAAATCTCCTAAATGAAATAAGTGGGATAAGTAATACAAGACGGTGGTTTGACTAGTCTACCAAGTCCGTAAAGAATTTTTCCAGATCTTGGCGGGCATAGTAGATTTCGTCCACGTCAATATCCGCTTGCACGAGGGCTTTGACAATGACCTTAATATCGTGAGTCTGTCCGAAGATATGGATTTCGCCATCTTTATCGATGACCTTGATACGGTGATGGAGTTGATCCTGGATCAGTTGACTGGCAAGGGCTAGCTGGCTAGTCTTGAGGATGATGTAATCTTCTCCTTGTTCTTCGAATTCAGCCTTGCTAATTTCTTTGATCAGGCGTCCTTGGTCGACAATGCCAAAGCGATTGGCAACCAGATAGAGTTCGGAGAGGATGTGGCTGGAAATGAGGATGGTCATTCCAAGTTCATCGTTGAGGCGCTTGATCATCTGACGGAATTCCTTGATTCCGACTGGATCGAGACCATTGATGGGTTCGTCCAAAATGAGGAAGTCGGGTTTGGCAATGAGCGCAATCGCAATTCCCAACCGTTGTTTCATCCCGAGTGAAAAATCACGGAATTTCTTCTTACCCGTATTATTCAGGCCGACATAGTTCAAGGTTTCTTTGATGACCTGGTCGGGATTTGGGATATGGCGAGCCTTGCAATAGTAGACCAGATTTTGATAAGCGGTCATATGCTTGTGGGCCACAGGACTCTCAATGACGGAACCAACCCGTTTTAGGGCTTGCGTCCACTGGGAGCGATTTGTAGAAGAAAAGAGAGAGACGCTTCCGTCAGTTTCTTGAATCAGCTGGGTGATGACCTTGATGAGGGTGGTTTTCCCAGTCCCGTTTTTACCGATCAGGCCGTAGACGTCGCCTTTGCGAATGGTGAGATTCACATCATTTAAGGCGTATTGATGACCGAACTTTTTACTCAAATGGGAAATTTCTAATACTTTTTCCATGGTTTTCTCCTTCGTCCAAATGACTAGTTATTTTCTTTACACTCTTAGTATACAGCTTGCTTTTCAAATAACTATCAAGCAATTCTCAAATATTTCTAAAAAAAGAGAGTGGGACAGAAATCGGTAATTCGTTAGAATTCGATTTCGTCGTCCCACCTCCGCACAGTTGAGTAGGGCTGTAAAAGCTGATGAAATCAGCGTAGTAGAGCCCACTCAACCACTGCGTCTTGCTCGACAATCCAAAAATAATTGAGAGGCTAGGACTTTTGTCCCAGCCTCTTCATTTTAAAACCCAGCAACAAACTCTTTGATGGCTTGCGCGAGTTCATAGGGTTTCTCGGTATTGAGTAGATGACCTCCGTCTGCGATTTCTTGATAGCGGCCTTTTGGCAGGAGCTTGGCCAATTTTTTAGAAGAAGATTGATTGGCCCAATCTTTGCTACCACAAATCACCAAGCTAGGAAGAGGGCAAACTTTAACGGTATCGGTTAAATTGAGCCCTTTTAATTCGGTTAAGATTTGAAGCATCTGTTGTTTATTGGCATCTTGTTTTTCAAAGACATGCTTGGGAAGCAGACGAAAAAGGAGAATCTGGAGCCGATAGAGGGGATTGGTGTTGAGTTTGTATTGTGTTCCTACAAGGACCAAGCCCTTGAGTTGCGGGAAGTCTTGTCTGGAGAGATCCAGAGCGAGCACGCCACCTAGTGAGAGTCCTACCAGAATAAAGGGTTCGCTTTCTTGCTGAAGGCGCTCCATCAACCTTTCTTTAACTTCCTGATAGCTTTCTTTTGGATGGGAGAAAATATCAAAAGTTTTGGAGTGCAAGGGTGAAAGTGCAAATTGGACTCCTTGCCAAGAGAGGACATCTTGCCCTAGTCCATGTAAAAAAATTAGTTTCATCAGGAATCCTTTCTTTGAAAATCGAGTTCGTAGAGACCACGAAGAGCATTGCAAGCATAAATACGATCGGCGTCTATTAAATCGTTCAGAGTTAAGAGTTTTTCTTCAACCTGATGGGTCTCAAGAAGATGGCGCCGATAAATGCCATCGAGTAAGGGGAGGTGAGCTGGTGGGGTATAGAGTTGTCCCTCTATCTCCAGCACCAGATTGCCAATCGTCGTCTCTAGCAAGCTTCCATCTGGCAGATGGAAAATTTGCTCGTGATCTGACTGGCCTAGATGGTCTCTCTGACTCGTTTTGAAATAAGTAAATGGCGTCGCTAAATCAAGCTTCTGCTCTGTCAGTTGGGCCTGTAGATAGCTAGCTGGCAAGTCGGTCAGCTCCGTGATTACTAGGTGAAAGGTCCCGTTTTTTTGCAAGGCAATCCGACAACGATAGTCAAGGTTGAGATCTAAATGAGCGAGTTCTTCTTGAAGTTCTTTCAGGAGTTTGGGTTCATCATAAGGATAGGCAAAGTAGCGACTAGCTTCTCTCAAGCGTGTTACATGTTGGTCTAAGAAAGTCAACTCTCCTTGGTGGATGCGGCCGGTCGTCAGGAGCTCAAAGTGAGGCTCTTGCCGGTAAAGAACAGCCGATTTTTGCTTGGTTTCCTGGTATTCACCTTCCCATTGACTGTCCCAAGTGATGCCTCCTCCCACGCCATAGATGGCTTGATTTCCTTGCATTTGAAGGGTCCGGATGGCTACATTAAAAATCCGTTTCCCTTTTGGAAGAAGGATGCCGATCGTTCCACAGTAGACACCTCGAGGAGCCTTCTCCGTCTTTTGAATAATCTCCATAGTGGAAATCTTCGGTGCCCCTGTGATGGAACCACAAGGAAAGAGAGCTCGGAAGGTTTGGACCAGGTCGACCTCAGCTCGCAAGCGACTTTCAATAGTCGAGGTCATCTGCCAAACGGTGGAGTATTGCTCGACTTGGCAAAGACGGGTCACCTGCTCACTTCCAATCTCCGAAATCCGGTTCATGTCATTACGGAGGAGATCCACGATCATCATGTTTTCTGCTCGATTTTTTGGATCGGCTTCTAGCCAAGCAGCTTCTTGAAGATCTGCTTGGTTAGTGAGACCACGGCGCGTCGTTCCCTTCATAGGGCGCGTGGTCAGCAGCCGGTCGTCTTGCTCAAAAAAGAGCTCAGGGCTGATGGAGAGGATGGAGACATCATCGTGCTGGATGAAGGCATTGTAATGGGCTTTTTGCTCAACCACTAAGCGGTTGTAGATGGTCAAAGGGTCAGACTTTAGCTCTTGAGAAAGCTGGACGGTGTAGTTGACCTGGTAGGTATCTCCTTGGCGGATATGGTGATGGATGGTCTCGATGGCTTCTTGATAAGCAGGCGCCTCTACCTCTTCCTTCCAATTGGCTGGAAGATCCACAGCTTCATAGTGCTCTGGGAAAGGAAGGGTTTCGACCTCCTCGTGGATCGTAAAATAGAGGAGATACTCTCCCATAAGAGGTGCTGGATGGACAGCAAACTTCTTCTCAAAAGCAGGAGCAGCCTCATAGCTGACATAGCCAACAGCATAAAAGCCTTGCTCCTGGTAGGCTTCGACTTCTCTAAGAAGAGCCTCTACCTGGTCGAGGTTTCTAGTTTTTAATTCCTTTATAGGCTTGGTGAAAAGGTGGCGCAATCCAAGCTCTTTAAAATCAATAATCGTTTGTTTATGCATGCTTTGAGTATATCAAAAATAAAGGAAAAAAGGTAGATAAGGATGTAAGATTCCTTGCTTGGCCTTCCCTTTCGTGCTAAAATAACCATAGAAACTGCTTTGGGTAAGGAGTAGGACCATGCAAAAGAATCCCCTCTATAACACCTCTAGTATCAGCTTTTTTCAATACCTCTTTGCGATTGCAGTGATTTTGGTGCATAGTGGTCGCTTGACCTCCTATGAGCCACTGCATTTTGGTCTTAAGAGTATGCTCGGCCGGCTAGCGGTGCCATTTTTTACCGTCTGTGCCAGCTTTTTCCTCAAGCAATCACTAGGGAATTCTCAGAAAATGAAGGCCTATCTGGTCAAAATCGTAAAAACCTATTTGTTTTGGAGTTTTGTTTACCTTCCTTATGCCTGGCTCTTTTTCTCGAGTCTCCATCTTCCGGTCTATCTTTTTCCAGCAGGTGTTCTCATTGCACTGATCTATCTGGGGATGTGCTACCAACTCTGGTATATCCCAGCCTTTTTGCTGGGTTTGTTTTTGGTCAATCAATTGGTCAAACACCTAGGTATGGTTTGGACGGGGTTGATCACCTTTCTTCTTTACTGTTGGGGCTTGATCGAGACCTATTCGGCTTATCTGGACACCACAAGTCTTCTCAAAGGTTACCAGCTCTACAGCAATTTATTTTTTACAGCGCGAAATGGTCTCTTTTACACGCCCATTTTTATTTATATGGGTTATTATCTGTATGATCAATTTCATGCACAAACCTTTAGCATTCACCGTTGGCAAAAGCTAGCTCTTGCCTTTGGATTGCTCTGTCTAGAAGGGATCATTATTTTTCAACACGAAGGAATTGATAAGAACTTTTTCTTTCTTCTTCCTTTTGTGACCGTTTATTTGGTCAATGCCTGCCTGCGATCATCCTTTTTGAAAAGCTATGATTTACAGTATTTAAAGCAGATGAGTATAGCTCTTTACTTTTCGCATCCGATCTTTATCGAGTGGGCTCGCTATGGCTTTAGCAGCCTCCCCCTTACTTATCCAGATAGGGGCAAGCTGATTTTTGTGACTGCTTTGTTTGGTAGTCACCTCTTTGGACTAGCCATGCTGTGGGTACGAGAGAGAAGGGAAAAACAAAAGATTCCTTCAAATGGTGAAGAGTTAGATAAAATAACGTAGGGTGTACAAAACTCAAGCAGATGTGTTTGAGTTTTTTATATATAGAAAATCAAGGAAGAATAAGAATTGGCAGACTGCTCCTCCTTGTTTATAAATGTTTTATTTTCTTGCCCTTGGATAGAAGAAAGGGGAAATCAGTACCAGATAGTGATTTATAATATAGACATCATTGCAAATAATGTCTATATTATTGAATAGTGATGATTTAATTTGAAAAGCAAAGGATATTTTAAAAAATAAGTGATAAAATTAAAGGGAGGGCCTTTTGGAAGGCTAACAAAAGTAAAGGAGATAAGACATGAAAAAGCTTCGTTCATTATGGAAAGACTTTTTGAAAAAAGGTTTTGCCATTTTAACAATTTTCATGATGCTAGGCCAGCTTGGTCAAGGGGCTATCACAGCCTTTGCCAATGAGCTAGTAGTCGGGGATAATGGGGCCTTGGATGTTACCCTTATGTATGGAGATAAACAGAACCATCCAGACGGAATGTCCTATTATACAGGTGACACCATGTCTGGTTACATCCAGATTACCCCTAAGAATTTGACAACGGATATTAATGAAGTAACGGTGACCTTGAAGGTCCCTGGGAAGTACCTACGAGAAGTTAGTATTCCTGACTTCAATAGTGCCTCAGCACACGATAAACCGACGGTTACAAAAGTTGGTGATGATTACCAAGTTACTCTCCGATTTAACAACTATCAAAAGTCAGAAGTCTTAACTCTGCCTTTTATTGGAAAATTTAAGCTTGGTTATGCACCGTCAAATTATTCATTGGATATTACAGGAACATTGAATATCAATGGAAAAGAAACAAAGCTCAATGATATCATTTGGAAACCCAAGTACAATGACTACCGTTTGACCAAGTATATCAACCAAAATTTGAACGAAGCCATGTCCAAGGACTATGCCGAAGCTATGCCTGGAGTGGTTAAAGGGGCTGACGGGAAAAATTATATTGAAACGCCATCATCTGTTCCATTTGCATTTCAATTGGAGGGAATGCAAGGACAGTATGAAGGTCAATACCGTCAATTGGAGTCAGCAACCATCACCGATAAGTTACCAACCTATACAGATAAAAATGGCAATACCCGGACAGCAGTTCTAGATACAGCTAAGTCTGAAGGTTGGGTAGACAATGGAGATGGAACGGTTTCGAAGACATTTACAGCCGTAGCAAATGATAATCCAGCAACGTATCACATAGATCTGATGACTCAAATCAAGAATTCAAGTTACCTCTACTTGAAATTCCCGGATTTGGTATTAGAAAAGGATCAAACGCTGAAGGATGTTCTCAGTAAGGATTTGACAAATGCAGGTAGTGTTGTTGGGATCCCTGCTAACCGTGGAGAGGGAGAACCAGATATTACAGCTGAAGATTCTCTCATTTTCCGCTTGACTTCTCGTGACCTGGAAGGGGCTGGAAGTTTTGCCAAAAAAGCAGATGGTGATATCTATGATTCAACTGAATATAAAGCAGCAAACTATAAGTGGATCATCGCTTTTGATAACAAAACTCCTTCACCACAAAAGAATTTTGTTTTCTATGATGAGACAGTGGACTCTCGGTTAAAATTTACCAAAATTGATTACGCTCGTCTCATGCAAGGGAATTATGGGAATGGCGAGTTTGTTAGCAAATATGTGAAACGCTTGATCCTTACTTTGGACGATGGTAGTAAAAAAGAAATTCAGCCAGAAACTGATAAAGACGGCAATGGCTTGATCGATTTAACCAAGTATGGAACAGTTGTCGGTTGGCGGATGGAAATGAAGGATGACTTTGTCCTTCAATCTGGTCAAGGAATTCGCCTCAATACCTATACAAGCTTCAAAGATCCAGAAAAGACTCGTTACGATGAAAATGATGCGACCAAGAATGAATTCAAGAATACGGGTCGTGTCACTTATCAAACACAATCAAATGTTGCAAAAGACCAAACATCAGATTGGACCTTTAAGCTGATTCCTTTGAAGGAAAGCTTTGAGATTTCAAAAACGACGGATTATAATAATGTTCGTTATACTGATGGACAAAATATTCGTTTTGGTTTGATGGCAACGAAAGTGGTCTTGGATCCTGATAAGGATTATGGAGACCTGCGAATCATTGATCTGTATGATCCAAATACCCTTAAAGTCGACTATAAAGATTTTGAAAGAAACCTTGCCTCTAATGAAAAAGGTATGAAATTCTTAAAGAGCTACGATGTCATTGAAAACTACCACAATTCTGGACGGACAGCTCTCATCATGCATTTGGATCAAAAAGAGTTTATTAAAGCTTCTCTTAAAGATCTTAATCGCGTGCGTCTACCGTTTATCGTGGCTGATCTGAAAGGGAAAGATGATGGTGGTACCTTCACAAATAAAGTCTATGTCGCTGGAAACGGCATCCACGATCTTGAAAATGCCAACCCTGATCGGGTAACGGAAGACGTTTACGATCTGAATGGGAATGGTTCAACAACAGATAAGATTCCATATGCCCAATCAAACTATACAATTGTGGCTGCTGAGGGAATCTATGCACGGAAATACATTGCTAAAAATGATGACCTTTCAGATGCTTCTACGGTTACACGTACTTTCAAACCGGGTGAAACCTTTAACTATAAACTAACCATTAAAAATAACACTGACAAACCAGTAGAAGATGGAGTCATCTATGATATCTTGCCAAAAGTCAAAGATGTCAACACTTTAGATGGATCTGGTCGGATGACAGAATACACGGTCATCCTTCGTGGACCAGTGACAGCTCCAGAAGGATGGACGGTCTACTATACAACTGATACAGGCGTTACGACAGATACCATGGCGCAAGCTGCTGACAAGGATATCTGGACGACAGCTGTGGCTGATTACAGTCAAGTAACAGGAATCAAGTTAGTTGCAAATGCTGCTACTACAATTCCTGCGCGTGGAGAAGCAAGCTTTGGTGTCCCAGTCGTGAATCCAAGTGAATTGACCGATGAAGTCAAGGCCTTGATGCAAAAACGCACCAAAGATAATGAAGATAACGGCGGTCGTTCTGGTCTTGTTCAAGCCCATAACCAGTTTGGTTACAAGGCGAAAGGTCATGAAGGAAATCGTGAGTCTAATACCGTAACTGCACAAATCTTCTCGGCTGTTTTCCACGTCAAGAAGGTGGACAAGGATGATCCTAAGAAAGTCCTTGAAGGTGCTGAATTTACTTTAACAGATGCGAATGGTGCGGTTGTTGCGACGGCAAGTTCTGATAAAAATGGAGAACTTTCCTTTAACACCTTAACAGAAGGAACCTATACACTCAAAGAAACCAAAGCCCCTGCAAACTATAAGTTGGATGAAACTGAACATGCAGTAGTTGTTGCTTATGATGCAGACAAACAAATCTATCATGTCACAGTGGATGGACAAGCGGTCGGTTCCAAAGCAGTTCCAGTTGAGATCGCTAATGAAGTAGATATCAAGTATCTGGATCTTGAAGCTTCAAAAGTTTGGGATGACCAAGACAACCAAGAAGGGCTTCGCCCAGCAAGTGTGGAATTCCAACTCTATAAGAATGGCAAAGCTCAAGGGAAACCAGTTGCTGTTTCAGCTGCAACAGACTGGAAAGCCCACTTTACGAATCTTCCGGATAAAGACAGTGATGGCAAGCTCATTACCTACACTGTCAAAGAAGTGAAAGTACCGACTCATTATACAGTCGATACAGAAGAAGCTAGCTTCACAGATGGAAAAGCCACCATCACCAACAAGCGCATTCCTGAGACAACGACGGTTACAGTCAAGAAAGTCTGGGATGATGGACAAAACCAAGATGGTCTTCGTCCAACGACCATCAAAGTTCACCTCTTGGCAAATGGAACAGAGGTGCAAGCTCTTGATCTGACTGGTGAAGGAGATGAATGGACTCATACCTTCACAGACCTACCAGTCTATAAAGATGGTCAAAAAGTTGTCTACACAGTGACAGAAGACAAAGTGGACAATTACACCACTAAGATTGATGGAACAACGATTACCAATACTTACAAACCAGGTAAAACGAGCCTCACTGTTACGAAAAACTGGAAGGATGCCAATGACCAAGATGGCCTTCGTCCAAAATCCATCAAGGTTCAACTCTATGCTGGCGATCAAAAGGTTGGTAAGGCTGTTGAATTGTCAGCAGATAATCAATGGACCCATACCTTCTCAAACCTAGATGAGAAGAAAGCTGGCCAAGTCATCAACTATACGGTGAAAGAAATCGATGTCCCAGAAGGCTACACACAAGCCGTCGAAGCAACGAATCCAGGTCAAGTAGTCGTGACCAATACGCACGAACCAGAAAAGACCAAAGTAGAAGTGAGCAAGAAGTGGGAAGATGGAGACAACCAAGATGGCCTTCGTCCAGCCAGCATTCAAGTTCAATTGTACAAAGATGGTCTTGCGACGGATCAAGTGGTAGAACTTTCAGCTGCGAATGACTGGAAAGGTGCATTTGAAAACCTTGATGCCAAGGCAGCTGGAAAAGCCATTACTTATACCGTCAAAGAAGTAACGGTCCCAGATGGTTACAAAGTAACGGTAAATGATAAGGACAAGGCCAATGTTGTCTTGACCAATACGCATGAACCGGCTTTGACAGAGATGAAAGTCACGAAGAAATGGGAAGATGCCAATGACCAAGATGGTCTTCGTCCAAAATCGATCAAGGTTCAACTCTATGCTGGTGATGAAAAAGTAGGAGATCCAGTGGAGTTGTCAGCGGACAATCAGTGGACTCATACCTTTAGCAAATTAGCTGAAAAGAAAGCTGGTCAAGCTATCAGCTACCGTGTGGAAGAAGTCTCTGTTCCTGAAGGCTACCAAGTCACTGCTGATACCTCTGATGCTGCTCACACGATCTTGACCAATACCCATACGCCAGAAGTAATCGATATTCCAGTGACTAAGATCTGGAATGACCAAGACAATCAAGATGGTCTTCGTCCAGCAAGTATCGTGGTGAATCTTCTTGCCAATGGTGAAAAAGTTGCTCAAAAAGAACTCACCAATGCGACAGATTGGAAAGAAAGCTTCACAGGTCTACCAAAATTCAAGGATGGAAAAGAAATCGTCTATACCCTCCAAGAAGAGAAGGTAGCTGATTATACAACTGCGATCGATCAGGCTGCTTATACCATTACCAATACCCATGCACCTGGTAAAACAAGCGTCACGGTCACTAAGAAGTGGGATGATGAAAATGACAAGGATGGACTTCGTCCGAAGAGTATTCACGTTCAACTCTATGCCAATGATCAAAAAGTCGGTCAAGAAGTAGAATTGTCAGCTGAAAACAAGTGGACCCATACCTTTGCAGATTTAGATGAAAAAGCAAATGGAAACACCATCACTTATACAGTGAGAGAAGTCAGTGTTCCAAAGGGCTATGAAGCTCGTAACGACGAGGATGGTAAAGGAAATGTTGTGATTACCAACAAGCATGTTCCAAAAGAAACTCCAAAACAACCAACTCCTCCAAGTTCATCTGAACCAAAGAAACCGGGTCAACCTGAACCTAAAAAACCAAGTCAACCAGAGCCGAAGAAACCAGGCAAGATCTTAGGATTCTTACCAAATACAGGTACGACCATCTCTATTATTAGCCTAGTTTTAGCCTTTGTCTTAGCAAGCATTGCAGCTTATATTTTGAAGAAAAAGAAAAATAAGCTAGTGCTTCCTTTATAAAATGAAACAAACACCAGAGATGGTGTTTGTTTTTTATAGTGGCCTCTTATAATTGTTTAGTGATCGTTCTCATGGGCGCTCGCTCTATTTTTCAATTCCCGAACGTTTTCAAGAAAACTTCAGAAAATTCTTGACTTCTGATGAAATAGGCGTATGATTAGTTGTGAACTGTTGAACAATCCTTTTCAAGAGAAACCCTGATGTCGACTAAGGGATCTGTGAAAGGTGAAGCGGTTCAAATCAAAAATCTACAGAGCGTTGCGTCCGAAAGTCTAAACAGACACGGCTCTTTAAAAACAAAAGGAGAAGATTATGAAAACAGAACCGATTCATCGTACCAGTATGTGGAAATTTAAGTTAAGTGCTGCCACCATGACTTTGATTCCCGCTGCCGTGGGGATTAACTATGTTGCCAAAGCCTTGGCGGAGGGGTTAAAGTTGCCCGTTTGGCTGGGGTCTTTGGGAACCTTTCTTGCCAGCATGTTGGCTGGGCCGGTTGCCGGTGCCATCAGTGGTTTCATCAACAACGTGATCTATGGGCTGACCTTATCGCCAATTTCAACCGTGTATGCGATTACCAGCATCGGAATTGGGATTGCTGTCGGAGTTTTGCACGCCAATGGGTGGTTCTCGTCAGCGCGACGAGTATTTGTTTCTGCTATTATTATTGCCATCGTTTCAGCTGTCATTTCAACGCCACTCAACGTCATCTTTTGGGGTGGTCAGACCGGTATCGCTTGGGGTGACTCATTGTTTGCGGTAATGGTCGCCAATCATGCACCAGTGTGGCTGGCCTCATTTACCGATGAGTTTGTCTTGGATATTTTGGATAAAGTCTGCGTGGCCTACCTGGCATTCTTCATCTATCGTCAGCTGCCGAAGCGGATGGTGCACTTCTTTAGCGGTGATAAATGATGACTGATCAAACATTGATTTCTGGAGCGCCACGGGTCAAGCTCAAGTGGTACCAGGTGATCGATCCGATTACTAAGCTCTTGTTCATCTTGGACATGACGTTGTTGAGCTTTGCCAGTATGAATTTATTGCTTCAGGTCGGATTAATTCTTGTCGCAACACTGCTATTGTTATTTTCCAAATTGAGTTCTACCACCTTTAAGGCGCTAGGATTCAGCCTGTTTCTGATTTGCACTATGCTGATCATCCAAGGGTTATTTTACAGTCGGAATCAAACTGTGCTGTTTTCTGTGCTTGGGGTATCGTTCTACAAAGAAGGCCTGATTTACGCCACCACTCTGGGTTGTCGAGTATTGGTGATTATTTTGACCAGTGGCTTTTTTATGGTGACCACGAGTATTTCAGAAAACGCGGCCTATTTGGAACTGTCCGGATTGTCTTATAAAACCGTCTACGTTCTGATGTCGGTCTGTTATATTTTGCCGGAAATGATGCGCAATATGCGGAAAATCCAGCAGGCACAAAAAGTTCGCGGAACCAATCCGCAAAAAACGTTGATTCAGAAATTAAAGTCAGTCCTGCCGGTTCTAATTCCATTGGTGATTAAGACCTTGGATCAATCGATGGCACGGTCGATTTCTCTCCAACTGAGAGGTTTTGATAATCTCAACCGGACTGTCAGAACCTCCCAGCGCGTGTATCGCCTGTCGCGGACGCTGCACATTGGTCTGACTGGATTGGCAATTTTATTGATTGGGTGGAAGATATGGACGAAGATAAACGGATTGTAATTGAAAATTTGACCACCCGTTATCCGGGTACTGAGCGACCACAACTGCGTCAGATTAACGCGGAGGTTCATACCGGCCAGGTGGTTGGGATTATCGGGAATAGCCACTCCGGCAAATCGACATTGTGCCGTGTGCTGGCAGGGATCATTCCCAAAATGGTGTTTGCTGAGATTGAGGGCGACTGGCACATGTTTGGCCAGCGAGTGTCCGACAATTGGCCCGTTTATAATGCCATGAATGGAGTTGTACTGCAAAATCCAGCTGGCCAACTAAGCGGGTTGGCAGACACGGTTGCCGATGAAATTGCCTTTGACTTGATTAATCAGGGAATGGCTGAAGGACTGATTCAAAAACGGGTTGAAGAAGTTGCCACGCAAATGGGGCTGATTGAACAGCTGAATTTGCGTCCTGAGAGCCTTTCCGGTGGTCAGATCCAGCGGTTGGCAATTGCCACGGCGATTGCGACTAACCCGGCTGTTTTGATTATGGATGATCCGACCAGTCAGATGGATCCCCTTGGCCGCCGACAATTTTTCCAATGGCTGGCCCAAGTCAAAGAGACGACTGTCTTCATTGTCACCAGTGAAATTGACGATTTGTGCGAAGTCGCCGACGTTGTGTGGGTGCTGCACGAGGGTCAAATGGTAGCCCAGGGCAGGCCGGGTGAGGTGTTTAATCATTTGGCAGCTGACTGGCAGATTCCAGCCCCGACAATCCAGCAACTTGCTCAAAAAATGGATTGGCACTTGGCTGATGGCCGGTATCCGGTGAATGACGCTGAACTGAAGGAGGTTTGTTATGTCCACAATTGAACTGAGCCACCTGACGTTCACTTATCCGGAACGGTCCTTTAGCTTGGATGTTGAAGACAAACTCTTCGCCGATCCGATGGTGGCGATTGTCGGCCAAAATGGTGCCGGCAAATCAACGCTCTTCAAATTGTTGACGGGCTTGCTGACACCACAAACCGGTGTGATTAAGATCGATGGAGAAAATTTTAATGATCTTAAACCAGTCGAAAAGTTACTGAAGGTTGGGATTACTTTTCAGAATCCTGACGATCAGCTTTTCAACCCGACCGTTCAACGAGAGGTGGAGTGGAGTGTCGCGCAGGTCATGGATGACCACGACACGATTACGAGGCGGGCTTTAGCGGCTCTAAAAAGAGTTGGCTTGGATGATAAAACAGCTGAAAGTCCATATGACCTGTCATTGTCGGAACGCAAGCTGTTGAGCGTTGCCACAGTTTTGGCAGTGGATCCGGCGATTTATTTATTTGATGAGCCGATGATGTCGCTTGATTGGGAAAGCCGGCGCAAGTTGACCGCAATTTTCCATCAGTTGGCTGATTCGGGCCACCAAGTTGTGACCATCACCCATGACATGGATTGGGTCGCCGCCGAGTTTGAGTCGGTGTATGTTATGGAACACGGGAAGTTTGGCTTCGCCGGCAGTCCACGGGAATTGTTCAGCGATCACGAACTTGTCCAGCGAGTGGGATTACTACCACCGCGGATTATGGACATAGCGGAGTCGCTGGGTGATTCACAGACATATTTATCGGTTAATGATTATTACCAGAAAAATCGAGATGTATAGAAAAAGTCACCTCTGCGGGTTTTCCAGGTTGAAGGATTAACTTCAGCTTCTGGCAAGAACTCACATGGGTGACTTTTGTGTTTAATAACGTTTCATGATCATCGGGTGCTTCCTCAGATCACTCGGTTTGATTTTACTTTGTTTCATGGTCATAATCATATACCATTTCTTTTGGATCTTTTGTTTGACTAATACAAAATAGGTCTTCATAGGTCTTCGCATTTTTAGCGCCCATTAGGATCATCAGTATAATTTTCTGAATTAGGAGACTGTCCCATCACTATTCGAACTTCGTCTCCCAACTTACGCTGTTCCCATTCATCCGCGAATCCTTTAAATCGCAATTCTGGAACTTTCTTTTTAACTGAATCATCTATTTTCGCCATAGTCCCCACCATTTTATTGGTTTTTCTTGATTTACCTTATCAACAGTCTCGTTGGTTGGTACCAATGGACCAAGGTGGCTAAGAAAGGCTACTAGTAACAATCAATAAAATACAAGAGGTGGGCATATTGCTCCACCTCTTTTTATGATATACTAGAGTAGTTTTTGAGACTTGTAAAAAATGTGATTTTCTAGTTCAAATTTATAAAAAGAAAAGGGGAGAACATGGACATCTTTTTGAGGAGCATATCAGGGATTCTCGTCATCCTGGGCATGATTTTAGTGGGCTTTGTCATAGGTGAAAAAGGCTGGTTCGACGACAAGTCACGTGGCCTGATCGCTAAACTGGTCACTCAGGTTGCTCTTCCCTGCTATATGCTCTACACCATCACGCAGCGTTTTACAGCAGCAGATCTACTTAAAATGTTGCCAGCCTTGCGGTTTCCTGCCTTGTCTATGGTTATTTTGCTTGGCATCGCGACAGCAGTAGCCAAGATCTTTGCAGTAAGACAGGACCGTCGTGGCCTCTTTATTTCCATGTTTTTTAATTCCAATACGATTTTCGTAGGGCTTCCCATTAACCAAGCCCTCTTTGGAGATGCCAGCATTCCCTATGTTTTGATCTATTACATGTGTAATACGACCTTTTTCTGGACTTTGGGAACTTATCTCATCCAGCGGGATGGTGAGGGAGAAGCGCAGTTTGATCTCAAAACCAGTCTGAAAAAAGTCTTTTCTCCGCCCCTCATGGGCTTTCTCTTAGGTCTAGTCATGGTGATGCTACAGATCAAGTTGCCAGCTTTTCTAGCCAGTGATTTGCAGTATCTGGGCAATTTAACGACCCCCTTATCCATGATATTCATCGGTTTGTCAGTGTCTCATGTAGGCGTGAAGCAGTTGGTTCTGGGAAAAGATCAGCTATTGATTCTACTAGGTCGCTTCCTGGTTGCCCCTCTCTTGATGGCCTCCATCGTCTACTGGGTGCCTCTTCCAAGCTTGATGAAGCAAGTCTTTATCATCCAGTCCGCCATGCCTGTGATGACCAATGCGCCAGTTGTTGCCAGACTTTACGGAGCTGATAGTGATTATGCAGCGGTCATGGTGACAGAGACGACCCTTGCAACCATGGTGGTGATCCCTATTCTCATGCTGTTGATGGCTTAATAAATAAAAAGAGCTCAAGTTTTCATTGAAAAAACCTGAGCTTTTCTTATATGAGAGATAATAAAATTGTAATCACCAGAGCGATGCCTGTTCGAATCAGGTGGTGGGCTGGATGGAAGTTTCCTTTGTGTTTCCCATTCCAATAGGCTCCGTAGCAAATCAAACCACAACCAATCAGCCAAAGAACTAGAGTGATAATCGGTAAAAAGAAGTAGAGGGTGAGAGATAAGGTCGCAAGGCTACTTCCGGTGAGGAGAAATGTATTTCCTAGAGTGCGAATTCCCTTTTTAACTTCAGAAAGAGAAGCTAATAAGTGAAGAAGAGAAAAAGCAAGGGCAAAGAAGGCTGTAAAAAAGCCAAGAAGAATGGGGAAGAACATAGGGTTTCCTTTCTAAAATATGATTGTCTGAGTGCTATTTTTTATGACTGATTTTATGAAGAATCATAAATGATACTACAAGATTTAAAATGATAACCAACAAAGTCAAAAGAGAGTATCCAAAGAGTTCGATGGGAATGTTAGTGTTGAGACAGCATAGAGAAAACAAACTCGTTAGAATGCCCGTTAACAATCCAGGCACATATTTTCGAATAACGACTGTCTGAATCAGATGTCCGAAAACATGGTAGATATAAGCAATCACAATGGTTATGTATATAGTATAGTTATTAAACTGGTGACTAAGAAAAAGCGATAGAAGTAGGATCAGAAATTGCTCCAAGACAATAGCATTGAAAGCAAAAGGAGTGTAATAAGAAAGGATTCGATTATCTGGAAAATGTGTTGATAGTTTTTTGACAAAGGATGGCATCCAAATGATTTCTTCAAGTTCGTGAAGCATGAAGAGTGCTGGAAATAGAAAGTAAAATTGCATGCTGGTCATTGAAAATACTCCTTTCTAGTTCGAACCCACTTTCAGTATCTCCAAATAAAACTGGATCACTTCTTGTTCGCTATAATTTTTGCCTTTTTTGAGCCACCAGCTGAGGGTTTCGATGAAATGGCTAACGACCAAGTGTTTGAGGTAAGAGTGAGGGAGAGTTGGATGGGCCTTGATGAGTTCGTCGGCTACCATTGGGTAGACATCGTGTTCTAGTTCTTTTCGCAGCTGACGTATAAAATAATCGTTTTTAGAGAGCAAGAGACTGGTTACATGGTCTTGATTTTTCTTGAAATGCTGGAAGATATGGGCCAGGTAGTCTTGTGGAGAGAGGTGTTCAGCACGCTCAAAGAGATGGTGAAATAGCTTTTGGCAGAGTTCATCCAGTAGTAACTCCTTACTCTCGTAATGACTGTAAAAGGTTGAGCGTCCCACATCGGCTAAATCAATGATTTCTTGAACCGTGATGGCTTCGTAGTCTTTTTGGTTGAGTAAGTGTAAGAAAGCCTGATAGATAGCTTTTCTAGTCTTGGTAATGCGACGATCCTGTGCAGTCATATGGACACTTTGAACAAACTGTTCAGTAACGTACACCCCAAACGGTTTGCTCCTATCCTTTCTGTTGTGAATGTTAGATAATGATAATGGACATGATGTTCATGAATCTATTATATCAAAGGATTAAGGATTATGAAGACAAAACATGCGGTCTGGATCGCTTTTTTCTTGAATTTGAGTTATTCCATTGTCGAGTTTATTGCGGGAGGGATTTTTGGATCCAGTGCGGTCCTTGCGGATTCGGTCCATGATTTGGGAGATGCGATTGCTATTGGGATCTCCGCCTTTTTGGAGAGTATTTCCAATCGTGAAGAAGACAGCCACTATACCTTGGGCTACAAGCGCTTTAGCCTTTTAGGGGCCATGGTAACGGCAGTGATTCTCATGACAGGGTCTGTTTTAGTTATTTTAGAAAATATAACGAAACTCTTTCATCCACAACCTGTCAACGATGAGGGCATTCTCTGGCTTGGAATCATAGCCGTCAGCATAAATGTGCTAGCGAGTCTCCTCATTCGCAAAGGGCAAACTAAGAACGAATCCATTCTCAGCCTGCATTTTCTGGAAGATACCTTGGGTTGGTTGGCCGTCATCCTGATGGCCATTGTTCTCCGTTTTACCGATTGGTATATTCTGGATCCACTCTTATCCCTTGCTATTTCCTTCTTTATTCTGTCAAAAGCCATTCCACGTTTTTGGAGTACGCTCAGGATTTTCCTGGACGCCGTGCCAGAAGGAGTAGATATCCAGCAAGTGAAGAGTGATTTGGAGCAGTTGGACCATGTGGCTAGTATCAATCAGCTCAATCTTTGGACCATGGATGGCCTGGAAAAAAACGCCATTGTCCATGTTTGTCTAGAGCATGTCAACCACATGGAGGTTTGTAAAGAAGCGATTCGTACCTTGCTCAAAGATTGTGGCTTTCAAAACGTCACCATTGAGGTAGATGAAGACTTGGCAACCCACCGAGCTCACAAGAGAAATATCGAAGACCTGGAAACTGATCAAGGTCATGGGCATGATCATCACCACCATTAATGACGAGTTGGTATGAGCAGAAGCTAGATAAAAAGTGTATACTGTAGATAAGTAAGCAATAGAAAGTAGGATGTTCCTATGAAGAAAACAGTCTATACAAAAGCTGGGCAAGTGGGTCTAGTAGAAGTTGAACGTCCGCAAATCGAAGCGCCGGATGATGTTATTCTCCGCATCGTCCGCACATGTGTCTGTGGATCCGATCTCTGGAGCTACCGTAATCCAGATATTGAAGCAGGGCATCAAAATAGTGGCCACGAAGCCATTGGGATTGTCGAAGAAATCGGAGAAGCTATTACAACGGTCAAACCAGGAGACTTTGTCATCGCACCTTTCACCCATGGTTGTGGGGAGTGTGATGCCTGTCGTGCTGGCTACGATGGGACGTGTGACCGTCATATCGGCACCAACTGGTCTGATGGGGTGCAAGCGGAGTACATGCGCTTCGAATACGCCAACTGGGCCCTTGTCAAAATTCCAGGGCAACCATCAGATTATACAGAAGCCATGCTCAAATCTTTCTTGACGCTGGCAGATGTCATGCCGACGGGCTACCATGCGGCGCGTGTAGCAGACGTGAAGCCTGGTGACAAAGTAGTGGTCATCGGGGACGGTGCCGTTGGTCAATGTGCAGTGATCGCAGCTAAGATGCGGGGAGCGTCACAAATTGTCCTCATGAGTCGCCACGAAGACCGCCAACAGATGGCTTTGGAATTTGGTGCGACAGCAGTCGTAGCGGAGCGTGGTGAAGAAGGCATTGCCAAGGTCCGTGAAATCCTTGGTGGCGGAGCAGATGCGGCCCTTGAATGTGTCGGTACCGCAGCAGCTGTTGATCAAGCCCTTGGGGTGCTTCATAATGGTGGGCGTTTAGGTTTTGTCGGTGTCCCTCATTACAATAATCGTGCCCTTGGTTCGACCTTTGCCCAAAACATTTCGGTGGCAGGTGGGGCAGCCTCTGTTACTACCTATGACAAGCAGTTCTTGCTCAAGGCTGTACTTGATGGCGACATCAACCCAGGTCGCGTCTTTACTCATAGCTATAGCTTGGATGAGATTGATCAAGCCTATAAAGATATGGATGAACGTAAGACGATTAAGACTATGATTGTGATTGAGTAACGAAAAAGTCTAGTAGAAATGAATCTACTAGACTTTTCTTTTATTGTGAAATAAATTTTTACTTCAAATCCGACATGACTTGTTTCTTAGTGAAGGTGCGCTCTTGTTTGTTAGCCAAGGCCTTGATGCGCGCATCTAAAAGAACAGCACGACCTTCGGCACTTCGGGTATAGACGAGGTCATACTTACCTAGGCTCTTTCGGATTTGCTCCACAAAGGCTTGGGCATCCTCTTTCCGTTTGTCAAAGAGGCTTGGTACAGCGAAATATTCTGTTTGATCGGATACCTTTTCCTGTGCTTTCAGGATATAGCGCTGATTTTCAATCGGTGCGAAGAATTCGATCATGGTTTGCGAGAAGAGTTCCTTCTCCCGCATGGTTCCGCCCTTCAAATAGATCAGCGTGTTGATGGCATCCTTTCTGTCTCGTACGACTTGGATGCGGGTTTCTTGGGTCTGGATCTGGCCAGAAAGGAGTAGGGCTTGGTGAATAGCCTGGCCGAAGACTTCTAACCGTTTATAAGGGCTCTTATAGAGATAGTAGCGCAGCCAAGCAAGGAGAGCGAGAACAGCTAAAACGAATAGAAGAATTAGAGACGCTTTATTCCCTCCGCCTCTATGTGAATAGTAAAAAAGGTTGGCGAAAGCATCGGTCAAAGCTGCGGCCGTCAGCCAACGAGCTAGCTTTCTGGCGTCAAAAAATAGGGCCAGGGGCAGGAAGTGTTTATCCACTTGTACCTCGTTAGCAATCTCCATATTCTCCAGAATCGGCAGGGCTGATTTCCAGCCGTCTCGGAGTTCTTGACGATGGGTAGAGCGCTCTAAGGTCTCTTCATTGAGTTTTTGCAACTGTTTTTTAGTATAGCGGATATTGTCAAAGGCTAGACGTTCGATGCCAGATTCGATGAAGGGCTCCTTGTAATGGAGGCCTAAAAATTGTTTCATCCGTCTTTCTAAGAGCTCCAGATCAGGACTGTATTCTTTCAACTGATCAGTGATGGCCTCGATCTCTTCCTTTTCAAGATCGGACTTTTCATACCATTTCTTTAGGGAAAGATTGATGGAGACCAGGTGCCAGATGTTGCTAGTCTTTTCTGGATCCTCAGGCCACACTCGGATGGCACGACCTCGCATTTGGTTGCTGAGCATAAAACTGCCGACAAAGCTCGCTAGGATCAGGGAATTGACGCAAGGAGCATCCCAGCCTTCTCCTAGAAGTGACTTGGTTCCAATGACGACTTGGATGAGCCCTTCTTGAAAGAGCTGGGTCACGGCTGTCACCAAATCATGTTGAGAACCAACCAAGCGAACCTTGAGAAAGTCATCTGGAGATAATTGGCCGACGTTTTGGTAAGTCAGTCGATTCCCTCCAAGTAGCTCTTCTAGTCTTGGCTTAGCAACTGTCGGGATGATGACGATGCTACCGGTCAAGACAGCAATGGCAGGAGGAGTAGTTAGCTCTATGCTTTCTCTGCGAATAGATTCAAAATAGGAGAGAACTCCCAATTGAGTGAATTGGGCATCTTTATCCCCGAGATGAACTTCAAAATCTTGGCGGATATAGTCTGTTAGGACCAGTTGGCGCAGTTGACTTCCAAGCGCCTGGTATTCCGCCTTGAAAATTTCTCGAACGGCATTGAGTTTTCCGAGGGATTGGTTGAGCAGAAGGTCTTGTTTTTTGTTGCGGACCAGTTTGACTTGTTTTCGATCGATCAAGCTGGCTGCTTTTAATTCATGAAGCAGTTGCTTCTCGTATTCCTCAGGTAGATTGTACCAGTGAGGCACCTGAAAGAGCAGGCCTTGCAGGAGAATTTCAAGCCAGTCCAGGGTGAAAGCAGGTAATTTCTTGGCTCCTAAAAGGTCTTGGAAACGTTGGGGAAAGGCAATTCCCTTGCTTCGAAGAAAGATCAGGGTAGCAGAGAGATACTGGGGCTCATTGAGCAATTCATCATCGCTGATCTGACCCGATAAGGCCTGGCAGGTTTGGAGGTGTTGGCAAAAGAGGGGATCGGAAGTCAGTTGTTGCAAGAGAGCATTCTTTTGTTGGCTAAAAGCATCCAACTGCTCTTGCTCTTCCTTGGTTGGAAAGGCAAAGTAGACATAGTCTTGGTGAGGACAAAGGGTGTCTTCCTTGACCAATTCGGGAACCGTAATTTCCTCATCAATCTCACCACACATGCGGATATAGCGATCCCAAAGGGCAGGATCCCCTTCATAGGGAGGGGTAGCGGTGAGGGAGATCATCTTTAAGTCAGGGAAAGCCTGACGAAAGGCTTCCAAGCTCTTCCACCATTCATTGCGCAGGTGGTGACACTCATCCAAGCAGAGAGTCCCGAGTGAGATGTCTTGGAAAGTAGTAAAGATATCAAAGCCTTTGAAATCAAATGTTTCAATCTCTGCCTGGTCATCAGTATCTTCAGCTTGTGATTGACCGACGACTTGGTTCATGGCGCTGTGTAGGGCCTGATAGGTAGCCACAGTAATCAGCTTAGGATGTTTGAGGTCCTGAGAGATCAATTGCTCCGCTTGGCTTTCATTTTTCAAGAATGCTTGGATAATCCGGTCCACCCATTGCTGACGAATGGTGACCGTAGGAGCTAAGATCAGGGTTGGCTGACCAAAGCGTCTGATAAATTCAATTCCCAGGGTTGTTTTTCCAGAGCCAGGAGCTGCTACCAAATGCAGGTGGCCATCCGCCATAAAAGCGTCACTCTTATCGAGAACGCGTTCTTGATAGTGTCTCCATTGGCCTGTAAAGGCTAGTTCTTGTAACATAGGTTTCCTCCCTTGTACTGTCCCCATTATATCATAGCGGAGGACAAGAATCCTTGGTTGAAGTTGAAGATTTTAACATTCCTGATGAAAATGGCAAACAGGAATCATTCGTACAGAGCTAAAAAGGCCTAATCATTTGATTAGGCTTTTCATGTTAGTCTTTCTTTGTTTTACGAGAGAGGCCAAAGGCAGCACCCATGCTGAGAAGACCAAGACCTAGAGTCGTCAAAGCAATTGAGTTTTTGCTTCCTGTATTTGGAAGACTTGCTTCTTTTTGAGGAAGAGCTGCTGGTGCGATATAAACTTCCGTTTTCACAGGTTCGTTTTTAGCTGGTGTGAATACGGTCGGTTTCGCAGGGGTTACAACAGCCGGTTTTTGAGGAGTAGGAGTCGGTGTTGCAGGCGTTTGGATGCTAGGTGTTTGTGGTTTTGCTTTCGCCACGCGATGAGTTTTTGAAATCAACTCATATTTGTCTGTTTGTACCTTGAAGACACGACCTTTTTGGACGGTTTCAACGACTTTATTGGCAAATTGAACGTTCAACAAGTCAGCAAAGTTTTTGTTAATATTTAGGTAAAGACCATTTGTTCCATTGACCAATGGATCAAAGTCTGTTTTAATAGATTTATATGTTTTACCAACTACGGTCAAAGAGATACCTGCATCTTGAAGGGCCTTCAGAGTCGCTTCTTTCGTTGGTGTATCTTTTGTAAGATCAATGTCCTCGTCTGTAATCAAGAAAGCAAAGCGATGGTTGTTTGCCCCAGTCCCCCAGTTGTAGTCCGCTGAAGTAGCGATGTGGTGCAATGGAACAGTAGCATTTTCATCAGCACCAAAAGTTTTGATGGTTTTCAGAGCAGAAATGAAACTTTCTGGATCTGTTGTGAATTTTGATCCATTAAAATCATGGTATTTTGTACGGTCTGATCGTTCATATTCAACCAATCCTAAACGGGCTTGAATATTTTTAGCAGAAAGATTGCGAACGAAGGTCTCAACATTTTTCATCGTATTATTAATATGGTCGTCCATTGAGAACGATTTATCAATGACAAAGACGATGTCTGATGTTCCTTGGACTTCTTTTTTATTGATGACATCTGCTTCTTTTGTCACTTCGACTACAGTTGTTTTATTGACAGTTTCTGTTGTTGTCTCAGTGTAGTCAGCTGTTTCTTTAGTTGACGTGGCCGTCTTAGTAGATGAGACCGGTTTTGAAGTGCCAACAGGTGTGTTTGGATCGGCTAAGCTAGTCGTTTTGATGGTTGCTGTTGAAGTAGTGGTGGTATCTGCGCCGTCTGTTTTAGCAGATGGGCCAGTTTTTTTGACGTCCACAGCGATGACATCGCCGGTTTTTGCTTTATCAGCAGGAACAACTGGTGTATTGGCTTTAGCGTTGATTTCTTCTGTTGCAGCCGTGATAGGTGATTTTGCTGCTGTAGTAGCTGCAGGAGCAGCTTGGGTTGTGCTAGGAGCAACGTCATCAGCAGAAGCGATAGTCGTTCCTGTGAAGACCGTTCCTAAAACAACGGAAGCTAAAGTTAAAGTTTGTTTACGTGAAATAGTATATTTTTTCAAAACACGTCCCCTTTTTAATAAACTTTTTTCTATCATACAGGTTTTTCACAAAGTTGTCAACGGTATAATAATCAAGGGTTTTGTTGGTTTTTATATCCCTAATTATTAATAAAAAACCAAACTAGAGAAATATGCATAAAATAGGTTTAATATACAAATTATATAAAAAGAAATAGGATTCCTACAAATTTGCAGGAATCCTTATTTTATCGGCATTTCTACTATATTTTTTATCCGTAAAAAATACTAGCTAGTCACTTTATTTATGTTTCTAAATCAACACATAGGTTTCAACTGCTTGCCCAGCCCCGTTTTCATTGTTGGTCTTTGTCACGACAGTCGCTCCCTCTTTCACTTCTTGTGGAGCGTTGCCCATAGCGACTCCGATGCCTGCTTTTTTGAGCATAGGAAGGTCGTTGAAGTTGTCTCCCATGGTGAGGACTTCTTCTAAGTTCAAGTGGTAGTAGTTGGCGAGCTCAATCAGAGCATCTTCTTTGGAAACGTTCTTAGCTGTGACTTCTAGGTAGTTGGCTTTGGAGAGATAAAAGGCGGTAGAAGGGAAGTCGTCAGCAGAAATAGTGCGATAGAGAGCTTGGATCTCTTCTGGCTCTCCAATTAAGAGCAATTTGTGGAGGGGCTTTGTCGCATCCAGCAAAGGATCCAATAGGGGAAGAATGAGAGGTTTTTCTCCTGTAATCCGGGCCTCCTCTTGACTCCATTGGTCAAGGCGGTCGGTCATCCAGTCTTTTCCACTATAGAGGTTGATCGAAACCTGAGGAAAGTGTGCTTTGGCCCAGTCGATAAAGTTCCGGGCCTCCGTCTTGTCCAAAGGATGCTCGAAAAGCACCTGCTCTCCCTTTTGGATCAAGGCACCATTGTAGCAAGCCATGGGGCAGTCTTCTATACCGAGTTCTCTGGCAATGGGAGCCATCCCTTTTGGAGAGCGAGCAGAGGCCAGTACGAAAGGAATGGTTTCGCGTTTTAAATCCGGGATCAATGCTGCCAACTGTGGATCGATCTGATGGTGGTCATTTAAGATGGTACCATCGATATCGCTGATGATGAGACGAATGTAAGACATAATGAGGACCTCCTAATAGAGAATAGTGGTTTCACTGCCGATTTGTTTAAGGATGTCAGGACTTGGTTTTTGATCAGTAATCCAATAGTCAAATTGTTGGAAACGAGCGAGATAGTAGTTGGCATGTTGGTGGAACTTGGCACATTCTGCTACCAGCACCTTGGTACGAGTCCGTTCAAAAACGAGAGACTTGACTGCAACGTCTTCAGCATCCTCAAAGGTGACTTCGCCATTGGTTAAGCTACTCGCTCCAAAAAAAGCAAGATCAAAGCGAAGATTGTCCAGTATGTGTGCTTGATTCGCGTCATAGTAGAAGCGGTTTTTAGGGTAGAATTTACCGCCTAAGAGATGAACGTCAACCTGGGAATGGCCACTGAGCTGGATGGCATTGTCAAGAGAATGTGAATAGACCGTGACTTCCTTATTCAGCATGCCAGCAAGCAGGGTCATCGATGTGGAAACATCGAGAAAGATCATTTGTCCATCTTGGATCAATTGCAGGGCCTTTTGAGCCATGGCAGTCTTTTCCTTGTTGGCTTTCTGACTGCGGTCTAGGTAAGAAGGGCCGGGTTCTTTGTTTAAGGGGAGAAGTCCACCATGGGTCCTACGGACAAGCTGGCGTTGGCTCAGAAGGGCAAAGTCTCTGCGGATAGTATCTTTTGAGACCTTGAAATAATCGACCATTTCTTTAGCGGATAGCTGTTTTTTCTCTTCTAAAAGTTCTAGGATTTTTTCGAGCCGTTGTTCCTGGTACATGAATTCGCTCCTTATTGCTGTTCTTGTCTTTATTGTACATCATTTTGTAAGCGATTGCAAGTTTTCTTGAGCGTATTTAAGTATTTATGATCTTTTTCTTAGAAAACCTTATTACTGACGTTTGTTTTAAAGGGGGAATTCTGCTATAATATGTCAAACTAACGTGGAGGTTTCCTTATGGCCAGTGAATATGAAAAAATGATTGCAGGTGACTATTATAGACCTGCGGACCCTGAATTACGGGCTTTAGCCAAAGCTTCTCGGGAGAAGCAGGAAGCCTTTAATCAAGAGGTGGACCCTAAAAAAGGAGCGGCCATCATCAAAGAGTGGTTTGGCTCTACTGGCGACAAACTCTATCTCAATCGTCAGGTTCTTGTGGATTACGGCGTCAACATCCATTTGGGAGAGCATTTCTATGCCAATTACAATTTGACCATGTTGGATATTTGTCCCATTACGATTGGAAAGAATGCCATGATTGGTCCTAATTGCCAATTTTTGACCCCCTTACACCCGCTGGATCCAGATGAGCGCAACTCGGGTCTTGAGTACGGAGCTCCGATTACGATAGGAGACAATTTCTGGGCAGGAGGAGGAGTCACCATCCTTCCTGGTGTCACGCTGGGTGATAATGTGGTCGCTGGCGCTGGGGCAGTCGTGACCAAATCCTTTGGAGATAATGTAGTTCTTGGAGGAAACCCAGCCCGTATCATTAAAGAAATACCCATTAAAAAGGAGAAGGGATGATCCAAAAACATGAAATTCCTATTTTAGAGTTTGACGACAACCCACAGGCAGTCCTGATGCCGACCCATGAGGGGTTAGACCTGCACCTGCCTGAAAAATGCGTTTATGCTTTCTTAGCGGATGAGATTGACCGCTTTGCCAAAACTGTTGGAGCTGAGCAAGTGGCTACCTTTGTCTCAGCTACCAAGGCTTATCCAGTCTATGTTCTGGAGCACCAAGGGGAGAAACTCTGCTTGGCACAAGCGCCAGTTGGATCTGCACCTGCTGCCCAATTCATGGATTGGTTGATTGGCTATGGGGTGAGGAAAATCATTTCCTCAGGAAGCTGTGGCGTCTTGGTGGACATGGAAGAAAATGCCTTTTTGATCCCGACCAAGGCCTTGCGAGATGAGGGAGCTAGTTACCATTATGTAGCGCCTTCTCGTTATATCGAAGTGGACAGTCGTGCACTGACCGCCATCGAAACTGTCTTGAAAGGAAAAGATATTCCTTATCAAGAGGTCATGACCTGGTCGACGGACGGTTTTTATAGAGAAACACCTGACAAGGTGGCCTATCGCATTGAAGAAGGGTGTCGTGTTGTGGAGATGGAGTGTGCCTCACTTGCAGCAGTCGCCCAGCTTCGTGATGCAGTTTGGGGCTTGCTCCTATTTACCGCAGATTCTCTTGCAGACCTAGAAAATTATGACCAGCGTGACTGGGGTGCTGAAGCTTTTGAGAAGGCCCTAGAATTGTGCCTAGAGATGGTTCATCACTTGTAGGTCTTTTCACTTTTTATGATACAATGAAGCTATGTTAGTCAAATTATTTTTTAAACAATGGCAGGCCAAAATTAAAAGCCTGTCTCCGGCAAGGCGAATCTTTCTCAGCTTTGCCTTGGTTATCCTGGTTGGCTCGCTCTTATTGAGTCTGCCTTTTCTCCAGCAAGCGAGCTCAAAAGCAGGCTATATCGACCACCTCTTTACAGCGGTCTCCATGGTCTGTGTGACGGGGCTCTTTACCCAGTCGGTGGCTTCGACCTATAATGGTTTGGGACAATTGATCTGTATGCTCTTGATCCAGATCGGAGGCTTAGGGATCTTGACCTTTATCGGTCTCTTCTTTATGGAAGGTCGCCAAAAACTTAGTTACAAGGACCGGCAGACCATTCGGGACAGTTTTAGTTTTAGCAATAACCAGAGCTTGGCCCGTTTTGTCCGCTCCATTTTTATTACCACCTTTACCATCGAAGGGGTGGGGGCCTTGCTCCTCATGACCCGCTTTATCCCTCGCTTTGGCTGGGGGAATGGGATCTTTAACTCCATCTTTGTTGCGGTCTCGGCCTTTTGTAATGCGGGCTTTGATAATTTTGGAGGCGATAGTATGATGAGCTTCCAGACCGATTGGTTGGTCAATCTGACCTTGTCTGCCCTTATTATTACTGGGGGCTTGGGCTTCATGGTCTGGTTTGACCTAGCCACCAAGGCCCGCAATCAATCAGGGCGGCGAACTCTTCGCTTCCATACCAAGGTGGTCCTCTGGTTAACGGCGGCGATCCTTCTCTTTGGGACAGTGACTAGTCTTTTGACCGAGTTTAATAATCCAGCAACGATTGGGTCCCTTCCATTAGGAGAGAAGATCTTGGTCAGCTTCTTCCAAACTGTCAGTATGCGGACAGCTGGTTTTGCCTCGTTAGATTATACGGCAGTCCGGCCAGTGACGCTCTTTATCTATCTCTTACAGATGTTCCTAGGAGGAGCACCAGGCGGGACAGCAGGAGGGATGAAGATCACCACCTTCTTGGTGCTGATTCTCTTAGCGCGCAAAGAGTTGCTCGGCTTGCCACATACCAACCTGGGAAAGCGCACCATCGCACCAGACTTGGTCCAACGCTCTTTGGGGACGGCAGTGATTTTCCAGTTGACTTTTCTCCTTGGACTCTTTGGTCTTTGTCTCGTGACTCCGGATGGTCAACGCTTTTTGTACCTGGTCTTTGAGGCAGTATCGGCTCTAGCGACAGTAGGCGTGACAGCCAATGTGACCTCGACCTTAAATGGAGCAGGGCTGGGGATCATCATGGTGCTCATGTTTATCGGTCGGATCGGCCCCTTGACCCTTATGGTCAGTTTGAACAATTACAAAGCTAAAAAGGCAGATGCCTTGCAATATGCTAAAGCAGACATCATTATCGGATAGGAGAGACTTATGGCGAATCGAACCATTGGAATATTAGGATTAGGAATTTTTGGACAGAGTGTCCTGAAAACTCTGCAGGACCAGGATGTGGATATTGTTGCAATTGATGATCACGAAGATGTGATTAATCAGTATGAATCTATGATTACAACTGGAATTGTTGGAGACATTACGGAGTTGGACCTCTTGGATGCAGCAGATATTGGGAACTGTGACACAGTCGTGATCGCGACGGGTGAAAACCTGGAGTCCAGTGTGCTGGCTGTCATGCACTGTAAGGCGCTTGGAGTCGAGCATGTCATTGCCAAGGTCAAAAATGAAGTGACCAAAGAAATTCTGGAAAAGATTGGGGCTGATTTGGTCATCCTGCCAGAGGTAGAAGCAGGCATGTCCCTCGCTAAAATGGTTCTTTTCCAACACCGGATTGAAGTTTTCCAGTTGGATGAAGAAGTGGTAGTAGTCGAGTTTACGGTTCCATCCAGCTGGGTAGGAAAAAGCCTTCAGGACTTGGCTGTCAGAGAGGAGTACCATCTCAACATTATTGGTTATCGAGATGCGGAAGATCAACCGCTTCATATTCAGATTGCTCCCGACTTTATCTGGCCAGAAGGGGTGCGCGTGATGGCGGTGACAGACAACCAGTATCTGGATAGAATCCAAGACTTGTTAGACTAATCGTGTAATTGAGAGTGGGACAGAAATCGGTAATTCATTAGAATTCGATTTCGTCGTCCCACCTCCGCACAGTTGAGTAGGGCTGTAAAAGCTGATGAAATCAGCGTAGTAGAGCCCACTCAACCACTGCGTCTTGCTCAACAATCCAAAAACAATTAAGAGGCTAGGACTTTTGTCCCAGCCTCAGAATGTTGATAACCTATTTTTAACTAAAATAGGTGAAATGATTCTGCAGAAATATGATTTTTAATTTTTACTCCGCAGACGCCCTCTGTATCTTAATTAGTCATGGAACTTCCTGGATTGCTGAAATCATCCACTGGATAATTTAACCTAACGTCCGTCCTAAAGTTCGTCAAGAATCTCTTGCCATTTTTCCTCATGCATGCCTTGGCAAATATGTTTGGATCTAGTCTCATGTATCTCTTGATCCATTGGGGAAGTTGATCTTATAAAATTTTAGGAAAGGCTCTGTCAGGTGTTGACAGGCCTTTTTTTGAGTGCTATAGTAAAATCGTAAACGCCTACACGGAGAGGCGGAGCAGATAAAAAGCGGGCAGTCAGATGCCCTATAAAAAGAGGAGGAAAGACAAATGGCAGGATCAGTGATACAGGGAGATAACTACCGAATCTCCGTATTAACGGAATCTTTGGTTCGCTTAGAATACTCAGAGGATGGTGTTTTTGAAGATGGTCAGACGCAAGTTGTGCAAAATCGTGATTTTGGACCTGTTGCTTATGAGGTCGTAGAGACAGAAGAGGTCCTCGATCTGCATACGGAGCATCTCCACCTTCATTTTGAAAAGGGACCTTTTACACCGGATCGGCTTTTTATTGAGCTCAAGGGTCAGTATGCAGTCTATGGTAGCCGGTGGCACTATGGAGATCAGCCTGAGACCTTGAAAGGTACCAGTCGGACGCTTGACGAGGTCGATGGAGCTATGGAGTTGGAAGATGGGATCTTGAGCAAGGCCGGTTATGCTCTTTTGGACGATTCCAGTTCCTACTTGTATGATGTCGAAAGCGGATTTAGAGCACGGCCATGTTCAGAAGTGGATCTGTATTTCTTCGGTTATGGGCGCGATTATCTAGGGGCCTTGAAAGATTTTTACCATCTGACGGGACAACCACCCCTCTTGCCACGTTATGCTCTGGGAAACTGGTGGAGTCGGTATTGGCCTTATACCAGTCAGGAGTACACAGATTTAATGGATCGTTTCAAAGCTGAAGGGGTGCCTTTGGCTGTCAGTGTGATCGATATGGACTGGCACAAGACAGCAATTCCTGCTCGCTTTGGAAGTGGTTGGACGGGCTATAGTTGGAACCGGGACTTGATTCCTGATCCAGCTGCCTTCTTACATGGTCTGCATGAGCGTGGTTTAAAGGTGACCTTAAATGTCCATCCAGCAGATGGCATTCGCGCCTTCGAAGATGCTTACCCCAAGGTCGCAAAACGCTTGGGATTAGATGCGGAAAAAGAAGAAGCGGCTAGCTTTGACTTTTACAGTCCAGCCTTTCGCGAAGCTTATTTCGAAGATGTCCACCATCCCTTGGAAAATCAAGGAGTCGACTTTTGGTGGATTGATTGGCAACAGGGAAGTCATGGCAAGATGGATCCCCTTTGGTTGTTAAATCACTATCATTATCTAGACAATTGCCGAAAAGGCCAAGCTGGTCTCATCTTATCGCGTTATGGGGGTCCTGGCAGCCACCGGTATCCGATCGGTTTTTCAGGGGATACCATTGTGACTTGGGAATCCCTAGCCTTTCAACCCTATTTTACCAGCACAGCTTCAAATATCGGTTATACGTGGTGGAGTCACGATATTGGTGGCCATATGCGGGGTTACTATGATGAAGATTTGGCTCTTCGCTGGTTGCAATTTGGGGTCTTTAGTCCGATCAATCGTCTCCATAGTTCTTGTAATGCCTTTAACAGCAAGGAACCGTGGTTTTACTCGTCTGAGACCTGTCGCTGGATGAAGCGGTATTTGCGCCTGCGTCACAGCTTACTGCCTTATCTTTACACCATGAATGTGGCGACGCATGAAGAAGGACTACCTTTGGTTCAGCCCCTCTATTACCATTACCCAAACGAAGAAGAGGCTTATGAGGCTAAAAATCAATATTTCTTTGGTAGTGAACTCATGGTGGCCCCAATTACAGAGGCTCTGGATCCTGTCTATCATAGTGCTTCTGTGAGTGTTTGGTTCCCAGACGGAGTTTGGTATGATTTCTTCCATGATTGGAAGTACGAAGGGAAAAGCAAGCTTACAGTCTTTAGAGCTAGCCAGGATATTCCGGTCTTTGCGCGTGCAGGAGCCATCATCCCTATGGATGCACAACCGCAGACAGGGGTAGAGCTCCCAGAAATGCTGGACTGGCATCTTTTCCCAGGTGACAATCGTTCCTTCGTACTCGTTGAAGGAGAAGGAGATAACAGGGTTGAAACCCGCCTAACTGTCAATTGGGATGAAAGAAAGATTAAGCTGGATTTAACAGGTGATCGAACGCTACTTCCTGAAAAGAGACAGCACCGGTTCTTCCTCCATACCTTAGAGACAACCCCTATCTTAGTGGACAATCACAGTCAGGAGATTGCGATGGGTGAGCTGCAATCGCGTCCTACTGCAAAAGAAGATCGGATGTTTGAGCTATTGAAATCTGCCAACCTGGCCTACGATAGGAAGAATGAATTATTTGCGGCTTGTTCAACAGCCAAGGATTGGAAACAGTTGATGAAGATCATTACGCCTTTAGAGGAAGGTTTGCGTCAACGTCTCTTTGAAGTGATTTATTCCAGTGAAGAGAATGAAGACTTGTAAATTCTTGCAATTTTACCCCTATTTTTGTATGATGAAAGTGATTTCACAATCATAAAGGAGAAGAAAAAATGGAACAAAAATGGTGGCATAATGCCGTAATTTACCAAGTTTATCCAAAGAGTTTCAAGGATAGTAATGGCGATGGCATCGGGGATCTCAAGGGGATCACGAGCAAGCTAGACTACTTGGAAAAATTAGGGATTACAGCGATCTGGCTCTCACCAGTCTACAAGAGTCCCATGGATGATAACGGCTATGACATCTCGGATTACGAGGATATTGCCTCCATCTTTGGTAGCATGGAAGATATGGAAGAATTGATCGCAGAAGGCCATAAACGCAAGATCAAAATCATTATGGACTTGGTAGTCAACCATACCTCTGATGAGCATGCTTGGTTTATCGAAGCACGTGAAAATCCAGACAGTCCAAAGCGGGATTTCTATATTTGGCGGGATGAGCCCAATGGCATTATTTCTGCTTTTAGTGGCTCTGCTTGGGAATTTGATGAAGCATCAGGCCAATACTACCTGCATAACTTCAGTAAGAAGCAACCAGACCTCAACTGGGAAAACGAGGAGCTTCGTCATCAGATCTATGACATGATGAATTTCTGGATTGACAAGGGAATTGGTGGCTTCCGTATGGATGTCATCGATATGATCGGTAAGATCCCAGATCAGGAAATCATCAGCAATGGTCCCATGCTCCATCCTTATTTGAAGGAAATGAATCAAGCTACCTTTGGCGATAAGGATCTGCTCACCGTGGGAGAAACTTGGGGGGCGACTCCAGAGATTGCTAAGCAATATTCCAATCCAAAAAATCAAGAATTGTCCATGGTCTTCCAATTTGAACACATTGGTCTTCAATACCAACCGGGTCAACCAAAATGGCACTACGCTAAGGAATTGGATGTGCCAAAATTGAAAGAAATTTTCACCAAGTGGCAGACGGAATTAGGAAAAGACGAAGGCTGGAATTCCCTCTTTTGGAACAACCACGATCTCCCACGGATTGTGTCAACTTGGGGGGATGATGGCGACTACCGTGTCAAATCTGCCAAGGCTTTAGCAATTCTGCTTCACTTGATGAAGGGGACTCCGTATATCTATCAAGGGGAAGAAATCGGGATGACTAATTATCCATTTAAGACCCTCGAGGATGTAGAAGATATCGAGTCAATCAACTATGCCCATGAAGCCTTAGAAAAAGGCGTGCCGCTCGAAGTGATCATGGATCAAATCCGCCATATTGGTCGGGACAATGCACGGACACCGATGCAGTGGAATGATGAAGCAGAAGCCGGCTTTACGACAGGTCGTCCATGGCTTGCGGTCAACCCGAACTACAAAGAGATCAATGTGGAGGCTGCCCTAGCAGATCCAGACTCTATTTTCTATACCTACCAAGCCCTCATTGCTTTGAGAAAAGAGTACCCTTGGCTTGTGACCGCTGATTATGAATTGGTGGACGCAGCAGACAAGGTTTTTGCCTACAAGCGGGTAGAAGGAGAGCAAGCCTATCTGGTGGTTGTCAATCTCTCCAGTCAAGAGCAAGACTTACCGCTCGTCAATGGGGTTGAAGAGGTTCTCATTGCCAATACCAAGGTAGAACAAGTCCTCGAATCAGGCAAGTTAGCCCCTTGGGATGCCTTCTGTGTCAAATTAGCCTAATACAAGTAAAAAAATAGAGGAAATTCCTTCCTCGTAGAAGCAGGTCTTTCTCAGTAGAGAAGGCCTGCTTTACTTTTTAGAGGCCGTCCTTCTAGCGGAATCCGCTCAAAATCTGCTCAAAAATGGTTTAGGGACGCTTGGGCTATAGGAAATATTTATAAGGAGTCCTAGTTTTTGCTTTTGAGCTCTGGTCTCAAGGCCCATTAAATCTGTGTTATAGTTTTTGGCTATATCAAAATTCGTGTAAAAGCAATTATACAAGATGCCTATCTTCTGATATGATAGTGTCAATTAGAATTTTTGGAGGACACAACATGTCAACTACAATTATCGGTTTCCCACGTTTGGGTGAATTCCGTGAATTAAAATTTACAACTGAAAAATACTTTAGAAAAGAAATCTCAGCAGACGAGCTCTTGGCAGCTGCTAAAGACTTGCGTGCTAAACACTGGAACATTGTTAAAGAACAAGGCATCTCAGAGATTCCTTCAAATGACTTCTCACACTACGACAATTTCCTTGATGCAGCCTTCCTTTTCAACGTCGTGCCTGCATCTGTTCAAAACTTGGATTTGACAGACCTTGAACAATACTTCGCTTTGGCGCGTGGTTACCAAGGTGAAAAAGGGGATGTGCGTGCCCTTCCAATGAAAAAATGGTTCAACACCAACTACCATTACATCGTTCCTAAATTTGAAAAAACAACAGAAGTGAAATTGGCTGGTCACAAGATTTTTGATGAGTACCAAGAAGCTAAAGAATTGGGGATCAACACTCGTCCAGTAGTCGTTGGACCATTCACTTTCCTTCAATTATCTGACTTTGAAGATGGTGTGAAAGATGAGGACTTCGTCGACAGCTTGGTTGCTGCTTACCAAGAAGTCTTTGCCAAATTGGCTGAGCTTGGTGCGACTCGTATTCAACTCGATGAGCCAGCTCTTGTCAAAGATTTGTCAGCTGAAGAAAAAGCTCTCTTCTTGAACCTCTACAACAAACTCTTGGCTGACAAGAAAGGTCTTGAAGTCTTGATCCAAACTTACTTTGGTGATGTTCGTGATGTCTACAATGACCTTGTAAACTTGCCAGTAGATGGTATTGGTCTTGACTTTGTTGAAGGCAAGAAAACACTTGAATTGGTGAAAGGTGGCTTCCCAGCTGATAAGACCCTTTATGCAGGTATTGTCAATGGGAAAAACATCTGGCGCAACAACTATGAAAAGAGCTTGGAAATCTTGGATCAAGTTCCAGCTGAAAAGGTTGTCTTGACGACTTCTTGCTCCCTTCTTCATGTGCCATTTACAACGGCTAACGAAGATTTTGAACCAGCTATTTTGAACCACTTCGCCTTTGCAGTTGAAAAATTGGGTGAATTGCGTGACTTGGATGCCATCCGCAATGGTCAAGGGGCAGAAGCTCTTGCTGCCAACAAAGAACTCTTTGCAACAGAACGCGTTGGAGCAAATGCTGAACTTCATGCTCGTATCGCAGCTTTGACAGAAGCAGACTACACTCGTTTGCCAGCTTTCGCAGAACGGGAAGAAATCCAAAAAGAAGCCTTCAAGCTTCCAGCACTTCCAACAACTACCATCGGATCCTTCCCTCAAACTAAGGAAGTACGTGCCAAACGTTTGGCCTTCCGTAAGGGTGAATTGACACAAGAAGAATACGATGCCTTCCTTGCTGAAACGATCGACGAATGGATCAAATGGCAAGAAGAAGTTGGATTTGACGTGCTTGTACACGGTGAATTCGAGCGGAACGATATGGTTGAGTACTTCGGTCAAAACTTGTCTGGTTACCTCTTCTCTAAAAACGGTTGGGTACAATCATACGGTATGCGTGGGGTGAAACCACCAATCATCTGGGGTGATGTGACTCGTCTTAACCCAATCACTGTCAAATGGTCTAGCTACGCACAAAGTCGTACGGACAAACCTGTTAAAGGGATGTTGACTGGACCTGTTACCATTCTTAACTGGTCATTCCCACGCGAAGATATCTCTATCAAGGATTCTACTCTTCAAATCGCTCTTGCTATCAAGGATGAAGTTCTTGACCTTGAAGCTGCAGGCGTGAAAATCATCCAAATCGACGAGGCTGCTCTTCGTGAGAAATTGCCACTTCGTCGTAGCGACTGGTACGAAGATTACCTTGACTGGGCGATTCCAGCCTTCCGTTTGGTACACTCAACTGTAGCGCCAGATACACAAATCCACACTCACATGTGTTACTCAGAATTTACAGATATCATCCCTGCTATCGACAACTTGGATGCAGACGTTATCTCATTTGAGGCAAGCCGTTCAAACCTTGAAATCTTGGATGAGTTGAAAGCGAAAAACTTCCAAACAGAAGTTGGACCTGGGGTTTACGATATCCACTCACCACGTGTCCCACAAGACGGTGAAATTGATCACACCATCGAAGCAATCTTGGCCAAAGTACCAAGTGGCAAAGTTTGGATCAACCCTGACTGTGGTTTGAAGACTCGCGGAATTAAAGAAACAAAAGAAAGCTTGATCAAACTAGTGAATGCCGCTAAAGAAGCGCGTGAACACTTGTAAGAAATGTTTCGAGGACCTTCTATCATCGTGTAGAGGGTTTTCGACTCATCCCTTATCCTAGAAATAGTGGCTCAGAGTTCTTGATCAAAGAAACAAAAGAAAAGGATAGAATATGTCACAACACACACCGTCTCTGTCATTTGAAGTTTTTCCTCCAAATCCTGAAGTAGGCAATGCCAAGCTCTTACGTGCCTTGGCCAATATGCAGGAGCTAGCTCCTCACTTTATTAGTGTGACTGCTAGCAATAATAAATACAATATCAAAGAGACGACGGTTGCTTTAGCCAATTACATTCAAAATGAATTGTCTATTCCGACGATTGCTCACTTGCCAGCCGTCTATTTGAGCAAGGAAAAAGTGGCCGATACTCTTCATGAGTTAGATGAAGTAGGGGTTCATCGGATTTTGGCTCTGCGTGGGGATATTATCCCTGGTGTGGAACCTTTAAAAGACTTTCGTTATGCAACGGATCTGATTGAATTTATTAAAAGAGAAGCTCCTCATTTTGAGGTGATTGGTGCTTGCTATCCTGAGGGACACCCAGATTCTCCAAACCAAATTTCAGATATTCAAAATCTTAAAAAGAAGGTAGATGCAGGGTGCTCTAGCTTGGTCACTCAACTTTTCTTTGACAATGAGCGTTTCTATGATTTTCAGGATAAGTGTACCTTGGCTGGGATCGATGTTCCTATTCATGCAGGAGTGATGCCGATTCTCAACCGTAATCAGGCTCTTCGTCTCCTTAAGACTTGTGAAAATGTTCATATCCCACGGAAGTTTAAAGCCATTCTGGACAAGTACGAGCATGATCCAAAGTCTCTTCGCGCAGCTGGCTTGGCTTATGCAGTCGATCAAATCGTTGATTTGGTTACTCAAGATGTGGCAGGTGTCCATCTTTACACCATGAACAATGAAGATGTCGCTTACCACGTCTACCAAGCGACAAAGGATTTATTTGCTCATCAACCGAATTTTGAAGTGAATTAATCAACACTTTTAGTAGGAAGTGTAGAGATTGAGAAAGAATCGTTCTCAATCTCTTTTTATTTGGATAAATCACTTGCTAAAAGCCAACTTTTTTTTATAGTATAACTAAGACGATTTTGGAGGCGCTTGCAATGAAGAAAGATCTCACATTAAAGTTATTTGGACCCCCTAAGGTTGTTTTCAATCAGAAAGATATTCGGTTTTCTTTTTCGAAGATGGAGGCCTTGCTTTATTATTTAGCGGTCATGGGCCAAGTTAACCGTGATGAAATAGCCGGTATCCTTTGGGGAGCTAAGGAAAACCAAGTAGCTCGTAAAAACTTACGGAATACGGTTTACCAAGCCAATAAAATCTTTGAAGGAGATATCATTGTCTCTCCAAGTCGGAGCAGTTTGGCCCTTAATCCTGACTTGAATCTTTCGCTGGATGTTCAGCTCTTTGAAAGAGATCCACTAAGTGCCTTGGATCTCTATCGGGGGGATTTTTTGGAGGGCTTCTATGTCAAGGATGATGAAGACTTTGATCAGTGGGCTTCTCGTAAACGAGATGCTTATAGGAAGCTCTATGTCGAAAGTTGCTATCAAAAAATTGAGCAGGTCGGTTTTGCAGATCCTAGTATAGAACTCTTGCTCCATCATTTGGTAGAGCTGGATGAATTTGAAGAGAAAAACTACCAGCTCTTGATGGAGTACTATAGCTTCCATCATCAGCTAGGAAAATTTTTTGAGACCTATTATAAACTAGTCGATTTATTGGATCGCGAGCTTAGTGTGCGTCCCAGTCGAGCAATTGAGGAACTTTATCACTCCGTTTTGGAAGCCAAACGAACTCATAAACTGAGTCATCGCTTAAATATCCATGAACTTCCCTTCTTTGGTCGGAAGCAAGAACTCTCGCAGCTCGAGGAATACCTCTCTTTAGTCGAGAGGGGTGAAGCGGTAGGCCCTTTTCTGGTGATGGGGCAATCTGGAACAGGTAAGAAACGTCTCTTGCGGCAGTTGGTCTTGATGTCCAATCGCAGTTTTAATTTTATCAAGGTGGAAGGAAAAGCTACTAGCCAGCGCTACGAGGGAAGCAACTGGAATGATCTCAGACAAGCGCTAGAGAAACTGGGGGATGAGATGGGGATTTCCCTTCTGGAAGAGGAGGATGATCTCATTTCGGTATGGAATCAGCTTCAGGGCCTTAGCAAAGAAAAACCGCTCCTGATTCTGCTTGAAAACGCCCAGTGGATCGATGCAGTGTCTCTAGAAAAAGTGAAACAACTAGAGGAGCGAAGAAACCAGGAGAAATGGCAACTAATTTTTACAGCTGAAGAGCCTCTGCCAGCTTCCTTCGTCAACTTCTTGGGGAGCTTGAAGGTAGAGAAAAGGCTGTCTCAACTAGAGTTGACCAATTTTGAGCCAAGTGAAAGTCGTGCTCTCTTGAAGGGGGAACTGGGAGCAATAGAGCCGGCAGTGATGGAGCAGATGGTCGAATGGAGTGAAGGCAGTCCGTTCTTACTGTCCAGCTATATCGAAGAGTGGAAAGAAAATGAAAATTTAGAACCCTTGCCTGATATCATTCAAGCTTATCTTACTCAGGAGCTTGGGGATATGAGCAGCGAGGAAGAGGCTCTTCTACACTACCTATCTTGTTTTCATAAGCCGATTTCTCTGTCTATCTTGGCAGAATTGACGGCTACAGAGCTTCCTGTTTTGACTGAATTAATCGAGCCTTTATCTGAAAGAGCGATCGTCTCAATCGTAGAAGAAGGAGAGGCTCTCATGGTTCAATTCTGCAAGCAATTGGTAGCTATGTACTTTTACCATCTTCTTTCGCCAGCTAGACGGCGGCTCTTCCACCAACAAATTGCGCAAAAATTGGAAGAAAGCTTAGAAGATGCGACGGACCTTCTTCTTTATAAGGAAATTGCCTACCAATACAAGCAATCCCAAAATCTTTTGCGTTCCTTATCGTTTGAGTTGACCTATTTAGAAGAAATCCTTCAGCTGGAGCATGAACTGTTTCCGATTTATTCCAAGGCAGATGAGGGCATCCTATCAGATGGTACAAATAGCCGTTTGGACATTTTTGGGGAGTTATCTCGTCTACGCCTAGAATTAGATAACCTCTTTTCAAGGCACCAAAGAGATAGAGAATACAAGCATTTACAACTGCGTTACTTGTACCTAGAAGGTCGCTATTTTATTCGGAGTGGGGAGTATCAAAAGGGGATTCATGATATCCAAAAAGTCATCTCCTATGCGCGGGAACTCAAACAGTTAGACTTCCTCTTAGAGGGTTATCGGCAAATTATTTATTATTGCATTCAAACGGAAAATATCTCTGAGATGGCCTATTATACAGATTTAGCTTTGGAAGATGCCATCCAAGCTAATAATCATGAGGTCATCGCGATCCAGTTGCGTTTGAAGGGCTTGTATCACCTGATGGTTGGGGATGAGGAGCAGGCAACCCGGCATCTGTATCGCTCCATTGATTGCTTTAGTTTGACCAATAGCATGCAGGCTAAGTATGCCATTCAAATTGCGGCTTCTTTGGCCTACCTCGCTGAAATCGAGCAAGTGAGAGGTCATTTCCAAGTAGCCGTCACCCACTTAGAAGAGGTTCTGCGTTTAGTGGGGGATCAAGCTGTTGATTCCGTCCGTGTCGTCTTTGATATTGATCTTGGGATCGCCTATTATTGGAAGGGAGATTTGATCCAAGCTCGCCTCTGTTTTGACAGAGCTCAGAAGATTTTGTCCAGTGTTCGTTTCCCTTGGAAGGAAGAATTGCTCGAATTTTACCAATCCTTGATTGCTTGTCAGCAAGGGGATCAGGAGAAGGTTGCGGCTTATCTGGCTCGAAAAGAAAGGACGATGAATCCATCTGCTAATTCACGGGATAAGGGGATGGTTCATTATCTATTAGCTTACTTATCTGATCAAAAGGAGAGAGGAGAAGAGCTTGCTCCTGCCTTGAGTACCTTCTTGAAAGAAGATAAGAATTACTACAAGAAGGTAGCAGAGCAACACTTGAATCCCTACAGAGATCGTCAGTTTCTTAAGAAATTAAAAGACCTGTAGTGTCTCTTGCCTAAATCATAAGAGAAGGCTAAGTGGCCTGTCCTCCTTTCAGGCAAAGATCATTGTGTCTGAAAACGAAGAAAAAGCATAGAAATACCCTAGCAATGGGTGCTTCTATGCTTTTTATGTGTGTAGAAATCATTTTAGTTCAGTTTTTGTTGCGCCAATATTTGGGTCAAGTAAAAGATAAAGGTCGCAGCAAGGTTTGAAGTATGATTGTCGATGTCATGAGGAGGAGAAACTTCCACGACATCAAATCCGACTAGTTTGCCACTGGCAGCAATGTGTTGGAGAAGCAGGAGGGCTAGTTTAGGATCGACACCAAGTGATTGGATGGCACTAACACCAGGAGCAGAGCCGACCGCAAAGCAATCCATATCAATAGACAGATAGATTGCGGTTTGGTTTTCTAAAAATTGATCGATTCGATCCAGAATGGCTTGGTGGCTCATCTGGAAGAGATCTTGGCCAGTTAAAAAATCAATGCTTGGTGTTTTAGCAACGTAATTAAAGAGGAAGAGGTTATTATTGTGCTCTTGGATCCCCAGGATGAGGTAAGGGAAGTCCTGACCTTTTTCTTTAGCATGATCAGCCATTTGACGAAAACCTGTTCCAGAATTGGGACCGGTTTGGTCGTAAGGTCGCAAATCAAAGTGGGCATCCAAATTGATCACAGCCAGTTGTTCATCTTTTTCTAAACTGGATTGAATCCCTAGATAGTGGCCGTAAGCAGTTCCGTGACCGCCTCCTAGGACAATGGGTTGGATCCCTAATTGGTACATGCGCTGGATCGCTTGTGAGAGACTTTCTTGGAGTTCTTCTAGTGAATGGTTAGGCCCGTCAATATTTCCCACATCATACACTGTCACATTGGTTCCCCAGTGCCATGGAAGTTTAGCGATTTGAGAACGGATGGCTGTAGGACCCTCGACTGCTCCTACACGCCCATTATTGATATAGACTCCTTTGTCGCTCTTAAAGCCGATGATCCCAAAGGTCATCCCCTCAAATGGAGTGAGTGTCTCGTCGTTTAGGTCTAAAAATTTGGTGACCATTCCCCATTTGGCCGTGTAGGGATTGTCCTCGATGCTACCTTGGTAGTAGCTGTAGGTCATTGGATAGTAGTTTGTGAGCAAGCTTGTCGCCTCCCTTATTTTTCTGAAAGCAGGCAGAGGCTGAGAAGATCGCCAGCCTCTGTTTTTGCTTTATCCTTACTGTATCAGTATTGAATCCGTAAGTCAACTGCTTTTTCGATGGTTGCTAAGAATTCTTCGCTTTCGACAACAGCAGATGCTTTATTGAGTTCTTCAAAGATTTCGATATCTTTGTCAAATTCAATGAAGTTCAGTTTTTGACGAATCAGCTCATAAGCTGGTTTTGTACCTTTACCAAGTTCATGATTTTCTGGCTTGAGATCCAAGGCTTGGCAAGCTGCCATGATTTCAGTAGCAACGATGCGACGTGAGTTTTTAAGAATTTCTGCTGCTTTACGAGCGGCAGTCGTTCCCATGCTGACGAAATCTTCTTGGTTTTCGCAAGATGGAATAGAATCGACACTAGCAGGGTGAGCCAAAATTTTATTTTCCGATGCAAGGGATGCACAAGCATACTGGGTAATCATGAAGCCTGAGTTGAGTCCAGGGTGTTTGACCAAGAAGGATGGTAATTTACTGAGTTGGCTGTTGACCAAGCGTTCTACCCGACGTTCAGATACGTTTCCGATTTCAGAAAGGGCAATACCTAAGAAGTCAAATGGTTGCGCCATTGGTTCACCGTGGAAGTTCCCACCGGAGATAACATGGCCTTCTTTGGTAATAATTGGGTTATCTGTGACAGAGTTGATTTCGATTTCAACTTTTTCTTTTACGTAAGCAATAGAATCCTTGCTGGCTCCGTGGATTTGAGGGATACAACGGAGTGTGTAAGGGTCTTGGACCCGTTGTTGGGTTGCAACGGTTGTGTTTTTGCTTCCTTCAAGGAGGTTACGGATGTTGCGAGCAGTTGCCAATTGTCCACTTTGAGGACGGATGGTATGAAGGTCTTCTTCAAATGGACTGGTAATCCCATTGTGGACTTCCATTGAAAGAGCACCGGCAATATCAGAAAGTTTGAGCAGTTGGATACCGTCGTAGGTTGCAAGAGCTCCGATACCGGTTAGGACAGTCGTACCATTGATCAAGGCAAGCCCTTCTTTGGCAGCTAATTGGATCTTTTCAATTCCAGCACGATCTAAGGCTTCTTGACCACTGAGAAGTTCTCCTTTGTAGTAGGCGCGTCCAAGACCCAACATTGGTAAAACCATATGAGCAAGTGGTGCTAAGTCTCCAGAAGCTCCGAGAGAGCCTTTTTCAGGGATATAAGGAGTGACTCCTTTGTTGAGCAATTCTAACAGTTTTTCAACAGTTGACAGACGAATGCCAGAATAACCTTTCAAGAGTGAGTTGATACGGATCAGCATGATGGCACGAACGGCATCTTCAGGAAGTGGATCACCGAAGCCAGATGAGTGAGTTCGTATCAGGTTTTCTTGCAGTTGAACAGTATCTTCTGGAGAGATGCTGACATTACAGAGGGAACCAAAGCCAGTGGTTACACCATAGACGACTCGTTTTTCCCGGACAATGTCATCAACGATTTTACGGGATGCGATAACGGCTTCTTTGGCTTGTTCATCAAGCTCACATTGGGCACCGTGCCGAGCTACAGCGATGACTTCTTCGAGTGTTAAGCTATTACCATCTAAATGAATCAATTGAGTCATATAAAACCTCCGATTATGAATAGTTGTTCTGTGGAAGTAGTGTTGTTTACTTCGGTTTGAATACCAAACATGGGCCCATTGTCTATTGATCATAAAAATTGAAAAGGGTCATAGAGAAAAGGGCTCAGGTTTGACATTCGTGGAGTCCTAGATGGGTTAGGGAGCAAAACCGAGCTTCGCTCCCGTCTCTGTTCCCATCTACTGTGTAAAGAAAATTAGTGAGGAAGGGCTTTCGATTTATGTAGTTTATCGCCGTGGAAAACAAAGTAAAGTCCACTTGCGATCACGAGACCGATGGCACCCCAAACAAAGTTCATCATGTTGTCCCCTGCAATCATCAAGATACTGACCACAACGGCTAGAACTGGGATAACGGGACCAAATGGTACTCGGAAGGTAACCTTTTTGTCTGGGTACATTTTTCTGAGTTTGATAGCTGCCAAAGCAGTTGGAATGTATTGGAAGAAACGGAAGACAACACTGAAGGTTGCTAATGATTCGAAAGAGCCAGATAACAAGAGTAAGAAAGCGAAGATACCAGAGATGATAATGGCAATGACAGGGGCATTCTTAGAGTTTGTTTTTCCAAGCCCTTCTGGCAAGAGTTTTTCAGTTGCTAATGCGGCACCAAAACGAGGGACCATGATGGATTCACCGATGTTTAGACCGGCGATTGAAATGAGGGCTCCGTAAGAAACGAGTGGAGCTCCGATAGGGCCAATCATTTCGACAAATGCGTCTTGTACCGGTGCACCAGTTTGCATAATGCGACCACCCAGCATGGCGATTGTTCCAGCGATGATCAACATGTAGAGAACAGATACAATACTAATAGAACCTAGAATAGCGCGGGGAACGTTCTTTTCAGGGTTGCGCATTTCCCCTGCAACGATAGACATGGTTTCAAATCCGATGAAACCGTAGAAGATGTAGACGGCTGTACTAGAAATAGAACTGAAGAGACTTGTTCCACTTTCCAATTGAAGGAAAGGTGTGAAGTTGCCCTTGCTCACCCCACCGGAAATGAAGAAGATGGCAAAGAGTGAGAAGAGGACAATTGGAATTAATTTTGCAACAGTAGCTGTCAGAGTAAACATCTTAGAGGTTTTCAGACCGGCAATGTTCATCAGACTCAAGAGAACCAGCATACCGATACTGATCGGAAGGTTGTAGCCTTCAAATGCTGGGAAGGTGATGATGAAGATCTTAGCAAAGCCGGCTAACATGGCAGCCCAAGCGATAACAGTAACGGCCCAACCGAGAATCCCAACGTTAAAGCCAACGAAGTCTCCGAAAGCGGCTTTTGAGTATTGCATGGCTCCACCGTTTTTGTCGAAGTAGCCAGCTGTTTCAGCCAGACAGGCTGATAGTAGCATGACGAGAATGGCAACCCCGAACATGACAGCTAGAGAAGCTGGTCCGAGGCCAGAATAAATTTTTTGAGGGAGGAGGAAGATACCAGATCCGATCACGGCATTGATACCGTAAAGAGTGGCACCGCTAAAGCTGAATTTCGCTTTTTCTTGTTCCTCAATCGACTGTTTATGTGCTCCGTTCATAATGTTTCTCCTTTGTGAACATTATTGTAGTCCAGTCCAGATAGCAATCGGTTGCTCCCCAGACTGATGGGGTAAAAACGTGATTGTCATCTCTTGAAGAGGAGATGCTTGTTCGATCACCAGGAGCTCGTGAGTTTGGAGAGTTTGAGAATGATTGGTTCCCCATTCGAGTGTTAGTGGACAGAGAGCGTAGATCAATTGATAGCGACTCTGACTTTTGACACTCTCTTTTGGGGATATAGCACTCATATGCCCCTGATAAGAAGGTTTGTAAATCAAATTAAAGTCTTGACAAGTCCCTTGGCTAGATACAGGATCTCCCCCATCAAAGAAGTAGCTTTGAAAGGGGTTCAAAACCACTTCTTTATGGTGATGGGTGAGCCTAATGGAGGCATTCAAGGGCATCAAGATTCGGTGGTAGCCCGTGAGATCGGTAAAGTTACTTTTTTCAACCTCTACCGTTGCAGTAGAGAGGCGGAAGTCAAAGGTCCGATCTGGATAGCTTCCTCCCTCTGGGGAGAGAAAGAGTTGGGTGGTTTGGCCACCGGACCAGGTAGAAATTTGATAATCTGCGGGGGTAAGATGAAGGAGAGTCACCATAGGACGCCTTCTTTCTTAAAAGAGACCAGTGATATTGCCGTGGGCATCGATATCAATCTTTTCACTGGCAGGAACTTTAGGTAGGCCAGGCATGGTCATAATGGTACCAGTGAGAGCTACAATGAAGCCAGCTCCGGCAGCCACCTTAAGGTTACTGATTTTAACAGTGAAGTCTTTTGGTGCTCCCATCTTCTTCGCATCGTCTGAGAAGGAGTATTGGGTTTTGGCCATACAGATTGGGTAGTTCGAGAAGCCCAGAGCTTCCAATTCTTTGAGTTCGCGTTTGGCCGCTGGTGTTAAGCTGATGCCTTTACCACCATAGACTTTTGTGACGATCTTGGTCAATTTTGTTTCAATGCTGTCTTCTTCGTCATAGACATAAGAGAAGTGGTTTTCTTCTTGAGCCAGTTGAATGACTTTTTCAGCCAAGTCACGACCACCAGCTCCACCTTTTGCCCAGACATCTGAGATGACCACATCTACATTGCGTTTCTTACAAGATTCATAGACAGCTTCTAGCTCTGCCTCTGTATCCAGTGGGAATTTGTTGATGGCAACGACCACAGGTAGACCATAGACTTCTTGGATGTTGGCCAAGTGTTTGTCTAGATTTGGTAGACCATCGATAACGGCTTGGACATTTTCAGTTGCCAAGTCTGCCTTGGCAACTCCACCATGCATCTTGAGAGCACGGATGGTTGCGACGAGGACAACGGCAGCAGGTTTGAGCCCGGCCATACGGCACTTGATATCGATGAATTTTTCAGCACCGAGGTCTGCTCCGAAGCCAGCTTCTGTCACGACATAGTCTGCATATTTGAGGGCTAGTTTAGTAGCCAGCACACTGTTGCAGCCATGGGCGATATTGGCAAATGGTCCGCCGTGGATGATGGCAGGAGTATGCTCCAAGGTTTGCACCAAGTTTGGATGGATGGCATCTTTGAGGACAGCTGCCATGGCCCCTCCAGCCTTGAGGTCTTTGGCTGTGACCGGTTGTCCTTGGTAGTTGTACCCGATAATGATGCGATCAAGACGTTCTTTGAGATCAAGGATGTTTTCTGAGAGACAGAGAATGGCCATGATTTCAGAAGCCACTGTGATGTCAAAGCCATCTTCACGAGGAACCCCGTTTGTTTTTCCTTGAAGGCCATCGATGATATGACGGAGTTGACGGTCGTTCATATCGACCACCCGTTTCCAGGTAATGCGACGAGAATCGATGCCCAACTCATTGCCGTGATGGATGTGGTTGTCAATCAAGGCTGCAAGGAGGTTGTTGGCAATCCCAATGGCATGGAAGTCTCCGGTAAAGTGAAGGTTGATATCTTCCATTGGAACCACTTGGGCGTACCCGCCACCGGCAGCTCCACCTTTGATCCCAAAGACAGGGCCAAGAGAAGGTTCCCGGAGGGCAATGACGGCTTTTTCACCAATAGCTGAAAGAGCATCGACCAAGCCAACAGAGGTGGTTGTCTTTCCTTCTCCAGCAGGTGTTGGAGAGATGGCTGTCACGAGGATCAGCTTTCCATCTTCCTTATCCTTGAGTTGTTCCAGTTGGTTGCTATCAATTTTTGCCTTGTATTTTCCGTAGAGCGAAATATCGTCTTCGGTCAATCCAAGTTCAGCAGCGATATCGGTGATGGGCTTCATTTGGACAGAATTGGCAATTTCAATATCCGATAAAACCATAGAATCCCTTCTTTCTTTATTTTTATTGGCTAGGTTTAAGATAGACTTTCTAAAATGGTTTGGTAAATATTATCTGCAAGATCAGAACCGGTTTGGAGGAGTTCGAGTCCCTTACCGTGGTATTCTTGGACGAAGTCTTGGTCCTTGATTCCTGAAATGTTGATCAAGACATTGAGCCAAGCACCTTGAAGACCAGCTTTAAGATTCAGAGCAGCTACCCCTAAGTCACTAGCCGCATTGGTGTTGGACTTGCCAACAGCTTCTTTGGTGGTTTCAAGCGCTTCAACGATGAGCTCCATCATAGAGAAAGGAGATACTGTCGCATGTTTCAAAGCTTTTTGCATGGCTTCACGACGAGCAGCTTTCTCTTCTTCCGTTTCTTTTGGAAGATCAAAAACAGCTGATACGACGTTGAAGGCTTCTGTATCCTTGTCGATGGCTTCTAGTAATTGGTCTTGGAGGTGAGCACTTTTTTCATGAACCCCTTTGATGTGGTCTTCAAATTCTGCGTATTTTTTCTTTCCAATGGTCAGTTCACAGACCATTTTTGTAAGGGAAATCCCATTCGCAGCAGATAGAGCAGCAGCAGAACCACCACCTGGAGCTGGAGCATCCGAACCAAGGACCTTGGCAAACTCCGTAATACTTAAGTCAACTAGTTTCATAGAACTCCCTTTCTAACCCAACAAGTGATTTTCCAAGACTTGTTTGCTGTAGTCAAAGTCTTCTAATTGTAAGTAGTATTCAGCAGAGTCGATCAAAGCCTTAGCAGGAGCCAGTCCGATAAGTTCTGTTCCGATGATGCGAACACCGTAACGTTGTGCTTCGAAACGAACGGTTTCCACAACACGATACAATGGGAATTGTTCCAAGTTGACCATATTGATAGAGACTTGGGCGATGTTGCGATCTTCTAGCATGACGCCGATCGCTTTACAGTATTTGTATCCACCGCTTGATCCACGAATGATTTTAGAAATCTTATTGGCAATCTCTAGGTTGTCTGTGTCAAGGTTGATATTGAAAGCAACGAGTGGCATCCGGACACCGACAGCTGTAACCCCTGCAGTTGGGTGAATCTTGCGTTCACCGTAGTCTGGCTTCCAGTCTTCTTCCAACAATTTTTCTGGCATTCCTTCAAATTGTCCTTTACGCACTTTAGCCAAGTTCTTCCGTTCTGGACGAGTTGCAGCATCTTCATAAAGGAAGATTGGAATACCTAATTCACGATTGATGCGTTCAGCCACTTTATTAGCGATCTCAACGCATTCAGCTGTAGTGATATCCTTAACCGGAACGAATGGACAAACGTCTGTTGCTCCCATACGAGGGTGTTCACCTTCGTGCTTGGTCATATCAATGTTTTCAGAAGCGTATTTCACCAATTGGAAAGCCACTTCTTGAATGCTTTCTTCATCCCCAACGAGTGTAAAGACGCTGCGGTTGTGACTGGCATCAGACGAGTAGTCTAGTAAAGTGACACCTGGAATACTTTTTGCTGTAGCTGCTAATCCGTCGATCACAGCCTGATTGCGTCCTTCAGAGAAGTTTGGAATACACTCAACAATTTTTGCCATATGATTACCTCTTTTTATAGGAGAAGTTGGGGAGGAGGAGTCTTTGTATTTTCTTCCCCTTTCTCAGTTTTTATTTTTTGATGTTAAAACAATTTTTGAACGGCTTCTTTGACCAAATCTTCATCTGCCAGATAAGGAATGGTGATGTGGTCTGTTCCTGCATGGAGACGGTTGTACTCGATCGCTGTTTCAATGGCATGGTTATTCCGTGCCCAGTTCCGACGAGCAACCCCGCCCATAGTATCCCAGGAAATGGCAGACTTGATGATTTCATCGATCCGGTGGCTACCGTCTAGGACGAGACCAAATCCACCGTTGATGGCCTTACCGATACCAGTACCACCACCGTTGTGGAGGGCAACGAGACTCATGCCGCGAGCAGCGTTTCCAGCGTAACATTGAACCGCCATATCACAAGTAACGTTCGAACCATCCTTGATGTTGGAGGTTTCACGGAATGGAGCATCTGTACCAGATACGTCGTGGTGGTCACGTCCGATCATGACCGGTCCGATCTTACCTTGGCGAATGAGTTCATTGAATTTCAATGCAATGTTGACACGGCCCATACAATCTTGATAGAGGATACGTGCTTGTGTACCAACCACCAGTTGGTTCTTTTCCGCATCGCGAATCCAGTTGTAGTTGTCGCGGTCTTGGTAGCGACGAGTTGGATCGATCGCTTCCATGGCTGCATGGTCAGTTGCAATCAAGTCTTCGTGTTTACCGCTGAGGCAGACCCAACGGAATGGACCATAACCATAGTCAAAGAGCATAGGTCCCATGATATCTTCTACATAAGATGGCCAAATGAAGCCATCCTTGTCATCCAATCCATTCTTAGAAATTTCCTTGATACCTGAGTCGTAAACAGATTTCATGAAGGCATTACCGTAGTCGAAGAAGTAGGTACCTTTAGCTGTCAAGGCTTTGATCACTGCAAAGTGACGAGCCAAGGTTTCATCAACCAAACGGCGGAAGGTTTCTTTGTCTTCTGCCAGCAAACGTGTCCGTTCTTCAAAGCTAATGCCAACTGGGCAATAGCCACCATCATAAACGTTGTGGCAAGAGGTTTGGTCAGATAAGAGATGAACATGGACTTGGTGTTCGTTGACATATTCGAGCAAGTCTACGATATTACCATGGTAGGCAATCGAAGTTGATTCACCAGCTTCCAGTGTTGCTTGAGCCAATTTCACAGCTTCTTCAGCACTGTCGGTCACTTGGCTAATCCAGCCTTGAGAGTGACGAGTTTCGATCCGAGAGCGGTCCACTTCTGCAACGATGGCAACCGCTTTTGCGATTTCAGCTGCTTTCCCTTGAGCTCCGCTCATTCCACCGAGACCAGATGAAATAAAGAGTTTACCGGTCAAGTCGCCGTCATCAGGCACACCGAGTTTAAGACGACCAGCATTGAGAAGGGTGTTGAAAGTACCGTGAACGATCCCTTGAGGACCGATGTACATCCAGCCACCAGCCGTCATCTGACCGTAGTTGGTTACTCCCATTTCTTCAGCGATTTCCCAGTCGCGCATATTGTCATATTCACCAATCAAGAGACCGTTAGTAATGACGACACGAGGAGCTTCTGGTTTCGATTTGAAGAGGCCTAGAGGGTGACCAGATTCAACCACCAAGGTTTGGTCTTCTGTCATGACTTCCAAGTATTTCTTGATCAAGTTGTACTGCATCCAGTTGGCGCAGACAGATCCTGTTTCCCCATAAGTGACCAATTCATATGGATAAAGGGCAATTTCAAAGCTCAAGTTGTTGTCGATCATGACCTGCATAGCCTTAGCAGCAGTGCATTTTCCTTTGTACTCATCGATTGGTTTTCCGTAGATCCGATCTTTTGGACGGAAGCGATAGCCATAGATCCGACCGCGAGTTCTCAGTTCTTCCAGAAATTCTGGGATCAACTCTTGGTGGAACTTTTTAGGAATGTAACGCAAAGCATTTTTAAGGGCAATTTCAGTCTGAGCTTGCGTTAAGCGGAAGCCTCTATCAGGTGCACGACGGATGCCTTCTTGAAAAGTTGCCTTTTCAGGTAGGACATCAAAGTCAAGTTTGACAGACATAGCAGCTGCAATTTCTTTCTCGTCTATAAATGACATAGCAGAACCCTCCTTATAGTTGGACTGTGAATTTATATTTTCTTTATTGTATCGAAGAAACGTCAATAAAGAGTCAAAAAAAAATATAATTTTTAATAAAGCAAAAAAAA
>NZ_CM002128.1:1277306-1326020 GCF_000448565.1 Streptococcus sp. HSISM1 | reverse complement strand
AGTTCTTCCAGAAATTCTGGGATCAACTCTTGGTGGAACTTTTTAGGAATGTAACGCAAAGCATTTTTAAGGGCAATTTCAGTCTGAGCTTGCGTTAAGCGGAAGCCTCTATCAGGTGCACGACGGATGCCTTCTTGAAAAGTTGCCTTTTCAGGTAGGACATCAAAGTCAAGTTTGACAGACATAGCAGCTGCAATTTCTTTCTCGTCTATAAATGACATAGCAGAACCCTCCTTATAGTTGGACTGTGAATTTATATTTTCTTTATTGTATCGAAGAAACGTCAATAAAGAGTCAAAAAAAATATAATTTTTAATAAAGCAAAAAAAATGAGGGAAAAACTTTTTGACTTTTTTTTGACGCTTTTCCTGTAGAATTGTAAAATGAATAACAATGGAAATAGAAAGGAATGTTTCATATGTCTGCTGATATCCTATTAACCCACTTTAACCAATTGTTTTGTCCGAATGATCTAGGCCATCCTCTCTATGGCAAGGAGATGGCAGAGGCAACAATTCTTTCCGATGCTTATATCGCCATTAAAGATGGAAAGATTCTTGCAGTTGGGACAGGTCAACCAGATCCAGAACTGATCGATGACCATACGGAAGTCAAATCCTGTGAAGGAAAAGTTGCGACTCCTGGTTTAATTGACTGCCACACTCACTTGGTCTATGGAGGCAGTCGTGAACATGAATTTGCGAAAAAGTTAGCGGGTGTTTCTTACTTAGACATCCTCGCTCAAGGCGGTGGAATTCTGAGCACGGTTCGGGCGACACGGGAAGCTTCTTTTGAAAATCTCTATGACAAGTCCAAACGACTGTTGGATTACATGTTGCGTCATGGGGTGACTACTGTCGAAGCCAAGAGTGGCTATGGTTTGGATTGGGAAACTGAAAAACGCCAGTTGGATGTTGTGGCTGCACTGGATCGGGACCATGAAATTGATCTGGTTTCGACCTTTATGGCAGCCCATGCGATTCCCACAGAATACAAGGGCCGTTCCCAAGAATATTTAGATCTCATTGTGGAGCAAATGCTTCCCAAAGTGAAGGAAGAAAAGCTAGCTGAGTTCTGTGATATCTTCTGTGAAAAAGGTGTCTTTACAGCAGATGAATCTCGCTATCTTCTTTCAAAAGCTAAGGAGATGGGCTTCAAGCTGCGGATCCATGCCGATGAAATCGAATCCATTGGTGGTGTTGATGTGGCGGCTGAATTGGAATCTACTAGCGCAGAACACTTGATGGTGATTACGGATGAAGGCATTCAAAAATTAGCTGCAGCAAAAGTGATCGGCAATCTATTGCCTGCTACAACCTTCAGCCTCATGGAAGATACCTATGCACCGGCTCGTAAGATGTTGGACGCTGGGATGGCCATTACCCTAACAACGGACAGCAACCCAGGGTCTTGTCCAACAGCCAATCTTCAGTTTGCCATGCATCTGGGTTGCTTCATGATGCGCCTAACTCCAGTAGAAATTCTCAATGCAGTGACCATCAATGCAGCCTATTCAGTAGATCGTGCTAAAACAATCGGCTCTTTCGATGTTGGCAAACAGGCTGACATTACCATCTTTGATGCACCTAATCTAGATTATCTCTTCTATTTCTTTGCGACAAATCTCGTGACAGATGTCTACAAGAAAGGTCAAAAAGTCATTTAACCGACTCCATTTCATTTGGGACTTTGCTCGTTTGTAAAAATCAGCAAAGTCCTTTTTAAAACCTATCCCTGTAGGGAATAGGACCACTTTAGTAGAAAATTAAAATTTGATGTTCAAAGAATATTTTTCTTACTTTCTAATGTACAAAAAGGGAAATTCTTGATAGAATAGAAGTAATATTGAATATTTTCTTCAATATCATCTGTTTGACTGGAAAACAGATTGTTTAAATTATTCATCAAACGTACAGGTTGTCCAACAGACCTGTCTAGAAATTGTGAGGAGACAAGATGACTGTCGATTATAACAGCAAAGCTTACTTGGATAAAGTAGACGCTTGGTGGCGTGCAGCCAACTACATTTCAGCTGCTCAAATGTACTTGAAAGATAACCCATTGTTGAAGCGCGAAGTCGTTGAAAATGACTTGAAAGCTCACCCAATCGGACACTGGGGAACTGTACCAGGGCAAAACTTTATCTATGCTCACTTGAACCGTGCCATCAACAAATACGACTTGGATATGTTCTACATTGAAGGACCAGGTCACGGTGGACAAGTAATGGTATCAAACTCATACTTAGATGGTTCTTATACTGAATTGAATCCAAACATCCCTCAAAATGAAGAAGGTTTCAAACACTTGTGTAAGATCTTCTCATTCCCAGGAGGAATCGCTTCTCACGCGGCGCCTGAAACACCAGGATCTATCCACGAAGGTGGAGAACTTGGTTATGCCCTTTCTCACGCTGCAGGTGCTGTATTGGATAATCCAGATGTGATTGCTGCCACAGTTATCGGTGATGGTGAAGGTGAAACAGGTCCATTGATGGCAGGATGGTTGTCAAATACCTTCTTGAACCCAGTCAATGATGGGGCTATCCTTCCAATCTTCTACCTCAACGGAGGGAAGATCCACAACCCAACCATCTTCGAACGCAAAACAGACGAAGAATTGGCCCTCTTCTTTGAAGGTCTTGGTTGGAAACCAATCTTTGCGAATGTCACTGCAATTTCAGAAGACCACGAAGCTGCACACGCTTTGTTCGCTGAAAAATTGGATGAAGCAATTGAAGAAATCAAGAAAGTCCAAGCAGAAGCTCGTAAAGGTTCTGCTGAAGAAGCAACTCAACCAGTTTACCCTGTCTTGATTGCTCGTATTCCTAAAGGTTGGACTGGTCCAAAAGCATGGGAAGGAACACCAATCGAGGGTGGATTCCGTGCGCACCAAGTTCCAATCCCAGTAGATGCTCACCACATGGAGCATGTCGATGCCCTTCTTTCATGGTTGGAATCTTACCGTCCAGCTGAATTGTTCGACGAAACTGGAAAACTAGTTCCGGAAATTGCTGAAATTGCACCAAAAGGTGACCGTCGCATGGCGATGAACCCAATCACAAATGCTGGTGTGATCAAACCAATGAACACAGCTGATTGGAAGAAACATGCCCTTCAATTCAACACACCAGGTGAAATCATGGCTCAAGACATGATCGAATTTGGTAAGTATGCGGCAGACTTAGTAGATGCAAACCCAGATAACTTCCGTATCTTTGGTCCAGACGAAACCAAATCAAACCGTCTTCAAGAAGTCTTCACTCGTACAAGCCGTCAATGGTTAGGACGTATGAAACCAGACTACGATGAAGCCTTGAGCCCTGCTGGTCGTGTCATTGACTCTCAATTGTCAGAGCACCAAGCAGAAGGTATGCTTGAAGGATATGTCTTGACAGGTCGTCATGGATTCTTCGCCTCTTACGAATCCTTCCTTCGTGTTGTGGATTCTATGATCACTCAACACTTCAAATGGTTGCGTAAGTCTAAGACCCATACAACATGGCGTAAAAACTACCCAGCCTTGAACTTGATTGCAACTTCAACGGTCTTCCAACAAGACCATAATGGTTATACTCACCAAGATCCAGGTATCTTGACTCACTTGGCTGAGAAAACTCCTGAATATATCCGTGAGTACTTGCCAGCAGATACCAATAGCTTGCTTGCGGTGATGGATGAAGCCTTCAAGGCAGAAGATATGATCAACTTGATCGTTTCTTCTAAACACCCACGTCCTCAATTCTACTCAGCAGCTGAAGCAGAAGAATTGGTTCGTGAAGGCTACAAGGTGATCGATTGGGCATCAACTGTTTCAGCAGATGAAGAGCCAGATCTTGTCATTGCCGCTGCAGGTACAGAGCCAAACCTTGAAGCTCTTGCAGCTATTACAATCTTACACAAAGCCTTCCCAGAATTGAAGATCCGCTTTGTCAACGTTATTGACATCTTGAAATTGCGTCACCCATCCGTTGATGCTCGTGGACTTTCAGATGAAGAATTTGACAAAGTCTTCACAACTGATAAACCAGTCATCTTTGCCTTCCATGGTTACGAAGGCATGATCCGTGATATCTTCTTCAACCGTCACAACCATAACCTTCGTGTACATGGTTACCGTGAAAACGGGGATATCACCACACCATTTGATATGCGTGTGATGTCTGAGTTGGATCGCTTCCACTTGGCACAAGATGCAGCTAATGCAGCTCTTGGAGATGCAGCAAGCGCATTTGCAGCGAAGATGAATGAAACAATCGCCTTCCACCATGACTACATCCGTGAAAACGGAGACGACATTCCAGAAGTTCAAAACTGGAAATGGGAAAACGTGAATAAATAAGAAAAGAGAGTGGGACAGAAATCGGTAATTCGTTAGAATTCGATTTCGTCGTCCCACCTCCGCACAGTTGAGTAGGGCTGTAAAAGCTGATGAAATCAGCGTAGTAGAGCCCACTCAACCACTGCGTCTTGCTCGACAATCCAAAAATAATTGAGAGGCTAGGACTCTTGTCCCAGCCTCTTTTGTGATGAACAGCAAGTAACAAAAGGAAGAGGATGAGAATAGATGTTCGGAAATCAAGCGTTTTCTAAGAAAAATGTAAGAGTTTCTAGGAAAATATTGAAGTAAGACCGAAAAAATAGTAAAATGGAAGAGCTGATTTCAGCAATCAACTGTTCTGCGTTCTCCTTTTTGGAGAAGTGTTCTACATTAGAAAATGGAGTATTCTATGAAGAAAAAATTATCTTGAAAAGCAGTATCCTAGCGGTCGCTGCAGGTCTTAGTGTTTTTGCGATCAATAGCGTTTTTGCAGACGAATTGCCTGTGCAGTTCATGGGCGTCAATGACTTCCACGGTGCCTTGGAACAAACAGGGACAGCTCGTTTAGAAGGCGAAACTGTGAAAAATGCAGGAACAGCCCCACTTTTGGCAACCTATTTGAACGATTCGCAAAAAGACTTTGAAACGGAGAATGCAGGAACGCCTAATGCCAGCATCCGTGTGCAAGCGGGAGATATGGTCGGCGCTAGTCCAGCTAACTCTGCCCTCCTTCAAGATGAACCAACTGTAAAAGTCTTCAATGAAATGAACTTTGAATACGGAACCCTTGGTAATCACGAGTTTGACGAAGGACTTGGTGAATTCAACCGGATCATGAAGGGGGAAGCCCCAACACCTGGTCAATTCAACAAGATCGTCGATGAGTATCCTCATGAAGCTTCTAAACAAGAAGTCGTGATTGCCAACTTGGTCGACAAGGATACCAACAAAATCCCATTTGACTGGAAACCTTATACCATCAAAGAAATCCCAGTCAATGACAAGACTGTTAAGGTCGGATTTATCGGGGTTGTTACGACAGAATTCCCAAATCTTGTCTTGCGTAAAAATCATGAACAATACCGGGTTTTGGATGAAGCAGAATCGATTGCCAAATATGCGCGTGAATTAAATGACCAAGGGGTTCATGCTATCGCTGTCTTGGCCCACGTTGCTGCTACCAGCAAAAACGGTGTAGCAGAAGGTCCGGCTGCAGACATGATCAAAAAATTAAATCAAATCTATCCTGAAAACTCAGTGGATATCGTATTTGCAGGTCATAACCACCAATATACAAATGGAATGGTCGGAAATACCTTGATCGTTCAAGGTACGTCTCAAGGGAAAGCCTACTCTGATGTCCGTGGGGTCCTAGATACGGATACAGCTGACTTTGTCAAAGCTCCAACTGCTAAAATTATTGCGGTAGATCCATCGAAAGGCAAAGCAAAAGATGCCAAGGTTCAAGCGATCATCGATGATGCCAATGCGACGGTTAAAAAAGTAACAGAAGCAAAAATCGGTACAGCAGAAAAAGCTGAAAATATTACCCGTGAATTGAATGCGCAAAAAGAAAGTGCTGTTGGAGATTTGGTCACAGCAGCGCAACTAGATATTGCCAAAAAATCAGGTTATCCAGATGTTGACTTTGCCTTCACCAATAATGGAGGAATCCGTGCAGATCTCGTGGTGAAACCAGACGGAACAGTCACTTGGGGTGCAGCTCAAGCGGTGCAACCATTTGGAAATATCCTCCAAGTAGTAGAAATCACTGGGGACCAAATCTACAAAGCTTTGGATCAACAATATGATGAGAAAGAACTTTACTTCTTGCAAATGGCAGGGATCAAGTACACCTATACGAAACCAGCCGATGCAACAGAAGAAAATCCATATAAGGTCGTGAAAGCTTACAAGGCAGACGGAACCGAAATTGATCGCAACAAGACCTACAAGGCGATTATCAACGACTTCTTGTATGGTGGCGGAGATGGCTTCTCAGTCTTCCGCGATACAAAATTGATCGGTGCGATTAATCCAGATACTGAAGTCTTTATCCAATACATCGAAGATGTGAATAAGGCAGGGAAGAAGTTGTCTGCTTCAATCTTGGGCAACAAGACCTTTGTGGAAAAAGTGGAAGAAGAAACACCTACTCCAGAACCACAACCAACCCCACAACCAACTCCACAACCACAGCCAGCGCCAGTTGATCCAGTAAGTCCTGTAAATCCAGTTCATCCTGTAACTCCAGTAACTCCTGCTACCCCAACTACCCCAACTCCACAACCTGAAGGCCCAGTAACTCCAGCTCAACCAGCTGCAATCGAAACAAAAGAAGTGGCAACAAACAAACCAGTCGCTGTCACTTATCATACGGGTGGTCAAGCAGAAGTAGCTGCTACACCAGCAACTGGTCTTCCAAAAACAGGTCAAGAAGAATTGGCTTCAACCGTCCTTAGCCTTTTTGGCATGACCTCACTAGCTTTAGCAGGCTTTGTAGCCAGCAAAAAACGCGAAGGCTAAGTTCTTCATCCGTTAACTTACCCTAAAAAACGTCCGTTCTATAAAGAAACGGACGTTTTTGATCTTAGGCTGTTTTCTCCACCCAGACACTGCGGACAAAGAAGAGGCTGATCAGAGCTAGTGCTAGAAAGGCGACTCCAAGGTAATAATAGGGTTGATCCATTGTGGTAGATCGACCAGAGAGGTTGACAATCCCTCGGTAGAGGGCTCCGGCTGTTAGCGTAGCCACTCCTGAATTCCAAAGATTGAGACTCAGGCGAGAGAGGCCTTTCACCATCAACTGTAGAAGCACTAGTAGGGCGCCACCGATCAAAGGAATCAAGAAGAGGTAGTGCATGAAGGCAGAGGTTTCGCCAAAACTAAAGTGTTCATAGATGCGACTTCCGAAAAAGAAGAAAGCTGAAATCAGAGTGTACCAGAGAATCGTTTTTTCAACCGTTGTTTAATAGGATTAGTAACCGATGTAGACAATGTCACTCACCGCCCTTTCTGAGATAGTACCATTTGTTGTTGGTTTGTTAATGACTTGGCCATTGAAGTAAAGGGTAGAAGATCCACCCCCATCCAGGTTGTAGGCTGTTTTAACGCCATACGATTTCATCACTTCCGCTAATTGGTAGAGAGAAAGCCCTTCACTTTCTGAAGTCCGTCCGTCTGACACGACGATAATGTAGTGGTTTTCATCGATGATCCCAATCGCTGTCCGTGGGTTGGATGCCATAGATTGCCCGACCTCTGAGTTGGTATCGACGGTAATTTCTCCATTTTCAACTAAGGAAGGACCGAAAGCGAGGAGATTGACGACCCCGTCCTTGACCAATTGATCCGCAGAGATCTCATCTTCGTAGATAATTTTGAAGGATCCATCCTTGTAAATGGCTAGGTCCCCATTGCTTGAATCTTCCCGAACGGTATCGCGGTAGACCACTCCATTTCGGATGACGTATCCTGTACTGTTAGCCCCGTAATAGTCACCATTCACTGCCAGAATGGCACTGTTGTTGGCGGCTGTGACAGAGGTCTTAGCAGTCACGTTGGTTCCGTAAGTATTTTGTGCAAAGGCTGTTTTGAGGTAGTCAGATGAGCTGACTGTGATATCTGCGATGTAAACCTGGGTATTTTCAACCGTTTTTTCTGTTAGGCTCACCTGGATATTGTCATCTGAATAGCTAGTATCAGTCGTTGTAGCCGATGCAGCTGCTTTTTTGGCTGCCTTGGTGTCCGTAGTCGTAGCTTTTACGGTTTGGATGGCATCAGATAAGACAAAGGTCTTGAGCATCGAGTAGCTAAAACTGCTGGTCAAAAGAAGGCCAAAGCAGGCAGCATAGGTGTAGGATTTTTTAAAGAATTTCATGGTGGGGAGCAGTCCTTTCTTTGAAGATCACTTTTTTCTGGATCACCCATGAGACCAGAAAGAGGAGGAAGCCGACGACAATCTTACTGATCAGGAGATTGAGCCCGAAAGCAGTATAGAAGAGTCGAATCAAGAGCGTATCGAGAATAAAGAGGCCAAGAGCTAGACCAAAGTAGCCACTTCCAGTTTTAGCGACACTATCTTTATTCTTAAAGACCAGGTGCTTATTGGTCGAGTAGTTAAAGATGGAACTCGTCACACGAGCGATCCCATTCGCTAGGAGAATACGCAGACTAATGGGCACGGCCATCATCACGAAAAGGAAGAAGGCGTAGACCAGATAGTCAACGATAAAACTACTCAGAGAGGAGAGGGCAAACTTGAACATGTCCTTGTAGATCATGAGGCCATCTCGAATAGGTCGGAAGTGGGAGCCTTCGTTGTCATTGATGTAGACCGTCTCGATGGGAACTTCCACGATGGGGAAGGACTTGCTTGCTGCGAGCAGAACATTCATTTCATATTCATAACGCTGTCCTTCAACCTCAAGCATGAAAGGCAAGAGATTCGTAGTGAAAGCCCGTAAGCCCGTTTGGGTATCGCTGACCGCCACTCCGGTTTGTTGTTTGAAGAGAAAGCGGGTCAATTTATTCCCGAAGGCAGAACGCAAAGGAACTTTTCCAGAGAAGGCGCGTGCTCCTAGAATAAGTGTTCCAGGATGCTCTTGAGATTGGTTAACAACCCTGAAAATATCCCAAATTTTGTGCTGACCGTCTGCATCAGCTGTAACAATGCTTCCATAGGTACCTCTTTCTAGGATGTAGGCATAAGCAGTCTTGAGAGCTTGCCCTTTTCCTTGGTTGTGCTCATGGGTCAGAACTGTCGCAAGACCCTCTAATTTGTCAAAGATCACTTTCTTGTCAGCGTCACTCCCATCGTCGACAACGATGATGTGGAGATCGCTCTTAGCGTGGACCAAGCGAACCAGTTTGACAAGATTCAGATCTGGTTGATAGGCGGGGATGATAAGATAATTCATAATCGTTCCTCGTTTCTTGAGATTTGTTGTAGCTAGTATAAAGACTCAAGCTTAAAGCTAACTGATATCAGTTTTCTTTAAGGAAAGGAGAGGAAGAGTGGGGATAGTTTCTACCATAAAATGTCATTTTTTAGGACATTTCTTTCTTTTTTCTCGAAGGGGGCGTCTAGAATCATTTTTTAAATCCTAAAGATAATTCTTGCCTTTGTTCGAAAAGTCTGGTATAATAGTTTCTTGTGAGTAAACCTCACTTACCCCTTGCAAAGACAGGGGGTCATTAGTCCAAAAGGAGGAACATTATCAATGGCTAAATACGAAATTCTTTATATTATTCGTCCAAACATTGAAGAAGAAGCTAAAAACGCTTTGGTAGCACGTTTCGATTCTATCTTGACTGACAACGGTGCAACTGTTGTTGAATCAAAAGACTGGGAAAAACGTCGTCTTGCATACGAAATCCAAGATTTCCGTGAAGGACTTTACCACATCGTAAACGTTGAAGCGAACGACGCTGTAGCTCTTAACGAGTTCGACCGTCTTTCAAAAATCAACGGTGACATTCTTCGTCACATGATCGTAAAAGTTGACGCGTAAGAAATCATCAGAGGTGACTTATGATTAACAATGTTGTACTTGTCGGTCGTATGACCCGTGATGCTGAACTTCGCTACACTCCAAGCAATCAAGCAGTTGCTACTTTCAGCTTAGCTGTCAACCGCAACTTCAAGAGTCAAAATGGAGAGCGCGAAGCCGATTTCATCAACTGTGTGATCTGGCGTCAGCAAGCAGAAAACTTAGCCAACTGGGCTAAGAAAGGTGCTTTGATTGGGATTACCGGTCGCATTCAAACACGTAATTACGAAAACCAGCAAGGTCAACGTGTTTATGTCACTGAAGTCGTAGCAGATAGCTTCCAACTATTGGAAAGCCGTGCAGCACGCGAAGGGCATGCAGGTGGTGGCTATTCATCAGGCAACGGTGGTTTTGCTGGAAACTCAACCCCAAGCTTTGGTGGATCTGAACCAAGCAATGCAGCGCCAAACTTTGGTCGTGAAGAAAATCCATTTGGAGCCAATCCAATGGATATCTCAGACGACGATCTTCCATTCTAAGAATGGGTTTAACGAATTAAAACTATAAAGGAGAATTAAACATGGCTCAACAACGTCGTGGCGGATTCAAACGCCGTAAAAAAGTTGATTACATCGCAGCAAACAAAATCGAATATGTCGATTACAAAGATACTGAGCTTCTTAGCCGTTTCGTTTCAGAACGTGGGAAAATCCTTCCTCGTCGTGTAACTGGAACTTCAGCGAAGAACCAACGTAAAGTAACAACAGCTATCAAACGCGCTCGCGTAATGGCTTTGATGCCTTTCGTAAACGAAGATTAAAGAAAAGACCCGGGTGGGTCTTTTTTCAGGTCCGGGGGACCTCTTTTTCACGAGCTTGAAAATAAAAAAGCGAGTAAGACCCTAACGGGTCTTTTTTTCACGAGCCTGGAAATGTAAGAGCGAGTTGAGGTCCAGTGGACCTCTTTTTCAGACCCTTTTGGATCTTTTTTGCGAGCATAGAAATGTGATAGTGAGTTAGGTCCGTGTGAAGCTCTTTGACCTTTCCCAAGCTCTGATTATGCTATAATGAGGGGAGAAAGGTATCAAGGAGGGAACTATGAAGGAAGGTGTAATCATCAGGAGGATGATAAAGGCAGATATTGAGCACATCTCTCAAGCTTTTATCCACCAAGGGTGGCCGGGTAGAGAGGATATCTTGACTAGCTATTTTCAGGAGCAGGAGAATAGAGAGAGGGACGTATTAGTAGCTGAGTCGGATGGATTTGTGGCAGGCTATATCACTATATTGCCTGCTGCCAAGCACGGCCCTTTTGTGGGAGTCTATCCTGAACTATCTGATTTTAATGTTTTTAAACCATTTAGAAATCGAGGGATTGGGAATCAACTCTTAGAGGAGGCAGAAAAAAGAGTCCGGCTACTATCAGAGATTGTTACTTTAGGGGTTGGTTTACACTCGGGTTATGGCCCAGCTCAAAGACTGTATGTCAAACGGGGCTATATCCCAGATGGATCTGGGGTTTGGTTTAGGGATCACCCCTTGGCCCCTTACAGTTCTTGTGAAAACAATGATGACTTAGTCCTCTATTTTTCAAAAAGATTGAACAGGGAAATACAGTAAAACAAAAACGGATGAAAACTTCATCCGTTTCTTTTTAGCGTCGAGTTGCGGGTGCTGTGCTCGAACTTTTAATATTAAAGCGTTTCTTAAGGTAGAAGCGAAGGACAAGTGCTAAAGCTCCTAAAACGATGGCGAGGACATCTGGAATAGTTGGGTTGAGAACCTGTGGGAGTAAGGAAGTAAAGGACAAGACAATGACCCAAAGGAACATGACTCCAACAAGAATCGGCATGGATTTCCAAAGAGAAGGACGCTCACTGCGATCTTTGGTGCCATCCATATACTGATAGAAGAAGTAGTACATGAGATACAAGAGCAAAGCCCCTGTCAAACTTCCAAGGATCAAGGTGATCAAACCATAGCCAGTACGATGCGGTGCGACCAAGTTCATAAAGGCGCTAATCGCAGCAAAGACACCAAAGATAAAGAGGAAGGAATCCAAAATCATAAGAGAGGGAGCATCGTTTAATTTCGGATGCTCTTTTTCATAGCGTTCTTTCTCGCTGAAAGAGTTCGCCCATACAGTTGGGGCTCCAAAAAGGGTCCGTGCCGGAATTCCTTTTCCTTGGTTTTCATGGATAGCTGGAAGAATTTCTTGGATGAGGCTTTCTGCTTCTTCCTCTGTCTTTCCGTTTTCAAGCAATTGGTGTTTGGCGATCCGGATAAATTCTTGATTTTTCTTACTAAGTTGATGAAGGTCGGTGTGAGACATAGTTACTCCTTTGATGTACAAGTTTGGTTAGAACCATTTTTTATGGATGAGGTAGACGACAAGAGACCCAGTGAGGGCAAAGGCGATGAAAATGATCAGCCAGAAGGCATGGGGTTCGCCATTGAGCGGAAGCTCATTGTCCTTGAAGTTCATCCCATAGGCCGAAAAGATCATGGTCGGAATGGACATGACAATGGTAACGAGGGCCAGGGTCTTCATGATGTTGTTCTGGTTGTTGGAGATGATCGATGCGAAGGTATCGGTCATGGAGTGGAGGATATTTCCATAAATATCTGCCATCTCGATGGCCTGCTGGGTTTCGATCAAGGTATCTTCCAACAGATCCTCGTCTTCTAGGTATTTCTTGATGTTACTAGTAGCACTGGTCAATTTCTTGATCACGCGCTCATTGGTTTTTAGAGAGGCCTTAAAGTAGACGATGGTTTTCTCCAGCTCCATCAACTCAATCAGCTCTTCATTACGCGTTGATTTGTGCAATTGACTTTCAATCTGCTCGCTTTTGCGATCCAAGGTACGAAGCGCAGACAAGTAGAGTTCAGCGTTGCGATAGAGGATCTGAAAGATAAAGCGCGACCGCATAAAGGTATAGAAATTCCGCAAGCGTCGGTTGATAAAGATATCGAGAAGTGGCAATTTCTCCAAGCAAGTCGTGATAATAGCCTCTTCTGTTAGGATGATTCCCAAAGGGATGGTGACATAGTAGGTCTGATTGTTCCGCTCTTCCTTGATGGGAACGTCTACGATAATCAAGGTGTATTCGTCTTCGATGGTCATACGGGACATTTCTTCCGCATCGAGTGGTGCCCGTAAGTCTGCAATATCGATATTAAAAGCAGAGGCGATTTCCATCGATTCACTTTGAGAAGGGTTAACAAGGTTGATCCAGCTACCGGGTTCCAGCGTCTCTATTTCCTTAAATTCAGTCGTTGTCGATAAAAAGACCTGTTTCATGGTGCCTCCCCTTGTTTTTTTACACCTTAACATTATATCAGAAAAAGGACGGTTTTGGATAAAAGAATACTAAAAAATTTGTTATAATGGAGGTTAACAAAAAGGTGATTAGAGTAAGAACATGCAAGATAAAATTGTCATTCATGGGGCACGCGCCCATAATTTAAAAAATATAGATGTGGAAATTCCACGGGACAAATTAGTCGTGGTGACGGGTTTGTCTGGTTCTGGAAAGTCCAGTCTGGCCTTTGATACCCTCTATGCAGAAGGACAGCGCCGCTACGTGGAGAGCTTATCGGCCTATGCCCGGCAATTCTTGGGAAATATGGAAAAACCAGATGTCGACTCCATTGACGGCTTGAGTCCAGCCATTTCCATCGACCAAAAAACGACCAGTAAAAACCCACGTTCTACAGTGGGGACGGCAACAGAGATCAATGACTACCTGCGCCTGCTCTATGCGCGTGTAGGGACGCCTTATTGTATCAATGGACATGGCGCTATTACCGCTTCTTCGGTTGAGCAAATTGTCGATCAAGTCTTGGAATTACCAGAGCGCCAACGCCTGCAAATTCTAGCTCCCATTATCCGCAAGAAAAAAGGCCAGCACAAGAATATCATTGAAAAAGTCCAAAAAGACGGTTATGTTCGGGTCCGAGTTGACGGTGAGATCTATGATGTGACAGAGGTCCCAGAACTTTCTAAAAGCAAACAGCACACGATTGAAGTGGTGGTGGACCGGATCGTGATCAAAGAGGGCATCCGCTCGCGTCTCTTTGATTCGATTGAGGCAGCTCTTCGGATTGCCGATGGCTACGTGGTGATTGATACCATGGACGATAAGGAGCTACTTTTTTCGGAGCACTATGCTTGTCCGGTTTGTGGCTTTACCGTTCCTGAATTAGAGCCCCGTCTCTTTTCTTTCAATGCGCCTTTCGGCTCCTGTCCAGACTGTGATGGGCTAGGCATTAAGCTGGAGGTGGACTTAGATTTGGTGGTGCCAGATGATCGCTTAACCCTTCGCGAAGGAGCTCTTGCTCCTTGGAATCCGATCTCTTCCAACTACTATCCTCAGATGTTGGAGCAGGCCATGATCCATTTTGGTATTGATATGGATCAGCCTTTCTCAGATCTTTCTCAAGAAGAAAAGGACTTGGTTCTCTATGGTTCAAACGGGAAAGAATTCCACTTCCACTATGAAAATGAGTTTGGTGGGGTTCGAGATATCGACATTCCCTTTGAAGGAGTCGTAACCAATATTCACCGCCGTTTCCGTGAGACCAATAGTGATTTTACCCGCAACCAAATGCGCTCTTATATGAACGAATTGACCTGTGCGACCTGCCATGGCTACCGTCTCAATGACCAGGCTCTTTCTGTCCGTGTCGGTGGGGAGAAAGGGATGCATATCGGAGAGGTGTCAGATCTATCGATTGCGGACCACTTAAAAGCTGTGGATCAGTTGGTCTTAACAGACAATGAAGCCACGATTGCAAGACCGATCATAAAAGAGATTAAGGATCGCTTAACCTTCTTAAACAATGTGGGGCTCAATTACTTGACCTTGTCACGCTCAGCAGGAACACTATCAGGTGGAGAGAGTCAGCGCATTCGCTTGGCAACCCAGATCGGTTCCAACCTCTCTGGGGTCCTTTATATCTTGGATGAGCCGTCAATCGGCCTCCATCAAAGGGACAATGACCGCCTGATTGCCAGTCTAAAAAAGATGCGTGATTTAGGCAATACCTTGATCGTCGTCGAACACGACGAAGATACCATGAGAGAAGCAGACTACCTGATCGACGTCGGCCCAGGTGCCGGTGTCTTTGGTGGCGAGATCGTTGCTGCGGGAACTCCAAAGCAGGTGGCTCGTAATAGTAAATCCATCACCGGCCAATATTTGTCTGGCAAGCGCAAGATTCCGGTTCCAACAGAGCGCCGTTCAGGAAATGGTCGTTCTATTGAAATTACCGGGGCCAGTGAGAACAACTTACAAGATATCACAGCGCGTTTTCCTCTGGGCAAATTTATTGCGGTCACTGGCGTTTCCGGTTCTGGGAAATCGACCTTGATCAATGGCATCTTGAAAAAAGCCATCGCTCAAAAGCTCAATCGCAATTCGGAAAAACCAGGGAAATACAAGACCATTCAGGGGATTGAGCATATCGATCGCTTGATCGACATTGATCAAAGCCCGATCGGTCGGACCCCTCGTTCCAATCCTGCAACTTATACAGGCGTCTTCGATGACATTCGAGATCTCTTTGCTCAGACCAATGAAGCCAAAATTCGGGGCTATAAGAAAGGTCGCTTTAGTTTCAATGTCAAGGGTGGGCGTTGTGAGGCCTGCTCAGGAGATGGCATCATCAAGATTGAAATGCACTTCTTGCCAGATGTTTTTGTTCCTTGTGAGGTCTGCCATGGACGTCGCTACAATAGTGAGACTCTCGAAGTCCACTACAAGGAAAAAAATATCGCAGAAGTGCTGGATATGACGGTCAATAAGGCAGTCGAATTCTTCAAGCACATTCCGAAAATTGAACGCAAACTCAAGACCATCCAAGATGTGGGCTTGGGCTATGTAACACTGGGGCAACCAGCGACCACCCTTTCAGGTGGGGAAGCGCAGCGGATGAAGTTGGCTTCTGAATTGCACAAGCGCTCTACAGGAAAATCCTTCTATATCTTGGATGAACCAACGACAGGACTTCATACCGAAGACATTTCTCGCTTGATCAAAGTCTTAGAGCGATTTGTGGATGATGGCAATACAGTCCTTGTGATTGAGCACAATTTGGATGTCATTAAGACAGCAGACCATATCATCGATTTAGGACCAGAAGGTGGTATCGGTGGCGGAACCATTATTGCGACCGGAACGCCAGAAGAAGTAGCAGCCAATCCTGCTAGCTACACAGGACAATATTTGAAAGGAAAATTACAATGAATCAACGGATCAGCAACTTAAGAAACAAAATGAAAGCCCAAAACCTCAAAGCGGTATTGATTAACAATTTGAAAAATGTTTACTATTTGACCAATTTCTGGGGTTCAAATGGGACTGCTTTGGTGACAGAAGAACGCGTGGTCCTCTTTACGGATTCGCGCTACACCATCCATGCTCATGCGACTTGTTTCCCCTTTGTAGAGATTGTGGAAACTCGCGATGAGTTGACTGCAGCTGCAGAGATCGTTAAGGATCTTGGAATCAAAGAACTTGGTTTTGAGGACGAAGTGACGGTAGCCTACCATGCCCGAATGGCTTCTGTTTTCAGTGGCATCAGCCTTCAATCCCTAGCGAACTTTGTCATGGAATTGCGCTTGATTAAGGATGAAACTGAGATTGCGGCCATTAAAAAAGCTTGTAGCATCTCTGACCAAGCCTTCCATGATATTTTAGACTATATTAAGGTAGGGAAAACGACAGAGTTGGAAGCAGCGACTTTCCTCGATTTTAGAATGCGGGAGTTGGGAGCTTCTGGTGTATCTTTCGATATTATTTCAGCAGCTGGTGAACGCTCTGCGATGCCTCACGCGACTCCAAGTGATCGAGTGATTTCAGCAGGAGATGCCTTGACCCTTGATTTTGGTTGCTTGTATGACCACTATGTCAGCGATATGACACGGACTATCTATGCGGGTCATGTCAGCGACAAGGAAAGAGAAATTTACGAAACTGTTTTGAAAGCCAATCAAGCCTTGATTGCTGCTGCTAAAGATGGACTTGGCTTCCGTGATTTTGATAAAATCCCACGTGATGTGATCGAAAGAGCCGGCTATGGTCAATACTTTACTCATGGAATCGGTCATGGAATTGGGCTAGATATCCACGAAGAACCATATTTCAGCCAAACGTCTAAAGAAGCGATTCAAGCAGGGATGGTCTTAACAGATGAGCCAGGTATTTATATCGAAGGACTCTCTGGTGTGCGGATCGAAGATGACCTCTTGATCACAGAAACTGGCTGTGAAGTCTTGACTCTTGCTCCTAAAGAATTGATTGTCCTATAAAATAGACAGTATTTTCTTAACCCCTGTGTAACAAACAAAGATAAGAAAAGAGGCCTATGAAAAAACGAAGTGTAATAGTTGGAATTCTTCTAGTAGTCTTGCTATTTGTATTTGCTCCTTCTGCCCATGCTGGTGTCGGTAATACAGATAGTGGTGGCAGTAGCTTGATTGATTCAGGTGGTGGTAGCAGTTGGTCCGATAGTGGCAGTAGCTGGTCCGATGGCGGAAGTAGTTGGTCTGGTGGCAGCAGTTGGTCTGGTGGATCCAGTAGCTACAGTTCTGGTTCTGGAACAGACTCTGGTGGTGTAGTGGCAGTTTTTGCTATCGTTGGATTGATTGGATTTATCTATAATATTGCAAAAGAGGCTAATGATAGTGATGAATCATTCTCTTCAAATAGTGGTCCAAAACGGACAACCGAAGAGCGGGCCGGTCGACCAATTGAAAACAACTATGAAGCGATTCGCCGCATCCGTAAACTGGATCCAATGTTTGATGAAGACCGCTTCTTGTCGCAAGTCAAGCTGGTTTATCTTCAATTGCAGTCTGCTTGGACAGAAAAAGATTGGAATTCTGTGCGGAACTTAGAAAGTACCAATCTTTATGAGCAACATTTGACGCAGTTACAAGAACATATTCGTGCCAAAACAACCAATGTTCTAGAGCGCGTGCGTGTGGAAGATTCCAAGATCAAAGACTTTATCGAAAATCCAGAAGGCAATGACCGCATCGAAGTCATTCTGTCATCGACGATGAGAGATTACATCCGAAATGATGAAACGGGTCGTGTGATCGAAGGGGATCCAACCAAAGATCTCTTTACCGTTTACCGCATGATCTTCCTCCGTGAACATGGAGCTCAGACAGAGATCATTAAGAATTCAGAAGTCGTTAGTGATCATTGTCCGAACTGTGGTGCGCCATTGACGATTGATTCAATCGACAAGTGTGAATATTGCCAAGCATCCTTGAAGCACAATCCAAAAGATTGGGTCTTGGATGTCTACGAAGTTGTGGATGAAATTGAATTCTACAGATAGGAGAATGTATGGGATTTATTAAAGCAGCCCTTTCAGCGGGCATTTCAAGTTTTCAAGATAGTAAATTTAAGGAAGCCATTACCTTGCCAGAAGCTGTTCCAGCAACAGCTTTGGCCATTAAGGGACAGCTCTTGACCAAAGATCCAGATGGGCGCTCTCGCCAGAGCAACCAAAATACAGGCCTATTGACAGATGGCTCTGTTGTCATTGTTCCCCAAGGCTATGTTGCTCTCTTGGTCAATAATGGAACGTTTCTAGGAGACCTTCTAGAAGCAGGGAGCCACGAATGGCAAGCCGGTGAAAATTCCTGGTTGTTTGAAAAGGGTGGTGTGAAAGGAACGTGGGATCAGTTCAAGAATCGTTTCTCATTTGGAGGCCAAGTGGTCACCCAACAAGAAATTATTTTTGTGCGGATGCAACCTTTTACAGGAAATAAATTTGGCACTCAAAATCCAGTTGAGTACTTTAGCGACCGTTACCAACAACTTCTTAGCATTCGTTTTTATGGTCTTTATGATGTTAAGGTAGCAGATCCTGTACTCTTTTACATTAGTGCAGTCAGTCGTCAAATCACTGCAGATAAGCCATTTACCTTGGAAGATGTGGCTCAGGGAACCTTGCGCCAAAATCTGGCTCCAAAAATTGCAGTGGCCATTTCAAAATATACAGCAGAAAATAAGGCGGATATTTACAATATCAATGCGGACCAAGACGTCTTCAATGAAGTCGCAAAACGCGAAGTCAACAAAACTTGGACAGAATTATATGGTATTGAATTAACCAATGTCCTCATCGAAGATTTGAGCTACGATGCAGACAGTATGGCCAAGGTCAATAAACTGGACAGTGAATTGGCAGCGATGAAGTACAATACCATTGAAATCGAAGAGCGTCGTGCTCGCAATGAAGCCTTGGTCGCAGCCGCTAAAAATGAAGGTGGCAATGGCATGAACATGATTATGGGGATGAACTTGGGTCAAGCCCTTGGCAATGACCTTCAAAAACAAGCCTCTCCAGCTCAAGACAAGCCACATACCTTCTACATTGAAGTAGATGGAAAATATGTCCATGTCACCAAAGATGCGGATGGTAATATTGTGCCTGTGGACCAATAAAGAATAGTGAAGATGGAGTTGGAGATATAGAGATTCTAAGGACTCGTTCCTGCAATCTCTCTCCGCCTTCTAGCCTTCCTAAAAAGAGAAAATTGCTGTTTGAGAAAAATCAAATAGTGTGTTACAATAAAGAGTAATCTATTTTTAAAAAAGAGGTAATAAAACATGATCGAAGCAAGTAAATTGAAAGCTGGTATGACTTTTGAAACAGCTGACGGAAAATTGATCCGCGTTTTGGAAGCTAGCCACCACAAACCAGGTAAAGGAAACACTATCATGCGTATGAAATTGCGTGATGTCCGTACTGGTTCAACATTTGATACAAGCTACCGTCCAGAAGAAAAATTTGAACAAGCGATTATCGAAACTGTTCCAGCTCAATACTTGTACAAAATGGATGATACAGCCTACTTCATGAACACTGAAACATATGACCAATATGAAATTCCAGTTGTGAACGTAGAACAAGAATTGCTTTACATCCTTGAAAACTCAGAAGTAAAAATTCAATTCTACGGAAGCGAAGTCATCGGTGTAACAGTTCCTACAACTGTTGAATTGACTGTTGCAGAAACTCAACCATCTATCAAAGGTGCTACAGTGACTGGTTCTGGTAAACCTGCTACAATGGAAACTGGTTTGGTCGTAAACGTTCCTGACTTCATCGAAGCTGGACAAAAATTGGTCATTAACACTACTGAAGGAACTTACGTTTCTCGTGCATAAGAGACATCTCAGGGTGTCAAATAGAAAGGAACTTCTATGGCAACTGAACAATTTGGTGACATCGTTATTGCACCACGTGTATTAGAAAAAATTATTGCGATTGCGACAGCAAAAGTAGAGGGTGTCTATTCGCTTGAAAACAAGAGTGTTTCAGATAGCTTATCCAAACGCTCCCTTGGACGTGGCGTCTACCTTCATACAGAAGAAGATGGTCAAGTTTCAGTAGACATCTATCTCTATTTAGAATATGGAGTGGCTGTACCATCTGTCGCTGTAGCCATTCAAAAAGCAGTCAAGTCTGCAGTTTATGATATGGCAGATGTAACCTTGGATGCTGTCAACATTCACGTTGTCGGTATCGCAACGGAAAAATCTCCAAAACCAGACTTGAAAGACTTGTTTAATGAGGACTTCCTCAATGACTGATGAAATTTTATTAGAATCACGTCGAGATTTGCGCGAGCGTGCCTTCCAAGCCTTGATGGCCTTGGAATACGATGGAGACATTGTTGAAGCTTGTCGCTTTGCTTATCTACATGACAAGGACCTGGCAGAAGACAAAGAAGTCGATCTTCCTGCCTTTCTCATGAATCTCGTGACGGGTGTCTATCAGTCAAAAGATCAACTAGACCAACAAATCGGTCAACATTTGAAAACCGGCTGGACTGTTGAGCGCTTGACCTTGGTAGAGAAAAACATCCTTCGTCTGGGAATTTATGAAATGACAGAGTTTGATACACCACAGATCGTCGCAGTCAATGAAGCGGTGGAATTGGCCAAGGCCTTTTCAGATGAAACCTCTTCACGATTTGTCAACGGTGTCCTCAGTCAATTTGTGACAGAAGAATAAGTAAAAAGAGCCTACTGGCTCTTTTTTTGGTAAAAAAATATCCCCACAGTTTCTACTGAGGGGATATTGCTTTTAGACACTTTTTCCAGAGTGGAGACTAACGGGCAAGAAATAACCGGTAGTCGCTACTTTTTTTCCTTCGATCTTTTGGAGTAAAAGATCCACCATGAGGATAGCAATATCCTTTAAAGGTTGCTGGATGGTTGTCAGTTCAGGAGTATAGGTCTCAATGAACTGGGTTCCATCATAACCAATCACTTTCAAATCCTGGGGAATCTGAATATCTAATTCTCTAGCGACTTTCATGATCAAGATCGCCGTCAAATCATCGGAGGCGAAAATGGCATCTGGTTTGTGGTGGGTTAAAATCTGTTTGATTTCCATTTCTTTGCGAATAGGGGAGAAATCACTGGAAACATTAATGATCATGGACTCAGGTAGAACCGATGCAAACCCCGCATGACGCAAGCCTGTTGGGGAGTTGGAGTTGTCATTCCCTGTGATCATGATAATATTTCGGGCTCCGGTTTTTACTAAAGTTTCTGCTGCAAGCACCCCGCCAGCGTAGTTGTCTGAAGAGACAACCGGAATTTCTGGGGAGAGGTTGCGGTCAAAAGCAATGATAGGAGCAGTTACCCGGTTGTAATCTTCAATGCCCAAATTATGACTTCCTGAAATGATGCCATCTACCTGGTTAGCCTCCAACATCTCAATGTATTCGCGCTCTTTCTCGGAGTCGTGTTCACTATTGCAGATAATGGTTTTATAGCCGTGTTTGAAGAGTTGGTGCTCTAGTTTGTCGATTAACTCAGCATAGAAAACATTGCTGATGTTGGGAAAGATCAAGCCGACTAACTTGGCTGATTTTCCTTGGAGGCTACGAGCAACATTGTTAGGTTTATAGCCCAATTCTCGCATGGCTTCTTGGACTTTTTGGATCGTTTTTTCAGACAGGTATCCTTTTTTATTGATAACCCGTGAGACAGTAGTAGGGCTGACACCGGCGAGTTTGGCGACATCAGTTAGCTTTGCGACCATAATCAAGTTCGTAGTAAGTTCCAGTAGGGGTTCCAGACTTGATCAAGATTCCATTTTGATCTGCATGTGGGTAGACCCGACCAGAAAATACTTTTTCTCCTTTATTGATAAAGATTTCAAATATCGAATTGTCAATGAAAATATTAGCGGTTGTCGTTTGGTTAGCGATTGGGCAGCTACGGCTCGTACCGAATTCTTGGGCATATTGTTCACCAGCCTGGCTACGATCGACTGTGACCAATCCTTTAGCCAGATCAAATGTGAGAGCTAAGCCCTTTCCTTCTGCATCTGCAAAGAGGACGATTTCGTTCTGGCTATCCTTTTCAAACTGTAATTCCAATTCATAGCAGTTCTTGGTTTGTGCCTTGTTGGCAAATTCCTCACTCTCAGCGCGCAAGTCTTTGATCGCTTCAACTGGGTATTGGTAGAGCTTGCCATCTTTGATGGTTAATTCTTTGACCAGTGAGAGAGCTCCTTGATAGTCATAGGAATCTGTTGGATAAGAAACGTCTGGAAGACCTAGCCAGCTAACAGCATAGGCACGTCCATCGGGAGCATTAAATCCTTGAGTCGCATAAGCTTCAAAACCATAGTCGAGATTATGCAATTCAGATACATCAACCATTTTGGCATTTTCTGGATCAAAGCTTGCCCCAATCTTGTACATATTTGGATAGATATTGTCATAATCGAGAACGGATTTATCTAAGCCTTGAGGACAGTAGAGGAGAACGGGTTGGTCTCCAACAAAGACGAGGTTGGGACATTCCATCATATAAGCTGTCCGATCGTTTGCAAAATCCAAATCACCGACTGCAACCCAGTTGGTATAGTCGTTATCTACAGCCTTATAGAGACGGATGAATCCTTTTTTCTCAAGGTCTTGACCACCAACGATAGCATAGTATTGACCCTTGAAATTAAAAATCTGTGGGTCACGGAAGTGATCCGTAGAGTCAGCCGGTTGATCAATCAAGATTTTGTCAATTTTTTCAATCTTTCCGTCCTTGTCCATCAAAGCACCGACTTGGTAAGGATGACGAACCCATTCTGCATCACGAACATTACCAGTGTAGAATAGGAATAGTTTGTCACCAAACTGCATGGCTGATCCGGAATAAGCTCCATGACTATCCAGATCTGTGTCTGGAAGAAGCGTTACCCCAGTTTCTGTGAAATGAACCAAGTCTTCACTTTCTGTTTGTACCCATGATTTTAACCCATGGGCTGCACCAAATGGGAAATTTTGGTAAAACAAGATCCATTTTCCATCAAAGTAGGAAAAACCGTTAGGATCATTTAAGAGACCTGCTTTTGGCTCAACATGATAGTGTGTATGCCAAGGAGATTTCGCCATGTTTTCTTGGATGGCTTGCTTTTCCTCTGTTGTCCAGTCTTCGTAACGTCTGTAACGACGTTCAGTTGTCCATTCCATTTTATTCCTCCGAATTTTTTCTTACTTCCATAGTAACGATTTCCTATTAAAAATGCAAGCAATAAATGAAAAAAATGGCAAAAAATGTCAAACGATTGACACCTGCAAGAAGGAGTTTTAAAGAGGATTAAAAATGAAAACGAATGAAAATATGAAAGTTTTTGAAAGTGAAAAAACTAGGAAGGACCCTTTGACAGCGCCACTAAAGCGATTATGTGAATGAAAATTCTTACATCCTATCAAAAGCTGTCAAAATAGTTTAAAAAGTTTCAAAAAAATCCTGCAAAACGCTTGACATATTTTCAATACGTGGTACAATTAAAAACGTAGAAACGATTTAACCGTTTACATTACAAAAAATAAGGAGATTTTTGCAAAATGTCAAATACAGAAATTGCAAAGCAGGTCATCGATGCAATCGGTGGGGTTGAGAACGTTAGCAGTGTTGCTCACTGTGCGACTCGTCTTCGCGTGATGGTAAAAGATGAATCAAAAATCAACAAAGATGTTGTTGAGAATATCGAAAAAGTACAAGGTGCTTTCTTTAACTCAGGTCAATACCAAATTATCTTTGGTACTGGTACTGTAAACAAGATTTACGATGAAGTCGTAGCTCTTGGATTACCAACCTCAACTAAGGCTGAGATGAAAGCTGAAGCAGCTAAACAAGGGAATTGGTTCCAACGCGCGATCCGTACTTTCGGTGATGTCTTTGTACCAATTATTCCAGTTATTGTTGCGACTGGTCTTTTCATGGGTGTCCGTGGTTTAGTGAATGCCCTTGGTGTGACTCTTCCAGAAGATATCACAACTTACACCCAAATTTTAACAGATACAGCCTTTATTATCTTGCCTGGTCTTGTTGTTTGGTCAACTTTCCGTGTATTTGGTGGAAATCCGGCAGTGGGTATTGTACTTGGTATGATGCTTGTTTCGGGTTCACTTCCAAATGCTTGGGCTGTTGCTAGTGGTGGTGAAGTGACTGCCATGAAATTCTTTGGCTTCGTTCCGGTTGTAGGTTTGCAAGGGTCTGTTCTTCCAGCCTTCATTATCGGGGTTCTTGGTGCAAAATTTGAAAAATCACTTCGAAAAGTAGTTCCGGATGTATTAGATCTTTTGGTGACTCCTTTTGTGACACTCTTCGTGATGTCAATTCTTGGATTATTCGTTATTGGACCAGTTTTCCACGTAGTTGAAACGTATATCTTAATTGGTACAAAAGCAATTCTTAACTTGCCATTTGGTCTTGGTGGATTGCTCATTGGTGGAGTTCACCAATTGATTGTCGTATCTGGTGTCCACCATATCTTTAACTTGCTTGAAGTTCAATTGTTAGCAGCCGATCATGCTAATCCGTTTAATGCGATCATTACTGCAGCAATGACAGCCCAAGGTGCTGCGACAGTTGCAGTAGCTGTGAAAACTAAAAATGCAAAATTGAAAGCTTTAGCTTTCCCAGCAGCACTTTCTGCCTTCCTCGGTATCACTGAGCCTGCTATCTTCGGGGTTAACTTGCGTTTCCGTAAACCATTCTTCCTTTCATTGATCGCAGGTGCAATCGGTGGTGGATTGGCATCTCTCCTTGGACTTGCTGGAACAGGTAATGGTATCACTATCATTCCTGGTACAATGCTTTATATTGGTAATGGTCAACTTGCTCAATATTTGCTTATGGTAGCAGTTTCATTTGCGCTTGGATTTGCATTGACTTACATGTTTGGTTATGAAGATGAAGCTCCTGTGGTTGCTTCTGAAAATGCGACAACTGAACGTCTGGTTGAAGAAGAAACAACTGGAAATGTTCCTGCATCTCTTCAAGATGAAACGATCATCTCACCTATCGTTGGTAGTGCTGTAGCGCTTGCTGATGTGAATGATCCTGTCTTCTCAAGTGGAGCGATGGGACAAGGGATTGCTATCAAACCAACTGAAGGCGTTGTCTATGCACCAGCAGATGCGGAAGTAACTATTGCTTTTGCGACTGGACATGCTTACGGTTTGAAAACAGCTAATGGTGCTGAAATCTTGATCCACGTTGGGATTGATACAGTATCAATGAATGGTGAAGGATTTGATCAAAAAGTAGCTCAAGGCGATAAAGTCAAAGCTGGTGAAGTCCTTGGTACATTTGATGCAGCGAAAATTGCCGCAGCTGGTCTTGAAGACACAACTATGGTGATCGTCACTAACACAGCTGACTTTGCTTCTGTCACACCTGTTGCAACTGGATCTGTTGCGAAGGGTGATGCGATCATCGAAGTCAAAGCTTAATCGAAAAATAAGTTCTCAAGGACTGGTCTATCATCTCCAGTCCTTGAATTTTATTTCTCAAAAAAAGTGTGTTTTTTCTTTAAAGAAGAGAAAAAGATTGACTACAAAATATGCTATAATAAATACAGGATATTTTTCATAATAAAAAAGGAGCCAACATGACAAAATTATATGGAAGTTTGGAAGCTGGCGGTACAAAATTTGTTTGTGCAGTTGGTGATGAAAACTATAATGTTGTGGAAAAAGTACAATTTCCAACAACCAAGCCAATTGAGACGATTGATAAGTGTATTGAATTTTTCTCAAAATTTGAGGATCTAGTTGGGCTTGCGATTGGATCATTTGGACCAATTGATATCGATCCAAATTCAAACACTTATGGTTTCATCACAACGACTCCAAAACCAAATTGGGCCAATGTAGATATCGTTGGGGCTTTCCGACGTGCCTTGAATGTACCTATCTATTTCACGACAGATGTGAATAGTTCTGCCTATGGAGAAGTGGTCGCACGCAATAACGCGGGTGGTCATATCGAAAACTTGGTTTACTATACAATCGGAACAGGAATCGGAGCTGGTGTCATCCAACGTGGTGAGTTTATCGGGGGAGCTGGACACCCAGAAATGGGGCACTACTATGTGGCCCAACACCCAATGGATGTGGAAAAAGAATTCAAGGGTGTTTGTCCTTTCCACAATGGCTGTTTGGAAGGCTTTGCGGCTGGTCCTAGTCTCGAAGCTCGTACGGGTATTCGTGGGGAAAACATTGAACTCAACAGCAATGTATGGGATATTCAAGCCTACTACATCGCACAAGCAGCAGTGAATGCGACAGTTACCTTCCGCCCAGACGTCATTGTCTTTGGAGGAGGAGTCATGGCTCAACAACATATGTTAGATCGTGTTCGCACGAAATTTACTGCCCTCTTGAACGGTTACCTCCCTGTACCTGATGTGAGAGATTATATTGTGACACCTGCAGTTGCCGGCAATGGTTCAGCGACCTTGGGGAACTTTGTCCTTGCAAAAGAAGTGAGCGAAAAGCTTAAAAAATAAGCAGCAATTGTCTCTTAGAGGTTAGAAACAAGAGCGAGGAGGCTGGGACAAAAGTCCTAGCCTCTCAATTATTTTTGGATTGTCGAGCAAGACGCAGTGGTTGAGTGGGCTCTACTACGCCGATTTCATCAGCTTTTACAGCCCTACTCAACTGTGCGGAGGTGGGACGATGAAATCCAATTCTAACGAATTACCGATTTCTGTCCCACTCTCTTCTTTCGTCTATCTATCAAGAAGTGAGGAAGGAATGAAAAAGAATATTGTAAAAGATGTCTTATTCTTGGGTCAAAAGTCAGAAGAAGCGACACCTGAGGATCGCACCTTGGCTTTGGATTTGCAGGACACCTTAAATGCTCATCTCCTTGAGTGTGTCGGTTTAGCAGCCAATATGATCGGGGTGAAAAAGCGAGCGATTATCATCCGAATGGGAAGTGAAAATTTGGTCCTGTTTAATCCGGTTCTCCTTGAAAAGAAAAAGCCTTACCAAACAGAGGAAGGATGCTTGTCCTTGGTGGGGAGTCGGCCGACCACTCGTTATGAGGAGATTTCAGTGGCCTATCGAGATATGAATTGGAAAGCAAAAACAATTCATTTGTCAGGCTTTCCGGCCCAGATCTGTCAGCATGAAATGGATCATCTAGAAGGCATTATTATCTAAAGATGAAGGATGGAGTCGATTCGGCTCCTTTTTTTAGTTCTTATGGAAACTTTTTTCTTGACAGGGATCTTTTTTGTGTTAAAATAGTTCTCATAGTAACTTTAAAGTTCTTAAGAGAACTATTTGGAGGAAATGATGGACAAACCTTTACTAGAATTTAAAAAAATCGGTCATCTCATTCACCTCATGGTAGAAAGAGAGGCCAAGAAGAGAGGGCTTGAATTTAGCGCAGGACCCCAAGGTCAGGTATTGGGCTTTTTATCTCATCGTGAAAAGGAGGGGAAAGTGACCTTGATTCGGGATGTTGAGCAGGAACTTCATATCTCAAAATCCGTGACGAGTAACCTGATCAAGCGCATGGAGAAAAATGGCTTTATTTATCTAGAGCCTAGTCCAACCGATAAACGGGCCAAGTATGTCTACCTAACAGACAGTGTAAAAGATAAATTGAATGACATGAAACAATTCTTTGAAGAAGTGGACCAGGATATGATGGCTGGTGTATCAGAAGAAGAATTGGCCATCTTTTTCAGGGTCATGCATCAATTTTATGAGAATATGAAAAAAAGGAGCGAGGAATGATCAATATATTTCGGCGGTTAACTGCCAAAGAATGGGGCATGATTGCCCTTAGTACGGTCTTTATCTGTCTGGCTGTTTGGATGGATTTAAAGACTCCTGAATACTTATCCGATATCACGACCCTCTTAGCCAAGGATGGGACCAAGGTTTCTGATATTATGGATCCGGGAAGCAAGATGTTGCTCTTCTCTTTTGGAAGCTTTTTGATGGCAGTTTTTGTGGGCTTTTTGGCTTCAAGAGTCGCTGCCAGCTTTACGACGCGACTTCGAGGAGAGATTTTCCATCAAGTGATGGATTACTCTGATGCCGAGATCAAGAAATTCTCCGTTCCCTCTCTCTTGACTCGTACAACCAATGATTTGACCCAGTTACAAATCATGATTGTCATGGGGATGCAAGTTGTGACGCGTGGTCCCATTATGGCGATTTGGGCTCTGACCAAGATTTGGGGGAAGAGCAGTGCCTGGACAACGTCTGTTGGGATTGCGGTCTTGATGGTCTTGATTCTTCTCTCTGTTCTGGTTCTTATTGCCTTTCCGCGCCAGCAAAAGGTTCAAGGTTTGACCGATGCTTTGAATGCGACGACACGGGAGAGTTTGACTGGGGTGCGAGTGGTTCGCGCCTACAATGCAGAAGCTTATCAAAATGAGAAATTCCAGGCTGAAAACAAGGGCTTAACCCGTCTAAATCTCTTTGTTTATCGTTTGATGTCTTTGATGAACCCTGTCATGACAGTGGTATCAAGTGGGTTGACCCTTGCTATCTACTGGATTGGGGCGCACTTGATCAATGATATCGCCATGCCAAAAGATCCTACAAAGATCTTCACCAGTCCTGCATTAGCGGATCGGACCAAGGTCTTCTCCGATATGATCACCTTCTCCTCTTACGCCATGCAGGTTGTCGTTGGCTTTATGATGATGGTGGCCATCTTGATTATTCTTCCTCGTGCCTTGGTATCTGCCAAACGAATCAACCAGGTCTTAGCTTTAGAGCCGTCTGTAGCCTTCCCAAGTGAGTCAAAAGAAACAACAGGCCAAGAGGGTACCGTTGAATTTCAAGATGTTTCCTTCCGATATGGACGGACTTCCCGTGCTGTGATTGAACATGTGACCTTCTCAGCTCAGAAAGGACAAACCGTTGCCTTCATCGGATCAACCGGTTCTGGGAAATCCACTTTGGTCAACTTGATTCCGCGCTTTTACGATGCAACAGAAGGAAAGATCTTAGTGGATGGCATCAATGTCAAGAATTATAGCCACCAAGAACTGAATAATAAAGTCGGCTATATTCCCCAAAAAGCAGTGCTCTTTAGCGGCACTATTCGCTCCAATATGGAATTTGGAGAAAGTAGTCAAGGAAAATTAGAGGATGAAGCCATCTGGAAAGCTCTTGAATTGGCCCAAGCCAAAGAGTTTGTGGCCGCAAAAGAAAAAGGCTTGGATACAGAAGTAGCGCAAGGAGGAAGCAACTTCTCTGGCGGTCAACGGCAACGCTTGGCCATTGCACGGGCCCTGGCTCGCAAACCTGAGATCCTCATCTTTGATGATTCCTTCTCAGCTCTAGATTATAAAACAGATCGGATCCTGCGACAAGCCTTGAAAGAAGAGCTTGCAGATACGACCAAATTGATCGTTGCCCAACGGATTTCGACTATTATGGATGCAGATTTGATTTTGGTCTTGGATCAAGGGAAGGTCGTCGGTCAAGGTACCCACAAGGAATTGCTTGCGACCAATGAAGTCTATCAAGAAATTGCCTATTCACAATTATCTAAGGAGGAGTTGGAACATGCATAAGACAAAACAAAAACATCCCTTTGGAGCCAACTTTCTCCCTATTTGAAGGGCTTCCACCTATTTTTCCTAATTGCTATCCTCTTTTCGATCGTATCGAGTGTAATCACGGTTATTGGACCGGATAAGTTAAAAGAAATTACAGATACCATTACAAAAGGGATGGGAGGCGCCATTGATATTGATAAGATCACTTCGATTGCCCTGACCTTAGCCATCCTTTATGGAGTTGGAGCACTGGTGTCCTACAGCAGTAGTTTCATTATCTCAACCATGATTCAGCGCTTTGCAGAACGCTTGCGCAATGCCATTGCTGAGAAGATCAATCGCGTGCCCCTCCAATATTTTGATAGCCATGAACAAGGAGATACCTTGTCTCGTGTGACCAATGACGTGGATTTGATGACCCAATCCTTTAACCAAAGCTTGGTTCAAATGGTCTCTTCTATTGTCTTATTGATTGGCTCCATCCTTATGATGTTTAAGACGGACTGGCACTTGGCGGTGACAGCGATTGTGTCCGTCTTTGCAGGTTTTGCTCTTTCCAGCATCATTATGGTCAAGAGCCAGCCTCTCTTTAAGCAACAACAGGACAACCTTGCCAAAGTTTCAGGTTATGTTGAAGAAATCTATAGTGGCCACAATATCGTCATTTCCTACAATGGCCGTCACCAAGCCAAAAATCATTTTGATGCCATCAACCAAGATTTGTACCATAGCATGTGGAAATCCCAATTCTTCTCTGGGATCATGATGCCCTTGATGCAGTTTGTAGGGAATTTCGGCTATGTCATGGTCTGTATCGTTGGGGCTGTCCTCACCATTAATGGAGACATTACCATCGGGACCATTGTTGCCTTTATGACCTATGTCCGCATCTTTACCCAACCAATTAGTCAAATGGCTCAAGGCATTACCCAATTGCAATCAGCCAGTGCTGCTATGGGGCGTGTCTTTGAATTCTTAGACGAAGAAGAAATGGAAGACGAATCCCAAAAAACACGTCAATTGGAAACACCAAAAGGTCATGTCACCTTTGAGCATGTTCGCTTTGGCTATTCACCAGACAAGACTATTATCCATGACTTTACAGCTGAAGCCAAACCGGGGCAAAAAGTGGCCATTGTTGGTCCGACAGGTGCAGGTAAGACGACCATGGTCAATCTCTTGATGCGTTTTTACGACATTCAAGCTGGTAAAATTACCATCGATGGTGTGGATACTAAGGCCATGAGCCGAGAAGAAGTTCATGATGCCTTTTCGATGGTCTTGCAAGATACCTGGCTATTTGAGGGGACCATTCGAGAAAACCTGGTCTTCAATCAAACGGATATTTCAGACGAAGCGGTGGAAGCAGCAACACGAGCTGTTGGGGTCCATCACTTTATTCGGACCTTGCCGAATGGTTATGACACCGTGCTAGATGATTCTGTCACCTTGTCCGTCGGTCAAAAGCAACTCTTGACCATTGCGCGTGCCCTCTTGAAGGATGCCCCGCTCCTCATCTTGGATGAAGCAACCTCATCTGTCGATACCCGTACAGAAGAGTTGATTCAAAAAGCCATGGACAAACTCATGGAAGGCCGGACCTCCTTTGTCATTGCCCATCGCTTGTCCACTATCCGTAATGCGGATCTGATTCTCGTGATGAAAGATGGAAATATTATCGAGCAGGGTAACCACCAAGAACTCATGAGCCAAAATGGATTCTATGCTGATCTCTACAATAGTCAATTCACAGAAGAAGTAGCGTAAGAACAAGATACAAAGCCCGTAAAATGCCAGTGAAAATAGGAAATTCTTGCAGTGAGCCATGCTCACAAGAGAATTTATCTTTTTCACACAGCATTTAGGGCGTGTTCAATTCGTGTAACGGCAAGCACGATGGACGACTCGAACTCCTCAAGTGGATGGTATCGATCCACCTTGGTCCTGTCGCATTTCATCAAGATACAAAGGGCGTAACATACAAAGTGAAAAAATGAGAGTGGGACAGAAATCGGTAATTCGTTAGAATTCGATTTCGTCGTCCCACCTCCGCACAGTTGAGTAGGGCTGTAAAAGCTGATGAAATCAGCGTAGTAGAGGCCACTCAACCACTGCGTTTTGCTCGACAATCCAAAAACAATTAAGAGGCTAGGACTTTTGTCCCAGCCTCATTTTTTTATCGATAATAGTAATGGAAAAGACGTTTCTTGGAGACAGAAAAATGATAAATCATCAGATTTTAGTGCTAAATCATGTGAAAAAGAAGAAAGAAAGGATAAAAAAGAAGCTTGGCTTGACAGGCTTTCTTAGGATCGCGTATACTAGTAGTACAAAAATGAGATGATAGACAGGAGTGCCAACATGAAGCCCAATCTTCAAGATTATCCGAAATTTTATCGTTGGCTAACCCTGCCTTTTACGAGAAAGCCACATCGTGTGCAGGTTCTTCAAAGGATGAGTCGAATCTTGACGTTCGTGATGCCAGGTATCTACGGCCTGGTCTTTTGTTGGCTGTTTTTTAAGAAAACTTCAATGGGAGAAATCTGGCCTTTTATCTGGATCCCTGCTTCGGGTTTTGTCTTGTTTAGCCTCTTTCGTCATTGGGTCAATGTTCCGAGACCTTATGAGAAATGGGAGATTCAACCCTTATTAGAAAAGAATTCATCCGGACATTCCTTTCCTAGCCGACATGTTTTTTCGGCCACCATTATCTCGATGTGTGTCTGCCAGTTGTCGCTTCCGCTAGGAATGTGCTCCATGCTCTTATCTCTTCTATTAGCCCTTGTCCGAGTTATTGGAGGGGTTCATTATCCCAAGGATGTTCTCGTCGCTTGGGGGCTGGGACTCGTTTGGGGAGGACTCTTTTTGCTGGTTTGAATGAACAAATTGCTGAAAATTGACCTTTGTCTAAGAGCGAGGGATAGTGTATACTGGAAAGTAGACTTAGAATAGGAGAGAAGATGAAGTACAGAAAAGCAGAAAAAGCAGATCTGGATCAGGTGGTTCGAGTAGCCAGTGCAGCCTTTGAGGACTATCTATTTTTAAAAGTTATCAAGGATTTGGTGCGTGATCCCAAGCAATACCCAGCCTTTGTTGAGGCAATGATGCGCATCCTGGTAAAGGTTTTTCTTAAGCACCATATTTGCCTTGTGGCAGAAAAAAATGATGAAATTTATGCAGTTGCCTTGTTACAAAAGGGACCGATTCCTTTTCGAGCCTATCTCTTAAATGGGGGATTTGGCTTGCTCAAGTTTATTTCCTTGAAGAATATGTTGGCCTACTTTAAATTTATGGAGGACACGGATAAGGAATTGGAGCAAAATGTAGACTTTGATTGGTATTTGATGCTTCTCGCAGTCGCCCCTAAACACCAACGGCAGGGCTATGGCAGTCGCTTTATGACAGAAGGAATTGAGCCTTTCTTGGAAGAGAACCAAGGAAAAAAACTAGCCTTTTATACCAATACCAAAGGAAATGTCTATTTTTACACGAAAAATGGTTACAAGGAAGTCTATTCAAGTGAGATTAGCTTTAACCAAGTAGAGATGGGTAGTTGGTATTTCTTGAAGGAACTAAAAAAACACTAAGGTTGTAACCTTAGTGTTTTTTCATTGTAGTTGTGAAACTGCTTGAATGCCGAATTTTTCAAAGAAAGCAGTTCGTTCTTCTATGATAGCATCGGTCGGATGTTTGATATTCCGTAAGAGCTCAACAAGGTCCGGCGTGACTTCACGGAGCAGTTGCCCTAAAGACCAGATAGCCGTTGCAATATGGATCTGATTTTGTGAAGTTTCGATGATGTTCAGGAGTTTAGGGATGGCCGAGCGGTCATTGGCATTGGCTAGTGCGATAATAGCATTGCGTTGGAGGATATTCTTACCTCGCCAGCTTCCAGCAACGTTCCCGAATTTTTCCTTAAATTGTCCGTTGGACAGCTCGATAAAAGGAATCAACTCTGGATGAGCAAGATCTGGATCGATTTCTGTTGCTAAGGGATTATCTAGCCCTTTGTTATAAGGGCAGCTAATCTGACAGATGTCACATCCATAGATGACCGTTTTAATTTTCTTGCGAAATTCTAGGTCCATCATGCCCTTGTCCTGAGTTTGGAAGGACAAACAGCGTTTGGCATTCATAGAGCCATCCCCGATTAAACAGGAGGTTGGGCAAGCATCTAAACAACGCCGACAGTCTCCACAACCATAGTCGACTGGTTGATCTGGTTCGATTTCGAGGTTGGTAATCAATTCCCCCAGAAACATGTAAGAACCGTATTCTTTTGAAATGACCAAGCCATTTTTTCCGATAAAGCCAATCCCTGCTCGTTGGGCGACGGCCGTATCAACCAGTGCTCCAGTATCGACCATGCCCTTGTATTCAAAATCTTGCGTCATTTCTTCAATCCCAGCAGCTAAGCGGTTGAGCTTGTCTTGAAGGACATAATGGTAGTCTAATCCCCAGCTGTTGGGCGTGAATTTTCCTCTTTTATAGGTAGTTTTTTGAGGTTGTTGTTTGAGCTTATGGGGGTAGGCGACAGCAATTGAGATGATCGTCTTTGCGGAGGAGAGACTTAATTTGGGGTGGATGCGCTCTTCAATATTCTTATGCTCGAATCCAGAATTCCGTCCTTCCTCAACGGCCAAGCGGAGCGATTTTTCCAAATAAGCAAAGTCATCAGCAGTTGTAAATCCAATTTTTGAAATCCCAATAGAATGTGCCAGTTGGATAATATTTTCTTTTAGTGTCATCTTTTCCATTATACACAAAAATGAAGATTCTGGCGAGAAAGGAAACAATCAGAAAGGGCTTTCAAAAGCTTTCTTTTTTTTGTATAATAGAAACATGAAATGCGAGGAGGGTATTATGGTACAACCATTATTTTTACATTCAGTGATGCAGGAAAAAATATGGGGAGGAACACGTCTAAAAGAGGAATTTGGTTACGACATTCCGAGTGACCATGTCGGTGAATTTTGGGCGATTTCGGCCCATCCGCATGGCGTTTCTAAAGTGGCCAATGGTCCATACGAAGGAATGGGATTGGATCAGCTCTATCAAGAGCACCGAGAATTATTCGGCAATCGTAAAGAGCCTGTCTTTCCTTTATTAACAAAGATTTTGGATGCTAACGACTGGCTTAGTGTACAGGTGCACCCGGATGATACCTATGCCATGGAGCATGAGGGAGAACTTGGAAAAACCGAGTGTTGGTATGTGATTGCGGCTGACGAAGGATCAGAGATTATCTATGGACACAATGCCAAGTCAAAAGGAGAACTCCGCCAGCAAATCGAAGATAAAAACTGGGATACCTTGCTGACAAAAGTTCCAGTCAAGGCTGGAGATTTCTTCTATGTGCCAAGCGGGACCATGCACGCCATTGGTTCTGGAATTTTGATTCTTGAAACCCAACAGTCGAGTGACACCACCTACCGGGTTTATGATTTTGACCGCAAGGATGCTCAAGGAAACTTGCGGGAACTTCACTTGGAAAAATCAATTGATGTGTTAAATATCGGTGAGCCTGCCAATAGCCATCCAGATACAGTTGTGATCGATGATCTTCGGATGACGACCTTGGTTGCAAGTGATTTCTTTACGGTTTATAAGTGGGAACTTACTGGAAAAGCTAATTTTGAAAAGACTGCCGATTACAGCTTATTGAGCGTCTTAACTGGAGAAGGAAAATTGACTGTAGATGGAAAGGATTATCCTATTCAAAAAGGAAGTCACTTTATCTTGCCAAGCGATGTTGAATCTTGGACTTTGGAAGGGCAAGGTTTAGAATTGATTGTAAGTCACCCATAAAAACAAAGGGTTTGAGTAAAACGCAATGGAACTACTCAAGCCTTTTTTCTGAAATAAAACTATTTTTATGTTAAGTCTTGACTCTGACCTAAGGGGAGGGATTATACTATCCTTGTAATACTCTTCGAAAATCAAATTCAAACCACGTCAGCGTCGCCTTACTGTACTCAAGTACAGCCTGCGGCTAGCTTCCTAGTTTGCTCTTTGATTTTCATTGAGTACAAGGAGGAAATCATGTACCATATCAAAAAAGCTGCAGAGCTGTCGGGTGTCTCTATCAAGACCTTGCACCACTATGATAAGATAGGACTTCTAGTTCCTGTGAAATCTGAAAATGGCTATCGGACATACAGTCAAGAAGATTTAGAACGATTACAGGTGATTCTCTACTACAAGTATCTAGGATTTTCTTTAGACCAAATAGCAGAACTCTTAGCCGAAGAAAAGTCTAACTTATTGCCCCATTTAACCAAGCAGTTAACCTATTTAACTCAGGAAAGAGAACGTCTAGATACCTTGATTTCCACCTTGCAAAAAACCATTCAAGAACAAAAAGGAGAAAGACAAATGACAATTGAGGAAAAATTTACTGGATTTAGCTACCAAGATACTCAAAAATACCATCAAGAGGCGGTAGACAAGTATGGTCAAGAAGTCATGAACCAAGCGCTTGAACGCCAAAAAGGTCGAGAATATGAGGCAACAAGAGCCTTTAACCAAGTTTTTCAAACTTTGTCGCAAAATCTCAAAGATGGTCTACCCGTATCAGCAAATGAAAACCAAGATCAAGCAGCCAAACTGTTAGACGCGATTCGAACCTATGGATTTGACTGCTCTATAGAGGTTTTTGGCCATATTGGCAAAGGCTATGTCTATAATCCAGAATTCAAGGGAAACATCGACAAGTTTGGGGCTGGTACAGCCCAGTACACTTCGGATGTCATTGCTTCTTATGTAGAAAATCAACCTAAATAAAAAAGTGAGAGTGGGACAGAAATCAGTCATTCGTTAGAATTCGATTTCGTCGTCCCACCTCCGCACAGTTGAGTAGGGCTGTAAAAGCTGATGAAATCAGCGTAGTAGAGCCCACTCAACCACTGCGTCTTGCTCAACAATCCAAAAACAATTAAGAGGCTAAGACTTTTGTCCCAGCCTCGTTTTTTGCTTAGAAAAAATTGAAAAGAAACGGTTCTATCTATGGGAGGTAGAAGGAAAGAATGAAAACTTTATGAAAATTTCACAATTTCGGTTGACAGTCTTGAAAAAAAGGAGTAGAATAACCCCTGTTTTATGAAAAAGAGGCAGGGGATTCCCGGCCTCATGATCTTTTTTCAAGGAGTTTTTTATGTTTTCAACATTGAAAAAATGGTTTATTGGCCGTCCGTTGAAATCTGGTGCAGAAGGTGAAGGAGGGCTGTTAGGGAAAATGCAGGCCTTGGCCATGCTCTCTAGTGACGCACTTTCTTCTATTGCCTATGGTCCAGAGCAAGTAATCCTGGTCTTGATGACCGTATCAGCAGGAGCCATTTGGTGGTCCATTCCAATTGGGATTGTGGTTCTAGTTCTCTTAGCCAGTTTAACGATTTCTTATCGCCAGGTCATTCATGCCTATCCTCAAGGGGGAGGGGCCTACATGGTGACTACGGAGAATTTGTCTCCGAAAGCGGGGTTGATCGCTGGTGGCAGTCTCTTGGTCGACTACATGCTGACAGTAGCAGTATCTGTTTCTTCCGGTGCAGATGCTATCACGTCGGCGATCCCTTCTCTTCATCCTTATAATCTTCACATTTCCATTTTGTTGGTCTTGGTCTTGATGCTGATGAACCTGAGGGGATTGCGCGAATCGGCGACATCGTTGATGATTCCGGTCTACCTTTTCATTGTCAGTACCATTGCCTTGATCGGCTATGGTGTGATCCAAATTTTGACTGGTCAATTGGCCTATAACGCGACTGCTCATGTGGGTCAAACCATTTCAGGGGTTAGTGTCATTCTCTTGTTGCGGGCCTTTACGAGTGGATCAGCTTCCCTAACAGGGGTTGAAGCTATCTCCAATTCGGTTCCTTTCTTTAAGAAACCAAAAGCAAAGAATGCAGCCTCTACCTTGACCATCATGGCTTTGATTTTAGGGATCATGTTTGCAGGGATTACCTTCCTCAATTACTGGGTGGGTGTTGTACCAGCAAAAGGGGTAACAACTCTAGCTCAAATGGCCCAAGCTATCTTAGGAAATTCTCCGGTCGGACAAGCCTTCTTCTACGTTTTCCAATTATCAACAGCCTTGATCCTGGCAGTTGCGGCGAATACTGGGTTCTCAGCCTTTCCAATGTTGGCCTTTAACATGGCTAAAAACAAATACATGCCACACATGTATATGGAAAAAGGGGATCGTCTGGGCTATTCCAATGGGATTTTGACCTTGGCGATTGGTGCCATCGTCTTGCTCTTGATCTTTGATGGGCAAACAGAAAGCTTGATTCCGCTTTATACCATTGGGGTCTTCATTCCTTTTGCCCTTTCTCAAACAGGGATGGTTATCCACTGGAAACGCCAATATCAAAAAGGATTTCTCAAGTATTCACTTGCCAATATCCTCGGGGCAGCCATCTGTTATGGGATTGTCTTGATCCTCTTGCTGTTCCGTCTGCGTGAGATCTGGCCCTTCTTCCCTATTATCGGTCTTTTGCTTTGGATGTTCTTGAGTATCCGTAATCACTATGATAAAGTTGCGGCTCAATTGCGCTTGGGAGGTAAGATCGAAAAGACAAGTTATGCGGGCAATACCGTGATCGTCCTTGTCGGAAATGTCACTCAGGTAAGTGTGGGAGCGATGAGTTATGCCAATAGCCTCGGAAATGACGTCATAGCCATGCACGTCTCAACAGAAGAAACCAAGGTTAAAGATGCAGAGGTGGCAGAAGAATTTAAGCACTATTTCCCTCATATTCGCTTTGAAAATGTCATGACGAGCTACCGGGATATTATTCAACCAACAGTTGAATTTGTCTCCAAAGTAGCTGAGGAAGCTAAGGAAAAAGGCAATACCGTCACAGTATTAGTCCCTCAATTCATCCCTAAAAAACATTGGCAAAATATTCTCCATAACCAAATGAGTTTGAAATTGAAGTACGCACTTCGTTGGCATGAAGAAGTGGTTGTGGCAAGCTATTCTTACCATTTGTCTGAATAACTATCGCATATAGAAAAGATGTCTGCTTGAGCAGGCATCTTTTTGGATTTTCTCACACGAAAAAAACCACTCGAAAGTCTTGTAAGATACAGCCTTGATCTTGAAAAAATGTTAAAAAAATGCTAGAATAAAAAGAACATTTTAGATTTTGAAAAATTCAAAGTAAGGAAAAAAATGGCAAATTTATTAAAAACAATTATTGAAAATGATCGAGGCGAAATCAAACGCCTTGAAAAAATGGCTGATAAGGTCTTTTCTTATGAAGACCAAATGGCAGCTTTGACGGATGACGAATTAAAAGCGAAAACAGTTGAGTTTAAGCAACGTTACCAAGATGGTGAGTCTTTGGATGATCTCTTGTACGAGGCTTTTGCAGTTGTTCGTGAAGCTGCAAAACGGGTTCTTGGTTTGTTCCCATACAAGGTTCAGGTCATGGGGGGAATCGTCCTTCACCATGGTGACGTTCCAGAGATGCGTACAGGGGAAGGAAAAACCCTAACAGCAACCATGCCGGTGTACTTGAATGCCTTGTCTGGTAAAGGGGTGCACGTTGTTACCGTCAATGAATACTTGACAGAGCGGGATGCAACAGAGATGGGAGAACTTTACTCATGGCTTGGCCTTTCAGTAGGGATCAACCTTGCAGCAAAATCTCCAGCTGAGAAAAAAGAAGCTTACCTCTGTGATATCACTTACTCAACCAACTCAGAGATTGGTTTTGACTACTTGCGTGACAACATGGTTGTGCGTGCAGAAAACATGGTTCAACGTCCATTGAACTATGCCTTGGTCGATGAGGTAGACTCCATCTTGATTGACGAAGCGCGTACTCCGTTGATCGTTTCTGGTCAGACAGCTTCTGATACGAGCCAGCTCTATCACATGGCGGATGCTTATGTGAAGACCTTGACAGAGGACGATTACATTATCGATGTCCCATCTAAAACCATCGGTTTGTCTGATTCAGGAATCGATAAAGCAGAAAGCTACTTTAATCTTGAAAACTTGTACGATATTGAAAATGTAGCTTTGACTCACTTTATCGACAACGCCCTTCGTGCCAACTACATCATGATTTTGGATATCGACTATGTGGTCAGCGAAGATCAAGAAATCTTGATCGTCGACCAATTTACTGGTCGGACCATGGAAGGACGTCGCTATTCTGATGGACTTCACCAAGCGATTGAAGCCAAAGAAGGTGTTCCAGTTCAAGAAGAAACCAAAACATCTGCATCGATTACTTACCAAAACCTCTTCCGTATGTACAAGAAGTTGTCAGGGATGACAGGGACAGGGAAAACCGAAGAAGAAGAATTCCGTGAAATTTATAACATTCGCGTGATTCCAATTCCAACCAACCGTCCGATTGCCCGTATTGACCATCCAGACCTTCTCTACCCAAGCTTGAAATCAAAATTTAAGGCTGTTGTAGAAGATGTCAAGTCTCGTCATGAAAAAGGGCAACCAGTCCTTGTAGGTACCGTTGCCGTTGAAACCAGTGATTACCTTTCTCAATTGTTGGTTCAAGCAGGTGTCCCTCACGAAGTTTTGAATGCGAAAAACCACTACAAAGAAGCGCAAATCATCATGAACGCTGGTCAACGTGGTGCTGTTACCATCGCGACCAACATGGCCGGGCGTGGTACCGATATCAAGCTTGGTGAAGGTGTTCGCGAACTCGGTGGACTGTGTGTCATCGGGACAGAACGTCACGAAAGCCGTCGGATTGATAACCAGCTTCGTGGACGTTCAGGACGTCAAGGGGATCCAGGTGAATCTCAATTCTACTTGTCTCTTGAAGATGAATTGATGCGCCGTTTCGGTTCTGAACGGATCAAAGCAGTGCTTGATCGCTTCAAGTTGAGCGAAGAAGAATCGGTGATCCGTTCAAATATGTTCACACGTCAAGTAGAGGGTGCACAAAAACGGGTTGAAGGAAACAACTACGATACCCGTAAACAAGTCCTTCAATACGATGACGTGATGCGGGAACAACGGGAAATTATCTACGCTGAACGCTATGATGTTATCACAGCTAACCGTGACTTGGCACCTGAAATCAAGGCCATGATCAAACGGACCATCAAACGGATTGTTGAAGGGGCCAGCCACTCAAGCAAGGAAGAACGCGTTGAAGCGATTCTGAACTTTGCCAAATACAATTTGGTTCCGGAAGATACGATTTCTGCAAGCGATATTGAAGGAAAATCTGACAAGGAAGTTATCGATTACTTGTATGCACGTGCAGAAGAAATCTATGCTAGCCAAGTAGCGAAATTGCGTGACGAAGAGTCTGTGCAAGAATTCCAAAAGGTCTTGATCCTTCGTGTGGTGGACAGCAAGTGGACAGACCATATCGATGCTTTGGATCAATTGCGAAATGCGGTTGGACTCCGTGGGTATGCGCAAAATAACCCAGTGGTAGAATACCAATCAGAAAGTTTCCGTATGTTTAACGATATGATCGGATCGATTGAATTTGATGTGACTCGTCTCATGATGAAAGCCCAAATTCACGAACAAGAACGTCCACGTACGGAACACAGTATTTCAACAACTGCGACTCGCAACATTGCAGCGCAACAACAAGATATTCCAGCAGATATTGACTTGTCACAAGTGAAACGCAACGATTTGTGTCCTTGTGGTTCAGGTAAGAAATTTAAAAACTGTCACGGACGTAAATTTTAAGAGCTCCTCTGAAATAGAAAGAGGATGGGTCTAGGTAGCATAAGGAGGCCGTATGGTATTCATTACGAAGAGCAAAAAGATTGATGAGCAAGAGATCACTTCGCTTTACCGCTTGGAAGGTCCAGCCTTGGAGCGCAAAGAAGCGCGTGATCGAGAATTGGAAGCTATTATCAAAGGAGAAGACCAACGGATCCTTCTTGTGATCGGACCTTGCTCTTCTGATAATGAAGAAGCTGTGATGGACTATGCCCGTCGCTTGGCAGACTTACAAGAGCAAGTCAAAGATCAGATTTTCATTGTGATGCGGGTCTATACGGCTAAACCTCGGACCAATGGGGATGGCTATAAAGGCTTGATGCACCAACCAGATACACATGCAGCACCAAGCTTTGTGGACGGTTTGAAAGCAGTCCGACATCTCCACTACCGTGTGATTACCGAGACTGGTTTGACAACTGCGGATGAGTTGCTTTATCCAGCAAGTCTTCCTTATGTTGAGGATTTAATTTCTTATCATGCCATTGGAGCTCGTTCAGTTGAAGACCAGGAGCACCGCTTTGTATCTAGTGGGATCTCTGCTCCGACAGGCATGAAGAATCCAACCTCTGGAAATCTTTCTGTCATGTTCAATGCGATTTATGCAGCCCAACATCCCCAAAACTTTTTGTTCAATGCCCAAGCAGTGGAAACATCAGGAAATCCTTTAGCCCATGCGATCCTTCGTGGGGGCTTGGATGCAAGTGGTAAGAATATTCCAAACTACCATTATGAAGATTTGCTAGCGGCAGCAAAACGCTATAGCGAAATGGGCTTGCAACATCCCTTCATCCTGGTGGATACCAACCATGACAATTCTGGCAAACAATTCGAAGAGCAAGTACGCATCGTGAGAGAAACCATGATGAACCGTGCTTGGAACAAGGATTTGGCAACTTTAGTTCGTGGTTTCATGATTGAATCCTATCTAGAAGATGGCCGTCAAAATGAACCAGTGGTTTATGGTCAATCCATCACAGACCCTTGCCTGGGTTGGGAAAAAACACAGGCCTTGGTCAAAGAAATTGCAACGATGAATAAGTAAAAGGCAGGGGCGGAAGGAGTGATTCTTTAGCCTCTTCTCTTTTGTCAGTAAAACGATACTGAAACGATAAATAAGGATAAAACAAGATGATCAAAGGACATGGCATCGATATCGAATCGATCGCTGCGATTGAAAAAGCCTATCAGAAGAATACTCGATTCGCTGAAAAAGTCTTAACCGAGGCTGAGCGAGAGCGCTTTGAGGAATTGTCTGGAAAACGGAAAATGGAATATTTAACGGGCCGATGGTCCGCCAAAGAAGCCTTTTCAAAGGCAATGGGAACAGGGATTGGACCGGTTGGTTTTCAAGATTTAGAAATTTTAAATGATGCCCACGGAGCACCCTATTTTTCCAAGTCTCCTTTTTCTGGGAAGGTATGGATTTCGATCAGTCATAAGGGAGACCTAGTGTCGACCAGTGTCATTTTGGAGGAAGAAAATGAAAGCAAGTAAACATAGACCAACTGTTGCAAGAGTCGATTTGGATGCCATTGCCTTTAATGTGCAACAAGTCAGTGAGCATATTCCGAGTCAAGCCTTGAAATATGCAGTCGTCAAGGCCAACGCCTATGGTCATGGGGTCGCTGCAGTAACCAAAAAATTGGCACCTCAGGTTGATGGCTTTTGTGTATCCAATATGGATGAAGCCCTCGAAATCCGTGAAGAAGGCTTGCAACACCCTATTTTGATTTTGGGAGTTGTGCCAAGTGAAACAGTGAATCTGGCCAAAGAGCATGGCATCCGTTTAACGGTGGCTAGTCTTGCTTGGTTGGACCAATTGCTTGGACAAGAAGCAGATCTTTCAGGATTGAAGGTCCATATCAAGGTGGATTCAGGAATGGGGCGGATCGGATTCCGAAGGATCGAAGACATCAAAGTGGCTGAACGACTTCTCTTAGCAGCTGGAGCTGAAATTGAAGGAATCTTTACTCATTTTGCGACAGCAGATGAAGCAGATGATCGAAAATTCCAAGCGCAATACCAGTTTTTCAAAGAAGTATTGGCTGCTCTTGAAACCCTTCCTCCCATTGTCCATGCTAGTAATTCTGCCACCTCTTTGTGGCATGCGGATACGATTTTCACGGCTGTGCGCTTGGGAGATGTCATGTATGGCTTGAATCCCAGTGGTTCTGTGTTAGCCTTGCCTTATGAAATCAAGCCAGCCTTGAGTTTGGTGAGTGAGTTAGTTCATGTGAAACAGTTAGAAGCTGGTCAAGATATTGGCTACGGAGCAACTTATACGACAGAAGAATCCCAATGGATTGGGACGATTCCTATCGGCTATGCGGATGGTTGGATCCGAGAGATGCAAAATTTCCATGTGCTGATCAAGGGTGAGTTTTGTCCCATTGTTGGTCGCGTTTCGATGGACCAGATAACGGTTCGCCTTCCTGAAGAATTGCCTCTGGGGACCAAGGTTACCCTGATTGGACGTGAGGGCGAGAAAGAAATCACGGCAACAGAGGTTGCAGATTACCGTGGTACCATTAATTATGAAGTGGTCTGTCTCTTGAGTGATCGGATTCCTCGTGACTATACAGGTGAAGAATAAGAAGAAGCAGGTGGGATTTTCCCGGATGGACCTGCTTTTTTATAAAAGAAAGGAGGAGAAATGAATCTACACCAACCCTTATCTGTACTGCCTGGAGTCGGTCCAAAATCGGCGGAAAAATTTAAAAAGTTAGGGATTGAAACCTTAGAAGATTTACTCTTGTATTTCCCCTTTCGTTATGAAGACTTCAAAACGCGCAATGTTTTAGAGTTGGAAGATGGGGAAAAAGCCGTCATCTCTGGAGTGGTAGCAACACCAGCCAATGTCCAATATTATGGCTACAAACGAAATCGCTTGCGTTTTTCGATCAAACAGGGAGACCAGGTCATTGCGGTTAATTTTTTCAACCAACCCTATCTAGCAGACAAAATTGAGGTTCAGCAGACAGTGGCGATTTTTGGAAAATGGGACAAGGCCAAAGGCAGTTTGACAGGGATGAAACTCCTGGCTCAAGTGGAAGATAATTTGCAGCCGGTCTATCGAGTGACGCAAGGAGTCAGCCAAAACAGTCTGGTGAAATTGATCAAAATAGCATTCGACCAGGGCTTGGACCAGCTTTTAGAAGAGAATGTACCCCAAATCTTACGAGAGCGTTATCAACTCATGTCTCGTTCCCAAGCAGTGCAAGCTATGCATTTTCCTAAGGATCTGGCAGAGTACAAGCAAGCTCTTCGCCGGGTAAAATTTGAAGAGCTCCTCTTTTTCCAGCTGCAACTCCAAGTGCTAAAAGAAGAAAACCACGATGCCAGCCTAGGGATTTCCTTGGCCTGGGATCCAGAAAAATTAGCAGACAGAAAAAAACAGCTTCCTTTTGAGCTAACGCAAGCTCAAGAAAACAGCTTGAATGAAATCTTGACAGATATGGCCTCTCCTTATCACATGAACCGCTTGCTTCAAGGGGATGTGGGAAGCGGGAAGACAGTCGTGGCCGGTCTTGCTATGTATGCAGCCTTAAGCGCTAGGAAGCAAGCTGCCTTGATGGTTCCAACGGAGATTTTGGCAGAGCAACACAAGGAAAGCTTGCAAAATCTTTTTCCAGATTTGCCAATTGCTCTTCTAACAGGAGGATTAAAGGCGGCTGAGAAACGAGAAGTCTTAGAAGAGATCGCCTCAGGAAAAGCCCAATTGATTGTGGGGACACATGCCTTGATTCAAGAGGGAGTTCAATACCAAGATCTAGGCTTGGTCATTATTGATGAACAGCACCGCTTTGGGGTTTCCCAGCGCCGTATCCTTCGAGAAAAAGGACAAAATCCAGACGTCCTGATGATGACGGCTACTCCTATTCCCCGGACCTTGGCCATCACGGCTTTTGGAGATATGGATGTGTCCATCATTGATCAGATGCCTGCGGGACGCAAGGAAATCATCACACGTTGGGTCAAGCATGAGCAGTTAGAAGTGGTCCTCGACTGGTTAGTCAAAGAACTTGGCAAAGGTTCTCAAGCCTACTTTATTTCTCCCTTGATTGAGGAGTCAGAGGCGCTAGATTTGAAAAACGCCCTTGCCCTCCAAGAAGAGCTAGAGACCTTCTTTGGACAGCGAGCACGCGTTTCTCTTCTTCACGGGAAGATGAAAAGTGAAGAAAAAGATGCCATCATGCAGGCCTTTAAAGAGCACCAAGTCGATGTTTTGGTGTCTACGACCGTTATTGAAGTAGGAGTCAACGTACCCAATGCAACCGTTATGGTCATTATGGATGCAGATCGGTTTGGTCTTAGCCAGCTTCACCAGCTTCGAGGCCGGGTTGGGCGGGGAAACAAGCAATCCTATGCTATTCTAGTAGCCAATCCTAAGACAGATAGTGGCAAGCAGCGCATGAAAATCATGACAGAGACGACCAATGGGTTTGTTCTAGCGGAAGAAGATTTGAAAATGCGGGGTTCAGGTGAAATCTTTGGAACCCGTCAATCTGGGATTCCAGAATTTCAAGTGGCTGATTTGGTAGAAGATTATCCCATTCTGGAAGAAGCGCGGAAAGTCGCCAGCCAGATTGTAGCCACGCCAAATTGGCGTGAACACCCCGATTGGCATTTGCTCTCGCTTTACTTAGAAAAGAAAGAACATTTAGACTAAAATATAAAAAGGGAGTAGAGTGGAAATTCTTTGGATTCCACTCTACTCCCTTTAAGATTGTATTTTACGGGCTTTGTATCTTATTAATTGAACACGGGCTGCGGATTGTGTCAAAAAGATGAATCCTCCTAGAATCTTTTGGATTCTTCGTCGTATTCCCTATTTTGACTGTATCCGCTACGCCCTTTGTATCTTATTTTACCCTTCGATATAGTCTTTGAGTTCTTGTCCTTTTAGGCCGGCATTGAGGGCGATGAGGAGTTTGATGCGCGCTTTGGGGGCATTTAATTCTTTGATGAAAAAGACACCTGCTTGATGGAGTTGGACGCCTCCTCCTTCATATGCGTAGACGGGTTCAGCGATTCCATTGAAGCAACGGGATACTAAAGCGATTGGAAGGCCTGCATCCATGAATTCTTGGAGTTTATGTGCCGTTTCTTTAGGGATGTTTCCTGCTCCAAAGGCTTGGATAATGAGGCCGTCGAGCTTTGAAAGATCCAGCATATCCAGCAGATCGGTTTTCATCCCTGCATAGGTAGCAATGATCGGAACGAACCCATCGATGGTATCGAGATCAAAGCGCACCCTTGGCTCGGCTGTTTTAAAGAAGAGGATTTCCTTTTTCATGACCAAACCTAGTGGGCCGTGGGTTGGTGTCTGAAAGGTGCTGACATTGGTGGTGTGGGTTTTGGTGACGTATTTAGCCGCATGAATTTCATCGTTCATGACGACTAAGACACCTTTATCGCGTGCTTTCGGATCGGCAGCTACTCGAAGGGCTGTCAGAAAATTGTAGACACCGTCGCTTCCGAGCTCGTTGGAGCTTCGCATAGCTCCTGTAATGACCACAGCGATCTCTGGTAACTTCATGGTATCCAAGAAATAAGCTGTTTCTTCCAGCGTATCTGTCCCGTGGGTAATAACGATGCCATCATAGTTATGAGCTTCCTCTTTGATTTTTTGATATAGGGCTAACATGTGACGGGGGGTCATTTGAGGGCTGGGAAGGTTGAAGAAGTCCTCCGAGGTGACTGCAATCCCTTCAATTGGCGAAGTAACTTGGGTCATGGGATTGACTTCATTAGTAATCACTGCCCCAGAGTCATCTGCCGCCATCGAAATGGTCCCTCCGGTATGTAGTGCTAAAATTTTCTTAAACATGTGAAGCTCCTTGGAATATGTGATATAATTTATTTTATCATAAAAAGAAAGAAACAGTAGACATGGAAATAAAAGCAGTCTTTTTTGATATCGATGGAACCTTGGTTAATGATAGTCGAGCAGTCCTAAAATCAACAGAAAAAGCTATTCAGTCTTTAAAGGAAGAAGGGATCTATGTAGGCCTTGCGACAGGTCGGGGACCGGCCTTTGTCAAACCGTTTATGGAACGCTATGGTTTTGATTTTGCAGTGACCTATAATGGTCAGTATATTTTGACCAAGGACCGCGTGCTATTTACCAGTCCAATCGATAAAAAGAGTCTGCACCAACTAATTGACTATGCTCGAGAACACCGCAAGGAAATTGCTCTCGGTACCAAGGATGGGGTATTTGGTTCTCGGATCATGAGTTTTGGGATGAGTCCTATTTCAACCTGGTCCAGTCGCTTTGTGCCCCGCAAAATGGCCCGTACCGTCAGTCGAGGCTTTAACAAAGTGGTCAGCAAGGTCGTCCCACAAGATCAGGACACCCTCTATGCACTAGCGCAAGAACCCATCTATCAAGTACTCATCTTATCGAGTCCAGAAGAGACTGCAAAAATTGAAAAAGAGTTTCCAGATCTGAAATTCACACGGTCTAGTCCTTTTGCAGCAGATGTCCTCAACCCAGGAATTTCTAAACTAGAAGGGATCCGCATCGTTGGTCAGGAATTTGGCTTTGACATCGATGAAGTGATGGCTTTTGGAGATTCGGATAATGACTTAGAGATGCTTTCAGGTGTTGGCTTGTCCATTGCGATGGGAAATGGAACGACCAGTGTCAAGGCGATTGCCAAGCATACAACGACTAGTAATGGCAAGGATGGCATCCAAAAGGCCCTGCAACACTTTGGTATCCTCTCAGAGAAAGAACTCTTTCTTTCTAAGGATGATCACTTCAATAAGGTCAAAACCTTCCATGGTGTGATGGATGGGGAAACTCAGGAGAAACCAGTTGTTTGGCAGCCTCAAGACGCCCTTTATCGAACCATGTTCAAGCAAGAGGAATTGGTAGAATTTGTCCGAGCAGCTAGCATAAGTGAGGAAGAATTTGACTGCTCGGTAGCAGCTCTTCACGAAGCCTTGGATAAGGCTGCAGATAAGGTTCGTTGCAAGCATCCAGCTGAGATCTCCATGGTAGGGCAGGTCGATGCCTTGATCGATACCCTCTATTTGACTTATGGTAGCTTTGTATTAATGGGGGTCGATCCTGAAGAGGTCTTTGAGATTGTTCACCGGGCCAATATGGGCAAGATTTTCCCAGATGGAAAGGCGCACTTTGATCCAGTAACCCACAAAATTCTGAAGCCAGATGATTGGGAAGAAAAATACGCCCCAGAACCAGCCATCAAAAAAGAACTTGATCGCCAGCTAAAGGCCTACGAAAAACATGCAAAACAAAAAGAAGCAAAAAAAAGAACAAACTAAAAAA
>NZ_CM002128.1:1270332-1276087 GCF_000448565.1 Streptococcus sp. HSISM1 | reverse complement strand
ATTTTTTTTAGAATGTAGACAAACTATTTTTTACTAAGATAAGTAAAGGGTTCTACAAAGAAGTCGAAATATGTTCTTATTTTTAAAATTTATAAAAAATATTGAAAAACTTTCCGCCGTGAGAAAAGTGCTAGAAACACTATTGTTTCTAGCACTCGGGAGTTTTGAGACCTTAGGCTCAAAACTTAGTCATGGAACTTCGAAGAAGGTCGCTGACGTCCGTACTCACCTAAGGAAAGTTTTCAATATAACTTTTTCTTTCTTACATGGTTTTATACTTATCACGTACTACTAGTAAGTCTACTTTAGCGTGGCGAAGGATATATTCTGAGGAGGATCCGACCATTAGCCGTTCGAAGGCATTGAGTCCGGTAGCTCCGACCATAATAAGATCAACCCCTTCTTTACTTGGGATATCATTAGCCAAGAGGACTTTTGGATTTCCCATTTCTACAACAGTCACAACATTTTGAACGCCGACTTTTTCAGCACGTTCCTTGTAGCCTTTGAGCAATTCATTGGCTTCGTCTTGCAATTCTTCGTAGACCTCAGCATCAAAAGTTGAGACGCTTTGAAGGGCACGGGTATCGATGACGTGGGCAATAGTCAATTTAGAGCCGTTGCGAAGAGAAACGTTAACCCCTTTTTCAAAGGCTAATTCTGCTTCATGAGAACCGTCGACAGCGACCATAATGTTTTCGTATTTTTGAGACATAATCCTACCTCCTTATAGCTTGAAAACATGGATAGAATAGAAGGGAATCCTATTCTTTATACACTTATATTTTATCCCTTTTAGGCTAGAATGTAAAGGTAAAGTCTCGCTTTTCTTCTATATTTTTGCAGGATTTTTAAAGTCCTCGGTTTGTACTCTATTTGAACTAGTGGTATAATAGAGATAATTTCGTGAATCGAGGCAGAATATGAAGGAATATAATAAATCAAGCAAACTCGAACATGTCGCTTACGATATTCGTGGTCCAGTCTTGGAAGAAGCCATGCGCATGCGAGCAAATGGAGAAAAAATTCTACGTTTGAATACAGGGAATCCTGCTGAATTTGGCTTTACAGCTCCAGATGAAGTCATCCATGATTTGATCATGAATGCGCGTGATAGTGAAGGTTATTCAGACTCAAAAGGGATTTTTTCAGCTCGCAAGGCCATCATGCAGTACTGCCAGTTGAAAAAAATTCCAAATGTGGATATTGATGATATTTACCTTGGGAATGGAGTGAGTGAGCTGATCGTCATGTCCATGCAAGGACTGCTCGACAATGGGGATGAAGTCTTGGTTCCCATGCCGGACTATCCTCTTTGGACAGCAGCCGTCAGCCTAGCTGGTGGGAATGCCGTTCACTATCTTTGTGATGAAGAAGCAAACTGGTACCCAGATATCGAGGATATCAAGTCGAAAATCACCTCAAACACTAAGGCTATCGTTGTCATCAACCCGAATAACCCAACAGGTGCCCTCTATCCAGATGAGATCCTACTTGAGATTGTAGAGATCGCTCGTCAAAATAACTTGATCATCTTTGCGGATGAAATTTACGATCGCTTGGTCATGGATGGGGAAAAACACACGGCTATTGCAAGTTTAGCGCCTGATCTCTTCTGTGTGAGTATGAATGGCTTGTCAAAATCTCACCGGATTGCCGGTTTCCGTGTTGGTTGGATGGTTCTATCCGGACCGAAACATCATGTGAAGGGCTATATCGAAGGCTTGAACATGTTGTCCAATATGCGTCTTTGTTCAAATGTCTTGTCTCAACATGTTGTGCAAACCTCTCTTGGAGGTTACCAATCCGTGGATGAACTCTTGCTTCCAGGTGGTCGAATCTACGAACAACGGAACTTCATCTACAAAGCTATCAATGATATTCCAGGCCTCTCAGCTGTTAAGCCAAAAGCTGGTCTCTATATCTTCCCTAAGATTGATCGGGACATGTACCGCGTGGATGATGATGAACAATTTGTTTTAGAATTCTTGAAGCAAGAAAAAATTCTCTTGGTTCATGGCCGCGGCTTTAACTGGAAAGATCCAGATCACTTCCGGATCGTTTACCTTCCACGTGTCGATGAGTTAGCTCAAATTCAAGAAAAAATGACTCGTTTCTTGAAACAATACAAACGTTAATTAGATAAAGGATTGAAGAGGAAAGTCTTCAATCTTTTTTTGATTCATTCTATAAAATCTATGTCATCGAATCGACATTTTTCTGAATTGCGCACAATTGTAGAAAAAATAAATAATTTTCAGATAATTTGATTGAAATTCCCACACTTATATGATATACTTGAGCTGACTATATGCGAGGTTTATTATGGCAAACTTATTAGAAAAGACACGTAAAATTACATCCATCTTGAAACGGACTGATGAACAGTTGCAGGTCGAGATGCCTTATAATGATATTGCCCAGCAATTAGCGGATATTATCCACTGTAATGCCTGTATCATTAATAGCAAGGGAACCCTTCTTGGTTATTTCATGCGTTACAAGACCAACAATGACCGGGTAGAAGCTTTCTTTCAAAATAAAAAATTACCAGAAGATTATGCCAAGGCGGCAAGCTTAGTTTATGATACAGAAGCTAATTTAGATGTGGACCATGATTTGAGTATCTTTCCGGTCGAAACCAAGTCTGAATTTCCTGATGGCTTGACCACCATTGCGCCGATCCATGTTTCTGGTATTCGGTTGGGTTCCTTGATCATTTGGCGCAATGATAAACAGTTTGCGGATGATGATTTGATCTTGGTTGAGATTGCCAGCACCGTGGTGGGGATTCAAATGTTGAATTTCCAACGCGAAGAAGACGAAAAAAATATTCGTCGTCGGACAGCGGTGAATATGGCTGTCAATACCTTGTCTTACTCTGAATTGCGGGCTGTTTCTGCCATCCTTAGTGAATTGAAAGGAAATGAGGGGCAGTTGACTGCTTCTATCATTGCAGATCGGATTGGCATCACTCGCTCTGTGATTGTCAATGCACTCCGGAAATTGGAGTCAGCTGGTATTATTGAAAGCCGTTCTCTTGGAATGAAGGGAACCTATCTCAAAGTGTTGATCCCAGATATCTTTGAGGAAATTAAGAAAAGAGATTACTAATGACTAAAGCTTTGATTTCAATTGACTACACTGTCGATTTCGTAGCAGATGATGGTAAGCTTACGGCAAGTGCCCCTGCCCAAACCATTTCTGAGACCATTGCTCAGGTGACCCAATTGGCCTTTGACCAAGGAGCCTATGTCTTTTTTGCCATTGATGCGCATGACGTAGAGGATCCATTTCATCCTGAAAGCAAGCTCTTCCCACCTCATAATATCATTGGGACCAGTGGACGTGATTTGTACGGCCCTTTGGCAGATTTTTATCAGGAGCATAAAGCGGATCCACGCGTCTTTTGGATGGATAAACGTCATTATTCTGCTTTTTCAGGAACGGACCTAGATATCCGCCTGCGGGAACGCCATGTAGATACCGTTATTTTGACAGGTGTCTTGACTGATATCTGTGTCCTTCATACAGCGGTTGATGCCTACAATCTCGGCTACCAGATCGAAGTCGTAGAACCTGCAGTGGCGTCGCTCACTCCTGAAAATCACCAGTTTGCCTTGAATCATTTTAAGCATGTCTTAGGGGCAAGCTTGGTAGACGACGCACTAGCTGTATTAGAAACTAAATAAGAAAACATTGTAAAAGAGGTCATAGACATTTGTTTAGGCCTCTTTTTTGGGGCCTAGAAATTGTCTTCCTCTCTTGAAAATGGTATTCTAATGGAAGAAAATAAGGGGGAGTTATGAGTAAAAAAGCTGTCGTGTTTTCAGCCAATCTATCTTATATGGAAAAATTGGAAACCGCTATGAAGTCACTGTGTGCCCATCAAGACCAGTTGAAAATTTATGTCTTAAATGAAGATCTACCAACGGAGTGGTTTGCTATCATGAATCAGCGCTTGCGCCAGTTGGATTCAGAAGTGATTAATTGTCGGATGTCTCCCGAGCAATTCCAATCCTTCTCGCTTCCAAGTGACCATATTCACTATGCGACCTATTTCCGTTACGCTATTCCAGAGATGGTGGAGGAAGAGCGGATCCTCTATCTGGATTGTGACATGATCTTTACACAGGATTTATCGCCTTTGTTTGAGGTTGATCTAAAAGATTATGGACTGGGTGCAGTGGTCGATAAGCCAACGACGACAGATGGCTTTAATGCGGGACTTTTGGTGATTGATAAGACTTGGTGGCAAGAGCACCAAGTGACAGAGGCACTTTTTGATCTTACTCGTAAGTATCATCAACAGGTCTATGGAGATCAGGGAATTTTGAATCTGTATTTCAAAAATGCGTGGTTTCCATTACCTTGGACCTATAATTTACAAGTGGGGTCTGATAAGGATCAGTACCTCTATGGGGACTTGGATTGGTATGAGGCCTTCCAAGGGATTCCTGCGGTCATTCATTACACCTCTCATAATAAACCATGGACCTCCAAACGATTCAATCGTTTTCGTGAATTATGGTGGTTTTACTATGCCCTCTCTTGGGAGGAAATTTTGCTTCGAAAACCGATTTTGAAGCAAACCTATCAAGACCTAGTGGGAACTTTTCCTTATCATGCTGCCGTTTATACCCATACAGCAGATATCCACGAGTTGGAGATGTTGCTAAAAGAGTTGCCAGACGTAGCGATTCATGTTCTTGCCCATAGCCATTTTGGTTTTAACTTGGTGCAATTGGAACGCTACCCCAACCTCTTTCTTTATCCCTCTTTTGATCCCTTGACCAGTCGAAAGGTCCTAGAAAAATTGGATTTGTATCTGGATATCAATCCCTATGATGAGGTCGATCAAATCACGCAAACACTCAGCCAACAAGGCGTCCCTATTTTTCTTTTGAGGGAACCAATCATGTAGAGAATGGTGTGAACCAAGTGTTTGCGGATGATCAGGTGCAGGAGATGGTGGCAGCGATTCGCGATTATTTAAAGAGAAATGAGAAGAAGCATGGAAACAAATGAAGTAGTGAGTATCATCATTCCCATCTATAATGTAGAAGCTTATTTGAGACAATGTTTGGAAACGGTTATCCATCAGACCTACCCTCATTTGGAAATTATCCTGGTCAATGATGGTTCGCCAGACCAGTCAGAAGAGATCTGTAAAGATTTTTTTAGGAAGGATGCGCGCATTCGCTACGTTCGCCAAGAAAATGGGGGCTTATCTGCTGCTCGGAATACAGGGATTGAGCTAGCGACTGGTGATTACCTCACCTTTATTGATCCAGATGACTGGGTGACGGAGGATTATGTAGAAGTGCTCTATCGTCAACTGAAGAAGTATGATGCGGATGTTTCCGTAGCCAACTATAACCTCTATGATGACAGTAGTAGCAAATACTTGATCAAGGTAACAGACGACGATTATTCAGAGACTCTTTATGAGGGACGCGAGATCATGGACCACGATGCCATCCAGGAGACCAGAGATATGGCCTGGGCTTGTGCCATGATGAAGCTCTATAAGCGTAGCTTATTTGAAGGGCTTCGTTTTCCAGTCGGAAAAAATGTTGAAGACAACTTCCTGATGTACAAGCTCTTCTTAAAAGCCCATCGAGTGGTTCATACGGAGAAATGTATTTATTGGTATCGCGTGGGCCGTGCAGATACTCTGTCCCAGGTTTGGACCGAAAAGCGAGTCGTCGATGAGATGGAAGCTAAGCAGGAGAAGTTGGCTCTACTGGGGATG
>NZ_CM002128.1:1260072-1269409 GCF_000448565.1 Streptococcus sp. HSISM1 | reverse complement strand
CCGATCCAGGAGACCAGAGATATGGCCTGGGCTTGTGCCATGATGAAGCTCTATAAGCGTAGCTTATTTGAAGGGCTTCGTTTTCCAGTCGGAAAAAATGTTGAAGACAACTTCCTGATGTACAAGCTCTTCTTAAAAGCCCATCGAGTGGTTCATACGGAGAAATGTATTTATTGGTATCGCGTGGGCCGTGCAGATACTCTGTCCCAGGTTTGGACCGAAAAGCGAGTCGTCGATGAGATGGAAGCTAAGCAGGAGAAGTTGGCTCTACTGGGGATGTTGGGCTATGATTTGACCTGGCATCGTTATATCTATAAAACGCGCTTGAAACGGGCCCTTGAAAAATTAGAGGAAGCAGGCTTGCAAGGGTCAGAAACCTATGAGCGCGTGGTGACCAACCTCCGTTTTATTGAAACGATAGACTAACCCCTTATTGATGAGAAAGGATCAGCATGTTCATTATTGCATCAGAGCAGACCAGAGAGCTGGATCGTTTGCAAAAATACTTGGACAAACTTGGCCAGCCCTACCGGGTATTTGTGACTAATCTGGAAACAGATTTGGACCAACAGACAGAGAGTCTTGCGACCTTTTTTACCCAAAAAGACCCAGTATCAAAAATTGGAAAACCTTTATTTTTCAATAATCTAGCAGTTCCAGAATTATGGGAATGTTGGACACTAGGGATCACGACCTATCTTTTTGATGGGGAGGAACGTCGTGCCAACGTAGTTTTGCGAGAGGATATCTTGTCCCGAACGGTTGAAAGAGTGGAATGGTTTGGTCAGAGAGAAGAGATCGTATCCATTGATGTCTACAATCGCTATGGTTGGAGAAGCAAACAGAGTCTCCTTACGGAAGCTGGCCAACCATATTTAGACATCTATTTGAACCGTCAGCAAGAAGAAGTCTTACTTCACTTTGTCTCACAAGGAACCTTTTTGCTTCAAACTCCTAAGGGACGGGATCGCCTGTATGCCAGTAAGGAAGAGCTACAAAGAGCTGTCCTAGAACAAGTCTTGCCAGAAGATGAAGCCGTTCTTTTGATGGACAAGGCATTGCTAGATGTTGTGAAAGAGATACCAAAGGAAAGACTCGCCTACTGTGCCAATGACGCTCGTGATCTAGACGAGATCAAAGAACAAGTCAGTCAGATTTTGTTGGTAGAAGATGGTCTGTTGAGGGAGAAAAAAGACGGGATCACAGCCTTGTCAGGGCTGGTAGATGTGGAGCAGGAAAGTTTTCAACCAGAAGCCCTGGTCATGACGGCTTCTCAAGAGGTCGAAGGCTTATCTCGCCTAGTCCATCAATTCCCACAAGTCACCTTTCACATTGCTGCTTTGACAGCCATGGGACCGAAATTAACAGACTTGGAGACTTGTTCTAACGTGCACCTCTATCCAGGGATTTCGCTAGAAAAATATGAGAACTTGTTATCCAGCTGCTCTATTTATCTGGATTGCAACCGAGGAGAAGAAGTGTGGAGCAGTAGCCTTCATGCTCTTGAAAATGGGCAAGTCTTATTTGGTTTGAAGAGCACGGTGCATCAGGAAGCCTATAAAAACTTGAGCACAATCACAGATACAGTCGAAGAAATGGAACAGCAACTAGATACCTTGCTCCAGCAGCCAGAGACCTACAAAGAATTGGTAAGAGAGCAGGCACGAATCTTGAAATTGCCTGAAAAAGAAGCTTTGGAAGAGCTGTTTAAGCGATTAGAGGGAGGAACCGCATGACCATTTATACCTTTAATCTATTAGTGGGATTCGAACCCAATGGGGTTGATGTTGCACAAGCCTCTCGGGCAAAGATGCTCCGGAGACTAGGAGTGGCAGCGAAGTTTGTCTTTACCACTTGGCCCACTCCAGAAAAATTGGCCTATTACCTCTCATTGGGGCACCGGGATGAGGAACTGCTTTTTGCCCATTTAGCTTTTACGGATCAACAGACTACGGTCCCTCAAAAGACGGTAGGGGCCTTGCAAATGGAGTTTCAACTGACGCGTCTGGATGTTGTTGAAAAAACGGAAAGAGCCATTCGCTACCAATTTGCGGATGGAAACGCCTTGAGCTTTCATTTGGATCCCTATCATCCAAACTGTGTCCGCTATGTAGACTATCTTTTGGCTGGAAATAGGATCAAGCGAGAGTATTATGGAGCTTGTAAACTTGTCACAGAGTATTTTCAGTATGGTAGTGTTGTCAGACGGATCTATCACCATCAAGATGGGACTATCGCTTTTGAAGAATCGAGGTTAGGTGGAAGCTGGCTCTATAAACTGGGGTCTGAGATTTTGACCAACCATACAGAAGTGATGAGACGTTTTTTGTCGCAGCTGTCGCTAAAAGAAGAAGATCTGATTCTGCTTGACCGGGCTTCGCGCATGGATTTTGCTCGCCCTTTGTTGGAGAAACCTGCTTCTTCAAAGCTCGCCATGGTGTTTCATTCGGAGCATGAATTTGAAAATGGCCATCTCAATTATGAATATTATTATGTGTTCAAGTATGCTAAACGCTTCGATTATTTCATCACGGCGACGGATCTTCAAAAAGAAGTCTTGGAGCAGACACTTGCTAAACAAGGATGCCAAGGAATTCCAATCTATAGCATTCCGGTTGGGCATCTAGAAGAATTGACAGAATCACAAGGAGATCGACCTCCCTTTAGTGTGCTCACAGCTTCCCGTTTGGATCCAAGAAAACGCATCGATTTGGCTATTCGAGTAGTGGCCCAAGCTCATGAAAAACTCCCAGCCCTTCAGTTTGATATTTATGGGAAGGGTGGAGAAGCGGACAACTTGCGCCACCTGATTCAGGAGCTTGCAGCACAAGATTATATTCACCTACGCGGTCATGCGGATCTTCAGCAGATCTATCCTTGCTACCAAGCCTACCTCACCACTTCTCAGTGGGAGACCTTTGGTTTGACTTTGATGGAGGCGGCTGGAGCAGGTTTGGCCTTGCTGGGCTTTGATGCCCGTTATGGTAATCCAACTTTTATAAAAGAGGGTGAAAATGGCTTTTTGGTACCTTATAGCGAGACAGTGCCAGAAGAAGAGTTGGTGAAAGAGTTGGCAGACAAGCTGGTCCAGCTCTTTGAAAGCGACCTCGCTCCATTCCATCAGGCTTCTTATGAGTTGGCCTCTTCTTACCTCGCTTCTAAGGTCCAGGAAGTCTGGAAAGAGACTCTAATGGAGATGGGGCAATTAGGCGGAAAAGAAATATAAAATGAAGAATCTGTAGCGACAAAAAAGTCCTACAGATTTTTTCTAAGGCAAGCAAATTGGGCTAAATTATGGTAAAATAGAGGGTATTGAAAAATCATCATTTCACGAAAGGAAGCAAGATGAAAATAACGCAAGAAGAGGTAACCCACGTTGCCAATCTTTCAAAATTGAAATTCTCTCCAGAAGAGACAGCTGAGTTTGCGACAACCTTGTCTAAAATTGTCGACATGGTGGAATTGTTGGAAGAAGTGGACACAACAGGCGTTGCTCCAACAACGACCATGGCGGATCGTAAGACTGTATTGCGTCCGGATGTTGCTGAAAAAGGGACTGACCGAGACCGCTTGTTTAAAAATGTACCTGAAAAAGATAACTACTACATCAAGGTACCAGCTATCCTAGAAGATGGAGGAGATGCCTAATGTCATTCAACCATAAAACCATTGAAGAGTTGCACGACCTCCTTGTCTCTAAGGAAATTTCGGCAACCGAATTGACACAAGCTACGCTTGAAGATATCAAGGCGCGTGAAGAAGCGGTTAATGCCTTTGTAACGGTGGCCGAAGAAGCAGCTCTTGCACAAGCCAAGGCCATTGATGAAAAAGGAATCGATGCAGACAACCTCCTGTCAGGGATTCCACTCGCTGTCAAAGACAATATCTCAACAGATGGTATCTTGACAACTGCGGCTTCAAAAATGCTCTATAACTACGAGCCAATCTTTGATGCGACAGCGGTTGCCAATGCCAAAGCCAAAGATATGATTGTCATCGGAAAGACCAACATGGATGAATTTGCCATGGGTGGATCTGGTGAAACTTCTTACTATGGACCAACCAAGAATGCATGGGACCACAGCAAGGTGCCTGGTGGATCTTCTAGTGGTTCAGCAGCTTCTGTCGCTTCAGGTCAAGTCCGTTTGTCCCTTGGTTCAGATACAGGTGGTTCTATCCGTCAACCGGCTGCTTTTAATGGGATTGTTGGTCTCAAACCAACTTATGGAACAGTTTCCCGTTTTGGTCTCATTGCTTTTGGTAGCTCACTCGACCAAATTGGGCCGTTTGCACCAACGGTTAAGGAAAATGCGCTCTTGCTTAATGTTATTGCCAGTGAAGATGATAAAGATTCAACTTCAGCGCCAGTGCGCGTAGCAGACTATACTTCTAAGATTGGTCAAGACATTAAAGGCATGAAGATTGCCCTTCCGAAGGAATACCTTGGGGAAGGGATTGACCCAGAAGTCAAAGAAACTATCCTTAAAGCGGCCAAACACTTTGAAAAATTGGGAGCAACTGTCGAAGAAGTCAGCTTGCCTCATTCTAAATACGGAGTTGCCGTATACTACATCATCGCTTCATCTGAAGCTTCTTCAAACTTGCAACGTTTCGATGGGATTCGCTATGGTTTCCGTGCAGAAGATGCTAAAAACTTGGATGATATCTACGTGAACACTCGTAGCCAAGGCTTTGGTGATGAGGTCAAACGCCGTATCATGCTTGGTACCTTTAGTTTGTCATCTGGTTACTACGATGCTTACTACAAGAAAGCTGGTCAAGTCCGTACCCTTATTATCCAAGACTTCGAAAAAGTCTTTGCGGATTACGACCTTATCCTTGGTCCAACAGCTCCTAGCGTAGCCTTTGATTTGGATTCGCTCAACCATGATCCGGTAGCCATGTACTTGGCTGACCTCTTGACCATTCCAGTCAACTTGGCAGGCCTTCCAGGGATTTCGATTCCTGCAGGTTTTGCGCAAGGTCTTCCAGTTGGTTTGCAGTTGATTGGTCCTAAGTATTCTGAAGAAACCATCTACCAAGCTGCAGCTGCCTTTGAAGCTACGACGGATTACCACAAGCAACAACCCCTTATTTTCGGAGGTGACAATTAATGAACTTTGAAACAGTCATCGGACTTGAAGTCCACGTTGAATTGAATACAAACTCAAAAATTTTCTCACCAACCTCTGCTCACTTTGGGAACGAGCAAAATGCCAATACTAATGTGATTGACTGGTCTTTCCCAGGGGTGCTTCCTGTCTTGAACAAGGGTGTTGTGGACGCTGGTATCAAGGCTGCTTTGGCGCTGAATATGGATATCCATCAGCACATGCACTTTGACCGTAAGAACTATTTCTACCCTGATAATCCAAAAGCTTACCAAATCTCGCAATTTGACGAGCCTATTGGTTACAATGGGTGGATTGAAGTGCAATTGGAAGATGGCTCAACCAAGAAAATCGGGATTGAACGGGCCCACTTGGAAGAAGATGCTGGTAAGAACACCCATGGAACAGACGGCTTCTCTTATGTAGACCTCAACCGTCAAGGGGTGCCATTGATCGAGATTGTCTCTGAAGCAGATATGCGTTCTCCAGAAGAAGCCTATGCTTATTTGACAGCTTTGAAAGAAGTCATCCAATACACAGGTATTTCTGACGTCAAGATGGAAGAAGGATCAATGCGGGTGGATGCCAACATTTCCCTTCGCCCCTACGGCCAAGAGGAATTTGGTACCAAGACGGAGTTGAAAAACTTGAACTCCTTCTCCAACGTCCGTAAAGGTCTTGAATACGAAGTGGAGCGCCAAGCGAAAATCTTGCGTTCGGGTGGTGTCATTCGTCAAGAAACACGCCGTTATGATGAGGCCAACAAGAGCACGATTCTTATGCGGGTAAAAGAAGGAGCAGCGGATTACCGTTACTTCCCAGAACCAGATCTTCCCTTGTTTGAAATCTCAGATGAGTGGATTGAGGAAATGCGTACGGAGTTGCCAGAGTTTCCAAAAGACCGTCGTGCTCGCTACGTGGAAGAGCTTGGCTTGTCTGACTATGATGCCAACCAATTGACAGCGACGAAAGTCACTTCTGACTTCTTTGAAGCAGCCGTAGCCCTTGGTGGAGATGCCAAGCAAGTGTCTAACTGGCTCCAAGGGGAAGTCGCGCAATTCTTGAACGCAGAAGGTAAAACGCTGGAACAAATCGAGTTGACACCAGAAAACTTGGTAGAAATGATTGCCATCATTGAAGATGGAACCATCTCCTCTAAGATTGCCAAGAAAGTCTTCGTTCATTTGGCGAAAAACGGTGGCGGTGCGCGTGAATACGTTGAAAAAGCTGGATTGGTACAGATTTCAGATCCTGAAGTCTTGATCCCAATCATCCACCAAGTCTTCGCAGACAATGAAGCAGCCGTAGCTGACTTCAAGTCAGGGAAGCGGAATGCGGACAAGGCCTTCACAGGCTTCCTTATGAAAGCAACCAAAGGCCAAGCCAACCCACAAGTAGCCCTCAAGTTACTTGCTCAAGAATTGGCGAAGTTGAAAGAAGAGTAATAGAGAAAAAACCAGCCGAGAGGTTGGTTTTTACTATCCATAAAATTGTGTTAGAATAGGAAAGACGATTACATGTCAACAGGTATTAGGAGGAATTACATGAATAAATTTTTAAGAGTTTTATTTATCCTAGTCATTATCGCTATGTCTGGAGCGATTATCTTCCAGCTATTCTTTCCATCCTATATGGGAAGTCATTCGGGATATGGTGTTTCTGTCGGTTGGCAACGGGAGATTGGGATTTGGAATGTGGCAGTTCTTGTGATTCTCATTGCTGTCAATCTCAAATACGATTGGTTTTATCTTCGAACGGTTCTATTGGCTTTGATCCTAGGTGGGCTTGGGATCGGTACTAATCATCTCTTCAGTTATTTTCACTATCATCTGCCGGTCAATGGGATCGGTGCGCTTGAAAATTATCTCCTAGTCCTTGGTTGGATTGTTGGGTGGAGATTGGAATCCTCTCGGATCAAGAAGAAATAAGAAGGAGCAGTCAAAGGGCTGCTCTTTTTCATCTTCAGTTTTTTCTTGACAAACAAAAAGAAAACGTTTACAATTTTAAATATAAAGTTTCTTGAAAAGAAAACAAAAAAGGTGAAAACAAGGAGATCATCATATGGCTACTATGAAAGCAGCTCGCTGGCATGCAGCAAAAGACGTTCGTATCGAAGAGGTGGAAGTACCTGAAGTACAACCACATCAAGTAAAGGTGGCAGTTAAGTTCACAGGGATCTGTGGTACGGACTTGCATGAATATTTGGATGGTCCGATCTTCATTCCAACAGAAGAACATGTTTATTCTGGTCAAAAAGCACCGGTTACTTTGGGACATGAATTCTCTGGTGAGATTGTAGAAGTCGGAAGTGATGTGACTCGTGTCAAAGTTGGCGATCGTGTCACTATCGAACCAATTCTTGCAGAGCACAACTTAATTGGTGATTACAACCTCGATCCAAACTTGAACTTCGTCGGCCTCGCTGCAGATGGTGGGTTTGCTAAATATTGTGTTCTTGATGGTGATCTTGTCCATGTGATTCCAGATAGCTTGAGCTATGAACAAGCCGCTCTTACAGAACCTGCTGCTGTTGCTGTGTATGCAGTTCGTCAATCTGCATTGAAAACTGGAGATACAGCTGTTATCTTTGGTTTAGGCCCAATTGGTCTTTTGATCGTTGAAGCCCTTCGTGCAGCAGGAGCATCAAAAATCTATGCGGTTGAATTGTCTCCTGAACGCCAAGCCAAAGCAGAAGAATTGGGAGCGATCGTTGTTCGTCCAGAAGAAGGAGAAACAATTGTAGAAGCCATCCATCGTTTAACAGGTGGTGGAGCAGATGTTTCTTATGAAGTTACTGGGGTTCCAGTTGTTTTAGGCCAAGCCCTTGCAGCTGTTCATAAAGCTGGGGAATGTATGGTTGTATCTATCTGGGAACGCGAAGCGAGCATCAATCCAAATGAATTCGCTATTCAAGAAAAATCTCTCAAAGGAATTATTGCCTACCGTCACATCTTCCCTAAAGTCTTGGAATTGATGGAACAAGGCTACTTCTCTGCTGAAAAATTGGTTACTAAGAAAATCAAATTGGAAAATATCGTTGAAGAAGGATTTGTTGAATTGACACAAGATAAATCTCAAATCAAGATCTTGGTTCAACCTGAATAAGCGAATAAATTTATATGAAATATATGAGGCTGAAACGTTTCGTTTCGGCCTTTTATGATACAATAAAAGTAAGGAATAGATTTGGGAGGGGACTATGTCAAAAACCATGAAAGGAACGCTCATGACCTTGATTGCAGGAATTGCTTGGGGCTTATCAGGAGCTTGCGGCCAGTACCTGATGGCTCATGGATTTACAGCAATTGGTTTGACAACGATTCGCTTAGTTTTTTCAGGAGCTGTACTACTGCTTCTTGCATATCTAGCGGACCAGGAAAAAGTAAAGGCCTTTCTAACAGACCGCTCGTCATACCTCCCCTTGCTTTTATTTGCATTTTTGGGTTTGTTAATGACCCAATTGACTTATCTAGAAGCGATTGATGCGACTAATGCAGGTACTGCAACTGTTTTGCAATATCTCTGTCCTATTGGAGTTTTGGCCTATTCTTGTGTTAAGGACCGAGTAGCTCCTACGGTATCTGAAATCATTTCGATGTTTTTAGCCATTGCAGGGACCTTTCTCATTGCAACCCATGGTCAACTCAATCAATTGGCCATCAATCCCAAAGGTTTGGCTTGGGGAGTGGTGTCAGCATTTGCCTATGCCCTTTACATCATTCTACCTCTGAACTTAATTCAAAAATGGGGAAGCATGCTGGTGATTGGAGTTGGGATGACTATTCCAGGAATCCTAATGCTCCCTTTTAGTGGTCTTCTCTCTTCTTCTGGAAACTACAGACTCGATACCTGGATGGCCCTTTTTGGCTTGGTGGTGATTGGGACGATTTTTGCCTATACAGCCTTTCTGAAAGGAACCTCTTTGGTAGGAGCCGTTAAAGGAAGCTTGCTGGCGTCCTTTGAGCCTGTTTCGGCAGTTTTTTTTGCCTTTGTCATTATGAAGGAGCATTTTTTTATGGTTGATGTGATTGGGATGGCCATGATCCTCCTTGCAGTTCTCTTGATTTCCCTCAAGGATTTCATGATTCAAAAAGAAAAAGGAATCTTGTAAAACCAAAACCAATCATATTTTAGTTAAAAGGTTGAGACGAAGGTCTTGGCCTTTTTGTAATCCTCGCCCTCTGAGGGAGAGTTATCACTATATAGCGTATACATCGCTAGAAAAA
>NZ_CM002128.1:1256618-1258806 GCF_000448565.1 Streptococcus sp. HSISM1 | reverse complement strand
ACCCTATTTGCTGTAGCGACCTTGAGTTTAGCGGCTTGTGGAATCAGTGCTCAAAAGACAAATTCGCAGCAAGCAAAGACAGAAAAAGCAGCGAAAAGCTCTGCATCTGACGGTCAAGTAGAGCTGAGCCTAAAAGGAGGGCAATACATCAAACCGCCTGTCCTCAATGACTCAGAAAACGGCACTTATTTGGCCCTTCAATTAGAATTTAAGAATGTTGCTAAAGAATCTATTAACGTGTCAGATTCAGATATCACCATTTACGATGCGGAGAATAACAAGGTCAAATTGCAGTCAGGAATTTATGACCAAACGGAAGCCTTCCAATTGCTCAAGAGTGATCAGTTGGCCCAGGATAAAAAATTAACCGGCTATATTGTCTTCCCAGTCGAAAAAGGCAAGAAGTACGAAGTGCAGTATGAACGAAAAACCTATAGCTCTGATAAAAAATCCAAGCCTTTAAAATTTGCGGTGGATTCTTCTCAGTATGAGGACAAGGTGGAAGCTTCCACTATTCTAGCAGATGAATACATCAATCAAGTTTACTTCAGTGGCCAACGAAAGGTCAAAAAGGATGACGCTTTTGTTTTGGGAACTGATTTGAAAAAGGAAGCCAGTGATTTCCGTGCGAAATTTGCGGCTGACTTTACTCGTAAACTACATGATTACCAATTCTCTGAAGAAGAAGTGAACCAGTTTATCGATGCTTATGAAAAGGAAAATGCTAAGCGCGCGAAATTAACCTATAAGGTCAAACAATACTTCCCAGACAAGGTAGTTATTAGCTTGAATCCTGAGACAGTCAGCATGGAAAAGACGATTTTAAACCACATGCAGACCTTCTATCAAGAACATCGAAAAGACTATCCAGGTATCATCGAGGCGAATCAGGCTCAAAATAAAGCCTATAGAGAGGAAATGATGGCTTCTCTTGCAGATCGTCCCTTGACGACGCCGGATCGGTACGACTACCAGTTGACCTTTGTTAAGAAAGATGGCAAATGGGAAGTAGAAAAAGCCTACAATAGTGATAGCTTTATGGAAAAATTCGAGGGAAATCTTTCTTAATGCTGAAGTTGGCACTCCTAGGATAGGAATCTAGGAGTGTTTTTGTCTATAGTTTGAAACTATATCAAAACCCAAGAAACAAGAATTAGACGGAAACACCTATTAGTGATAAAATAATTTTAAGTTTGAAAGGAGATGAAGGCTTGTGTCTTTTTCTTATGAAGAGTTAGCAGAGATTCGCCACTATATCCACCAACACCCAGAATTGTCTGGTCAAGAATACCAGACAACCGCCTTTCTAAAAGAGCGTTTAGAAGAGTTGGGGATTCGTATTTTAGAGAGTGGATTAAAAACTGGTCTGATTGCAGAAATTGGCTCCGGCCAACCGGTAGTGGCACTTCGAGCAGATATCGATGCCCTTCCAATTTTGGAACAAACGAATCTGCCCTACCAAAGTCAGAATCCAGGCGTCATGCATGCCTGTGGTCATGATTTTCATCAAACCAGTCTTCTAGGAGCAGCAGCTCTTCTCAAGGAAAAAGAAGATCAGCTTGAAGGAACCATACGCTTGATCTTTCAACCAGCAGAAGAAATCTCAGAAGGTGCTTCTGATGTTTTGGCAACAGGACTGTTGGAGGATGTTCAAGGAATTATTGGTTTTCACAACATTCCCCAGCTAAAAGCAGGGCAACTTGCCTTGAATGCTGGAGCTATGATGGCAGGGGTTGAGAAATTCAAGGTTACCGTGACAGGGGTTAGTAGCCATGCTGCGAGACCGGATTTGGGAGTTGACACTGTAACGGCTGTCACAACCATGGTTCAGAACTTACAATTATTAATTTCACGGACCGTTTCTCCTTTTGAAACAGCTGTTTTGTCCATTACGCACCTGGATGTGGGCTCAACCTGGAATGTGCTCCCAAAATCAGGCTATTTTGAAGGAACCATTCGTTCCTTTAATCCGAGTGTGCAAAGAGACTTGAAGGCACATTTTATTTCTATCATTCGACACATTGCAGAAAGTCTGGAAGTAGATGTGGCTTTTGAGTGGGGTGTGACCCCGCCGTTACCTTTAATGATGAGGAATTGACGCAGGTGGTTTGGGAAGCTTCACAAGGTTTGGCTGAAGTGATTCCAGCAAATCCTTCTACTGCTGGAGAAGACTTCGCCTTTTACCAAG
>NZ_CM002128.1:1236266-1255697 GCF_000448565.1 Streptococcus sp. HSISM1 | reverse complement strand
AACCTGGAATGTGCTCCCAAAATCAGGCTATTTTGAAGGAACCATTCGTTCCTTTAATCCGAGTGTGCAAAGAGACTTGAAGGCACATTTTATTTCTATCATTCGACACATTGCAGAAAGTCTGGAAGTAGATGTGGCTTTTGAGTGGGGTGTGACCCCGCCCGTTACCTTTAATGATGAGGAATTGACGCAGGTGGTTTGGGAAGCTTCACAAGGTTTGGCTGAAGTGATTCCAGCAAATCCTTCTACTGCTGGAGAAGACTTCGCCTTTTACCAAGAGCGAATTCCTGGAGTCTTTGCCTTTATCGGTTCGAATGGAGAGCCGGATGCGCCAGACCTCCATCATGATCACATGACCATCGATGATGCAGCCTTTGAGGTATCGGTTCCCTATTATGTTGAAAATGCGCAAGCTTTATTGCGATATTTTAAGGCCAAAGAAGTGTGATAAAGAAAAACTATCACCTCCATAAAAAATATATATTAGGCAAGTAAATGCTTTTTTGATAAAATTAAAAATACTTTTAAAATGGCGTTTTATGTGCCTGAAACGAATAAGGAGATCCTATGAATCTAAAAAAAGTGATTAAGTATTCTGCTTTAGGATTAGTTGCAGTCCTTGCAACCAGTGCTTTAGTAGCATGTTCATCTGGTAAATCAGCCAGTGGTAAGAAAACCATTGAAGTTGGGACTGTTGGAACAACCAAACCATTCTCTTACGAAGAAAAAGACGGCAAGCTAACCGGTTATGAAATCGAAGTTTTGCGTGAAATCTTCAAAGGTTCAGACAAATATGAAGTAAACTTTAACAAAACAGAGTGGTCTTCAGTCTTTGCTGGCTTAGATAGTGACCGTTTCCAAATCGGTGCCAACAACATTAGTTACTCAAAAGAGCGGGAAGAAAAATACCTCTATCCAAATCCATATGCTCGTAATCCATTAGTGTTGGTCGTACCAAAAGATTCTTCTATTAAATCGTTGGATGACATTGGTGGCAAGAAAACAGAAGTTGTTCAAGGAACATCTACTGCTAAACAATTAGAAGATTACAATAAAAAACATTCAGATAATCCAACTAACTTGCAATACACAGATGGAACCATTCAAACCATCATGGCTAATTTAGCGGATGGTCGTACAGATTACAAGATCTTCGAACGGATCTCAGTAGATACTATCATTCGTGATCAAGGCTATGACAACTTGAAGGTTATCGAGCTTCCAAGCGACCAACAACCTTATGTGTATCCAATTATTGCAAAAGAAGATAAAGACCTTCAAAAATTTGTCAACAAACGTATCAAGGAACTCTATGACAATGGAACCCTTGAAAAACTGTCTAAAAAATACTTTGGTGGAGTTTATCTACCAGAAGCAAAAGATATTAAAGAATAATATATAATTAAAGGAGACTTCAAAATGAAATTGAAAAAAATTCTTGGTTTAACAGCTCTTGCAGCTATTGCAACATTTGCTCTTGCAGCATGTGGTTCTTCAAAATCATCTAGCAAAGATGGTGAAACAACTGTAAAAGTGGGTGTTATGACTTTGAGCGACACTGAAAAAGCTCGTTGGGATCAAGTTCAAAAGAACTTGGATGACGCTAAAACAGGGATCAAATTGGAATTCACTCAATTTACAGACTACTCACAACCAAACGTGGCTGTAAAAGATGGTAGCGTGGATATCAATGCTTTCCAACACTACAACTTCCTTGATAACTGGAACTCTAAAAACGACAAGGCCCTTGTTGCAGTAGCAGATACGTACATCGCTCCAATCCGTCTTTACTCTGGTACAGAAAACGGTAAAACAAATACACTTCAATTAAAGAAATTCCTAAAGGTGGAACAATCGCTGTACCAAATGACCCAACAAATGAAAGCCGTGCCTTGTATGTCTTGCAATCAGCAGGTTTGATTAAATTGGATACTAAGGATGGACAATTGGCAAACGTGTCAAACATCAAAGAAAATTCAAAAGATTTGAAGATTTCTGAATTGGATGCTTCACAAACACCATCTGCTCTTCCATCAGTAGATGCTGCAGTCATCAACAATACCTTCGTTCGTGAAGCAGGCGTTGATTTCAAAAAAGCTATCTATGTTGAAAAGAAAGACAACAACTCAAAACAATGGTACAACGTGATCGCTGCTAAGAAAGATTGGGAAAAATCTGATAAAGCAAAAGCAATCAAAGAAATCATCAAAGCCTATCACAAAGACAATGTGAAGAAAGTGATCGAAGAATCTTCAGAAGGAATGGACCAACCAGTCTTCTAAGATTTGATCTCAAGTGTATGAAGGAGGTGGAGAAGCAATTCTCTACCTCTTATCGTGTATTAGGAGGAATGCATGCCTTTTGCAACAGAAGCGGAACAAATCCGTAAATTTGAAAATGATGAGGTCGCACAACATTATTTTGAAGTGTTGCGAACCTTGATTTCAAAAAAATCCATCTTTGCCCAACAAGTTGGTCTCAAGGAAGTAGCCAACTATTTGGGAGAAATTTTTACAGCTGCAGGAGCCAAAGTCGAAGTGGATGATAGCTATACAGCACCTTTTGTGATTGCCAAATTTTTCTCGCCAAATCCTGAAGCCAAAACCATCATTTTTTATAACCACTATGATACGGTACCAGCTGATGGAGATCAACCTTGGACGGGAGATCCCTTCACCTTATCTGTTCATTATGGAACCATGTACGGTCGAGGGGTTGATGATGACAAGGGGCATATCACAGCTCGTCTCACAGCTCTTCGAAAATACATTCGTGAAAGTGGCGATTTGCCAGTCAATATCACCTTTATCATCGAAGGGGCAGAGGAGTCTGCATCGACTGACTTGGATAAATACTTGGCCAAACACAAGAAACACTTGCGTGGGGCAGACCTCCTAGTCTGGGAACAAGGCACACGAAATAATCAGGGTCAGTTGGAAATTTCCGGTGGTAGCAAGGGGATCGTCACTTTTGATATGGTGGTGAAGAGTGCAGAAGTGGATATCCATTCCAGCTATGGTGGCGTGGTGGACTCTGCTTCTTGGTATTTGTTAAATGCTATCGCCAGTCTTCGTGACAAAGAAGGCCGAATCTTGGTGGATGGGATTTACGATCAGATCCAAGAACCCAATGAACGCGAGCTAGCTTTGATCGAGCAATATGCCAACAAAGGACCAGAAGATGTAGCGGAAACCTATGGTCTAAGCCTTCCAATCTTGAAGGAAGACCGAAAAGAATTCCTACGCCGTTTCTATTTTGAACCAGCCCTGAATATTGAAGGTTTTGGCTCTGGTTACCAAGGACAAGGTGTTAAAACGATTCTTCCGGCAGAGGCACGTGCCAAGATGGAGGTGCGTTTGGTTCCTGGACTGGATCCCAAGGATGTCTTAGAAAAGATCAAGCAGCAATTGAAGAAAAATGGCTATGATCAGGTCGAATTGGTCTATACTCTCGGTGAAATGAGTTACCGAAGTGATATGAGTGCCCCATCGATTTTAAATGTCATTCGGTTGGCCAAAGATTTCTATCCAGAAGGAGTTTCTATTCTTCCAACAACAGCGGGGACAGGGCCCATGCATACGGTATTTGAGGCTTTACAGGTACCGATGGCAGCCTTTGGAATTGGCAATGCCAATAGCCGTGATCATGGGGGCGACGAAAATGTGAAAATCGCCGATTATTATACCCATATTGAATTGATAAAGGAGTTAATAGCAAGTTATGAGTAAAGCAATGATTCAGCTGGACCACATTGATGTGACCTTCCAGCAAAAGAAACGTCAGATCCAAGCCGTCAAAGATGTGACTATTCATATTAATGAAGGCGATATCTATGGGATTGTAGGGTATTCCGGAGCTGGGAAATCGACCTTGGTTCGGGTGATCAATCTCTTGCAAGTGCCTAGTGCCGGAACCATCACTGTTGATGGTGATGTGATTTATCAAGATCAGGTGACCTTAAAACCGGCTACCCTTCGGGAGAAACGTCGGGATATCGGAATGATTTTCCAACACTTCAACTTGATGGCTCAAATGACTGTCGCAGAAAATGTAGCCTTTGCTCTTAAACATTCTAAATTAAACAAAGAACAAAAGAATGAGAAAGTGGCGAAATTGTTGGATCTAGTTGGACTAGCTGACCGTGCAGAAAATTACCCAGCCCAATTGTCTGGTGGTCAAAAGCAACGGGTGGCGATAGCGCGTGCCCTTGCCAACGATCCAAAAATTTTGATTTCAGATGAGTCAACTTCAGCCTTGGATCCAAAGACGACCAAACAAATTCTAGCTTTGTTGCAAGAGTTAAACAAAAAACTTGGTTTAACCATTGTCTTGATCACCCATGAGATGCAAATTGTTAAAGATATTGCCAACCGGGTAGCTGTCATGCAAAATGGTGAACTGATCGAAGAGGGGTCTGTTTTAGATATCTTCTCGAATCCGAAAAATGCTTTGACGCAAGACTTTATCACGGTTGCAACAGGAATCGATGAAGCCATGGTGAAAATCAATCAACAAGCGATTGTTAAGAACTTGCCAGATGACTCGATTTTAGCGCATCTCAAGTATGCGGGTTCTGTGACAGATACAGCTATCATCAATGATATTTACAAGCAGTACCAAGTATCTGCCAACATTTTATTTGGGAACATCGAGATCCTTGATAACACGCCTGTTGGAGAATTGGTGGTCATCTTATCAGGTGAAAATCAAAATCTGGAAACGGCCAAAGCTGAGTTAGAAAATGCAGGAGTTTCCGTGACTATTGTGAAAGATGGGAGAAAAGCATGATCCAGTTAATTCAAACATATTTACCAAATGTCTATAAATTAGGGTGGTCTGGCCAGTATGGATGGGGAACCGCTATTTACTTGACTCTTTACATGACCGTTATTTCCTTCATTATTGGTGGATTTTTAGGTTTGGTGACAGGACTTTTGTTAGTCTTGACCCGTCCAGGTGGTGTCATCGAAAATAGAATCGTTTTCCAAATTTTGGATAAAATTACTTCCTTGTTCCGCGCCATTCCTTTCATTATCTTGTTGGCCTTTATTAATCCCTTGACCTACTTGCTCTTGAAAAATACCATCGGTCCTACAGCGGCACTTGTTCCGCTATCCTTGGCTGTCTTTCCATTCTTTGCCCGCCAAGTCCAAGTAGTCTTGTCAGAATTGGATGGAGGCGTGATTGAAGCAGCACAAGCCAGTGGGGCAACCTTCTGGGATATTGTTGGTGTCTACCTTCGTGAAGGGCTTCCTGATTTGATCCGTGTAACAACAGTGACCATCATTTCCTTGATTGGAGAAACCGCCATGGCGGGTGCCGTTGGTGCTGGAGGATTAGGAACCTTGGCCATCAACTACGGGAAAAACATGTTTAACAATGATGTCATCTTTGTGGCGACCTTATTGATCCTGATTCTTATCGTTCTGGTCCAATTTATCGGGGACTTCCTTTCGAAGAAAATTAGCCACCGTTAGGATCAGTATCCAATGAATAGAATAAATGTGAATCAAATAAAACAAGTTGGAGCCTTCACTTTCCTCTATTTTCTTGCGATTGGACTGGGGGTCTTAGTTGGAAATCTGGTCGATCATCAAGGAAATATGTTTTATGCTCCTGCCTTTTCAGCCTTGTTTGGCGGGATGATCTACCGCTATTATCTAGAAAAATAAAAGGAGTTGGATCTATCTTTATAGTTGGCTGCGTGATTGGATCCTTCTTCCTCTTTTCGCGTCATGGTGCAGGGGCCTTTATTCCAGCCTTGATCGCCGGAAGTTTTGCGGAAATGGTCGCCTCAAGTGGTCGTTTTCGCTCGAATTTACGAAATGCCTTGTCTTTTGTCATTTTTGCCTTTGCGACGACAGGGCCCATTCTTATGATGTGGTTCTATCCAGCCAGTTACCGCATGTCGTTACTGGATCGTGGTAAATCGATAGACTATGTCAATCGGGTGATGGTATCACCAGATCTAGCGACCATCACTTGGTTTGTCCTCACGGTCATAATGGGTGCTGGATTAGGATGGGGACTATCGAACATCCTTCTTCCATTATTGGCCAAAAAAGGAGATAAAGATGCACAATAATTTACTAGTTCTTCAGTCAGACTTTGGTTTGGTGGATGGAGCAGTATCAGCTATGATTGGGGTTGCTTTAGAAGAATCACCAACCCTTAAAATTCACCACTTAACTCATGATATTACCCCCTACAATATCTTTGAAGGGAGTTACCGTCTCTTTCAGACAGTAGATTACTGGCCAGAAGGGACGACCTTTGTTTCGGTGGTCGATCCTGGTGTCGGTTCCAAACGAAAGAGTGTCGTAGCTAAAACGGCGAAAAATCAATACATTGTCACTCCGGATAATGGCACTCTCTCTTTTATCAAGAAACATGTAGGGATTGTTGCTATCCGTGAGATTTCAGAGGTGAAGAACCGCCGGGCCAATACAGAGTTTTCTTATACCTTCCATGGGCGTGATGTATACGCCTATACTGGGGCTAAGTTGGCCAGTGGCCATATTAGTTTTGAAGACGTCGGACCAGAACTCAGTGTCGAACATATTGTGGAAATCCCAGTGGTTGAGACAGTTCTTGAGGACAATCTTGTTAAAGGTGCAGTTGACATCCTAGATGTACGCTTTGGTTCTCTTTGGACTTCCATTACTCGGGAAGAGTTCAATCATTTGTCACCCAAATTTGGGGAACGTTTTGAAGTAACCATCTATAACAATGACATGCTGGTTTACCAAAACCAAGTAACCTACGGTAAGTCTTTCGCCGATGTGCGAATTGGACAGCCAATCCTTTATATCAATTCCCTTTATCGTGTTGGTCTTGCCATCAACCAGGGATCCTTTGCCAAGGCCTATAATGTAGGAGTTGGGGCTTCTTGGCATATCGAGATTAGAAAAATGGAAAATTAATAGGAGATATCAGAATGAAACAGAAATCATTATTTTCAATTAAAGATGTCGTAGCTATTGGGGTTGGAGCAGCCCTCTTTGTCGTAATTGCTATGTTGCAAATCCCTGCACCTGCACCGAATACGAGCATTCAGTTGCAATATGCCCTTCAGGCCCTCTTTAGTGTGGTCTTTGGCCCAATTGTTGGCTTCTTAATCGGCTTGATTGGTCATGCCATTAAGGACGCTATGTCAGGTGGTCTTTGGTGGACTTGGATCATTTCAAGTGGTTTGTTTGGACTCTTTGTTGGTTTCTTCCGCAAACAAATCGGTGAATTCAAAGGGGAAGTGACAAAGAAAGAATTAATTGTCTTTAACGTCGTTCAAATCGTATCCAACCTTGTGATCTGGGGCTTGATTGCTCCGGTTGGAGATGTCTTGATCTACAAGGAAAGTGCCAATAAAGTCTTCCTACAAGGTGTTGTTGCCGGTTCATTTAATGCATTAACAGTAGCTGTTGCAGGTTCTCTTCTCTTGATCGCTTATGCACGGACTCAAACAAAAGATGGAAGTTTGACCAAAGATTAAATGTACAGAAGATAAGAGAGTGGGACAGAAATCGGTAATTCGTTAGAATTCGATTTCGTTGTCCCACCTCCGCACAGTTGAGTAGGGCTGTAAAAGCTGATGAAATCAGCGTAGTAGAGCCCACTTAACCACTGCGTCTTGCTCGATAATCCAAAAATAATTGAGAGGCTAGGACTTTTGTCCCAGCCTCTTTTTGTTTTATCAAAAATATTTTTTACAAAATGTAAGATATATATTGCAAAATAGAAAATATAGTGTATAATAGAGCTATAAAAATAAGAAAGGAAAAGCATGTGGCGAAAAATCTCAAATTAAAAATGGCCCGGGTCGAGCATGATATGACCCAGGGGGATCTTGCAGATGCCATTGGAGTGACGCGCCAGACCATCGGTCTGATTGAGGCGGGAAAGTATAACCCAACCCTCAGTCTCTGCCTTGCCATCTGTAAGACCTTGGATAAGACGCTGGATCAACTGTTCTGGGAGTAACAGTTTTAATAATAGAAAGAGGAAGAATATGAAACAAAAGAAAGAACCAATTGTAAAAGATGAACGGACTATGCTACTTGATGGAAAAATCGCAGGAGAACTTGTCCTTGGCATGACCTGCTTTATTACCCTATCTGCCTTTGTGAAATCCAGTATCCTAGACTTAGACCTAGTCGCTTATCTCCCTGAGATGTTCCTTCTAATTGCCATGGGGGCTTATGCCTTTGTGAGAAGGATCAGTTCAGGGATTGATATCCGAGATATGTTAGAAAAAGATAGCTGGTTGAGCCGCCTTGGGTCAGGTCTAGTCTTTGCTGTGCTGTTGATAGCCATGGATGTGATTGGAAAGCGAGAAGTAACGAGCTTTATCTTGAGTCCCAAGTATCTGGTCAAAATTTTATTAGAAATTCTCGTCTTTGCTCTCCTGACAGATCTGCTTGAAAAACCACTTGCTCTTATCAATCGGAAAAAACAAGAGAAGATAGAGGCAGAGTTAGAGGATGAAGAATAAGGAGGAAGCAATGAGATTACAATTGCTGAACAAACAAATCATAGATGAACGAGAAGAAGGCTTAGCTAATAAGGCTGGTGCTGAGACAGCCGGTTTTCTTTTCCTTGCCTTAACTGTTTTTAGTGTGGGATCCATTTTTACATCTAAGGTGGGGCTCAGTCCAATCATGGTGGTAGCCTTACTCATCGTCTCAGGATTGTATTATTCTGTTCGTTGTCAACGATTGGGTGTGAGATTTATCAGTTATAGCTATCTAAATGTGACGGGAATTGTAGCAGTAACCTCAATTCTCTCCTTGTTCATCTGGGCTCAAAATTTTCAATTAAACCAGGCTGTCTATCAGGCCAATCCCTTCCATTCAAAATTCTTACTAGTACTTCCTATTACCTTTTTACTGAATCTTCCGATTGTATGGGGGATGAATACCCTTGTAATGCTCCTTGCAAAAGTTGAGAAAAAACGCTATGAAGCCTATCTGGATCAGATGGAAAAGGAAGAGTAGGAAAGTTGGAACCTTGGTGTCGTCGTGTAAAAGTCTGGAAACCCAGGCTTTTATTTTTCAGTCAAATAAATTGCATTCGTTTTCTTGGGAGAGTATACTGGTATAGTTGAATGAAAAATTCTGATAATTTAATCTTAGAAAAGAGAATGACATGGCAAAACCTATTCGTGTATTACTTTATTATAAATATGTTCCCATCGAAAACGCAGAACAATTTGCGGCTGATCACTTGGCCTTCTGTAAATCAATCGACCTTAAAGGTCGTATCCTAGTCGCTGATGAAGGGATTAACGGAACCGTATCTGGTGACTACGAAACAACGCAAAAATACATGGACTACGTTCACAGCCTTCCAGGGATGGAAGACCTCTGGTTCAAGATTGATGAGGAAGAAGAGCAAGCTTTCAAGAAGATGTTTGTACGTTATAAGAAAGAGATTGTCCACCTTGGTTTAGAAGATGATAACTTCGATAACGATATCAATCCCCTTGAAACAACAGGTGCTTACTTGTCACCAAAAGAGTTTAAAGAAGCTCTTCTCGACGAAGATACCGTTGTCCTTGATACTCGGAATGACTACGAGTACGATCTTGGTCACTTCCGTGGCGCTATTCGTCCTGACATCCGCAACTTCCGTGAATTGCCACAATGGGTTCGTGATAACAAGGAAAAATTCATGGACAAGCGTGTTGTCGTCTACTGTACTGGTGGAGTCCGCTGTGAGAAATTCTCAGGCTGGATGGTGCGTGAAGGCTACAAAGATGTCGGTCAATTGCATGGCGGAATCGCCACTTACGGGAAAGACCCAGAAGTTCAAGGCGAACTGTGGGATGGGAAAATGTACGTCTTTGACGAGCGGATTGCAGTCGATGTCAACCATGTCGATCCAAGCGTTGTCGGAAAAGACTGGTTTGATGGAACACCATGCGAACGCTATGTCAACTGTGGAAATCCTTTCTGTAACCGTCGCATCTTGACCTCAGAAGAAAACGAAGACAAGTACCTCCGTGGCTGCTCACATGAGTGCCGGGTTCACCCTCGCAATCGTTATGTTGAAGAACACAACTTGTCACAAGCAGAGGTTGCTGAGCGTTTGGCCGTTATCGGTGAGACGCTTGATGGAGCACCTGCATAATGGAAACAAACAGTCTGAAAGCTCAGGCTGTTTTTATATGGAAATTGATTGAAAATTGTGCTATACTTTAGGTAAGCGATTTCACAAAGGAGAAAACAAATGAGTATCGTGTTTTCAATCAAAAATAAAAAGAGCTTATTTGGCTATCAGAAAGTACTCGCAGCACAGGAAGTTCTTAAATTAGTTGAAGGGTTAACAACTTACAACTATGATCCTGCCACCCTTCATCGTCCCTTAAATGATTTTGAAGGCTTGAACTGTATCGTATTTGGTAAGAGCGGTCTTCCTCTGCAGTTACGCTATTTTGATGAGGAAGAGTCTTATCAGATTCAGGTGCCCTCTTTTGCGATAGAAGAAGATTGGCAGTTGGCCCTTCGATGGCTTAGTCGCCTCGCAGAAGTATTAGGAACGGAGATTGTGGCCAGTGACGGCGTGAGCTATACTCCAGATTCTGTTTTCCATTTTGATTATGAAGTCGTCATCCTAGAAACGCTGGGTAATGTGACCAAGGAAAAAGATCTAAAAGAGTTTGAAGTACAAGGCTTCGCTCATCCAGTCTATTTGGATCGGGATACAGTGCAGGAAGTCTTGAACCATGTCCATCCACTAGAAGCCTACTCTGCCTTTATCAAGAAGATTCAATATAGTGCAGCATATTTCAGTCAAGTCCGTTTTTATCAACAGGAGGAGACAGGAGCCTTCTTAGCCAGCTATAGCTTGACAGAAGATACGGATACGGTCTTGCCAAGCGTGCCACATGTTCCTGCAGAATATGTAGAAATTGTGGGCTTAGCAGGTATCATTGATTGGCGGGTGCTATTGGTAGCGATAGATGGAGATCCGGATAAGCCAGAAAATTACCATCCAATTGGGTCTCTTGCTCTGAAGAACCTTATAGAAGCGCTAGAGCCAGATGAATACCAGCTGCTAGATGCTAGTCAAATTGAAATCAAAAAATTGTCCAAAGAGCGCTTGCTAGAATTAGCGCAGTTGGAAAACAAGTAACAATATCGTAGGGAACTGTCCTTCCAACGTTTGATCCGAAAAATCTAACGTCTGGGAGCAGTTCTTTTTTTATGCTCTTCCTTTGATCAAAAACCAATGACTAGGCTAATTATGGTATAATAGGGGCCTAGAAGTAGAATGAAAGAGGTGCACGAAATGCTGTTAGAAGAATTTGATGCCAATCGACAGGCGATTATCAATCCACAAGACTTACACCAACCAATTGAAGGATTTCCCAAAGTAGTCATCTCTTGCTTTTCAAGAGTAACTTTTGCGCGCCTCCTTGAGAATTATGACCATGAGGTCATTGCAAGAACCTCCATGGCCAACTTTGAAGTCCTGGTCTATGGGATCACTATTGAAGACCAACAAATTGCTGCCTTTAATGCACCCGTTGGGGCTGCTTCCTGTGTGGGGATTATAGAGGATTTGATTCAATTTGGGATGGAAAAACTGGTGCTCTTTGGGACCTGTGGGGTTTTAGACCGTGATATCGAAGCGACTTCCATCATCATTCCAACGGCTGCTCTTCGCGACGAGGGGACTAGCTACCACTATCTGCCGGCTAGTGATGAAGTGGAAGTAAACAAGAAAACCCTCCCTCTCTTCCAAGCCTTTCTGGATAGTCACAAGGTTTCTTATCAGTCAGGAAAAGTGTGGACGACAGATGCACCCTACCGGGAAACCATCGACAAGATGAAGCGACGAAAGGAAGCAGGAGCCATCTGTGTGGATATGGAATGTTCGGCAGTGGCAGCCCTAGCAGTTTATAGAGGCTTTGAGCTCTGCCATTTCTTCTATGCAGCTGACCACCTCTCGGAAGAAAAATGGGATATCCGAACCTTATCTAGTCATGAAGATTTAGATAGCAAGGATCGCATCGCGGAGTTAGCCATCCAATTTGCTCTCTTTTGGGAAAAGGCAAACTAAATGAAAGAAGCAATGATTGAACTGAAGGATTTTTCCTTCCAATACAAGGCACAGTCTGAACCAACCTTGAAAAATCTCAACTTAACCATTTATAAGGGGGAAAAGGTTCTGATTGTTGGGCCGTCTGGTTCTGGTAAGTCAACCATTGGCCAGTGCTTAAATGGGATTATCCCTAATATCTATAAGGGAACCAGTAGTGGGCAATTCCTCATTCAGGGGAAAGAAGCCTTTGATCTCAGTATTTATGAGAAATCTCACTTGGTCAGTACGGTTTTGCAAGATACAGATGGCCAATTTATTGGTTTGAGTGTCGCAGAAGACTTGGCTTTTGCTCTTGAAAATGACATGGTGGATCTGGGAACGATGAAAGAGCGTGTGCAGAGTTGGGCAGAACGCTTGGATTTGATGAAGCTCTTGGATCATCGGCCACAAGATTTGTCCGGTGGGCAAAAACAGCGAGTGAGCTTAGCAGGTGTTCTGATTGACGAAAGTCCGATCCTCCTTTTTGATGAACCACTGGCTAATCTAGATCCCAAGTCGGGTCAGGATATTATTGATCTGATCGATCAGATTCATGAAGAACAGGGGACGACCACCATTATTATCGAACACCGTTTAGAGGATGTACTCTACCGTCCTGTCGATCGGGTTATCTTGATCAATCAAGGTCAAGTTCTCTTTAATGGGAGCCCAGATGAGTTGTTGAGGACGACACTGCTGGCTGAAAATGGGATTCGAGAACCCCTCTATTTAACAACTCTTCGCCAGCTAGGGCAGGATATCGATCAATTGGAGCATCTAGATCGTCTAGAAGATATCGAACTTACTGGTGTGAATCGTTCCATTCCAGAAGCGACCTTTACTAAAACTGGTGAGACGGAAGAACTATTGAAGTTGGAGCAGATTTCCTTTGCTTATCAAAAGGATCATCCGATCTTAAAAAATATTTCCCTCAGTATACCTAAGGGGCAGCGCTTAGCGATTGTCGGGAAGAATGGGGCAGGGAAATCAACTCTTGCGAAAGCCATCTGTGGATTCATTACCACAGAAGGGCAATACACCTCTAGAGGCGAAGATATCAAGCAGGAGAGTGTCAAGGAACGGGCTGAGCGAGTCGGCTATGTCCTGCAAAACCCCAATCAAATGATTTCGACCAATATGATTTTTGATGAAGTCGCTCTAGGTTTGCGCTTGCGGGGGATATCGGAAGAAGATATTAAGGAGCGTGTCTATCAAGCACTGAAAACTTGTGGTCTCTATGAGTTTCGTAAATGGCCGATTTCTGCCCTCTCATATGGGCAAAAGAAACGGGTGACCATCGCCTCTATACTAGTTTTAGGACCAGAAATTTTGGTCTTGGACGAGCCGACAGCAGGTCAGGACCAACGCAATTACACTGACATCATGGAATTTCTAGATAGCTTGCAAGAAAAAGGCCATACCATTGTCATGATTACCCATGATATGCAACTGATGTTGGATTATTCTGATCGTGCACTTGTGGTATCAGACGGACAAATTCTAGCTGATCTCTCACCTGCAGAGCTGTTCACTCATCCGGATATTTTACAAGAGGCTAATCTCAAAGAGACTTCGATTTTTGCCTTAGCCAATCGATTAGGAATGGATCCCTTGGCGCTAACGCAGTTTTATATGCAACAGAAAGGAGTAGATCATGAAGCATCGATTAGTCGGCTACCATGAGGGGACGAGTTTTCTTCATCGCCTTTCAGGTGCGAGTAAGTTACTCTTTCTTCTTTTTGTATCTCTTGCGGCCATGTTGAGTTATGATACCCGGCTCCTTCTAGGAATTGGTGTGGGCGCCTTACTGTTATTCTCTACAGCTCGTATTCGATTTCGGGATATTTCATTTGTACTTGCATTTGCTCTTGTTTTTGCACTGTTAAATGTTGTCATGGTCTATCTCTTTGCCCCTCAGTATGGTGTAGAGATCTACGGGGCAAAGACGGTACTGATGAAGGGGTGGGGCTCCTATAGTATCACCTCGCAGGAACTCTTTTATCTTTTTAATCTAGCTCTTAAGTATGTCTGTACCATACCTCTAGCCTTGATTTTTTTGATGACGACCCATCCTAGTCAGTTTGCTTCAAGCCTCAACCAAATTGGCGTATCCTACAAGATTGCCTATTCTGTCAGCTTGACTCTGCGTTACATTCCTGACGTACAAGAAGAATATCAAACGATTAAATTGTCTCAGGAAGCCAGAGGGGTGGAGTTGTCCAAAAAGGCCAAGCTGATCCAGCGGATCAAAGGCAATTTACAAATCATCTCTCCCTTAATCTTTAGCTCACTTGAGCGGATTGATAGTATTTCTACAGCCATGGAATTACGTCGCTTTGGTAAAAATAAAAAGCGGACCTGGTATTCTCATCAAGCCATGGAAATGAAAGATTATGGGATGATTCTATCAGCCTTGGCTGTTCTGGTTTTGAGTATTGTCCTGATCTTTGTCAATCAGGGACGTTTTTACAATCCATGGAGGTAATGACATGTCAGAAACGATTTTAGTAACAGGAGCTTCAGCTGGCTTTGGTCAAGCGATTTGCCGTCGCTTAGTAGCAGATGGATACCGTGTGATCGGGTCAGCTAGACGCATCGATAAATTACAGGCCCTTCAAGAAGAGTTGGGAGAAGCCTTTTATCCCCTGCAAATGGATGTGACGGATCTTTCTCAGGTAGATCATGCACTTGCCAGTTTGCCAAAAGCTTGGGAGAAAGTGGATGTTTTGGTCAATAATGCTGGCTTGGCTCTAGGCCTCGCCCCAGCTTATGAAGCAGAGGTCGCAGACTGGCTGACCATGATTCAGACCAATATTGTTGGTTTGACCTATCTGACAAGGAAAATCTTGCCCCAGATGGTGGAACGAAGTGATGGCTATATTATCAATTTGGGCTCTACAGCAGGAACTGTGCCTTATCCAGGAGCCAATGTTTACGGGGCATCCAAGGCTTTTGTCAAGCAATTCTCCCTCAATCTTCGGGCTGATCTAGCTGGCAAGAAGATTCGTGTCAGCAATATTGAACCCGGTCTTTGTGAAGGGACAGAGTTCTCTTCTGTTCGCTTTAAGGGAGACGAAAAACGGGTAGAAGCCCTCTATCGTGATGCCCATGCCATTCAGCCTGAAGACATTGCCAACACCGTAGCTTGGTTGATCCAACAGCCCAAGCATGTCAATGTCAATCGGATTGAAATCATGCCGGTTTCCCAAACCTTTGGTCCTCAACCCGTTTATCGTGATTAAAAAGAGAAGCAACCACTCCACAAGGGGTTGGTTGTTTTTTATCTTTCCTCTGGTATAATAGAAGGCAAAGTAAGGAGAAAAAGATGACAGCTGCGTTAATTATTGGTTCTACAGTTTGTGATGTGATGATCTACTTGGATCGTTTGCCAAGTCGTGAAGGAGATGCCCATATTGATCACCAGCAATGGTCTGTGGGAGGTTGTGCCTTTAATGTCGTTAATATCCTTCATTTTTTGTCGCAACCCTACCAGTTTGTCTCGCCAGTCGGTTCTGGAATATATGGTGATTTTATTCGGAGAGAATTGAAACAATTAGGGATTTCCTCTAGCATCTCATTAGAAGGGGCCAATGGTTGCTGTTACTGCTTTGTAGAGTTTGATGGTGAGCGGACCTTCTTATCGGACCACGGAGTGGAGTATAGCTTCCAAGCAGAGTGGCTAAAAGAGATTGAGACAGATCGGTTTGATTACATCTACTTATGTGGCCTTGAAGTCGAGGAGCCAACTGGTCTTGCATTGGTCCAGTCTGTTTCGCAACTAGAAGGCCAGGTGATTTTCGCACCTGGGCCACGTGGACTCTTGATTCCAAAGGATCGATTGGAAGCCATTTATGATCTGCATCCAATTCTCCATGTTAATGAGGCTGAAGCACTGGCTTTTTCAGGGTGCAGAGAGATCCAGCCAGCCATCGAACACTTGTATCAGAGAACGGGGCAATTGGTCATTGTCACCTTGGGTGAAAAAGGAGCGGTTGCCTATGATGGCCACTGGTATGAGGCAGACGGTTTTCCAACAGAAGTTGTCGATACAGTAGGCGCTGGAGATAGCCATGTGGGTGCCTTCATATCCGCTCGTTTAGAAGGCTTAGATATCGCGCAAGCTTTAAGATTTGCCAACAAAGTCTCTAGTCAGATTGTTGCAAGTAAGGGCGTTCATTTGACAAAAGAGCAGCAAGAAGCCCTACGAACAGAATTGAAACAAAAATAAAAAAGAGAGTGGGACAGAAATCGGTAATTCGTTAGAATTCGATTTCGTCGTCCCACCTCCGCACAGTTGAGTAGGGCTGTAAAAGCTGATGAAATCAGCGTAGTAGAGCCCACTCAACCACTGTGTCTTGCTCGACAATCCAAAAATAATTGAGAGGCTAGGACTTTTGTCCCAGCCTCTTATTTGACGTTATCCGCTTGGCCCTTTGTATCTTACTACAATGGCCGCTTATTGGGCATGCCTGCTTTTCTTGGGTATTTATTGGGTGTTTCTTTTTCTTTTCGACTACAGTGATATAGCGTGGATCGCCATTTGGCAACTCATATTGTAAATTGTCTTCAACCTTGCTAAAGAGCAGATTGAGGGCATTTTTGGCTTCTTCCAACTCTTCTGGAGCATTGCTAGCCTTGAGAGCAAGAAGACGTCCTCCTACTTTCAGGTAAGGGATGGTCAGTTCAGAGAGGACCTGCATGCGGGCAACAGCGCGGGCAGTTACGATATCAAATTGGGCACGAAAAGCCTTTTCTTGCGCAAAGTCCTCCGCACGTCCATGGTAGAAATGAACTCCGCTCAAACCTAACTCTTCAGCCAGAAAGTGGAGAAAATTGATCCGCTTATTCAGGGAATCAATGATGGTCACATCCAGCTCAGGGAAAAGAATCTTCATAGGAAGGCTTGGAAAGCCAGCACCAGCACCGATATCCAAGAGACGGACGGGTTGATTTTCGATCAAACCTTGTAAAATGGGTGCGATAGAATCATAAAAATGCTTGAGATAGACTTCGTCTTTTTCGGTGATGGCGGTGAGATTAATCTTTTCATTCCATTCCACGAGGAGCTCGAAATAGCGTTCGTATTGCTCTTTTTGACGATCAGTTAATGGAAAGCCGAGATCGGCTAAACGGACATAAAATTCTTCTGGTTTCATGCTATTATTTTACCACAAAATAAGGGAAATTTGATATACTGGTAGAAAGAAATGAAAGGAATTCAATAAAATGATTTGGATTATTCTTGGGATCATTGTGGTCCTTGTGTTGATTGTAGTAGGAGTTTACAACGGTTTGGTGAAAAGCCGGATGCAAACTCGCGAAGCTTGGAGTCAAATTGACGTGCAATTGAAACGTCGGAATGACTTGATTCCAAACTTGATCGAAACAGTAAAAGGCTATGCCAAGTACGAAGGGGATACCCTTGCTAAGGTCACTCAACTTCGCCAACAAGTGGCTCAAGCTTCTTCACCTGCAGAAGCAATGGCAGCCAGTGATGCTCTTTCACGTCAAGTGGCAGGTATCTTTGCGGTGGCTGAAAACTACCCAGACTTGAAAGCTAACACTAACTTCATGCAGTTGCAAGAAGAATTGACCAACACAGAAAACAAAATTTCTTATGCTCGTCAATTGTACAACAGTGTCACAAGCAACTACAATGTCAAGTTGGAAACTTTCCCAACAAACGTGATTGCTGGAATGTTTGGCTTCAAACAAGCCGAATTCCTTCAAGTGCCTGAAGAAGAAAAAGCAGTACCAAAGGTGGACTTTAGCGGATTAGGAGACTAATATGCTCTTTGACCAAATTGCAAGCAATAAAAGGAGAACCTGGATTCTCCTTATTGCTTTTTTCATACTCTTGGCTCTCATCGGAGCAGCCGTTGGCTACCTCTGGTTAGGCTCCTCCCTTGGTGGCGTCATTCTAGCTTTGATTATTGGTGGAATCTATGCCTTTAGCATGATTTTCCAATCCACGGAAGTTGTCATGCGGATGAACGGGGCGCGTGAGGTAACGGAAGAGCAAGCTCCTCAGCTCTACCATATTGTCCAAGATATGGCCATGGTAGCTCAGATCCCCATGCCTCGGGTCTATATTGTGGATGATCCTTCGATGAATGCATTTGCGACAGGGTCCAATCCTCAAAATGCTGCTGTTGCAGCAACGACAGGTCTTCTGGCTGTGATGAACCGTGAGGAATTGGAGGGAGTCATCGGACACGAAGTCAGCCATATTCGCAATTACGATATCCGCATCTCTACGATTGCAGTTGCCCTTGCTAGTGCCATCACCATGCTTTCTAGCATTGGTGGTCGGATGATGTGGTGGGGCGGTGGCCGTAGCCGGGACGATGATCGAGAAGGTAGCGGTGGTTTGGAGATTGTTATGTTGATCCTTTCCCTGCTTGCCATCGTTTTAGCGCCATTAGCAGCGACCTTGGTCCAGTTAGCCATTTCTCGTCAACGGGAGTTCCTAGCAGACGCTTCAAGTGTTGAATTGACGCGGAATCCTCAAGGGATGATCAATGCTTTGTTAAAGCTAGACAATAGCGAACCCATGCAACGACATGTTGATGATGCGAGCAGTGCTCTTTTTATCAACGATCCTAAAAAAGAATCCGGATTGCAAAAACTCTTTTATACCCACCCACCCATTGCTGAGCGGGTTGAAAGATTAAGAAATATGTAAAAAAATCCATCAAACAGTGGATTCAGATTGAAGACACCATCATCTTAGAACCTTTCCTTGGGTGAGTACGGACGTCAGCGAACTTCTATGAAGTTCCATGACTTAGTTTTGGATCTAAGGTTCCAAAACTCCCGAGTGCTAGAAACAACTTGTTTCTAGTACTTTTCTCACGGCGGAAAGTTTCAGTAGATGATTGAATAACTCTAAAGAATAAAAAGTATTTATCTTTATAGAAGTTAATAGAATTGTATAAAAGATAACTTTGTCTTTAAGCTCAATCCACCAAACGGTGGGTTTTTTATTTGGTAGTTAAGAGGAGGGTAGTGAAACCAAGGATGGCAAAGATCCCCCACGCTAGGGAAAGGCTCCAGATAGCTAGACTAGAAAAGAGAGCTGTCCCAAGTGGCATGGCAAAGCTGACCATCAGTCCCAAAAAGCTAGAGGTAGAAGCTAATTTTTCAGCGGGTAATTTGCTCATTAAAAGGCTGGAAACTTTTGGGTTGATTTTTGCTACAAGATAACCAAGGAAAGTGATGAGTAGAAGGGAAAGGAAATCCCAGTGCACCAGAATATTTGTGAGCCCAAGCATAGTCAGCCCACCTGTGATCCAAAGGAGGATATGGTGGAGCGATTGCTTGGAAAATAGTCATGGGGTGTCAGGCTAG
>NZ_CM002128.1:1209148-1235354 GCF_000448565.1 Streptococcus sp. HSISM1 | reverse complement strand
ATAGCTAGACTAGAAAAGAGAGCTGTCCCAAGTGGCATGGCAAAGCTGACCATCAGTCCCAAAAAGCTAGAGGTAGAAGCTAATTTTTCAGCGGGTAATTTGCTCATTAAAAGGCTGGAAACTTTTGGGTTGATTTTTGCTACAAGATAACCAAGGAAAGTGATGAGTAGAAGGGAAAGGAAATCCCAGTGCACCAGAATATTTGTGAGCCCAAGCATAGTCAGCCCACCTGTGATCCAAAGGAGGATATGGTGGAGCGATTGCTTGGAAAAATAGTCATGGGGTGTCAGGCTAGCCCAGACCATGCTTAAAATAGTCACTGCCTCTAAGATCAAGAGGGATTGGCTAAAGCTCAACTGAAAGAAGGGGGAGTGAAGCAGTTGTAAATTGTAGATACCTGAGATGGATCCCCCAAGGGCATTGATGAGAACCAATGAGAAGAGCAACTTGCCAAAGTGGTGAACCTCCTCATATGAAAAAATACTTTTGGCGTTCTGGTACATCTCTTGGCATTCGTGTACCAAAGAATTCTTACTTTTGGGCTCAATGACGGGATCATGTGTCAGCTGCTTTTTTCTAATCAAGAGACAGGTAGAAGACAGGAGAAAAGTCACTGCATTGATCGAAGCGACCAGGGCAAAATTTTGATGGCTGATGGTTAGCAACCAAACTCCTAGAGCTTGTCCAGAAATCGAACAGACCATACTAAGTAGTTGGTTGAAGGAATAGGCTTCCATCAAATCCTCGCTAGAGATGTTCTTTTTCATGATGGGGAGTTGTAGGCCCCCGCGATAATCGCTCAAACAATCTGAAACAATGTTTAAAAAGCAAACAATCGAAAAGGCTAGGTAACCCGGAATCTTGGTCATGAGAGCAATAAGGATGAAGAGGATGGCTTGAAGATAGCCAATGCGGATCAACCAGTTAGCTTTTTTCTTCGTACGGTCAGCCTTCATCCCGACAAAAATGGTAAAGAGGCTAGGAATAAATACAATGAGATTAGCAATTCCAACTGCTAGGCTCGGCTGTGGCATGCTGGCAGCAAAGACCACAAAGACCAGATTGTAGATGGCAGCACCGAGAGTATTCAAAAAGCGAGAAAGGCTGAGTAAGGCAAAAATTTTATTACGGACTAAGAGTTTCATAAGCTTTCCTCCTTCACGTGATTAGTGGGTAGGACTTGTTTGATGGATCGAACGATCTGTTTGAAGAGCTCCAATTTTTCCTCTTCTGAAAGAGCTAGCTTCTGATCCTTCAGATAGACGCTAGTATGTGAGAGAAGAAAGCGGAGGAAGTGGTTTTTTAGTTTGGTCATCATGGGAAGAACCTTCTTTCTTTACTTGATAGTCCTATTGTAAACCTAAAAAGCAAGAAAAAATTAATGTTGCATATTTTCAACAAAAACTTACAGAGTAGATCTGTGAGTTTTTAGGATTTATTGATCAGTTCTTGCAGGCCCTGTTTGTAGTAGTTGGCACTGTCCTTACAATCCAGAATAGAGAGAACCTGGATGGCCTGTTCCATCTTTTCAAGACCGATTTCTTTTTCTCCCTTTCGATAGAGAAATTCTCCTTTGGCGTAGAGATAAACCGTCCGATGGTAGGCTTCATTTTCGGAGTAAAAGTGGTCCTTGATCAACTGATCAAAATAGGTTGCATCTTCAAATTCATTTGAACTAATGGCGAGAAAAAGCCATTAAGGAAAATAGAATTGATAGCAGGACGAGAGGAATCTAGGAGAAGCTTGAAATCATCTCTTTGGACCAACTCCTCTGTGTATTGTCGATAGAGCTGACTAGAGAAAAGTGGAGAGGTCAGAGAAAACAGGTTTAATTCAAAATTTCCCCAGATTGTGACAGAGAAGAGATAATCATGGAGGAAATCCAGTTCCTCTTGGCTAGAAGTGAGCTCCACCTCAGGATAGAAGCCAAGCATTTGGACTTTGAGAATAATGCTGGCTAAGAGGTCTTCTTTTTTGTGATGTTTCTGATAGGCTAGCTGGTAAGTTTGGTACAAGGCTTGGTCGTGTTCCAAGCTCATGTTTTCATAGTGCTCTTTCAACAATTTGGGAATAAAAGAGTGCTGATCGATTCCAGCTAGATGGGAAAACTCACTGAGGCTGGTTTTGATCTGTTGAAGGGCCAGAAAAAATCGTTGCGTCGTCAGGTCATTTTCTCCTCTTTCAAATCGAGACAGCATGGAGCGCGAAAATTCGCCACCCGTAGCCTCCTCTAAAGAGATGTGGCGACTTTCACGTATTTGCCGAAAAATAGCTCCGATTTCTTTCATGAATTCTCCTCTATCTAACAATGCCCTAGCCAGTGAACCTCTTTTGTCCAAGAGATGGTGAGACCCTTGTGTACAACACCAATTGGCCTAGTTTCTATATCTTTTTTCATGATTATAACAAATTTTTGAGGAGACTTCTTGGTTGAGGGGCAGCTTCATGATATACTAGTAGTATCTAGAAGATTTGAGGACAAAAGAATGAACCTATTTACACAAGAAATCCGTAAAAATCCTGAAGGACTAGCCTTTGATCAAGAGTTGGATTTGTTAAAGGATCTGCAAAAGCGTAATTCAGAAATTCTTGATTTAAAGAATGTGACAGCGACAGGACGAGTAGCCTATGATACAGGCCTCTATGTCTTGGATTACCAGTTGACCTACACCATCGTTTTGGCATCTAGCCGAAGCATGGAGCCTGTCGAGCTTCAAGAAAGCTATCCTGTAACAGAGGTATTTGCGGAGGATATACAGTCTGACGCAGATATCGAGGCCCTAGAGGAAGACTTGATCCTTCCAATCGAAGGTGGGAAGATTGACCTGAGTGAGAGCGTAGCGGATAATATTCTGCTCAATATTCCCCTCAAGGTTCTCACTCCAGAAGAAGAGGCTGGACAAGGTTTTATCGAAGGCAATGACTGGAAAATCCTATCCGAAGAAGAATACCAAGCCGCTCAAGCGATCAAGAAAGAAGAAAACAGTCCTTTCGCTGGTCTAAATGGCTTGTTTGACGAAGAATAAGCTAGAGATTGCATTTGATAAATTTAGACATAAATACAGATCTTTTCTTTGAGGAAAGACCTTCTTTTGATATACTAGGATTAATAAACAACAGAGGGGAGACCTCTAAAAAAGGAGAAAAAGTATGGATACTTTATTTATTCCAGGTTGGTTGATTACTTTTGTAATCGTAGCCATTCTTGTATTGATCTTGTTGGTCAAAGGGTATGTCAATGCTAAACCCAACGAAGTCGTGGTCATTACCGGTCTTCGGAAACAACGTCACTTGCGTGGGAAAGCTGGCTTTATGATTCCCTTTGTCGAACAACGCTCTTATCTTGATATTGAGCAATTCTCGACAGATGTTCGGACGTCAGAAGCAGTCCCAACACTGGACTTCATTAACGTCCGTGCCGATGCGGCTGTTAAATTAAAAATTGGTACAACCGATGAAATGATTGCCCGGGCTGCAGAAAACTTCTTGAACTGGAATACGACAGATATTTCCAATTCTGTCCAAGATGTCTTGGAAGGAAACTTGCGGGAAGTGATCGGTCAGATGGAGCTCCGTAAGATGGTCAATGACCGTCAAGAGTTTGCCTCAAAAGTGCAGGACAACGTAGCACCAGACTTGGCTAAAATGGGTCTAGAAGTCATCGCCTTTACGGTTCAATCTTTCTCTGATGAAGGGGGCGTCATCGATAACCTCGGGATTGAAAATGTTGAAACCATTAAGAAAGATGCCTTGATTGCCAAAGCCAAAGCAGAACGCGAACGCAAGGAAGTCGAAGCGGAACAAGATAAATTGGCTAACGACAAACGCGTCGCTGCCGATCTTGAAATTGCGCAAAAACAAAACGAATTAAAACTTAAACAAGCAGCCCTCAAGCAAGAAGCAGATATTGCCCAAGCAAAAGCAGATGCCGCTAAAGGGATTGAGGCAGAAGTGCAACGTCGTGAACAAGAGCGCGTGGCAGCCGAAGCCAATATCATGAAACAGGAAAAAGAAGCGGAAGTCAAAGAGCGCGAAGTTAAGGTTCGTGAGCAAGAATTGGATGCCAACATCCGCAAACAAGCTGAAGCTGAAAAATATGCGCGTCAACAAGCTGCAGAAGCAGAATTGATTGAACGCCAACGCAAGGCGGAAGCAGAACTCTTCGAAACACAAAAAGAAGCCGAAGCTCGAAAAGCTCAAGCCGAAGCTGAGAAATTTGCCCAATTGCAAGAGGCCGAAGCTATTGAGGCTAAAGGTCGTGCCGAGGCTGAAGCCATTCGCTTGAAACTGGAAGCCGAAGCCAAAGGTTTGGACCAAAAGGCCGAAGCGATGAAGAAAATGCAAGAAGCAGCCATTACTGAAATGGTCGTTGACAAGTTGCCTGAAATTGCGCGTGCTGTCGCAGAACCATTAACCAAGGTTGATAAGATCACCATGTACGGGGAAGGCAATGCTTCTAAGATGGTGGGAGATATTATGCAAAGTATCGACCAAGTCTCTCAAGGAGCTGGATTTGATATTCGTCAATTACTAGCAGGAGCCCTTGGAGTTAATATGACGGTCAACAAACTCAAAGAAGGAGAACAACCGGTCATTGAAGCAGAGGAGTTAGCTTCTAAAGAAGATTAATACCATTCTTAAGAAAGTGTCTGAGAACTGTTTCTCGGGCACTTTTGTTTTTAAGATCAAATGACTTGCATGATCTTCTCCCTCTTGGAGAAGGCGGGAAGCTATTTTCTGCTTTCTTTTGAGGAGGAAAAATGGTAGAATAAAGGCAAACTATAAAGAGGAGTGTCACATGACTAAAGCAAACTTTGGTGTTGTTGGTATGGCCGTAATGGGTCGTAACCTTGCCCTTAATATCGAATCTCGTGGCTACACAGTTGCCATTTTTAACCGTAGTAAAGAAAAAACAGAAGATGTAATTGCTTGCCATCCTGATAAAAACTTTGTGCCAAGCTATGATATCGAAAGCTTCGTAAACTCAATCGAAAAACCACGTCGTATCATGCTCATGGTTCAAGCAGGACCTGGTACAGACGCAACCATCCAAGCCCTTCTTCCACACTTGGACAAAGGTGATATCTTGATCGATGGAGGAAATACTTTCTATAAAGATACCATCCGTCGTAACGAAGAGTTGGCGAACTCAGGGATTAACTTTATCGGTACAGGTGTATCTGGTGGTGAAAAAGGTGCCCTTGAAGGTCCTTCTATCATGCCTGGTGGACAAAAAGAAGCATATGACTTGGTAGCTGATGTTCTTGAAGAAATCTCTGCAAAAGCACCTGAAGATGGAAAACCATGTGTGACATACATCGGTCCTGATGGAGCTGGTCACTACGTGAAAATGGTCCACAACGGGATCGAGTACGGGGATATGCAATTGATCGCAGAAAGCTATGACCTCATGCAACACTTGCTTGGTCTTTCTGCAGAAGACATGGCTGAAATCTTCACTGAATGGAACAAGGGTGAATTGGACAGCTACTTGATCGAAATCACTGCTGATATCTTGAAACGCAAAGACGATGAAGGTCAAGATGGACCAATCGTAGACTACATCTTGGACGCTGCAGGAAACAAAGGAACTGGTAAATGGACTAGCCAATCAGCGCTTGACCTTGGTGTACCATTGTCACTCATCACTGAGTCAGTATTTGCTCGTTACATCTCTGCCTACAAAGAAGAACGTGTACACGCTAGCAAGGTTCTTCCAAAACCAGCTGCATTCAAATTTGAAGGAGACAAGGCTGAGTTGATCGAAAAAATTCGTCAAGCCCTTTACTTCTCAAAAATCATCTCTTACGCACAAGGTTTTGCGCAATTGCGTGTTGCTTCTAAAGAAAACAACTGGAACTTACCATTTGCGGACATCGCATCTATCTGGCGCGATGGATGTATCATCCGTTCTCGTTTCTTGCAAAAGATCACAGATGCTTACAACCGCGATGCAGATCTTGCTAACCTTCTATTGGATGAGTACTTCTTGGATGTCACTGCTAAATACCAACAATCAGTTCGTGACATTGTAGCTCTTGCTGTTCAAGCAGGTGTACCTGTACCAACCTTCTCAGCAGCCATCACTTACTTCGATAGCTACCGTTCAACGGATCTTCCAGCGAACTTGATCCAAGCACAACGTGACTACTTTGGTGCTCACACATATCAACGTAAAGACAAAGAAGGTACCTTCCACTATTCTTGGTACGACGAAAAATAATCTTGCTCTATGGTCAAACGAGTTCTACTAGTAGAAAATGAGAAGCAAATCGCTCGCTTCATTGATTTGGAACTTCAAAAAGAGGGGTATCAAGTTGATGTGGTCGAGGATGGAAAAGCGGGTCTGGCTTTGATTGCTGCGACCAAATATGATCTGATCTTGTTTAATTACGATCTGTCAGATATGTCTGGTGAAACATTCGCAGAGGAAATCAGTCGGATTCGCCCAGCTTCTGTTTTGATTGTTTTGGATAGCCGCGAAAAAATTGCTGAGCACAAAGAGAGTATTCAGCGCTTTGCCGTTTCCTATATGGTCAAACCCTTTATTATCAGCGATTTGGTAGATAAGATCACAGCCATTTTTAGAGGACGTGATTATATTGACCAACATTGTAGTCAGATGAAAATCCCAACATCATACCGCAATTTGCGCATTGATGTGGAACACCATACCGTCTATCGTGGGAAAGACATGATTAGTTTAACCCGCAGAGAATATGATCTCTTAGCGACTCTGATGGGGAGCAAGGGAGTGGTGACACGAGATCAGTTATTGGAAAGTGTCTGGAAGTACGAGAGTACAGGTGAGACCAATATTGTGGACGTCTATATCCGGTATCTTCGTGGGAAAATTGATCTACCAGGTCAAAAAAGCTATATTAAGACCGTTCGTGGGATTGGCTATGCCATGCAAGACGCATTAGAATAAAACATTCGAACCCTTAGAGGGTTCGAATGTTTTTATACTTCAAGGGAAACGTTTGCATCGAAAAAGAATGAGTTTTAAAAAGAATATGGCTTAAAAAAGATAAAAAAGATAAAATTTGGAGAAAAAAATGAATGTAAGGCTTTACAAATTTTTAAAATATGGTATACTAGAAACAAATTAAGCGCAAACGTTTTCTTAAAACAAAGCCTTAAACAATATAAGGAGGTTGAATGATGAACAAAGGATCATTCAAAAGTTTATTTAGCTTTGAATTCTGGCAGAAGTTCGGTAAGGCCTTGATGGTCGTTATCGCTGTCATGCCAGCGGCTGGGTTGATGATTTCAATCGGGAAATCTATCCCTATGATCAACCCGAATTTATCTCCACTTGTTATTACAGGTGGAATTCTCGAACAAATCGGTTGGGGGGTTATCGGAAACCTTCACATCCTCTTTGCCCTTGCTATCGGTGGTAGCTGGGCCAAAGAACGTGCAGGGGGTGCCTTTGCAGCTGGTCTCTCTTTCATCTTGATTAACCGTATTACCGGTGCAGTTTTCGGAGTGACATCTGCAATGTTAGCTGATAAGGCTGCTACGGTTCACACAATCTTCGGTGGATCAATTAAAGTTGCGGACTACTTTATCAGTGTTCTTGAAGCTCCAGCTCTTAATATGGGGGTATTTGTAGGGATTATCTCAGGTTTCGTTGGAGCAACTGCCTTCAATAAATACTACAACTACCGTAAACTCCCAGAAGCCCTTTCTTTCTTCAACGGGAAACGCTTTGTACCATTCGTTGTTATCGTTCGTTCAGCACTCACAGCCTTGGTTTTGTCAGCCTTGTGGCCAGTAGTTCAATCAGGAATTAATGGATTTGGTGTTTGGATCGCCAACTCACAATCAACAGCTCCAGTATTGGCACCATTCTTGTTTGGTACCTTGGAACGTCTTCTCTTGCCGTTTGGTCTTCACCACATGTTGACTATTCCAATCAACTATACTCAATTGGGTGGTAGCTACCAAGTTCTTACAGGTGCTGCCAAAGGAACAACTGTATTTGGACAAGATCCACTTTGGTTGGCTTGGGTAACAGACCTTGTTAACTTGAAGAAAGCTGATCCTAGCCAATACCAACACTTGCTTCATGCTTACACACCAGCTCGTTTCAAAGTTGGTCAAATGATCGGATCATTTGGTATTTTGATGGGGATTGTGGTTGCTATCTACCGCAATGTGGATCCAGATAAAAAAGAAAATACAAAGGGATGCTTTTTGCAACTGCCCTTGCAACATTCTTGACAGGTGTAACAGAACCAATTGAATACATGTTCATGTTTATTGCTACACCATTGTACATCATCTATGCTCTTGTTCAAGGGGCTGCCTTTGCAATGGCTGACTTGGTTAACCTTCGTGTTCACTCATTCGGTTCAATCGAATTCTTGACACGTACCCCAATGGCCATCAATGCTGGTTTGGCATTAGATATCTTTAACTTTGTATGGGTAACAGTCCTCTTTGCCTTTATCATGTACTTCATTGCCAACTTCATGATTAAGAAATTCAATTATGCGACTCCAGGACGTAACGGTAACTATGAACAAAATGATGATGCTCCTGCAGGAGATGGTGCAGCAGCAGGTGCTGCTACAAGCTCAGCAAGCTCACAAGTCATTAACATCATCAACCTTCTTGGTGGACGTGCCAATATCGTCGACGTTGACGCATGTATGACTCGTCTTCGTGTAACCGTTAAAGACGCTGAAAAAGTCGGAACAGAAGAACAATGGAAAGCTGAAGGCGCTATGGGTCTTGTCATGAAAGGACAAGGGGTCCAAGCGATCTACGGACCTAAAGCTGACGTATTGAAATCTGATATCCAAGACGTTCTTGATTCAGGTGAAGTTATTCCTGAAACACTTCCTAGCCAAATGACAGCAGTTCAAAAGGCTGAAGCAACCTTTAAAGGGGTAACTGATGAAGTGCACTCTGTTGCAGATGGTGAAGTGATCAATATTGAGGATGTGAAAGATCCTGTATTCTCACAAAAAATGATGGGAGACGGATTTGCAGTTGAGCCTGAAAATGGCCACATCGTTTCACCAGTTGCTGGTAAAGTTACTAGTGTCTTCCCAACCAAACATGCCCTTGGTTTGGTAACAGATAATGGTTTGGAAGTCTTGGTTCACATCGGTCTAGATACAGTTAGTCTTGAAGGAAAACCATTTGAGGTTAAAGTTTCTGAAGGTCAAACAGTGGCTGCTGGAGACCTCTTGGTAGAAGCAGACCTTGATGCGATCCGTGAAGCTGGTCGTGAAACTTCAACAATTGTTGTCTTCACAAATGCAGATGCGATTAAATCCGTTAAGGTCGAACATACTGGTAAATTGGCAGCAAATGCGCCAGTTGCAACAGTAGAATTATAAAAGACATCGGCAAAGAAAATGAGGTTGGGGCAGTGCACCCGGCCTCTTGCCGTTTCTTGATTTGGAGAGAAGGAGAAATCAGGGGATGAAATTTTTAACATTAAATTCCCATAGTTGGATGGAAGAGAATGCTCAGCAAAAATTTGAAACCCTCAAGGAACAAATTTTGGAAGCGCAATATGATGTGATCTGTTTCCAAGAGGTCAATCAAGAAATGGGCTCAGAAGCAGTCGAAACAGATGAGTATTATCAAGCCTTGCCATCATCTGTAGCGATTCACAAGGATCACTTTGTTCGCGTATTGGTAGAAGAGTTAGCTGCTCATGGACTCCACTATTATTGGGCTTGGGCCTACAACCATATTGGCTATGATCACCTCAATGAGGGTGTGGCCGTTCTTTCGCGTCAACCCTTGAAGGCGGATGAGATTTTGGTATCCAATATGGATGATCCAACGGACTATCATACGCGTCGAGTAGCCGTTGCCCATACAAGTGTAGATGGCAAAGAGATTGCTGTTGCCAGCGTCCATCTTTCTTGGTGGGACAAAGGTTTCCAATTTGAGTGGCCACGCATTGAGAACTACTTCAGCCAAGTAGGCAAACCTTTTATTCTAGCTGGTGATTTCAATAATCCTGCTGGTCAAGAAGGGTATGAAACGATTCTATCCAGTTCGCTAAAACTTCAAGATAGTTTTATCGAAGCCAAAGAAACAAAGGGGACTTATACTGTAGGTCCTGGAATCGATGGCTGGACGGATAATCAAGTTCCATTGCGAATCGATTACGTCTTTGCAAGTCCAGAATGGGACATCCAGCGTCTACATGTCATTTTTGATGATCAAAACAAACCCCATGTCAGTGATCACTATGGCTTAGAAGCTGAATTATCACTTTAATATAAATGGAGAGTCGAAAGGAAAACGATTTTATTCAATCGTCCTTCGACTCTTTTTTATGGATCAATGAGGAGCAGGCATAGGGGATTCTCCTGTTCTTCTGCTTTCTTTACGATTCAATTTATGGTAAAATGAAGTGTTAAAACAGTTTAAGGAGGTAGCAAATGCGTTGTCCAAAATGTGGTGGAAGTAAGTCTAGTGTGGTGGATAGTCGACAAGCTGAAGATGGGAACACCATCCGTCGTCGTCGTGAATGCGAAGAATGCCATTATCGCTTTACTACCTATGAACGAGTGGAAGAGCGGACCCTAGTGGTTGTTAAAAAGGATGGGACACGCGAGCAATTTTCTCGTGATAAAATCTTTAATGGTATTATCCGCTCGGCTCAAAAACGGCCTGTTTCTAGTGACGAAATTGAAGAAATTGTAAACCGGATCGAGCAAAAGGTTCGCAGCCAAAGTGATAATGAAATCAACAGTGAGTATATTGGTTCGTTGGTCATGGATGAGTTAGCAGATCTAGATGAGATCACCTATGTTCGTTTTGCTAGTGTTTACCGGAGTTTCAAGGATGTCGGTGAGTTAGAGACCCTCTTGAAACAAATTACGAAGGGAACCAAGAAGAAAAAGGAAAAATAGATGAAGCCCAATACGCCTTTCGCATTTTTAAAAAATAATCTTCTTCCACCGGCAGGGGCTGCATTGGAGCAGTATTACCTGCCTATTTTGGAGACGGAAACGGTAGCAGTTTATCGTTATCTGCTGGCCTCTTATGATCAGGGTGAAAAACAATATTTACTGGCTCAAATCCTCAATCACTTGAATATAGGATTTCCACAATTGCTACTAGCCTTTGATCGTTTAATTGCCATGGGTTTGCTCGATCTCTATGAGGAAGAAGTTGGGATCACCATTCAGTTACATGCTCCTCTTGCCTCAGAACAATTTTTTTCGAATGCTGTTTTCAAACGCTTACTTGAAAAGAAAATTGGGGAAAAGGCCGTGGAGGATCTGCTCCCAGCACGCTCTTTAGGGACTAAACGGCAAGTTTCCTTCTCGCAAGTCTTTGGACTAGATGCTGGGGAGACGACCGTTCTTCCAAGTAAGAAACAGCAGTTTGATATGGAGATGTTTAAGCGAATGATGGGGCGTGATGGACTTCGTTTTGCGGATGAAGGAGAAGCAACCCTAGCCCTCTTTGCCATCGCAGAAGAACAACAATGGACCTGGTATGAAACCTATCTCCTAGCAAAAGAAACGGCTGTAGACCGGATTGTCTCTCCAAAGAGAATGAAGCAAAAGTTGGCTCAGGCGAGCCAAGAGCAACCACGCATGTCCTATAGCCGTCAGGAAGAAACTATTCTGAGGGAAGCTAAGGCAAAATCCAGCCTACAATTTCTAGCGGAGATTAAGAAGGCGCGCAATGCGACCATTACGCAGAGCGAACGCAAGACTTTATCCAAGTTAGCTGATCTAGGCTTATTAGATGAGGTGATCAATATCATCTTATTGTTGACCTTTAATAAGACCCAGTCTGCTAATCTCAATGAAAAGTATGCTTTGAAGGTAGGAAATGATTTTTCTTATCAAGGGGTCAACAGTGCAGAACTAGCGATTTTAAAAGTTCGAGAACGCCAGGAACAAGCTAAAGCTCAAGGAAACAAGGGGACGAGTCCTACATCAGCCAAGGGCAAGAACAGCAATGTTCCCAAGTGGAGCCAACCAAACTATCAAAATCAAACCAGTCAAGCAGAAAAGGTGGATCTTGCTAAAGAGAAACAACGCCTGTTAGAAAAACTGAATCAAGGAGGTGAGTAGATGGAAAGTGTAGGTCAAACCATGTCTCACATGAACCGTGCGCGTCAATTTAACTATGAGGATTTGGTCGCACAGATCTTGGCAGACCAAGAAGTGGCTGCCTTTATCAAGGACCAGTCTTTGTCTGAACAAGAAATTCGACGCAGTATTTCAAAATTTAATCAATACATTAGTGAACGCAACCGTTTCTTATTGGGAGATCCGGATTATATTGCCAAAGGTTATAAACCCATCCTCACCATGAATGAAGGATATGCGGATGTCGCTTATGAGGAGACACCAGAGTTAATCGAAGCCCAAAAACGTGCTGCGATCAACCAACGTCTTAACTTGATCAATCTCCCTTCAACTTTGAAAGAAGCGAGTCTAGCCAAGGTAGAGCTCGATGATAAGGGACGATTTGTGGCCTTTGAGGAATTAGCTAATTTTGTAGCCAACTATCCCGAGTATCAAAAGGGAATTTACCTCTATGGTGATTTTGGAGTAGGAAAGAGCTATATGATGGCAGCCCTGGCTCATGATTTATCAGAAAAACGCCAGGCCTCTACCACTCTACTACATTTCCCAAGTTTTGCTATCGATGTCAAAAATGCCATCAGTTCGGGCTTGGTCAAAGAAACCGTAGATCAGGTGAAAAAAGCCGAAATTTTAATTCTCGATGATATCGGTGCGGAACAGATGTCAACCTGGGTGCGAGACGAAATCTTACAAGTGATTCTGCAGCACCGGATGCAGGAAAATCTTCCGACCTTCTTTACCTCTAACTTTAATTTTGAAGAGTTGGAACGCCATTTTGCAACGTCGCGCAATGGTGATGAAACCTGGCAGGCCAAACGTGTCATGGAGCGCGTGAAATTTTTAGCTAAGGAAATCCATTTGGAAGGAGTCAATCGCCGATGAATGAAACGATCCGTTTAATGAATGCTCATTTTTCTGTTCGCCGGTTTAAGGAAGAAGCTATCAAAGAAGCTGACCTCAAGGAAATTTTATCAGCTGGGCAGATGGCATCAAGTTGGAAAAACTTTCAATCTTATTCTGTGATTGTGGTGAAGAGCAAGGAAAAGAAAGAAGCTCTCTACGACTTGCTTCCTCAAGAAGCGATTCGCCAATCAGCCATATTTCTCCTCTTTGTTGGGGATTTAAACCGTGCTGAAAAAGCTGTCAAACTTCATGAGAAGGATTTTCATCCGGAAGGTGTGGATAATTTGTTGATCACTTCAGTGGATGCGGCTCTAGCAGCTCAAAACACGCTATTGGCAGCTGAAAGTCTCGGCTATGGTGGAGTCATTATTGGCATGTTGCGCTACTGTTCAGAGGAAGTTGCAAAACTCTTCCGTCTGCCAGACTATACCTACCCTGTTTTTGGGATTGCTCTCGGAGTACCTAATCAGCAGCATGCGGTGAAACCACGTTTGCCATTGGAGCAGGTTGCTTTTGAAGAAGAATACCAAGAACAAGACCTATCGGTTGTGACTGCCTACGACAAGGTTCAGGCAGATTATGCTGGAGCGCGTGTAACGGACAGCTGGAGCGAGCGTCTTGCAGCTCAATTTGGTCAACCTGAACAAGAAGAGACCAAAAAACTACTAGAAAAACACAAACTATTATGAAATGAAGAGAGGCGTTCTTGAACCGAAGTCTCGCCTCTCATTAGAAAAGAGGAAATCATGGCCCTACCAACTATTGCGATTGTAGGCCGTCCCAATGTCGGAAAATCGACGCTCTTTAACCGGATTGCCGGTGAGCGGATTTCCATCGTTGAGGATGTAGAAGGAGTCACTCGTGACCGCATTTATGCAACAGCTGAGTGGTTGAATCGAAAATTTAGTATCATTGATACGGGGGGAATTGATGACGTAGATGCCCCATTTATGGAGCAAATCAAGCATCAGGCAGAAATTGCCATGGACGAAGCAGATGTGATCGTCTTTGTTGTTTCTGGAAAAGAAGGGATCACGGATGCGGATGAATATGTCACTCGTATCTTGTATAAGACCCATAAACCGGTGATTCTTGCAGTCAACAAGGTGGATAACCCAGAGATGCGCAATGATATCTATGACTTTTATGCCTTAGGACTGGGTGAGCCACTACCGGTATCCTCTGTCCACGGGATCGGAACTGGGGATGTGCTTGATGCCATTATTGAAAATCTTCCGAATGAAACAGAAGAAGAAAATCCAGATATCATCAAATTTAGCTTGATTGGTCGCCCAAATGTTGGGAAATCAAGCTTGATCAATGCGATCCTTGGAGAAGACCGCGTTATCGCAAGCCCTGTTGCTGGAACCACACGGGATGCCATCGATACCCATTTTACCGATGCAGATGGCCAAGAATTTACCATGATCGATACAGCTGGTATGCGCAAATCTGGTAAAATCTATGAAAACACTGAGAAATATTCTGTCATGCGTGCCATGCGTGCCATCGACCGTTCAGATGTGGTTTTGATGGTCATTAATGCCGAAGAAGGGATTCGGGAGTATGACAAGCGGATCGCTGGCTTTGCTCACGAAGCTGGTAAAGGTATGATCATTGTTGTCAACAAATGGGATACCATTGAAAAAGACAACCATACCATGAAGCAGTGGGAAGATGACATTCGCGATCAATTCCAATACCTTTCTTATGCGCCGATTGTCTTTGTCTCTGCCTTAACTAAACAACGCTTGCACAAGTTGCCAGAGATGATCAAACAGATCAGTGAGAGTCAAAATACGCGGATTCCTTCAGCTGTCTTGAACGATGTGATTATGGATGCCATTGCTATCAATCCAACGCCGACAGATAAAGGAAAACGCCTTAAGATCTTCTATGCGACCCAAGTGGCAACCAAGCCACCAACCTTTGTGGTCTTTGTTAACGAAGAAGAACTGATGCACTTCTCTTACCTCCGTTTCTTGGAGAACCAAATTCGGAAAGCTTTTGTCTTTGAAGGCACTCCGATCCATTTGATCGCGCGGAAACGAAAATAGGAAATATGCGAAAAATAACTGTTTTGATGAAATTTTTGCTTACCAGCCTCATCATTGTTTTCTTAACAGCTTGTCAGTCGACGCGTCAAGAAAAATATCAGGGGTCTTATGGAAATGGTGATGAGACGACTATTCTAACTGTAAAAAACAATGAGATTCTTAAGACGGAGTTCTGGAAAGAACTGCCCGATATTGATGCTTCTGACTCATTGGAATTTAACTCAGCAAAAGATAGTTTGCTTGAAAATTATGGTCATATCAAGGGAATGGACTATACTGTTGAAAAGTCCAAGTCAGGCCATTTGCAGATCCATATAGTGACAGATTTTTCAAAATTGGACCTAAAAACTTGGAACAAAGTTTTTAAGTCCAATAAGAAAATGAAGGACTTAACTGACTATATTAAAACGAAAAAACGATAGAAGAAAATGGGATGGTCAAGGTTCAGTAAAGTTCGAACATGATTGAAACATAAGTAAAAAGGACTCTTTGTCAACTGCAAGAGACAAGAAGGGTCCTTTTTTATATAAACATCTGAAAGATTAACTAAGTAGAAGAAAAAGTCTAATGACTTTAAATGGGTTGAAAAGGAAGTGAAATGATGTCAAGTACAGAATTACTACTGTTTGTTTCTTTGTTATGCTTATGGGCACTGGTGCGTGTCATGAGAAAATTTTTAAAGAATTCGTTGATCTTTTGGGGGATGGCTATCCTTTATGGCGCCTCACTCATTCTAATTATTTGGGAATGGGTGATCATGACATCATCGATGACATTTTATGGAGAGATTGTCCAAGAAAGTTATTACTCTCTATTGGTAAAAGGGTTAGCTGTTTTTGGGATATTTTGGTCTTTCACCAAATTTTTGTGCTTGGGAACATTGTACATGATGATTGGAAACGCCTTAATAAAAGGGAATTCGCAAGATCAAGGAAATGACTAATGGAAAATCTATAGACGTAGAGCATAAAAAAGCAGATAAGTTATGTTATAGTCTAATTAGGTGGTAGGACATCGAGCACCCATTGGTGCGCGGTAGCCTACCGCTTTTGAAGAGAAAAAAGCACCGTGTGAGGGTGATAGATCTTGCCTGCTGAACTCGTGAATGGATTGCCCCCTTGAGGGGTATTTTTTTGTGAACTTTTTAGGAACTTTAAGGACTGTTTAAGTGGGGATCATTGAATAGTAAATAGCCCGAAAACGTCTATTTTAATAAGTTTGATCGAATAAATTTTAACTATACTTTGAAATATGGTATAATAAAGGGATTAATCTAAGGTGGTAAACATGGCAAAATTAATTCCTGGGAAGGTTCGTTCACAAGGGAGCCTTCTCTATGAAGCTGGGAAAGTTTCCCTTCAGGAAGTAAAAGAAAAATACCTGTATTTTCGGGTGGAAGAAGAAAGCTTGCGGTACAGTTTAGACGACGATGCTGTTTTTTGTAGCTGTGCTTTCTTTCAAAAGAAAAAATTCTGTACGCATCTGGCAGCTGTAGAAGCTTTCTTGAAGAATGATGACAGTGGGAAAGCAGCTCTTGCAAGTCTTGAAGAAGACGCCACGGCGACTGAAGAAACGCAGGAGAAGGTTTCTTTTGGAAGTTTGTTTTTAGACCAGGTCCTTCCAAAAATCGAAAAAAAGAAACACGCTATGTCTTATCGGCAGTTGGGCAGGAGGATGAATACTCTGGTCAATTCTTGTGGACCCTTCGCATTCGTCGCTTGCCAGACGAGCGTTCTTATGTGATCAGAGATGTGCTAGCTTTTTTGCAGACCCTTCAGAAAGAAGGCCACTTTGCAATTGGCAAAAGTTACTATGAACCCATTTCTTACTTAGAATTTGATGGGCCTAGTCAGGATGTGATCAATTTCCTACAAGGCTTGGTCACAGATAGTGGCTCGAAAGAGCAAGATTTCTTTCCCAATGCTGGGCGCCATCTTTATTTTCCACCGACTCTCTTTGAAGAAGCTGTAGAATTACTGATGAATTTGGATTCCTTCCTCTTGCAATACAGCATGTATGATTTTTCTGAAGTCTATTTTCAGGATGTCCATGGGGAGGAAGATCTCTTTCATTTTCAGGTGGAAGACCATGGTGATTTTTACGAATTGATCATTACCGAGCCACAAGTGAAGGTTGTCGAGTCTGCTGTTTACCTGTTTCGAAATGGTGTCTTCTATCACCTGACGCCCCAACAGCGAACCCTATGGAAGGCTATCCAAGATCTTCCAATGGATCAGGATCGCAAAAAACGCCTGCATTTTGATCCAACGGATCAGACCAAACTTTCCTATAGTTTAAAAGAGTTCAAAAAACTGGGGCAAATAACAGCTCCGACCAGCTTTTTAATCCACGATTTCACTCCAGAATTTCATTTTGATCTAGCACAGGACCAGACTGTTTTACTGGATGTAGTCTTTCAATACCAGGATCGTGTGGTGACCACGCGTGAGGAACTTCTCAATCTTCCTTATTCCAGTGATTTCGATAAGGAGCAAGAAGTCTTTTCAACTATGCTAGCAGCAGGTTTTACAGACGACTTTTCTTCCCAAAGAAGTCCTTTATCAAGTGAGCAAATCTATCCATTCTTTCACCAACAGATCCCAACTTTTGAAGCCTTAGGAGAGGTTACCCTCTCTGATAGCCTTTTAGATCTTTATCAAGTGGAGCGTCCAAAAATTGATGTTAAAACCAATGGCAGTCTACTGGAGATCGGTTTTGACTTTGAAAGTGTGGATCCAGCTGAAGTGGATCAGGTCCTCAAAGCTCTTGTGGGGCAAGAAGATTATTTTGTCAGCCATACAGGGAAGGTCCTTGTTTTTGATGAAGAAACCAAGAAGATCAGTCGAGCCTTAGCAGATCTGCGAGCGAAAATGAGCAAGGGTGGGAAACTACAAGCCCGCCGGATTGCTGCTTATCAGCTATCTGATTTGTTGGCAGATCAAGACAATGTTCATTTTTCAGAAGAATTTCGAAATTTAGCTCATGATTTGACTCATCCAGAAGACTTCAAACTCCCTCAGATGACAATCCAAGCGACCCTGAGGGATTACCAAGAGACAGGGGTCAAATGGTTCTCCATGCTAAATCATTATGGTTTTGGTGGTATTTTAGCGGATGATATGGGGCTTGGGAAAACCCTGCAGACCATTTCCTTTTTGACCAGTGTTGCAAAAAAAGAAACTAAAATCTTAATTCTAGCTCCGTCCAGTCTCATCTACAACTGGAAACAAGAATTTTCAAAATTTGCTCCTCAGATGGAAGTGGCAGTCGTCTACGGCCTCAAGCAACATCGCGATGAACTCATTGCAACCAATCCTCAGGTAGTCATTACGAGTTACGCCTCTTTCCGTCAGGATGTGGAGGAATACCAGAAAAATCAATATGAATACCTAATTCTAGATGAAGCTCAGGTCATGAAAAATGCCCAAACCAAGATTGCTCAACACTTACGTGGATTTGAGGTGCCGCATATATTTGCGCTATCTGGGACACCGATTGAGAACCATGTAGGAGAGCTTTGGTCCATTTTCCAAATTGTTCTTCCTGGTCTGTTTCCAGCTAAAAAAGAATTTCAAAAGTTGAGTCCTGAGACTATTGCGCGATTTGTCAAACCTTTTGTCCTGAGACGGAAAAAAAATGAAGTGCTCCAAGAATTACCGGACTTGATTGAAACAACCTATCACAATGAGCTGGACGAAAGCCAAAAAACGATCTATTTGGCTCAATTAAAACAAATTCAAGATCGAGTTCGAACCTCTAGTGAGGAAGAACTAAATCGGAGTAAGGTGGAAATTCTCTCGGGTCTCATGCGCCTTCGCCAAATCTGTGATACCCCCGCCCTCTTTATGGAAGACTATCAGGGAGATAGTGGGAAATTGGAGAGCCTTCGAGATCTTTTGGGTCAAATCAAGGATGGCGAACACCGGGTTTTGATATTCTCTCAATTTAGAGGCATGCTGGATATCCTAGAGCAGGAGATTGACCAGCTTGGCATGACCTCCTTTAAAATCACGGGATCCACTCCCGCTAAAGATCGTCAAGAAATGACCAATGCTTTTAATGCAGGTGAGCGCCATGCTTTTCTCATTTCTCTGAAGGCTGGAGGGGTTGGATTGAACCTCACTGGTGCCGATACGGTCATCTTAGTCGATTTGTGGTGGAATCCTGCAGTGGAAGACCAGGCTATTGGACGTGCCCATCGAATGGGACAGGAACAAAATGTTGAAGTTTACCGCATGATTACTCGTGGTACGATTGAAGAAAAAATCCAAGAACTACAAGCTTCCAAAAGACACTTGGTCTCAACGATTTTAGATGGAACGGAAACACGATCCAGTTTATCGGTTGAGGAAATTCGTGAGATTCTTGGAATTCAGTCAGAATAGCTTGAAAAATTCTGTGAATAGTTTATAATTAATGGAGTGTCGAAAGGAAGAAAGCATGACAGAAAAATATTTTCCTCAAGTAGGGGATAATGAGTTGATGTTAACAGAGATGCCCCACATGAACCTGTATGATGAAACAGACTTGATTAGTAACATTACAGGCGACTATGTGGATAAAAATTATTTGGAATGGCAACCGATTGCTGAAAATACCAAACCTAAGCATCCTTACCATCAACCACTAGAAGAGCCCCTACCGAAAAGACGGCCAGTAAGAAAACCTGATTTTAAAGAGCCGATTGATAAAAAAGCCCTGCCAATCGTTATGCAGAGGAAGCGAGAGAGCGTGCGCGTGAAGATCTGAAAAAGAAACGCACAGCTCCCTATCTGACAACGGATCCAGCAGCTACTACAAGTAAGCGGAAAAAACCGTTTATTTCAGAACGGAAACCTGGTCAGCCAACAGCTCCCTTCCAAAAGGAAAACCCAGGCGAGTTATTGAAATATAGCAAACGATTGCGACAAGATCAGTTGATCCTTGCAGAGTTCGAATCTGCAGGAGAACCAGAAGTGGCAGAACCGACTGAAAAGAAAAACAATTATGATTTCTTAAAGACTAGCCAAATATACAATAAAGATCAGCACAAGTTGAAACCACAGCCGATCAAACAAGAATTGGATTTAACCCATCTAGATCAAGAATAAGGAGAAAACATGTCTAATACATACCATTTTATTGGAATTAAAGGAGCAGGGATGAGTGCTTTAGCCCTCATGCTTCACCAAATGGGACATACAGTTCAAGGGTCAGATGTTGAGAAGTATTACTTTACGCAACGTGGCTTGGAACAAGCAGGAATTCAAATTTATCCATTTGATGTGAAAAATTTGGAAGGCGACAAGATCCTCATTGCCGGGAATGCTTTCCGTCCAGATAACAATGTGGAAATCGCTTATGCAGATGAGCATGGCCTAACTTATAAACGCTACCATGAATTCCTTGGTGAATTTATGCGTGACTTCGTCAGCATGGGAGTTGCCGGGGCACACGGGAAAACCTCAACAACAGGGATGCTTTCGCACGTCTTATCAAATATCACTGATACCAGTTATTTGATTGGTGACGGGACAGGTCGTGGCTCTGCAGCAGCCAAATACTTTGTATTTGAATCAGATGAGTATGAACGCCACTTTATGCCTTACCATCCTGAATACAGCATCATCACCAATATTGACTTCGACCATCCAGACTATTTTACGAGCTTAGAAGATGTCTTCAATGCCTTTAACGATTATGCCAAACAAATCAGCAAAGGCCTCTTCATCTACGGAGAAGACAAAGAATTGCGTCGGATTACCTCATCAGCACCAATTTATTACTATGGTTTTGATAAGGAGACGAACGATTTTGTAGCAAGCAACCTGCTTCGTTCAACGACTGGTTCAACCTTCAACGTTCATTTCCGTGGAGAAGATTTGGGGCAATTCCATATCCCAACTTTTGGTCGCCACAACATCATGAATGCCACAGCAGTCATTGGTTTGCTTTACATTGCAGGATTTGACTTAGATTTAGTCCGCGAGCATTTGAAGACCTTTGCTGGAGTGAAACGTCGTTTCACTGAAAAAGTAGTCAATGGAACAGTGATCATTGATGACTTTGCGCACCATCCAACGGAAATTATTGCAACCTTGGATGCGGCCCGTCAAAAATACCCAAGCAAAGAGATTGTGGCCATTTTCCAACCACATACCTTTACACGGACGATTGCCTTGTTAGATGAATTTGCAGAAGCTTTGAATCAAGCAGATGCTGTTTACTTGGCACAGATCTATGGTTCTGCGCGGGAAGTCGATCACGGCGATGTGAAAGTTGAAGACTTGGAAGCAAAAATTGTCAAACGTTCAGCGATTATTACAGCTGAGAATGTTTCTCCTCTTCTTGACCATGATAATGCAGTCTATGTCTTTATGGGAGCAGGAGATATTCAAACCTATGAATACTCATTTGAGCGTTTATTATCTAGTTTGACACATAGTGTACAATAAGAGATGATTGAGTCTGGAATCGATTGGTTCCAGACTCAAATTTATCTGTCCACTGAAGGAGTATGAGATGAGGAAAGCAGGATGGTGATTCGATCAATCACCCCAGCTGATCAAGAACAGCTGGGCTTGCTAGAAGAAGAACTTCATGAGAATGAAGGAAAGGAGCACAGGGCCACTCTTGAGGAAGCGCTAGGTTCGAAGGAAGCCATTTCTTTGCTTGCAGAGCAGGCGGGGGATGCTGTGGCCTACTTGTTGGCGACAGAAGACCAGCATGTAAAAGGAGACCTAATCGTATTGCGATTAGCAGTGAGGCCAGCCTTTCAAGGTCAAGGCTATGGCTCTATTTTGATCGCGGCTTTAAAGGATCTAGCTGTTCAAAAGGAAAAGAAGGCCATTTGGATCGATTGCCCAGAAGACTTGCTATCTTATTTTTCCCAGCAAGGATTTCGAGATGAAGCTGAGTCTGATCGAGGTGTTTGTATGGTTTGGGAGCGATAGTAGGGGTAAATGATGAAAGAAAAGATTCACATTAGACAGGCAGAGCTGCAGGATTTGGATGCGATCGAGCGCATTGAGCTTGAGAATTTCTCAGAAGAAGAAGCGATTGCGCGTGAGATTTTAAAAGATCACATTGAAAAGATTCAAGCGACTTTTCTTGTAGCAGAGTGCCAAGGTCAGATTTTAGGGTATTTAGAAGGACCTGTTAGACCGGAGCGCTATTTAATCGATTCCTCTTTTTCAGAGGTTGAAGATCTAAGCCAGTTAGAAAAGGGCTTTATTTCCATTACGAGTCTATCCATTGCTAAAGAAGCCCAAGGACTTGGAGTAGGAACCCTTTTGCTTGAAGCGATGAAAGAGATCGCGATTAAGGAGGACTGTCAAGGGATCAATTTGACCTGTCATGATTATTTGATTCCTTATTACGAAAAGCAAGGATTTACCAATGAAGGTCTTTCAGAATCCCAATATGCGGGTGAGGTTTGGTACAATCTGGTCTGGGAAAATGAAAACCTTGATTAAATAGGTATTTTGAAGAAGAAGGGCGATTTGTATTGCTTTTCTAAATCTTTTAAGATATAATATTAAGGATTATGATGAGGGAGGTCAATTATTTGACTGATAAATCACAAGACAGTGAGAAGTTATTAAGCTTCAAAGAGCAGATCCTCAGAGACTTAGAAGAGGCCAATGAGCAGCTTTTAAAGATCGAAAAAGAGTATGATCTACCTGATCGAAGCATTGAAACCCCTTCTTCACTGAAAGAGGAGGAAGAAGCAACACCACCTCCAAAAGTAGAAGAATCTGCGTTGGCTCCCAAAGAAGAACCAGTGGAGCCGGTAAAGGCGACTCCTGCTGTGGAAGAAAAGAGTGAGCTTACAAAGCCTGCTAAAAAAGGACCAACTCAGGAACCGGTAGAGGAAAGCTTATCGCGCTCTTCTCGTAACCAGCGCCAACAAAAACAAAAGAAACAAAATAAAATCGCCAAACGCATCGTTCGTACAGTGGTTAGCCTTTTGTTGATCGTGATCGTGGCTACCGGGATCTTTGCAGTGACCTATATCCATTCAGCTGTCAAGCCAATGGATAAAAATGCAACAGAATTCGTGACGGTTGAGATTCCAGCAGGTTCAAGTAATCGTGAGATTGGCGCGATCCTTGAGAAAAAAGGACTCGTGAAAAATGGTCAGTTCTTTAACTACTATACCAAGTTCAAGAACTATAGCAATTTCAAATCCGGTTATTTCAACCTTCAAAAGAGCATGGATCTAGAAACCATCATCCAAAAACTGCAGGAAGAGGGAACCAAAACTCCTCAGGCTCCAGTTCTTGGGAAGGTGACGATTCCAGAAGGTTATACGATCGATCAGATTGCGACGGCTATCACTACCGATGTCTCCACTAAGAAGGCAGGCAAGACTCCATTTAAGAAAGAAGATTTCTTGAAGGCTGTCCAAGACGATGCCTTTATTGAGAAGATGGTGGCCAAATATCCTAAGCTCTTGGCGAATCTGCCAGGTAAGGATTCTGGTGTTCGCTACCGTTTAGAAGGTTATCTCTTCCCAGCTACTTATAACTATGGGAAAGATACCACAGTGAAAGAAATGATCGATCAGATGCTGGCGGCCATGGATCAAAACTTAACCCCATACTATGAAACACTTGAGAGCAAGAACATCAATGTAAACGAAGTATTGACTCTTGCTTCCTTGGTTGAAAAAGAAGGGGCGACGGATCAAGACCGCAAAGATATCGCAAGTGTCTTCTATAACCGTTTGAACCAAGACATGCCTTTGCAAAGTAATATTGCAATTCTTTATGCAGAAGGGAAACTTGGTCAAAAGACGACCTTAAAAGAAGATGCAACGATTGATACAGAGCTGGATTCACCTTATAATATTTATAAGAATACCGGTTTGATGCCTGGTCCAGTGGATAACCCTGGAGTATCAGCGATCGAAGCGGCGGTGAACCCAAGTAAGACAGACTACTTGTATTTTGTCGCAAATGTCGAAAATGGTGAAGTCTTCTTCGCTAAGACATACGAAGAACACAATAAAAATGTAGAAGAACACGTCAATAGTAAATTGACACAAGCAAGTTCAAACTAGAAAAAGCATGTGGCGCGTCCACAGCTTTTTCATTCAAATAATAGAAAGAGAAGTATAATGGCAGAAAAAACATACCCAATGACCCTAGCAGAAAAAGAAAAATTAGAACTAGAATTAGAAGAATTGAAATTGGTCCGTCGACCTGAAGTCGTAGAACGGATTAAGATCGCTCGTTCATATGGTGACCTCTCAGAAAACTCTGAGTATGAAGCAGCAAAAGATGAACAAGCTTTTGTGGAAGGTCAAATCTCTAGCTTGGAAACAAAAATCCGTTATGCAGAAATCGTCGATAGTGATGCTGTTGCAGTAGACGAAGTTGCGATCGGAAAAACCGTTACAGTCCAAGAAGTTGGCGAAACAGATGAAGAAGTATACAGCATCGTCGGTTCAGCAGGGGCAGATGCCTTTGCAGGAAAGATTTCTAACGAAAGCCCAATCGGTCACGCTTTGATTGGTAAGAAGACAGGTGACGTTGTCACTGTTGAGACCCCAGCTGGAAGCTACCAAGTGAAAATTTTGAACGTAGAAAAAACAGCGTAACTATAAAACGCAAGCCCTCCAAGAGGGCTTGTTTTTTGTGCTCTTAATCTTTTTGTGAGAGTGAAAATTCTTTGCTGACTGAACGATATCAAAAAAAGCACTTGAACCTTGGGTTCAAGTGCTACTGTATACCGCTAGAATTAGTAGTTTGTACTACTTTCTATTGCGTTGTTTTCCTGCATTGCGGTTGTTTTTTGGTTTGTGTTGGATTTGTGTCGTTGCAGTAGGTGTGACATCTTTTTTCACGCGGTGACTAGTCGCTTTTGGAGGATTGTTTTTGTATTCCTCAGCGACGCGCTTGCGAAGATTTGGACGAATCAAGTAGTTGATGACAAATTGTTGGATAATTTGGATCACCCCACCGACTACCCAGTAAAGAGTCACTCCGGCTGAAGAGATCAATGAGAAGACACCGATCATAATCGGACTCATCAATGATGCTTTGCGCATGCTTTCCTTTTGGGTTTCATCTTCAATTCCATGAAGAGAGAGCATACTTTGGATATAGTAAAGAACCGCAACGATAGCCGTCAAGAGCAAGCTTGGTTTGCCAAGAGCAATGCCAAGGAAGCTACTGTCTGCTACCCCTTTGGTGTGTTGAGCTGCAAAGAAGAGAGCAGAGAAGAATGGCATTTGGATCAAGAGTGGCAAACATCCAACTCCACCAAACATGCTAACTCCATTTTCACGTTGAGCAGCCATTAATTCCTGTTGCGCCAATAGCTTTTCTTCTTGTGTGCTAGCGTTCTTCATGCGCTCTTGGATTGGCCCAAGGATAGGTTTTAAGTAGTTCATCTTTTCAGATTGGTAGGTTGCCTTCCATGATTGGTACAAACCAAGTGGCAAGATGATTAAACGCACGATCAAGGTGACGATAATAATCCCGATCCCAAAGCCCAAGCCAAGGTTGTTGGCAAAGAATTTGATGGCTTCGCCCATCGGACGGCCAAGAAGATTCCAGATCAATCCAGTCGGATTTCCAGTTTTCCGATCGACACTCACGCATCCTGACAAGAAGACAAGCGAAGCTAGTCCCATCGATGCAAGTAATGCAAGTTTATTTTTTTTCACAAATAGTTCCTTCTTTTTTAAAATGTTACCTTTCTATTCTACTGTTTTTTTGAAAATACACAATAGTTGTCTAGTCTTAATTTGAAATTTTGAAGTCCTTATAGTTTTCAAAGTGTGCGAGCGTAACATCCAAATAAGTCACATGTGCAAAAGGCGTAGGACCTTTGCGTATTTCTTGGATGAATTTGGCCAATTGGCTACTAGACTCTGCCTGGGCCAGAATGCCAACCGTTCCGTCTTCGTTATTCCAGACACGGCCAGTGATCCCACCAATCTCTAAAGCAAGACTGTACACTCCCCAGCGAAAGCCAACCCCTTGAACCCGTCCTTGGGCAATCATTTTTACCTTTTGCATGTGCGACCTCCTTGACTCGAAGAAATCTATCTGAGGCATGATTTCTTCTTTTTCTTTGTGCTATAATAGTTCTATGAATATTATAACGTCTAAATCCAATAATGTAATCAAAAATGCTAAAAATTACATCAAAAAATACCGGACAGAT
>NZ_CM002128.1:1180255-1208045 GCF_000448565.1 Streptococcus sp. HSISM1 | reverse complement strand
CTATAATAGTTCTATGAATATTATAACGTCTAAATCCAATAATGTAATCAAAAATGCTAAAAATTACATCAAAAAAAATACCGGACAGATTCTTATCTCATTGAAGGCTGGCATCTGTTTGAAGAGGCAGTAGAAAATCATGCGAAGATTCGGCAGGTCTTTGTTTTAGAAGCCTATTTAGACCGGGTAGAGGACATCCAAAAAGTCACCGTCGTGACTCCGGAGATCTTAAGTCTCTTAGCAGATTCGAAGACTCCGCAAGGGATTGTCGCAGAGATTCTTCTAGAGCAGCCAGAGCTTCCGGATCAGCTACAAGGGCGATTCCTCTATTTGGAGGATGTACAGGATCCTGGCAATGTTGGGACTATGATTCGAACAGCAGATGCAGCAGGTTTTGATGGCGTCATGCTTTCGAAGGCCTCCGCTGATCTATACAGTCTCAAGACCCTTCGATCCATGCAGGGCAGTCATTTCCATATTCCTATCTGGAAACTGGATCGAGAAGAACTATTGGAGCGAGCTGCACACTCTCATCTAGCAGTTCTCGCAACGACGCTTTCAGAAGCTTCCATTGACTACCGTCAGCTTCCTCAGACCGATCAGTTTATCCTGGTTATGGGGAATGAAGGAAATGGCATCAGCCAGGAAATGGCGGCACAAGCAGACCAGCTGGTTCATATTACCATGCCGGGTCGGGCTGAGAGTTTGAATGTTGCAGTAGCTGCTGGAATTTTGATGTTTCATTTAAGGAATTTTTGAGAAAAAGCAGTATACTTAAGTTGAAAAAAGAAATTGGTGGAAATCTTATTGGGAGAGCCTATCAAGGAAAGGTGGTGATCTGATGCAATATCATCGTGACAAAGAATACATGACCTATGTGGGACAGTTGATCCAGCACCCTAAGGTTCAAAAATTAGCCGACATCCCCCATCATATTCATTCCAATCGTTTGGAGCATTCCATTCATGTTAGCTATACTAGTTATAAACTGGCTAAAAAATTTGGTTGGGATGCCAAAAGTACGGCTCGGGGTGGCCTCTTGCATGACCTCTTTTACTATGATTGGCGCGAGACCAAGTTTACCAAGAGTCACGCCTGGATTCATCCACGCATTGCCGTGAGAAATGCGCGAAAGATTACAGATCTTAATGCTAAGGAAGAAGATATCATCATTAAACACATGTGGGGGGCTACCCTTGCTCCGCCTCGCTACAAAGAATCCTTCGTGGTGACCATGGTGGATAAATACTGGGCTGTTAAGGAAGCTTCAGAACCTTGGCGTAAAAAGATGGCCAAAAGGAGATTTTTTCATCGAAAAATGTTAAAATCTTAGTAAACAAATTTGAAAGGAACTTGTTTATATGTATAATGATTCAGTAATCCAAGAACAAAGTGGATTGAATGCTTTTTATAACAAAATCTATTCATTAGTAGGAATTGGTGTTGGGATTTCAGCCCTTGTGTCTGGCCTGATGATGACGGTCTTTCAAGACTTCTTCGTTCAAATCTTGACAACAGCACCAATGGTTTACTACGCAGCAGTTGTTGTAGAATTGATCTTGGTCTTTGTTGCCAGTGGGAAGGCTGTTAAAAATAGCCCGTCTGCTCTTCCGATCTTCTTGATCTACTCAGCTTTGAATGGCTTTACCTTGAGCTTTATCATTGCTCGCTACATGCAAGCGACGGTTTATAAGGCTTTCTTGGTCAGTGCCTTGATGTTTATTGTCATGGGAGCTATCGGACGCGTCGTGAAAAAAGACCTTTCTGGAATGGGACGTGCCTTGATGGGAGTCTTGATTGGTGTGATCATCGCTTCTGTTGTGAACATGTTCTTGAGAAGTTCTGGCATGGATTATATCTTGAGTATTATCTCTGTCTTCCTCTTTGCAGGATTGACAGCTTGGGATAACCAAAAAATCCGCTATGTCTATGATCAAACCAATGGTCAACCTGCGACAGGCTGGGCAGTGGCCATGGCTTTGGAACTGTATCTTGACTTTATCAACCTCTTTATCAGCCTTCTTCGTATCTTCGGAAGAAACGACTAATCAAAGAGAGATTGAGCTGGGGCAATAGCCTCGGCTTTTTTTGTCTTCTGACTTGTGCTATACTTATAGTGACTACAGAATAGAAATGAGTACTTATGAAAACACCTTTTGTAACCCGTGAACAATTAGAAAGTCTGACCCAAGAATTTCCTACCCCTTTTCATCTCTATGATGAAGCAGGAATTCGTGAAACGGCGCGTGCCCTCCATCGAGCTTTTGCTTGGAATGAAGGATTTAAAGAATACTTTGCCATAAAGGCGACTCCGAACCCATCGATCCTAAAAATTTTGCAAGAAGAGGGCTGTGGAGTTGATACTGCCAGCTACGTCGAATTGTTAATGGCAGATAAACTTGGCTTTAGTGGAAAAGAGATCATGTTTTCTTCTAACAATACGCCAGCTGAAGAGTTTGTCTATGCTCGTGAATTAGGGGCAACCATCAATCTGGACGCCTATGAAGACATTGCTTTCTTGAAGTCTGTGACCAGCTTTCCCAGGGTCATTTCATGTCGCTATAATCCTGGTGGAGTCTTTGAACTGGGAACTGATATTATGGACAATCCGGAAGAAGCCAAGTTTGGCATGACCAAGGAGCAATTGATCCAAGCCTTTATCGAGTTGAAAGAACTAGGTGTGGAAGAGTTTGGCATTCACGCTTTATTAGCTTCTAATACTGTATCCAACGATTACTATCCAGAGCTAGCGCGTCAACTTTTTGAATTGGCAGTGGAAGTCGTCGAGAAAACAGGTGTTCACTTGGGCTTCATCAACCTCTCTGGTGGAGTTGGGGTCAATTACAAACCAGAGCAAGAACCAAATGATATTGCCATTATTGGGGAAGGCGTGCATCGTGTGTTTGATGAGATTCTCAAACCGGCAGGACTTGGTCATGTGAAAATCTATACCGAACTTGGTCGCTTTATGCTAGCTTCACACGGTCTTTTGGTAACCAGAGTGACGCATAAAAAGAAAACCTACCGGACCTATGTGGGTGTCGATGCTTCAGCTGTGAACCTTCTTAGACCGGCTATGTACGGAGCCTATCACCATATTACCAATATGGATCGTCCAGGTGGACCGACTGAAGTGGTCGATGTCGTGGGAAGTCTCTGTGAAAATAACGATAAATTTGCTAAACAACGAGAACTACCGGTGACGGAGATTGGAGATTTGCTCGTGATCCATGATACCGGAGCCCATGGATTTTCAATGGGGTATCAGTACAATGCCAAATTGCGTTCTGCAGAAGTTTTGCTCCAAGAAGATGGGCAGGCCCGTTTGATTCGTCGAGCAGAAAAACCAGAAGATTATCTTGCGACACTCTACGGCTTTGACATTGAAAAATAAGCGATTGTCTGATATAATGATAGTTATGTAAAAATAATGGATCGGAGAAAATTGTATGAATCTCTTTTTAGGAATTTTGTTGATTATTTTAGCTTTCTTTGGTGGGATGGTTGCAGGAATGTTCTTGCTTCGTCGTCAATTTGAAAAAGAATTTGCATCAAACCCACGTTTGAATGTTGAAGCAGTCCGTACGCTTTTAGGTGCGAGTGGCCAACGTCCAAGCGAAGCAAAAGTTCAACAAGTCTATCGCCAAATTGTGAACCAACAAAAATCAGCAATGGCGAAAAACAAGAAAAAATAAGAGTGGGGCAATCTCACGATAATAAATGAGAGGGGCTTGGAGGAATTTCTTAGTCCCTCCTTTTGGAAGGAAGAGATATGGATAACCGACCGATTGGTTTTTTAGATTCTGGAGTAGGGGGCTTGACTGTTGTCCGCGAATTGCTCCGTCAGCTTCCTCACGAAGATGTCGTCTATATTGGAGATTCAGCGCGTGCACCTTATGGTCCTAGACCAGCAGACCAAATTCGCGAGTATACTTGGCAGATGGTGAACTTCCTTCTGACCAAAAATGTCAAGATGATTGTTTTAGCTTGTAATACAGCGACTGCAGTGGTTTGGGAAGAAGTCAAGGCTAAACTGGATATTCCTGTTTTGGGAGTGATCTTGCCCGGGGCTTCTGCAGCTATTAAATCAACGACCCATCAAAAAATTGGGGTCATTGGGACACCGATGACGGTTTCTTCTGGAATTTATAAAGAGAAGATTCAAAGTCTGGCACCAGACATGGAAGTCAGCAGTTTAGCTTGTCCCAAGTTTGTTCCTTTAGTGGAATCAAACGAGTTGGCATCCAGTGTGACCAAAAAGGTGGTTTACGAAACCCTAAAACCACTAGTTGGAAAGGTTGATACCTTAGTCTTGGGATGCACCCATTATCCCCTTTTAAAACCGATCATTCAAAATGTGATGGGACCGGATGTCAAATTGATTGATAGTGGGGCAGAGTGTGTTCGGGATATTTCCGTTTTATTAAACTATTTTGAGCTCAATAAGAGTCGCGAACTCCTAGAGCAGACCCACCGCTTTTATACAACTGCAAATGCCAATAGCTTTGCAGCGATTGCCGAAAAATGGCTAGAACGTTCAGTGAATGTGGAGCATGTAAATTTATGAGTGACAAACTATTTGAATACAAAGATCCCCAAGATTGGTATATTGCCCAATGGGGAGAAGATGCAGACTACAACCAATTTAGTCAAGTGCCTGCGGAAGCTTCCACTCTGTTAGATCAGCTGGAACTTCTCTTTGCCAAGGATCCTGAAGGATTCCCTCTCAATCTATCGGTGATGCGCTATGGTTCAGCCATTCGTTTTCTGACCTTTTTGACTGAAATCTTGAATGAAGTCAAGGGAAGAGCTTTTGAGGTCGTACAGCGTCAAGGGGCCTTGCTCTTGGTTGAAAAAGGGAAATTGCTCTATTTGCATTTGCCAAGTGCTGGGGTGGATGTGGAAGCCTTCTTGGGTCAAGACAAGGTCAAAGATACGATTCTTATTGCGACTCGTAATAAGGGAAAAACCAAAGAATTCCGTAATATGTTTGAAAAACTGGGCTTTGAAGTGGAAAATCTCAATCAATACCCAGAGCTTCCAGAAGTCGAAGAGACAGGTCTGACCTTTGAAGAGAATGCCCGCCTAAAAGCTGAAACGATTGCAGAGCTAACTGGGAAAACAGTCTTAGCGGATGATTCAGGTTTGAAGGTGGATATCTTGGGAGGCTTACCAGGAGTTTGGTCAGCTCGCTTTGCGGGAGTTGGTGCGACAGATGCGGAAAACAATGCGAAATTATTGCACGAATTGGCCATGGTCTTTGACTTGAAAGACCGTTCAGCCCAGTTCCATACGACCTTGGTGGTTGCAAGACCAGGCAAGGAAAGCTTAGTGGTGGAAGCTGATTGGCCAGGGTATATTAATTTTGAGCCCAAAGGGGAACACGGCTTTGGCTATGACTCTCTCTTCTTAGTTGGAGAAACGGGCCGTGCTGCTGCTGAATTAACGCTAGAAGAAAAAAATACACAATCACATCGTGCTTTAGCTGTTAAAAAGTTATTGGAGGTATTTCCATCATGGCAAAGCAAACAATCATCGTGATGAGTGACTCGCATGGAGACCGCTCCATCGTAGAAGCAATTAAAGACAAATACCTAGGCAAGGTCGATGGGATCTTTCACAATGGGGATTCTGAACTAAAAAGTGATGATCCTGTCTGGGAAGGGATCCACGTTGTCCAAGGGAATATGGATTTTTATGATGGCTATCCGGAACGCTTGGTGACCCAACTAGGGCCAACACGAATCATCCAGACCCATGGGCATCTCTTCCAGATCAATTTTAGTTTTCAAAAATTGGATCTGTGGGCCCAAGAGGAAGAAGCAGATATCTGTCTTTACGGCCACCTTCATATCCCAGATGCTTGGAAGGAAGGAAGAACCCTCTTTGTGAATCCTGGATCGATCAGTCAGCCACGCGGTCTGATTCGAGAGTGTCTCTATGCTAAAATTGAGATAGATGATTCTCATTACAAGGTAGAGTATTATACGCGAGATCATGAGTTGTATCCTGAATTGACAAAGGAGTTTAGCAGATGATAGCAAAGGAATTTGAACGTTTCTTGCTGGCGCAGGAAGAGACGTTCTTAACTCCAGCCAAAAATTTAGCGGTCTTGATTGATAACCACAATGTAGACCATGCGGTCTTGCTGTTGAGTCAGATTAGCTATAGTCGCATCCCGGTAGTGACGGATGAACGCAAATTTGTGGGAACGATCTCCCTAACGGATATTCTATCTTATCAATTGAAACACGAGATTCCTGAGGAGACTTTTGCTTCGATGGATATCGTAGACGTTGCAAAGAAGGAGGTCGGGGTCATCGGCTTAGACTTCAATTTGACAGAAGTCCTTCACAAGTTGGTGGATGACTCCTTCTTATCAGTGGTGGATGAAGAAGGTTATTTCCAAGGGATTATTACGCGGAAATCGATCCTCAAAGCCATCAATTCGCTAATGCATAATTTTTCAAATGAATACGAGATGATTCCAAAATGAAAGAATTTATTGCAAGTTTTATTGATCAAAAAGAACTAAGTGAAAATTCTCAGTCAGCCTATTTCTATGATTTGGACCAATTTATTGAATCAATTCATGGAAAAGTGACACCGACAAATTTGAGAATTTACCAAGCTTCGATTAAAGATTTTAAACCGGCGGTTCAAAAACGAAAATTATCCGCTGTTAACCAATTTTTATATTATTTGTATCAAGAACGCTTTATTTCTGAATACCATCGTTTGGTCTTGCCTAAAATTCAACCGGCCAAAACCCATGATCGTGAATTATTGGATCTGACCCATTTTTGGGGAGAATCAACCAATCCACAGGGACGCTTGATGGCCTTGTTGATTCTGGAGATGGGCTTATTGCCAAGTGAGATCCTCCAAGTCAAGGTCGAAGATATTCAGCTGGACTTTCATGTCATTCGAGTGGGCAAAGATGGCCAAAAACGGGTTTTAAAAGTTCCAGAGCCTTTACTGGATGAGTTGCAGCTCTTCCTCGATGGTGTCTATCTCTTTGATAATAAGGGAAAATCTTACTCCCGTCAGTGGGGATTCCGACAATTAGAAGCCTTCTTGATCGAAAAAGGCAACCAAGACCTTTCGGCGCAATCGATTCGTGAGCAGTATATTTTGAAACAACGTGAACTCGGTGTAGATCTCTTTAGTATTGCGCGTGAATTGGGCCTAAAAACCATGGTGACATTAGAAAAATATAAATAATGGATATTAAAATTAAAGATTTTGAAGGGCCTTTGGACCTCTTGCTCCACTTGGTCTCTAAATACCAGATGGATATCTATGAGGTCCCCTTGATTGAGGTGATCGAACAGTATCTGGCTTATCTGGCGACTCTCCAGGCTATGAAATTAGAGGTAGCAGGGGAATACATGCTGATGGCTAGTCAACTAACCCTGATCAAGAGTCGTAGGCTTCTTCCTAAGGTCGCAGAGGAGATGGATGAAGCAGAGGATCTAGAGCAGGACCTCCTTTCTCAATTGGAAGAGTACCGTACTTACAAGCAATTAGGAGAGTTGATGGCCTCGCAGCACGAGGAGCGCGCCCTCTATTATTCAAAACCAAAGATGGAATTGATTTATGACGATACCGAATTACTTCATGATCGCACCACGGTGGATCTTTTCTTGGCTTTCTCAAAACTATTGACCAAGAAAAAAGAAGAATTCCGCCAGAACCATACAACCATTGTCAAGGATGAATACAAGATTGAGGATCTGATGGACCAGCTGCGTCACCGATTCCACGATCGTTCACAAGTTCTCTTGCAGGACTTGTTTCTAGAAGCAGCGGATCTCCAAGAGGTCATTACCTTATTTCTTGCAACCCTTGAATTAATCAAGATTCAAGAGGTAACAGTGGTACAGGATACGACTTTTGGAGAAATTTACTTAAATAGGATTGAACATGAGCAAATTAGCTGAAATTGAAGCACTCTTATTTGTAGCGGGTGAAGAAGGAATCACTGCCAGACAAATCGCAGATCTTCTCTCTTTACCCCCAACAGGTGTGGTGCAAAGTTTAGAAAAATTGGCCCAAAAATACCAGGAGGACACAGATACCAGTCTCTGTTTGATGGAGACAGCTTCCCGTTATAAATTGGTGACAAAGGCAGACTACGCTTCGGTTTTACGAGACTATTCTAGAACGCCCATGAACCAAAGTTTGTCTCGGGCTGCCCTTGAAACCTTGTCAATCATTGCTTATAAGCAACCGATCACCCGCGTGGAGGTCGATGATATTCGAGGTGTCAATTCCAGTGGTGCTATTACCAAACTACTGTCATTTGATCTGATCCGTGAAGATGGAAAAAAAGAAGTCCTCGGGCGTCCTAATTTGTATGTCACGACGGAGTATTTTTTGGATTATATGGGGATCAATCATTTGGAGGAATTGCCAAAGGTTGAGGAAGTGGACATTGATCCAGAAGAAGGTCAATTATTTTCAGAGAGAACAGAGGAACTAGATGAGAATTAACAAATATATTGCCCATGCAGGCGTGGCTAGTCGTCGCAAGGCCGAAGAACTGATCAAGCAAGGCTTGGTGACGGTCAATGGCCAAGTTGTGCGTGAATTAGCGACCATCATTAAAACCGGTGATCAGGTTGAAGTAGAGGGGACTCCAATCTATAACGAAGAAAAGGTCTACTATCTTTTAAATAAGCCACGTGGTGTCATCTCTAGTGTATCGGATGATAAAGGGCGGACAACAGTCGTTGACCTTTTATCTCAAGTACCAGAGCGCATCTACCCAGTAGGACGTTTGGACTGGGATACATCTGGTGTCTTGATTTTGACCAATGATGGTGATTTTACAGATGAGATGATTCACCCGCGCAATGAAATTGATAAGGTCTATGTGGCGCGTGTCAAAGGGATTGCCAATAAGGAAAACTTGCGTCCCTTGACGCGAGGGGTGACCATTGATGGAAAGAAAACCAAGCCAGCGACTTACGAAATCTTAAAAGTGGATGTTGAAAAGAATCGTTCAGTGGTTCAGTTGACTATTCATGAAGGGCGTAACCACCAGGTTAAAAAGATGTTTGAAGCGGTCGGACTTTTAGTGGATAAACTCTCCCGGACCCAGTTTGGAAATTTGGACGTCTCAGGACTACGTCCGGGTGAATACCGTCGCTTGAACAAAAAAGAAATCAGCCAGCTGCACAATCTAGCAGTAACTAAATCTAAAAAAGCATGAAAAAAATCCTGATTGCACTGGTCAGAGGCTATCAAAAATGGATTTCTCCCCTATTTCCGCCTTCTTGTCGCTTTCAACCGACCTGTTCCAATTATATGATCCAAGCGATTGAACGTTTTGGTGTGAAAGGTGTCTTGATGGGGATTGCGAGGATTCTACGTTGCCATCCTGGAACCAAAGCAGGACCGGACCCCTTGCCAGACCATTTTAGTCTGAAGCGAAATGAAGAATCAAAATAGGACGATCGCAAATAAACAGAAACGAGGCTGGGACAAAAGTCCTAGCCTCTCAATTATTTTTGGATTGTCGAGCAAGACGCAGTGGTTGAGTGGGCTCTACTACGCTGATTTCATCAGCTTTTACAACCCTACTCAACTGTGCGGAGGTGGGACGACGAAATCGAATTCTAACGAATTACCGATTTCTGTCCCACTCTCGTTGATTTTGTACAAGAGTTGTCTATCAGCGTTTAGACCATGTTTTAGGCAGGAAGAGCAGAATCATTGGATAGATTTCAAGCCGTCCGGCAATCATGGCTAAGGAAAGTAACAGTTTTGAAATCGGACTAAAGATGGAGAAGGTTTGACCCGTACCAATCATAGGTCCAATATTGTTGAAACAACTAAAGACAGCACTGACAACCGTCATGAAGTTATTGTTGTCTAGACTCACTACAAAGAGTAAGCCGATCGTAATAAAACTGTATATTGTAAAGTACTTGAGGATCTGATGTTGGGTATCCTTATCGAGTACCGTATCGTTGACATGCAAGGTCAAAACGCGATTTGGAGACAAGGTCGAAAGAACCTGATTTTTTGCGATTCGCCACAAGGTCAAGCACCGAATGACTTTTAACCCCCCAGCGGTCGAGCCAGCAGACCCACCGATGACCATCAGCATTAAGAGGATGAACTGAGAAAAGAGAGGCCATTTTTCCGTCGTTCCATAACCAAAACCGGTGGTGGTGATGATATTGGACACTTGGAAGAAGGAAATCTCAAAGCTCTTCGCAACATTAGCATAGAGATGAAGGCAATTGTAGGCAATCAATACGCTAGATAGGATTACAATAGTGATGTAGGTCCGCAATTCCTCATCTTTAAAGAAGGCCTTGAATTTTCGGATCATAAGGAAGTAGTAGAGGTTAAAGTTAACCCCAAAGACCAAGACCCCGATACTGACCAAATAGGTAATTAGACTACTGTTGTAGTGGGCGATCCCATCGTTAAAGACGGTAAAGCCCCCAGTACCAGCCGTCCCCATGGCGATGACGAAACTATCATACAGGGGCATGCCAGCAAGGAAATAAAGAATCACAAAGAGGAAGAACAAACCCAAGTACAAGAAGTAGAGGATTTGAGCCGTGTTTTTTAATTTGGAAACGACCTTGCCAAAAACTGGACCAGGAACCTCTGCCTTCATGACTTCAAGGTGGCTGTTCTTGTTATTGTCCATAATCGCAAGGGCAAAGACCAATACTCCCATCCCCCCTATCAAGTGGGTAAAACTACGCCAAAAGAGGAGAGAGTGGCTGAGGACACCCACATCGTCTAAAATCGTTGCCCCTGTTGTTGTAAAGCCGGAGCTGACTTCAAAGAAGGCATCGATAATGTTTGGAATTTGGCCCGAAAAGACAAAGGGAAGGGCACCAAAGAAGGACCATAGGATCCAACAAAGTGCTACAATCAGGACTCCTTCCTTAGCATAGATGTGAAAATCCTTAGGTTTGTGAAAACTACCAAGGAGGCCAAACGCAAGTAGGATGGCCATGGTTGCTCCAATGGAGACAAAGACCTTGGCAGGTTCCCGATAGATTGCAGCGACCACTAGGGGAACGATTAGGAGACCTGCCTCGATTAAGAGGAGTTTGGATAAGAGGTAACGAATCATGCTTCTATTCATCAGGCTTACCTCTCAAGTAGATCGTAGATTTTAGTGACATTTTGAATCAAGGTGGTCACGATAATCCGATCCCCTACCATCAAACGGTCATCCCCATTCGGGAAAATAGCCTTGCCGTTTCGAATAATGGCAGCGATCAAAACGCCCTTCTTCAATTTCAATTCAGAGAGGGGATATTGGGTTAGTTTGTTGTCTTCCTTAATTTGAAACTGCAAGGTTTCAATCCGGCCGTTTGCGACATGGTGCAAGGCTTCTAGGTTTGAGAACTGTGCATTGTAGCGCCCGCGAATAAAGTGCATAATGGTGTCTACAGCGATGCGTTTTGGAGTGACAATACTGGTCATATCCTGATCGCCAATGATCTCCAACAGACTGGTTCGGTTGACTTTGGTAATGTTCTTTTTGACTCCGACAGAATCCAAGAACATGGAGGTGATGATGTTTTCTTCATCGACCCCTGTCAAAGTAGCCACAGCATCAAAGTTATTGGCACTCTCTTCTAAAAGAATGTCTTTAGCAGTTCCGTCTCCATGGACGACATAGAGGTCAGGGAATTCTTGGCTAAAGAATTCAGCTCGTTCGCGATTGACCTCGATGACCTTGAGATCGATTTTGCGACGCACATCCTGGAGAATATTGAGCAGATAGTAGGCAATTTTTCCAGCACCAATCATCATCATGCTCTTAATGACTTGAGGTCGGACATTGTTGTGGAAGAGAACGATCTCGATCCGATTTCCTGTCACGAAAATCTTGTCTTGAGGTTGCAAGACAAAATCTCCGTTTGGAATGGTGAGTTCGTTGCCACGCTCGATTGCGCAAACAATGACATTTCCGTATTTCTTCCGGAATTGGGAGAGGCTCATATTGCAGAGATTGCTATCTGGCTTGATTTTAAATTCCATCAAGGCAACTCGGCCGTTTGCAAAATGCTCCACAGAAAGGGCATTTGGGAAGTCAATGATATTGGCAATATAACGAGCTGTCAGCAATTCCGGATTGACAACTAGGGAGAAGCCCAATATATTTTTTTCCTTGAAGTAGGAATTGGAATATTCCGGATTCCGTACCCGAACGATGGTCTCTTTGGCTCCCATTTTTTTAGCCAAAACAGCAGAGACCATATTAACCTCGTCGTACTCGGTCATGGAAATGAAGATGTCGCAGTCTTCAACATCCGCTTGCTCCAAAATCTTGAAGTTCGCCCCATTCCCTAAAATTCCAATGATATCAAACCGTTTGGTAATATGGTTAAGAACGGATTCGTCTTTTTCGATCAAAATAACATCGTGGTTTTCAGCAACGAGAGAACGACAAAGGGCCGTTCCGACCTTTCCTCCACCAACAACAATAATTTTCATAGAATACCTCCAGAGTATGCTTCTATCATACTCTATTTTCAAGAAAAATTCATCTTTTTTAAGGATTTTCTGGTGGAATTTTGAGAAGCTAAGAACAAGTAGGAAAAATCGTCAAAAGAGTAGAATGAGGAGGGATCGCAAACTTTGATAAAGTTTCTTAAAAAAATCTAAAAAAACTATTGACAGGAGCTTCAAAAGTGTTATACTTAGAAAGTACCTTCGTTGATTTACTTCAAACCTGTTGTGAGTTAAGTTAATGAAGCTGTAACCACGCTGTTTGCTGAGCTTGACTCCGGGCAGTGTGGCTATTTTTTTATCAGAAAGAGATCGAGTATGAATATTGAAGAACTGGACTACCAAGAGTCAGCTGCTCAAAACCACATCGTCTTGTTCCAACCTCAGATTCCACAAAATACGGGAAATATTGCACGGACTTGTGCAGCGACCAACTCCCCCTTGCATATCATTCGCCCCATGGCTTTTCCGATCGATGATCGCAAAATGAAGCGAGCAGGACTTGATTATTGGGACAAGCTGGATGTCCGTTTTTATGATAGCCTAGAAGAGTTTATGGAAGCGGCGCGCGACGGTCAGGTACACCTAGTGTCCAAGTTTGCAAATCAGACCTATTCGGACGTTTCTTATCAGGATGGGAAGTCCCATTATTTCTTGTTTGGACGCGAAGATAAAGGATTGCCGGAAGAATTTATGCGCCAGCACGAAGAGAAGGCCATTCGCATTCCGATGAATGACGAGCATGTCCGTAGTTTAAATGTCTCCAATACCGTCTGCATGATTGTCTATGAGGCTCTTCGCCAGCAGGGCTTTAAAGGGCTGGAGTTGAGCCATCGTTATGAGCACGACAAGCTCAAATAGCCGATGAAAACTAAAAGACCGAACGATGTAATCTATAAAGTTACAAAAACTTGCCTAGGCAAGTTTTTTTGTTATCATAAAAGGGTCTTCAGGGCAGGGTGTAATTCCCGACCGGCGGTGACTTTTACTAGGAAATGTTCTTTTCCATACTCTAAAAGAAGTCCGCGAGCGCAAGCTGATGTGGTGTGACTCCACAACCGACAGTATAGTCTGGATGGGAGAAGACGAGAGACGAATAGACTGACAGCTATTCTGATCTGTTTAGAGCTGATGCATGGGAATAAAACGTTAGTGGCTGGGACTGACTAACGGCATGTTTCGATGGAGACCAGCTAGAGTAACTAGAATGGTTTCGAGTTTAAGCTTTGTTTAAATAGTTTAGAGTAGAATGATGGAGTAGACGTCTTTCCAGCTTCTCTAATTTTTAAAAAATTGGAGGAACCTGTTATGACAAATACACGTAAACTGACCCTAGTGGCTGTTTTATCCGCTTTATCTTTTATTTTGATGTTCTATCAATTTTCTTTCTTGATAGATTTCTTCAAAATTGATTTGAGTATCATCGCCATTTTGTTGGCCTTGGTCCTATTGGATTTTAAAAGTGCCGTTTGGGTAACCTTGATCCGATCTGTCCTTAAATTAGCCCTAAATAATAAGGGGCTTGAAACCTTGATTGGATTACCAATCAATATCATTGGAGTTCTTGTTTTTGTCCTTTCTTTTGCATGGATTTGGAACAAGGAACGGACTCATGGTCGATTTGTCCTGGCAACGATTGTTGGAACGATCAGCTTGAGTATCACCATGGTATTGGTGAACTATGTCTATGCAATCCCTTTGTATGCTCGTTTTATGAACTATGATATTTCGAAAACACTAGGGCTTGTCCACTATTTAGCCGCAATGGTTGCACCGTTTAACCTGATCGAAGGGGTGATTTGGGCCATCGCATTTGGGTTGATCTATACCTTATTGCAACCGATTTTGAAAAAATATGAAAAATAAACAACAACATTGGGCGAAGGCAAGCTTCGCCCTTCTCATTTTTGTGATTCTCGGGTATGTAATTCGCTTTTACCCGCAACAACTAACTGGTTTTGATAGCACGATTCAATCTGCTATTCGAGGCGATCTTCCTGCAACACTGACGGCCTTCTTTACAAAGGTGACCCATGTCATGGATACCAAGATCATTGTCATCTGGGTGGGTCTTCTGCTAGCGGCATTTGCCTATAAGAAATGGTACAGTGAGGCCCTCTTCCTTGGGAGCAATCTGGTATTGACTGGTCTTTTGGTGCTACTTCTAAAGAATATCTACCAGAGACCGAGACCAAGTATTCTTCATCTAGTAGAGGAAAAAGGCTTTTCTTTCCCGAGTGGTCATTCACTGGCGTCTACCCTTGTTTTGGGAAGTTTGATCATCATCATCAGCCAACATGTAAAAAATAAAACAGTCCGCTATTGCCTTCAAGGCTTGCTGGTTCTGGGAATCGTGACCATTGTGGTTTCCCGCGTTTATGTCGGGGTCCATTACCCATCAGACGTTCTCGGCAGTATGATTTTGGGTCTTGCCGTCTTACAGTTTGAGTATCCCTTGTATGATCGCTTGCGATTTCAATGGCGCTTTACAGGCAAGCAAAAATAACTAACAAATAGGAGTTGAACTCGCGTTTTGAGTTCGACTCTTTTTTTGCTATAATGAAGGGTATGAAATCCTACAATACCTTGAATGATTATTATCGAACCTTATTTGGAGAAAAGACCTTTAAAGTCCCTATTGATGCAGGCTTTGATTGTCCCAATCGAGACGGAACAGTCGCCCATGGTGGCTGTACTTTTTGTACGGTCTCGGGTTCAGGAGATGCCATTGTGGCCCCAGAAGCTCCGATTCGAGAACAGTTTTACAAAGAGATTGATTTTATGCATCGGAAATGGCCGGATGTGAAGAAGTACCTGGTCTATTTTCAAAATTTTACCAATACCCACGATAAAGTGGAAGTCATTCGAGAGCGGTATGAACAGGCCATCAATGAACCAGGAGTGGTAGGAATCAACATTGGTACGCGTCCGGACTGTTTACCAGATGAGACCTTGGCCTACCTAGCAGAGCTGACAGAGCGCATGCATGTGACGATCGAGTTGGGGCTTCAGACGACTTATGAAGCGACTTCTGAATTGATCAATCGGGCCCATAGTTATGACCTCTATGTTGAAACAGTCAAGCGTATTCGCAAACAGGTGCCCAAGGCAGAGATCGTATCCCATTTGATCAATGGCCTTCCTGGGGAGACGCATGAGATGATGGTGGAAAATGTTCGCCGTTGTGTGACCGATAATGAAATTGATGGCATCAAGTTACACCTCTTGCATTTGATGACCAATACACGGATGCAACGGGACTATCATGAAGGACGACTTCAACTCATGAGCCAGGAGGAGTATGTCAAGGTCATCTGTGACCAGTTGGAGATCATCCCCAAACACATTGTCATCCACCGGATTACAGGGGACGCGCCAAGGGATATGTTGATTGGCCCTATGTGGAGCCTCAACAAATGGGAAGTCCTAAACGCCATTGAAACTGAAATGCGTCGGCGTGGAAGTACCCAAGGATGTAAGCTAGAAGAAAAGGAGACTGCTGATGCTTCGACCACTTGAAATGGCCCATCAATTTTTAGCAGAAGTCATCACCAAAGAAGATGTGGTGGTGGATGCGACCATGGGAAATGGACTTGATACGGCCTTTTTAGCCCAACTTGCAGGCCAGGTCTATGCCTTTGATATTCAAGAACAAGCACTTGTAAATACCCAAGAACGATTGAAAAAGTTGGGTCTTCAACATGTCCGGTTGATTTTGGATGGCCACCAGCATGTGGACAAATATGTGGAGACACTAAAAGCAGCTATTTTTAATCTGGGGTATCTGCCATCTGCAGATAAGTCGGTCATTACTCTTCCTGCTACCACGATTGAGGCGATGGAAAAAATCTGTGCTCGCCTAGAAAAAGGTGGGCGAATGGCTATTATGATCTATTATGGTCATGAGGGAGGAGACATCGAGCGTGATGCAGTGCTGGACTTTGTCAGTCAGCTCCCTCAAAAAGACTATACAGCGACCATCTACCGGACACTGAATCAAGTGAATCAGCCACCGTTTTTGGTCATGATCGAAAAATTAGAAAGCTACCGTCATGGATAAAGAATATTTAAAGAATAAAATCGAAGGATTGAGACATCATTTTGTCGAATCAACCATCCACGAGCGTGCAATGGGTTTTTATGATGAAGCTCATATGACCAAAAAGATGCTCAAAATAAAAAGAAATTGGTTTCGCTTGAGATGGAACGGTGCCAAAAGAAGATTGAGCACAAGGATGTAACCAAGACAGACCAAAAGATTGCGGAGTTAAAACAGCAATTTGAGACCTGTTGCCAAGAACGCTAAGGAGGGAGTGATATGGAACTACTCCTTTATGCAGTGATCTTTTCGATGATTTTGATTGTCTCAAATGCCACGAATAAACTTGTGCCGAGCCTTCCTCTGCCCTTGATTCAAATTTTACTAGGGATTGGTTGGGCCCTCTTTGTGCCAGAAGAAAATTTTCATCTGGATACCGAGCTCTTTCTGGCTTTGGTCATTGGCCCTCTCTTATTTCGAGAAGCAGAAGAAGTAGATATTACTTCCGTCTTAAAGCACTGGCGGATCATCCTCTATTTGATTTTCCCAGTGATTTTTATCTCAACCATTAGTTTGGGCTGGGCAGCTCACTCCTTGTGGCTGAGCCTTCCATTAGCAGCCTGTATGGCAGTTGGGGCAGCCCTTGGTCCTACCGACTTAGTAGCCTTTGCTTCCCTGTCTGAGCGCTTTAGCTTTCCAAAGCGGGTTTCGAATATCTTAAAAGGCGAAGGATTACTAAATGATGCCTCAGGTCTAGTTGCCTTTCGAGTGGCCTTGGCAGCTCTTGCGACCGGGAGTTTCTCTCTTGGAGAGGCAGGGATTTCCTTAGGAATCTCCATTATTGGAGGATTTGCGGTGGGGATCTTGACGGCCTTTGTGAATCGTTGGCTGCAAACCTTACTCTTGAGTGTTCGCGCCAGTGATATTGCTAGTGAATTGTTATTAGAACTGAGTCTCCCTTTGTTGACCTTCTTCTTAGCAGAAGAACTCCATGTCTCTGGTATCATTGCAGTAGTTGTGTCAGGAATCCTAAAAGCCAGTCGCTTTAAGCACATTACCCTCCTTGAAGCGCGGGTAGATACTGTGAGTCATACTGTCTGGAATACGGTCAACTTTATCTTAAATGGGTCGGTCTTTGTTATCTTAGGAATGGAATTGGAAATGATTTCCAAGCCCATCTTAAGTAGTCCCATTTACAATAATCTTCTTTTAGTTCTATCTGTCTTTCTGTTGACAGCCTTGCTCTTTTTGATTCGTTTTGTCATGGTTTACCTCTTTTATTGGTTCCGAACGGTTCGACTAAAAAAATCGTTGAGAAATTATCTAAAAGATGCCTTATTGCTGACCTTTTCGGGTGTGAAGGGAACGGTTTCGATTGCGACGATTCTTTTGATTCCAACCAAGATCGAAAAAGAATACCCCATCCTACTCTTTTTAGTGGCAGGAGTTACCCTTGTTAGCTTTATTGCAGGCTTAGTAGTACTTCCAAAATTATCAGAAGACAAGGAAGAAACCAATGACTACCTGATGCAGATCGCGATTTTAAATGATGTCGTCATGGAATTAGAAGCAGACCTAAAGAATAGCAAGCACAAGGGGCCCTTGTATGCGGCGATTGATAACTACCATGGGCGCATAGAAAACTTGATTCTAGGCCAAGAAAACAGGCTCATTCAAAGGGACTGGGAACAGTTGAAGCTCCTGATTTTGAGTATTGAAAGTGACGGCTTGGAACAGGCTTATGAAGAAGGGAAGATTCGAGAGCGGGGCTACCGTGTCTACCAACGCTATCTTCGCAATATGGAGCAACGTGTCAATCGCAATCTTTCGTCTCGCTTAACCTATTACCTCTTGGTGTCTTTCCGTCTTTTGCGTTTATTAGTCCATGAGATCTTAACTTTTGGGTCTGGCTTGCGAAACTGGTGGACCCGAGAAGACAGTAAGTTAGAGGCCATTGATTATGACCAGATTGCGGCCCTTTATTTGGCCAATACGGAAATCATCATTGAAAGTTTGGAAGACCTCAAAGGGGTTTATCGGAGCAGTTTGATCTCTTACCTGCAAGAATCTCGTCTGAGAGAGACGGCCATTATTACTAGTGGAGCCTTTGTGGAGCGGGTTATTAACCGGGTGAAACCAAATAATATCGATGAAATGTTGAGAGGCTATTATTTGGAGCGTAAGATTATTTTTGAATACGAAGCGCAACACCTGATTACCGCCAAGCAAGCGCGTCGCATGCGTCAAAATGTCAATGAATTAGAAAGCTATTCCCTAAGAGAAAGTGCCAATACTCTCCCATATGATATGATCGAGTATGCACGGAATCGATAAAAGCAAAAACTGCTAAGATAAAAATCTTAGCACTTTTCAGGATATGGAAAAACATTATGGTACAAAGGAATCTAGAAGAAGTTATAAAAAAATCAGAATTATTCCCAATTTTTTGAATCAATCAAAAAATGATGAAACTTTCCGCCGTGAGAATAGTTCTTGAAATCCTTTTATTTCAAGAACTCGGGAGTTTTGAAACTTTAGGTTCAAAACTAAGTCATGGAACTTCGAAGAAGGTCGCTGACGTCCGTACTCACTTAAGGGAAGTTTCTTAGATGGCTTGGTCTTAAATCTGAAAAGTGTTAAGATATAATCTTAGCACTTTTTATTTATTCATGGTCTTCTGTGTGTTTGATTTCTGGTTTGACAAAGAGTCGCTCGTCACCAAGATCAATAAGGGATACTGGTGCTTCATAAAATTGGCTTAGGACATGGGGAGTTAGAATCTTTTCCTTTGGTCCTTGCTCGACCACTTGGCCATGTTTGAGTAAGAGGACATGGGTCATGTCTTTTGTAATTTCCTCGGCATGGTGAGTGACGTAGATCATGGTAGGCGCGTGATCCAGTTGTTTGATATGATGGATCTGACGGAGGAGTTTTTCTCTGGCAAAGAGATCCAATCCACTAGAAGCTTCGTCAAAAATGATCAGATCTGGCTGGTCCATGAGGCTTCGTGCAATGAGGACGGTCTGCTTTTCTCCCTGGGAGAGCTCCCGGTATTTACGACCGATCAAAGCGCTAGCTCCAATTGAAGTTAGCATATCCCGTGCCCAGTTTAGTTCTTCCTCCCCGTATGCAGCATATAAAATACTACTCTTGTATTGACCGGTTAGGACAATTTGTTCTGTCAAAAGATGCTCTGGCAGTCTTTCTGAAATAAAGGAGCTAACGATCCCAATACGCTTCCGTAACTCAGGAATCCCCCCTTCTCCAAAGCAAGTTCCAAGGACCGTTACCTGGCCAGAACTAGCCCAGTATTCAGACATGAGGAGTTTGAGGAGAGTCGATTTTCCTGCTCCATTGAGGCCTAAAATCGCCCAGCATTCATTTTCTTGCACTTGCCAGTTAACCTCTTTTAAAAGGGCTTTTCCATTGCGGATCAAATTGACGTCTTGTAGTTCAATCAAATTATTCATAACTTCATCCTTTTGATTAAAATCCCCTTTATTCTAACATAAAATATGGTAGAATAGAAAACAGGAGGTAAGGAATGTTTCGAAATAGTAAATTGTTATTCTGGACATGTGAGATTTTATTATTGACGGTGATTTTCTATATTTGGAAATCAATGGGGACTTTAATTTCTCCATTTGTATCTGTTCTGAATACCATCCTCTTACCATTTTTAATTGCAGGTTTTTTATACTATATCACCAACCCGATTGTTGAATTGTTAGAAAAACACTTAAAAATCAAGCGTGTGTTTGGGATTTTGATCACCCTAGTACTGTTGTTTGGGATTATTGGTCTAGGGATCTTTTATCTGCTCCCAATCTTAATCAATCAGTTAACCAGCTTGATTAATTCAACTCAAGGACTATACTGGGAAGTCCAAAGTTTGGTTCGAAAACTTTCGACCAATCCTTTGTTCCAGAATGTAAATATCCAATCGACGATTCAACAGTTGAATCTCTCTTATATGGATATCCTACAGAATCTCTTAAATAGTGTGACCAACAGTTTGGGAAGTGTGGTCAATACCATCGTCAATACGGTCTTTATTTTGATCATGACCCCTGTCTTCTTGGTTTATTTCTTGATTGATGGCAAGAAATTGTTGCCCATGCTAGAGCGAACCATTTTACGTAATGACAAACTCCATATCTCAAGCCTCTTGATTAGTTTGAATGAAACGGTCTCCCGCTATATTAGTGGTATTTCAATCGATGCCTTGATCATTGGAACCCTAGCCTACATTGGCTATAGTTTTATTGGATTGAAGTACGCTTTGGTCTTTGCCATCTTTTCTGGGCTGGCCAACTTGATTCCCTATGTAGGACCAACCATCGGTTTGATTCCGATGATCATCACTTATGCTTTTACCGATATGGATATGATGATCAAAGCAGTCATTTACATGTTGATTATCCAGCAGATCGATGGCAATATTCTTTATCCGCGTATCGTTGGAGGCGTGATGAAGGTTCACCCGATTACCATTATGGTTCTCTTACTGCTCTCAAGTAATATCTACGGAATTATCGGGATGGTCGTCGCGATTCCAGTCTATTCGATTGGGAAAGAAATTGTAAAATTCTTGGTAAATCTTTATGATAACCACCGTGCTGCGAAGGAGCAGAAGAAAAAAGAAGAATTTGGCATCATTAATAAATCTTAGACTCTAGCGCCTATATGGGCCTTGGAGTCTTTTTTGTACATTTTTTTGAAAAAATACCGTAAAAAAGTCAACAAGTGCTATGAAATGTGTTAAAATATAAGTGATTTTGAAAGAAAATATGAAAAGGTAGGGAAAGATGAGACTCCTCTTATCCAAAAAACAGAGACGCCAATTGCAATTGTTGGAAATCTTGATTAAGGAAAAAAGATGGTTCCACTTGAAAGAGTTGGCCAAGCGTTTGGATTGTACAGAACGTTCGTTAAAAGAAGATTTGTCTAATCTTCGTAGTACATTTGATGATTTTTTAATTGAATCCTCTACCAATGGGATCAAGATCAGTTATGAAGATTCGGTTGGTCTTGAGGTGATTTACCATCACTTTTTTAAAGAATCACAAGCCTTCGCCTTGATTGAATACCTCTTCTTCCACAAGGATGTTTCCAATGAATATATTTGCAGAAAGTTTGATCTGAGTTACCAGTCTTTCTACCGCTTGATTCGGACGATTAATCAGAAACTTCAAACTAAATACAATGTAAAGATTGATTTGAAACCCTTGAATCTTGTCGGGGATGAAGTAGATGTTCGTTTCTTCTATGCCCAGTATTTTGCGGAACGTTATTACTATATGGAGTGGCCTTTCCCAGAATTTAAGGAAGAGGCCGTGACCGATTTGATCACCTTCTTCTTCAAGCTCTATGGCTATCCATTGACCTTTTCTGTCATTAAGTCTTACAAAGTTCTCTTGACAGTGTACTTGTCACGTATTAAGCAAGGCTATTTCATCGACATTCCAACGACCTTTGAAGCCTATAAAGATCAATATCAAGGGGTGACCAATGTCGAGGAGATGTTGCGCTACTTTAGCTTGCAGTTGGGTGTCGAGTTAAATGAAAAAGTGCTGGAGCAGTTCTTCATCATCTTTATTCAAGAAAATTTCTATTTCAGCCCAGAAAGCTTGATTGAAGCCGCAGAAACAGATCCTTATGCAAAAGAATCCACTAGACTCATTAAAGATATGTTCAAGGATCTATGCTATACCTATGATTTAGATATCGAAAATCTTGATGAGATGTTGATGCACGTTCACAATACAGCTCACTTAGGTCGGAAGGAATTGTTCTCGGAGTTCCTCTTATTTGATACCAAGACCAATACCAACGAAGATTTTATGAGCATCTTCCCAGCCTTCTATGATGATTTGAGAGACCATATCATCACTTATATGAAGACCATGAAGCATAATCTGAATGAAGAAATTATCAAGCACATGATCTACACGGTTTACACTCACTGGGAACGTCTCTTACCACAATTATTGCGCCGCCGGAAGTCCATTAAGGTCTTGATTATCAGTCGTTTTGATGACCACCATGCTAAATCCATGATCGATTTTCTAGATTTCTACTGTACGGATAACTTTGAATTTACTCAGATGATCAAGTATAATCTAACAGTAGAGGATATCGAAGCTTCAGACGCAGATGTTGTGGTGGCCAACTTTATGATGCCGGAATTAAAGAAAAACCTTTTATCTGTACAAGTAGTCTCTCATCGCTAGAGCTGGTTGAAAAACTCAATGCCTTCTTTTATGATTTTACCAGTGCAGAGCACTAAAATCAGGACCTGGTCCTGATTTTTTGATGTTAAAAAAGAAAATGACATAGAAGAATGCAGGCTCTCCTATTTTGTGGTATAATATACAATATTATATACTGGAGGAAAGTATCCATGGAAGACCCTGGCAGTCAGGAAATTTTACTGGAATTTATTTTATTGATTGTTTTGACATTATTGAACGCCTTTTTCTCGGCAACCGAAATGTCAATGGTATCGTTGAATCGTTCTCGTGTAGTGCAAAAAGCAGAAGAAGGAGATAAAAATACATTCGTCTTCTTAGCGTATTGGAGCAACCGAACCATTTCTTATCCACTATTCAGGTGGGGATCACCTTGATTACCATCTTATCTGGGGCGAGTCTTGTGGATAGTCTTGGACATGTCATTGCTGGATGGATGGGCAATACTAAAACGGCTCTTGCAACTGGAAGCTTTTTATCTCTAGCATTTTTGACTTATATTTCGATCGTGTTTGGCGAACTCTATCCGAAACGAATCGCTATGAACTTGAAAGATGAGTTGGCTGTTCGAACAGCTCCGATTGTGATTCTATTAGGAAAAATTGTCAGTCCCTTTGTTTGGTTGCTTTCAGCATCGACCAACCTTTTGAGCCGTATCACGCCAATGGAATTCGATGATCCGGATGAAAAGATGACGCGGGATGAAATCGAGTATATGCTGACCAATAGTGAAGCAACACTAGATGCGGACGAGATTGAGATGCTCCAAGGGATCTTTTCATTAGATGAAATGGTAGCGCGTGAAGTCATGGTCCCACGGACAGATGCCTTCATGGTCGATATCAATGATGATACCAAAGAAATTATTGAAAGTATCCTTAAGCAAAACTTTTCACGGATTCCTGTCTATGATGATGACAAGGACAATGTCATCGGTCTCATCCATACCAAACGTCTCTTGAACGAAGGATTTATCAATGGCTTTGATAATATTGTCTTAAGAAAGATTTTGCAAGAACCTTTGTTTGTTCCAGAAACCATTTTTGTGGATGATCTTTTGAAGGAATTGCGCAATACGCAAAATCAAATGGCCATTCTACTCGATGAATATGGTGGGATGTCTGGTTTGGTTACTCTTGAAGACCTCTTGGAAGAAATCGTTGGTGAAATTGACGATGAGACTGACAAAGCGGAAATTGATGTCTTTGAAATTGCGGACAATACCTATGTCGTACAAGGAGCCATGTCTCTAAATGACTTTAACGAATATTTTGATGTTGAGTTGGAAAGCGATGATGTGGATACCATTGCAGGGTATTATCTGACAGAGGTTGGGCGAATTCCGACCTTGAAAGAGCGACTCAGCTGTGAAGTCGATAGTCAAAAGAAACACTTGATTCTGACAAATGACAAGGTGAAAAATGGTCGTGTGACCAAGGTAAAAGTTGAAATTTCTGAAATCGTCGAAGATGATGAAGAAACCAAATCAAAAGAAGATTAGAAAATAGAGGCCTGGACGTGTTCCAGCCTCTATTTTTTTCTTGACAGGGCTAGTTGAATTTTCAAAAAATTTTAAAAATTTCTGAAATAGTCTTGACAGCTAAAAAAATTAAGGTAAGATATTACCCATAAATAAAGAAAGCAGAAAATAAACATGAAGCAACAAGCCATTTCAACTCAAAAATTTTACTTTAGCTACTTTAGATAGTGTTTGTAGACATGATCTCATGGATGCAAACAACCCAAGCAATTTGTTTGTATCTATGTGGCTAAGATTTTTGATGATGGTCCATAGAGCTAGTATCTAAATGGACCGAGGTTTTGTAACTTGTTGGAGAATTTCAAGCATCCGTTTAGAGAATGATCTAAGCGGATTTTTTGTTTATTTTGCAGAAAAGGAGTCAATAAATGAAAGTAGTGAAAAAATTGCTAGCACCTGTCCTGGTTGTAGGACTTCTGTTAACATCATTGGTGACCTTACACAATCTAAAGGATACTAAAAAAGACAATGTATTTCGGATTGGGATTTCCCAGTACATCACCCATAAGTCGCTCGACGCGACACGAAAAGGCTTTATCGATGAGTTGAAGAAAGAGGGCTATGTGGATGGGAAAAATATCCAGATTGATTTCCAAAATGCTCAAGGGGAGCAACGAAATCTGAAAAACATTTCCAAACAATTGGCGGAAGAAAGTGATCTAGTCTTTGCGATTGCAACACCATCGGCTCAAAGTTTGGCTAATACGACGAAAACAACGCCGGTTGTCTTCTCAGCTGTGACCGATCCATTGGCAGCGAAATTGGTGAAAAACTTGAAGGAACCAGGTGGAAATATCACAGGAACAAGTGACCAGTCAGAAGATGCGATCTCTACACAGGTAGACATGATTAAGCAAGTCCTTCCAACGGCGAAAACAGTTGGGATCCTCTATACGCAAAGTGAGCCTAACTCAGTCGTCCAAAAAGACAATGCGAAGAAGATCCTTGAAGCTAAAGGCTATCAAGTGGTTGAAAAAACTATTCTCGATAGTAACAATGTGAAAGCTGCAGCAGACAGTATCATGTCAGAAGCAGATATCGTCTTTGTTCCGACAGACAATATTATCTCTTCTACAATGGACACTGTTAAACAGGTATCCATCAGTCATAAGGTACCCGTTTTTGGTGGATCTGCTGAGATGGTAGCTACTGGTGGCTTGTACAACTTCGGTACCGATTATGAGGAATTGGGGAGACAAGCTGCTCGGATGGCTATTCGTATCATGAAGGGTGAAAAACCTGGAAAAGTCGCAGTTGAAACACCTGAAAAATTAGAATTGCATACCAATAAAGAGATGGCTAAAGAACTAGGAATTGATATTAGCTCGTTGAAGGTAGAAAAATAGGAGGTTTGAGATGAATTTCGTTTTATCAAGTTTATCAGAAGGTTTATTGTGGTCGATCATGGCGATCGGTGTTTACTTAACATTTCGAATTTTAGATATTGCCGATATGACGGCAGAAGGAGCCTTTCCACTTGGGGCAGCAGTTGTAGCCTCCCAAATTCAAGCAGGAAGAAACCCTTGGCTTGCAACTTTGATGGGCTTCCTAGCAGGAATGATCGCAGGATTGGTTTCTGGGGTTCTCCATACAAAAATGAAAATTCCAGCCCTTTTGACAGGGATTGTCACTTTGACCGGTCTCTACTCTATCAATATTAAAATCATGGGGGGAGTCCCCAACCTCTCTATTGGCGATGCCAGTACCATTTTCAAAAGTGTCATGAAATTGGGCTTGTCCAATGAAGAAGCTGTCTTTTTGATTAGTATTTCTTGCTTGATCATCGTCTGTATCTTGTTAACTCTCTTAATGAAGACGCAACTTGGCTTGGTTTTGCGCTCGACTGGTGATAACATTCCAATGAGTGAGGCTAATGGGGTCAATGTAGATAACATGAAGATGTTGGGCTACATGATTTCCAATGGCTTGATTGCCCTTTGTGGAGCCATGTTTGCACAAAATGATGGTTTCTCAGATGTGACTTCTGGTACAGGGACGATCGTAGTCGGCTTGAGTGCGGTGATTATTGCTGAAGTTTTGATCCACGAATTGACCATTGGTTGGCGCTTGCTTTCCATCGGGGTTGGAGCCATTGTTTACCGTTTGATTATCTTAAATATATACGAGATCCCAAATCTCGATCAAAATATGGTTCGTCTCTTCAATGCGATCTTGCTCGCGATTGTCTTGTTCGCTCCTGAGGCGCAAAAACGTCTTCGTGTTCGCGGATTGAAGTTAGGAAATAAGTAGGAGAAAAGTATGGCAACATTATTATCAATTGAAGGCATTCATAAGACATTTGAAGCAGGAACGGTTAATGAAAACCACGTCTTAAAAGGCTTGGACCTCCAAGTGGAAGAAGGGGACTTCATTTCGGTCATCGGTGGAAATGGAGCTGGAAAATCAACCTTGATGAACATCTTGGCAGGAAATCTGGTCGTGGATGAAGGGGATATCTTGCTAGAAGGTAACTCTATCAAAAATACGAGTGTTCGTAAGCGTGCTAAGGATATTGCGCGTGTCTTCCAAGATCCTAAGATGGGGACGGCTTCTCGTTTGACCATTGAAGAAAATATGGCCATTGCCCAACGTCGTGGAAAATCTCGTGGTTTGGGCTGGGGCGTTCGGGAGAAGGATCGCGAATTATTCCGTGAAGCCTTGAAGGAACTGAATATTGGTTTAGAGAACCGTCTCAAAGTCGATACTCAATATCTATCTGGTGGGCAACGTCAAGCTTTGACTTTGGTCATGGCAGCCTTGGTTAAACCCAAACTCTTGCTTCTGGATGAACATACCGCAGCGCTTGATCCCAAGACCAGTGAAATGGTTATGGAATTGACCCAAAAGATCGTGGAAAGCCATGATTTGACAACCTTGATGATTACGCATGATATGAACCATGCTATCGAATACGGCAACCGCTTGATCATGCTCTACCAAGGCAAGATCGTTGTCGATGTCAAAGGAGAAGAAAAGAAAAACCTAACGGTTGAAGATTTGATGCGCCTCTTCCAACAAAACAGTGGTGAAACTCTGGTTAGTGATGAATTGGTCTTAGGATAAAATAAAAGAGAGTGGGACAGAAATCAGTCATTCGTTAGAATTCGATTTCGTCGTCCCACCTCCGCACAGTTGAGTAGGGCTGTAAAAGCTGATGAAATCAGCGTAGAGAGCCCACTCAACCACTGCGTCTTGCTCGACAATCCAAAAATAATTGAGAGGCTAGGACTTTTGTCCCAGCCTCCTTTATTTCCTCCGTTCTGCATAGTCGACAAAATGGAACTTATCTAATTTGTGACGGCTTTCGCTGAACTGGAATTGGCGTCCGTCTGCTAGGTGAATTTGGGAGCGGACCGTCACCACGTGTTGGTCTTTTCCAAGATCCAGTAAGATTTTGTCACGATTATCGATTGGTGAAATCAAGATTTCTTTTTGGCATAGCCAATCTGCAATTTCAAGTCTTCT